>CACZAC010000009.1 GCA_902779125.1 uncultured Bacteroidales bacterium | reverse complement strand
GAACGTGAGCGAAAGACGGGACTCGGACCCGCGACCCCGACCTTGGCAAGGTCGTGCTCTACCAACTGAGCTACTTTCGCAGTCAATTCTGACCCCTTTGCAGGGGTGCTTTCGAGAATTGCGGTGCAAAGATACAGCGACTTTTTGAACTGGCAAAATTTTTTGCCAGAAAAAATCACTTTTTTTGAAATTATTTTTTCACGCCTAGTAGAGTGAAGAACTCATTTTGGCGGTGAATGTCCTCAAACTCACCACTATACTCGAATGTGATGGTGGTTGAATCCTGTTTCTCGACACCTCTCATTTTCATGCACATGTGCTGTGCTTCGGCATAGACAATGACGCCACGGTTGGGCAGAACCCGTGTGAGGAGTTCGCAGATGTCGTGTGTCATGCGTTCCTGTACCTGGAGGCGACGTGAGAATGTATCGACAATGCGAGCGAGCTTGCTGAGCCCGACGATGCCTCCAGCAGGGATGTAACCGATGGACACCTTGCCGAAGAAGGGCAACACGTGGTGCTCGCACAGGGAATAGAACTCGATGTCCTTGACGATGACGATTTCGCTGCCCTCGTGCTCGAAGATGGCACTGTGGACGATGGCGTCGGCGTCCTCGTTGTAGCCGCGTGTGTTCTCGATGAGCGCTTTGGCGGCGCGCATGGGCGTCTTGGCCAGACCTTCGCGTTCTGGGTCTTCACCGATGAGTTCGATGATGGCGCGGTAGTGTTCGGCTATTTTTTCGGCGAGGCGGATGTCCTCGTCGCTGAATTTCATTTTAATCATTGCTCCAGATGTTGATGCGGTCACGTACGATGACCATTTCACGTGCGAAGTTGGGATATACGCTCTTAATGCGGTTCAGTGCGGCCTTGGCTTCCTGCTGTGTCTTGAAGTCACCGATGCGCAGCCTCCAGGAGGGCGCCTTGTAGGTGATGTAGGAGCGGTACTGCGGGAACTTCATCGCGATGTCGCGGGCGCGCTTCTGTGCGGCGGCCTTGGCGGTCTTGGCATTGTTGTCGGTATAGGCCTGGATACGGAATCCCACGCCACGGTTCTCAATGGTCTGTTGAGAGGTGTGGGTGCGTTTGGGCTTCTTGGGGGTTGAGATTTCTTCTTTCTTTTTCTTCTCTTCCTCTTTTTTCTTATCCTCGTCCTTCTTGTTGTCGTCTTCGTCGAGTTCGTTGAGTTTCTCTTCGTCAGCCTTGGGGTCTACTTTCTTTTTGTCTTTTTCCTTGACCTTCTTGTCCTTGGAGGACGTCTGCTGTTTACCGAGGTCGGCGTTGTTGCGCTTGACGAGCTCCTTGGGTGCGTCAACGGTGACTTGGCCGCTACGGTTCAGGCGGTCAGTGATTTGAGGCTTCTGAGCGCTTGCTGCCAAAGCGATGACAAGCATCAGGCAGAGGCTCACGATGCGGATGTGTAAAGTCTTGAACATGTATCTATAGATGTGTTGAAGTCAAATTTTGGCGCAAAGATAGTGCAATTTTCCGTAATAGGTGAGATTTTTCATGAAATTATGAATTATTGGGGGAAAATGCCTGGGCGTGTACAAGGCAAAGCCTTGCATTACACCGACAAGCCACACTTGAGATGATGCTTGTCATGTGCTTGATACAGAAAAAGGTCCAATTGGACTTGATTGACCAATTGGACCCAAAATGATGTCGTTAGGGCTTGATTCAGAAAGCGGTGACGATGCCCATGAAGTCGCCTGCCTTGAGCGATGCGCCGCCGATGAGGCCGCCGTCGATGTCGGGCTTAGCGAACAGTTCGGGGGCGTTGCTGGGCTTGCAGCTGCCACCGTACAGGATGGTAGTGTCGTCGGCAACCTGTGCGCCGAACTGGTCAGCCAGCAGACCACGGATCAGGGCGTGGATTTCCTGTGCCTGGTCGCTCGTGGCGGTCTTGCCGGTACCGATGGCCCAGATGGGCTCATAGGCGATGACGATGTTTGCCATCTGCTCGGCAGTGAGGTGGAACAGCGAGTCACGCAGCTCAGCGCTGATAACCTCCTTGAATGTGCCGTTCTCGCGCTCCTCAAGGCTCTCGCCGCAGCAGAAGATCACCTTCAGGCCATTCTCCAATGCCAGGTCAACCTTGGTCTTGAGCATCTCGGGAGTCTCGTTGTAGTAGCCACGACGTTCGCTGTGGCCCAGGATTACGTAGTTGGCACCTGTCGATGCTACCATGGGAGCGGAAACTTCACCGGTGTAGGCGCCGCTGGTGTGGTCGGCGCAGTTCTGAGCTGCCAGACCCACGTTGGCATCACCGATGGCCTCCTTCACACAGCGGCACACACGTCCTTGGCGAGCTGTACGCCCTCGGGCACGGTGGTATTCATCTTCCAGTTGCCCGCAACAATGTTCTTTCTCATTTTTCTCTTACTCGATTAAACAATAAATGTGATTTGTTTTAATGCCACAAAGGTACAACCTTTTGTTGAAACCATCAAACAACAGTCTCGGAATTATCAAACGATAGGAACAACAATAAACAACCTCAACAACTATTTTTGAAATTCCTGGGGCCGGGTGAGGAATTCGATGATGGCGCTGGGTTGGTTGTCGATGGCTAGGGAGACGATGTGGCCGCCGTCGATGGGGTAGAGGGTGGGGGTGAGCAGGTCGCCCTGTTTGGCGGTGATGCGGTACTCGACGCGCATGTCGTGGACCTCGAAGCCCTCGGGCAGCAGTTCCATGGCGATGCGCACGTAGTTGGCGTTATTCATGTGGCGGTTGTAGTCGATGTCTGCGCGCATGACCGTGACGGGCTCCAGCACGGTGCCGTCCTGCTTGGGCAGGATGATGCGGCGCCCGCGGTAGTTCATTTCTTGCTTGGCTTCGAGGGTGAGCGAGGCGATGGCGTCCTCAGATAGTCGCGCGAGTTTGCCTGTTGCGAGGTCCACAAAGGCGCCCATGCTCCACGTGCGGTAGCAGGGCTGTCCCTTGGCGTCGCGGATGAACGTGTTGCGGAAGCCGTACATCGGCAATACCTCATAGATGGACGTCGTCACGGTCAAATCTTCCTTAAAGCGCGGCACACGCACCACTTCGACCTGACGCGTCGCCAGCAGTTGCGTCATGTTGTTGTCATTGAAAAACTTACGTGCAGTGGGTTCGCTGTCAATCCACATCTCGGAGCAGTCCTGCATCATCTGCAGTGCCGAGTAGAGCTTCAGCTTTCCTTCGCTGTCACAAGTGCTGGTAGTTACTTTGTAATTGAGTGTGTACATGAGTTATCAGTTTGTTATTTAATGCTTTAATTGATGTTTTTTGATGGTAGTTTGTTGAAAAACTGCACAATGATACAAAAAAGCATCATTTTAGGGAAAAAGCACTTCAATAAGCTCGACTTAGTAGGATGTCAATCATGCAGATGACGTCATCGATGTCGTTTTGTCCATCGCCGTTGACGTCGAGGCTTGGGGCGTCACCGCCCTCCAGAATGGCTTGGATGATAAAGGTAAGGTCGTCGATATCCAAATTGCCGTCACCGTTCACGTCGCCATTGATGAGGTCCATGTCAATGCCTACGATGTGCTCAAAGTTCTTCCATTCTTCGGCGCTGCTGTAGACGTTGACCGCCTGTCGAGGCACATAGAGCGTGGCATTGCTGTAACACGAGGTGGAGAAGCAAGATTGGGTTCCGGGTGGTGTCATGGATTGGCAGGTGACAGCGTTCAATTCGTCGCAGTCAGAGAACGCACCACGTCCTATCGAAGTTACGCTACGCGGTATCGTCAATCCGTTGATTTTCAGACCTGTGAACGTATAATTCCCAATTGCGGTTACCGTTGCTGGTATCATCAGCTGGGCGTCATTCAGGTCTTGCCCATCGAGATAGACGTGGCTGGCGTGCCGCATGGGGTTAGACTCAGCGTCATGCAGTGTGATGCCGCACCACGCCTCGGCATCCTGGATGTCGAGTTGCTCGATAGAACTGTTGTAGAAGGTATAGGTATTAATCGAATGCAGGGTGCCAGCGTTGATGGTCATGTGGTCAACTGCCAGACCACAGAAGGCATAATCCCTCAAAATGTCAACCGACTCAGGAATAACGATTTCAGTCGCTTTTTCCCCATTGATGTACAGGTAGTGAGCCATCGTCAAGGGATTGGCATTGATTTTTGTGAACCTGAGTTTGCTCCAGGTCTCGATGTCCTTGACGTGGACAGCAGTCAGGCTCTTGCAAGCACCGAATGCGTTGTCCTCGATTCGGACAAGCCTGGGCGGGAACACAATGCTTTCAAGCCCATTGGCGTAGAATGCCATTTCGGAGATTGTCGTGAGCGAGTCGGGTAGATTGATTGCTGCCAGTTTGGGGCAGTTATTGAAGGCTCCGTTATTGATTTTCTTTACATGATTAGGCATTTCCACATGGCACAGGTTAGGACAATACTCAAAAACCAGCGACCCAATGGTCTTTACCTGGTCCGGGATGATAATACTGTCCACACCCGAATGGCTGAATGCCCGGGTGCCGATTTCGGAAACGGAATTGGGAATATGCACCTTCGTGAGCTGGTCGCAGTTGCGGAAGGCATTTTCGGTAATGGCCGTAACCCTGAAGCTGGCCCCGTTAAATTTAAGGGTATCGGGGATAACCACTTCACCGCTATAGCTGTTATACTGCTTGTCTCTGTAGGTGACGGCGACAGTGGTCTGGGTTTTCTGGTTATAATAGATGCCATCAACCTTGTAGTCGCAATCATATTCCTCAGTAGCTGGGCATACTCCGTGCAGCATCAGGTGTGCATTGCTGGGCCTATAGCCGCCTCCGTCCATGGCATCCAGTTCGTAGTACCCGTCAAACACGCCGTCCCATCCCCAGTTGACGTGATACTTGCTGCCGTCGAATCCGTCGAGCACAAAACTGTGTGCGATAGTTTCACTCCTGCCCGAATAGATTACCGGCCTGCCCGCAACCAAATCCTCTTGGAGCAAAGCGTGCCACTCGTCGTCACTGAAATTCATGCGGGACAAGTCGGTCGCCGTCTTCTCGTAGCCGAATGTCTTCAATCCCGAAAGCTGGTCCGCGCAGGTTGCAGCACTGCTGGGTATCGTATAATCCATCTTGCTGACCTGTCCGCAGTAGCGCATGAGCAACGCAACGGCTTCGCCTTGTTCCTGGGTATAATATCCCTCGCGGTATTTGTCAAGCATCAGGTCCCACGATACAGTGGCTGCGGGTAACGCGGGCACATGTAACCTTAGCGTCGATGTGGTATAGCCGGGAAGGGCAGGCAAAACTGCGGGGTGATGCCAGTAGTTCATCACCTGGGCCATCGCCGTGGCGATACACCCCGTAACACAAGGCTTGCCGTCAACCTGCGGGCACTGGTCACGGTAGGGCGTCCGCTGCCCCCACAGTGTCGTCATCAGCTGGGGTACTATGGTTGTGCTGTCGTTAATGGCGCTGCGCGAGGGCACCATGCCTGGGTGGGCGAACAGGTATTCCATCTGCTCGGCGTACTGGTCCAATAGCCATTGCACGTTGTCGGGCACCGAGGCCATATCAATGGCGTGGTCGCCATAGGCCAGCACCTGGCGGGCACGGTCATCGCCGGCGACGATAACAAAGCCGCTGCCGTCAACGGCATTGAACACATAGTAGTCAGCCACAATGGGCTTGCTTGCTGAAATTGCGGTGTGAACCAGCCTCAACGGAGCATGGCACGAACGCAGGCTAGCCGCGTTGCCCGAAGTCACAAACCTTGCTGCCACCTCACTTGCCGTCATGGCATCAATCGGTGCTGCCATCAGCATCCCTGGCAGCATAGCCACCATGACAACGATTAAATATCTCAAAATTCTCATCATAGTGATTCCTGTTGTTAAGCTTTGCAAAGTTAGCTTTTTTTACCAAAAAACAAAATTTCAAATCCTAATGATGAACTAAAAACACATTATTAATATACTTTAAGGAGTAGGGAAGGCGTGTTTTGAAGGATTTTTTGTACCTTTGCGGCGCTTTTTTGTGAATAAAAACACAAGTGGCTGTAAATAAAAGAAATATCAACGATATAACGATAATTAAAGAAAAAAACATGGGTTTAAGAATCATTGTTCTGGCCAAGCAAGTGCCAGATACCCGCAACGTGGGTAAAGACGCGATGAAGGAGGATGGTACCATCAACCGTGCCGCCCTTCCCGCTATTTTCAACCCCGAGGACTTGAACGCCCTTGAACAGGCGTTGCAACTCAAGGATGCCCATCCCGGCTCGACGATTACGCTGCTGACGATGGGTCTGCCCCGCAGCGCCGAGATGGTGCGCGAGAGCCTGTACCGTGGTGGTGATGACGGCGTGGTATTGACCGACCGCCCCCTGGGTGGCGCCGACACCCTCGCTACCAGCTATTCGCTGGCCCAGGCCATCAGGCACATGGGCGAGTTTGACATCATCGTGGGTGGACGTCAGGCCATCGACGGCGACACCGCACAGGTGGGTCCGCAGATTGCCGAGAAATTGGGTCTGCCCCAGGTGACCTATGCCGAGAGCATTCAGGTCGCAGACGGCAAGGCTACCATCAAGCGCCGCATCGAGCGCGGTTTTGAGACCGTGGAGTGCCCGCTGCCCCTGATGGTTACCGTGAACGGTAGTGCCGACGCTTGCCGTCCCCGCAACGCCCGTCTCATCCAGAAGTACAAATATGCCGTGACGCCCAGCGAGAAGGCCGCATTGCCCGCCGACCGCCAGGCACTCGTTGACGCCCGTCCTTACCTTGCCATCAAGGAGTGGGGCGTGAAGGAGATTGAGGCCGACCCCGAGCAGATTGGTATGGCTGGCTCGCCCACTAAGGTGAAGACCATCGTCAACGTCGCTTTCCAGGCCAAGGAAGCCCGCCGCATCGACGCTGCCGCCGACGCCGAACTCGAAGGCCTTGTGCAAGAACTTATCGCCGACCACATCATTGGTTAATCATTTGCCAGCAAATGATTAACCAAGTTTAGAGTTTAGGGTTTAGAGTTTAGAGAGAAATCAATAAAATGACAATAATGGAAGACAAGAATAATTTGATAGTCTATTGCGAGTATGACGAGGGCCGCATCGCCGACGTCAGCCTCGAACTGTTGACCAAGGGCCGCCAGCTGGCTACCCGTCTGGGCTGCCGCCTCGAGGCGCTGGTGCTGGGCGATAAGCTTGAGGGTATCGAGCAGGAGCTGTTCCCCTATGGCGTTGACGTGGTCTATAAGGTACAGGACGAGCGCCTGTTCCCCTACACGTCGCTGCCTCATTCGAGCGTGGTGACCACCCTGTTCAAGGAGATTGAGCCGCAGGTGTGCCTCATGGGCGCTACCACCATCGGCCGTGACCTGGGCCCCCGCGTGTCATCGTGCCTGCACAGCGGTCTGACCGCCGACTGCACCTCGCTGGAAATCGGTGACCATACCGATGCCGCCAAGGGCAAGGAATACAAGGACCTGCTGTATCAGATTCGTCCTGCATTCGGTGGCAACATCGTCGCTACCATCGTCAACCCCGAGTGCCGTCCTCAGATGGCTACCGTGCGCGAGGGTGTGATGAAGAAGGAAATCTTTGATCCCGCCTACAAGGGTGAAGTCATTAACCTTGACCCCGATAAGTACATCGACCCCGCCAGCCTCGTGGTGAAAATCATCGACCGCGAGATTGAGCAGAGCAAGGTGAACATCAAGAATGCCCACATCATCGTGGCTGGTGGCTACGGCGTGGGCAGCAAGGAGAACTTCGACATGCTGTTTGAACTCGCCGACGTGCTCGGTGGCGAGGTGGGCGCTTCGCGCGCTGCAGTCGATGCCGGTTTCACCGACCATGACCGCCAGATTGGCCAGACCGGTGTCACCGTTCGTCCCAAGCTGTACATCGCTTGCGGTATCTCAGGTCAAATCCAGCACATCGCCGGTATGAACGAGAGCAGTATCATCATCAGCATCAACACCGACCCCGAGGCTCCCATCAACGCGATTGCCGACTATGTCATCACGGGCAGCGTCGAGGACGTGATTCCCCGTCTCATCAAGCACTACAAGAAGAATTCAAAATAATAGTTAATTCAGTTTCTAGTCCAGAGTCCCTAGTTTCTAGTTGGCATCCGCACTAAAGCAATTAGGGAATACAGACTAGGGACTAGAAACTAGGGACTAGAAACTTAAAAAGAAAATGGCTAACTTTTATACCGACAATAAAGCGCTCCAGTACCACCTGCATCACCCGCTGATGAAGGAAATTGTCGCACTGCGCGAGCGCGAATATACCCAGAGCGAGAAATTCGACTACGCTCCCCTCGATTTCGAGGACGCTATGGATTCCTATGAGCGCGTGCTGGACATCATCGGCGAGGTGTGCGGTGACATTATCGCCCCCAATGCCAAGGATGTGGACCTCGAGGGTCCCCACCACGAGAATGGCCGTGTGCGCTATGCCAAGGGCACTGAGCAGAACCTCAAGGCCCTGAACCAGGCTGGCCTGATGGGCATCACCTTGCCCCGCCAGTACGGTGGCCTGAACATGTCGTCGATTCCCTATATCATGGCAGCCGACATGGTGAGCCGTGCCGATGCAGGCTTCGTCAACGTGTGGGGTCTGCAGGACTGTGCCGAGACCATCAACGAGTTTGCCAGCGAGGACCAGAAGGAGCGTTTCCTGCCCCGCACCTGCAAGGGCGAGACGCTGGCCATGGACCTCACCGAGCCCGATGCAGGCAGTGACCTGCAGTCTGTTATGCTCAAGGCCACCCAGGACGAGGACGGCACTTGGCGCCTGAACGGCGTGAAGCGCTTCATCACCAACGGCGACGGCGACATCTCGCTCGTGCTTGCACGCAGTGAGGAGGGTACCCGTGACGGCCGCGGCCTGTCGATGTTCATCTACGACAAGCGCGATGGCGGCATGACCGTTCGCCGCATCGAGGACAAGATGGGTATCCACGGCAGTCCCACGTGCGAACTCGTGTTCAAGAACGCCAAGGCTGAGCTGTGCGGTGACCGCAAGCTGGGTCTCATCAAGTATGTGATGTCGCTGATGAACGGTGCCCGCCTGGGTATCGCAGCTCAGAGCGTCGGTGTGAGCGAGGCCGCCTATCAGGAGGCCATCGCCTATGCCCGCAGCCGTGAGCAGTTCGGCAAAGCCATCATCAACTTCCCCGCAGTGAGCGAGATGATTGCCAACATCAAGGCCAAGTTGGATGCCTCGCGCACCCTGCTGTATGAGTGCACCCGCTTTGTGGACATGTACAAGTCGCTGGAGGCCATCAGCCGCGAGCGCACCCTCGCTCCCGAGGAGCGCAAGACCATGAAGGCCTACAACCGCCTGGCTGACGCCTTCACTCCGCTGGCCAAGGGTATGACGAGTGAGTTCTGCAACCAGAACGCCTATGATTGTGTGCAGATTCACGGCGGTAGCGGCTTTATGCGCGACTACGCCTGTGAACGCATCTACCGTGACGCCCGCATCACCAGCATCTACGAGGGTACGACCCAGTTGCAGGTTGTTGCTGCCATCCGCCACGTCACCACAGGCACCTATCTGAACAAGATTAAGGAGTACGCTGCCCGCGAGTACAGCGAGGCCGTTGCTCCCATGAAGGCCAAGCTCGAGGCGATGACCGCCCTGTATGAGGAAACGATGGCCAAGGTACAGGCCGTTGAGGACCCTGAGTACATCACCTTCCACGCACGTCGCCTGGTCGAGATGCTCGGTCACATCATCATGGGCTATCTGCTCATTGGTGACGCCAGCAACGAGCCCGAGTTGTTTATGGACAGCGCCAAGGTCTATGTCAACATGGGCGAGGCCGAGGTAGCACGCCACGCACGCTTTATCGGCGCATTCAATCCCGCTGACCAAGCTGCCTATATGCGCCAATAGTAGTTAGTGTTTTCTCGCCTGAACCAGGAACTACCCTGGCAGGCGAGAAAATGAATAAAACTATGTGAAATCACAGAATTATGTGACTAATGTGGCCGTTACTTGTTAATTTGTGTTAATTATCGTGCAGAGATAATTCTTGATTGGTCATTCTGACGTAATTTTACCACGATTTTCAATAATGGGCTATTGTCTTAAAATATACTGTTGATAATCGCATATTATAGAGAAGGTTACTTTATTTTATTAACTTTTACATTTACTATTTTTTTAACAAACTATTTGTTTTTTATGAAGAAATTGTATTTTTTCTTGTCAGTCATGTTACTGACTTTGGTTTCCGTTGGTTTTACATCATGTGGTGATGACAAGGATGAGCCCAAGAGCGCTGACATCGTTGGCACCTGGCAGATTCAGGCCGTTGATGAAGACGGTGCATCCTATGAGAGTCTGGTTCAGTTCACCAAGAGCGGCAAATGGAATTCAGTGGATATTTACACCGACGAGGTTGGCGTTCAGGTTGAGGTTGATCAAGGTACTTACACCATTTCTGGAAACAAGGTAACCGTGACTTATACTGAGGATGGTAAGAGCGTTAGCGAATCATTTACCTATGAGGTGAAGAATAACAAGTTGATGATTACTTACGAGGATTTCCCCGCTGCAGTTATTTTTGTACGTGTTAAGGACAGTGTTATTGAGCAGTACCTCAATTAATAATACACTTTTATCACTATAGCGTGTCCCTGCCGATGTCCGTCGGCGGGGACATGTTTTTTTAGATGCGGACATTGGTGGGATAAGGAAAAAGGTATATCTTTGCGGGGTGATGAATCGAGAAAAGGAAATCTACAAGGTGACGCTGGTGGGCAGCGCGGGCAATGTGGCGCTGCTGACCTTTAAGTTCATTGCGGGTGTGATGGGGCACAGTTCGGCGATGATTGCCGATGCCGTGCACTCGCTCTCAGATTTTATCACCGACGTCATCGTGCTCGCCTTTGTCCACGTGAGTGCCAAGCCGCAGGACCAAGACCATGACTACGGGCACGGCAAATATGAGACCTTTGCCACTTTTATCATCGGTTTGGCGCTGATGGCAGCCGCCACGGGCATCATCGTGTCGGGTCTCGCCAAACTCATCGACTGGGCAGGAGGCAAGGAACTGGCGGCACCCGGATGGCTGGCATTAGCGGCAGCCTTGGTCTCGATACTCGTTAAGGAAGGACTTTACCGTTATACCGTGATTAAAGGCAAGCGTCTTGACTCCCAGGCGGTCATCGCCAACGCATGGCACCACCGCAGCGACGCCCTCTCGTCTATCGGGACTGCTGTGGGCATCGGGGGCGCTATCCTGTTGGGAAACCGCTGGACGGTGCTTGACCCATTGGCATCGGTGGTCGTGGGCGGGATGCTGGTCAAGGTGTCCCTCGACCTGCTGCGCTCCAGTGTGGGAGAACTCACCGAGCATTCCCTCTCAGGAGAGATCGAAAAGGAGATAGAAAACATCATTTGCTCGTTTCCCGATGTGAGCGAGCCCCACAACCTGCGCACACGCCGCATCGGTAACCGTTTTGCCATCGAGGCCCATGTGCGCATGGATGGTAACACGTCGCTCACTGTCGCCCATGACAGGGCAACCGCCATCGAGCAACGAATCAGGCAACGCTTTGGACCCCAGACCCATGTCACCATCCACATGGAGCCCATAAAATGAGGTCTAGAAAAAGCAGAGGCGCAAAATCTTGCGCCTCTGCTTATAAATAGTATGTCACCAATATCATTTAATCGTAATCCATATTGTTGGCGGGAGTGACATTGCCATCGATGCTTACTGAATAGCCAATGGATTTGCCACTCTGCTTGTTAAGTGTGCTGATTACCTTGTTCTTGGCAACACCCTCAGCATCAATGATGGATACCGTGTTGGAGTAACTTGCTCCATTAGTCGTCATAATTCTGATCATGAGAGAACCCTTAAGGTCATACTTCTCTTTGACCAATTCGGCATCAGACTTCGTGCTGAACTGGTACATCACGCCGAACTTGGCGGGGAACTTATCGCTTGTAATCGACTTGGTCCACCATGGTTCGGTGACAGGTTCCATCACATTGCGCCCGTTCTCGGCCTTGTAGGTGATAATCACGTTGCAGGCGTCGAGCAGGTCCTGTGAGAACGACAAGTTATAGGTGGCAGTAGCCGTTTGTTTCTGCTTGGGCTCGTCTTTGCCACATGACGTGAGTGAAAAAATGGCTACAAGTAAAAAGGCAGTTGACAGTAAATACTTCATAATCAAGTGAAATACAGTGTCTTAATTGCGTTTACTGATTGATAATCTCTTTAACAACGGCATTGACGTCGGCAACGGTTACCTCACCGTCCTTGTTCACGTCACCCTTGAGTTCGGGAGCCACGCCGAACAGTTGCACGCCGATGATTTGTTGTAACAACTGCAGATTGATGTCGATGTTGGCGCTCATGGCAGTACCTGTGAATCGGGCAACCATGTCAAGGGGTACTTCGCCCAGTTGCGGACCTACCCAGAAGTCGTATTGGGGGTCGTCGCCGGCAGCGATGTTGATGGGACCGTTGAAAGTGATGGTGGTGTAGCCGAACTCGTCAACACCCTCTACACCACTGACCTCGATATTGCCAACAGGCATGGGTACGCCTTCAGCAACCAGCACAAAATTCTTGAGTGTCAAGGTATATACACCATTGGTGTTGACAACCTCTACCTGCACCTGGTCTTGCTCAGCGACGGTCTCGTTGATGGTCACTTTGAGGTGAGACGTGTAGGTGGTGGCGCTTAACGCCATAGCGCAGCATGCAGCTGCCATAAATACAAAAAATTTCTTCATTTTATTATCTCGTTTAGTGTGTTAATTAATTGCTACCCAGTAACATGTCAATCAGAGCCGTTACGTCACTGATAGAAATGTCATTGTTGCCGTCAACGTCGGCTGCCTGCGGGTTGATGTCCTCGATGTTGCCGCTGAGCAGGTAGTCGATGAGTGTGGTCACGTCGCTGATGCTCACCTCGCCGTCATTGTTGACGTCGCCCTTCTTGACAGTAGGAACAGTGGCGTTGATAACGTAGCAGGAAGCATTCTGGAGGTCGGCCGAAACAACGCTGATGGCGATGCGGTAGCTGCCGTCGGCGTTCTGCTCCATCGACTTGGTGACTACTGCGCTCGCACCCTCGATGGTGGCGGTGAAATCATCAAGAACGGGCTCACCAGCCATCTCCATGTTATACTCCTTCACATCGGGATTCCAGCCCTCGATGGTCACGCCCTGATAACGCAGGTCGGTCATGTTGCCGAGGTAAATCAGCTCCATGTCGTCAACATAGACGGCATCATTCTTGCTGCCCGAGCCGGGATTACCATTGGTCGAGAAGGTCACAAATATGGCCTCGGTGGCGGCATTGTTGGCTGCATAGCTGTTGTAGTCGAAGTCGAATGTGAAGTGTGTCCAGTCACATGCTGCGATTGCTCCGCCCACGATGCTGCCTGACACGTTGGTGTAGGTCTTGTCGGTAGGCTCCTGATAGTAGTTGCCGTCAAAGGTCTTCACACTGACGCTGGCCTTGTTGTTGGCATTGGTTGTACCTTGGGTGTATTTCATCCATACACTGAATTTATCAGGCTTGGCATACAGCGGCATGTAGAAGTCGTCGGTGCCGTTGGCTTTGTCCATCTCGGCATGGTTGAGGGGGCTGTTGGCGTCATATGATCCGGCCATGAGTTTGCCGTTGGTCATGGTGCCATTAGCAACGATAGTCAAGAATGAACCAGCAGTGAGAACTGCACTGTGGCCTGTTGCACCGGGACGCACGTCGGTACTGGAGCCAAGGCTGGCAATGTTGGCCGATGTGCCGGCAAACGTGCCACCTGCGCTCTTGAAACCGTGCCAGCGGTTAGGCTCGTTGGTATAGCTGCTGTTCCAGTCTTCCATGTCGCTATTGGGCATCTGGAAGTAGTTGCCCACGGTGTTGAACCACATGGTGGTATTCTGTGCGGGGATGGCAACATCGGCAGCCATCATGCCGTTGGTAACGCGGGCAAACAGGGTGGTGCGCATGTTGCCGAAGTTGGTAGCCACGTCACGCACGGCGCTGTAAACGGTAATGCCGTTAGTCTCATTGGCAGGAACGTCATACATCTTCATGGTGCCAAAGAGGGGCACTTGAAGGTCGAAGTTGTAAAGGCCGTTATCGCCCTGTGAAACCGTCACGGTTACATTTTGGTTGTAGGTCTGTCCGTTTCTTACCAAAACGATATTGCCGCTGTAGGATTGGGCATTGAGGGCCAACACGGCCGTCAGTGCCAAACAAAGAGTAGAAATAAAATTTTTCATTTTGAATAAATGTAGTTATAATAATAATGTTATTTGATTCTATAAAGAATGCCTAGGGTGCCGTACATGGGCCGCAGTGTCTGGACCGAGTGGAAATCACTCTTGAAGATGCCGCTCAAGCCATAGGTCAGCTCGGCAAACATACCCCAACGTCTGTGGAACTGCCAGTCGGCGCCCACGTCGATGCCCCATTGCATGTGGCGCATGTTGCTGTCAAAGTCAAAGTCACCGCGGTCGCCGGGTTCACGTCCCATGTCGATTTTGGCGCCAATGGGCGTACCCTCGCGCAGGTAACCGTCGTAGGCCCATCCCCAGAACTTGCGGCTGGTGAGCCATCCCATGAACAATCCACCACGCAGCTTGAACTCCTTGCTGAAGTCGTATTGGGCCTGTATGGGGAGCGTGATGCGTCGTTGTGTGGTCTTGATGCGCACATTGCCCACGAAGATGCCATTGAGCGACTCCTCACCCCTAACGACCTCGATGTCATAGTTCTTGACGCGGCTGTCCACGTCCATGCTGCCCAGTTCGTAGCGCACACCAGAGTGTATTCCCCAGTTATTGCCCAGTGGCAGTGTCGCCTCAACGGCAATCGAGAAATTCAATCCTGGGTTGAAGCTGTTGATGCCACGAATCTCCTTGCCCATGTGGGTGGGAATGGTGCCGCCCACGGTATATCCCAGGCGAGCGTCCACCCACAGGCTGTCAAGTACTGTGGCGTGAAGACTGATGCCAGCCATGGTCATGCAGGCCAATAAAACGATATGTTTGATGTTAATCATTTATTGTCGGTTTTCAATTTTCAGTTTATGGATGCTCATTCCTCGTGGCTGCAGATGAGTCTTACCTTGTCCACACACAGGCGGCTGCCGATGGCACCGATGAAGTCGCCTCCGGCAGAACTCGACGAGAACACGATAGCCAGGCTGTAGCCTCGATTGGCGAGCAACTGCTCGTCAACCTCCTCGCGATACTTGAATTTCAACTCCCATGGAGTCCATTGGCTTGTGGGGGCCACATATTCCAGTTCGGCCACAGCGACAATCAGGTTGCTCGATAAGACGTTGTCTCCATAGAGCACCACTTCGTTGCCGGCAGCATCGTGGTTACGGTAGAACACCGCATATACGTCGGCACTGTCGACTCGTCCAGCAATGGGATTGCCGTAGAAGTCCTGCACCGTGGGACCGGGTTCGTAGGTATAATAGCCTGTAAACTTGTCGGGCTTGCTCGTGAAGGGAATGCCGAAACGTGTAGCGTGCAGGTGGTCGCTCATGGCAATTCTGATGTCGAATGTGCCCAAGAACATATTGCCTGCAGCCAATCGCTTGTTCGCCATCTTGCCGAAAGGTCCCGTGTCACAGGTGCGCAGGCACACTCCAGCTCCGTCAAATCCCGCTGCCAGTGGGGTAGTGGGGTATTCCTCGGGCTGGGCCGAACTCATCGAGATGCGGTAGCCGGCATTGGCTGTTGACCAGTCGTTGCCCAGTGTGCCATCGGGCAGCACGTTGTGCCAGATGTAGTAGCGCTGGCTGGCGGGGTCCAGCTCATAGTGCTCAAAGTCGAAGCGCAGCGTGTCGGCTACCATGACAGCCGTGGGTACCACGCTCAGGCGGTAATGGCGTTGCCACCTGCCGTCCTGAGAAGTCACCGTGTAGATGACGGGGCCGTTAGAGAAGTCGTGGGTACTGCCGCTGGCAGGGCTTACCGTAGCGCCCTCCGAGAGTTTAAACACGGGAGCCAGTGAGGACACGTCAACATGACTGCGCACGGCGAAGGTGATAATAGTGTCGGTCGAGAAGACCACCTGCATCGAGTCGGTGGGCTGGAAAAAGAAGTCCCCAGGGTTGTCCACGTGCAGGGTGGCAATCTCGATATCGGCCTCGCAACCGTCGGGCTCTGAGCCGAAGCAGGAAGTGTTCATCACCGTCATGAGTATCGTTAACCCGATAATGGCCAGGTGAGTGATTAGCTTTATGATAGATGATTGAATCATACTTTATAACTTTTAAACTTGCAAAATTAATCAAATTCCTTTTAATGGACTTCAATGGTGTAGAGTTTTTTTGATTTCTTAGCAATTACACTCGTTTGATAATGAGTGCAGAGCGATTTCTGGGTTTTTTTTGAGTGTTTTTTAAGATTGATTTTTGATTATTAAAATAATTACACTAACTTTGTGCGTTTAAAAATGACCGATAAAAGACCCGCTGTGAACCATCGAAAGGATGCCGCTTTTCACGGGAACGGGCAATAATAGCACTGGTGCGCTGGCCATGATATTGAAAACGGATATCATTCCACCTTATCACTGTCCTTGAGGCACCGGACATGAAAAATTGAACCCTACACAATGGAGAGAATAATAAATAAACTTTTGGACTTGAGACTATTCAGGTCTTTTAAGGTAAAAACCACACCACGGTGGATTATCTTGCTGCTTGACATGCTCATTGTCTTGGCCAGCTATGTATCCACAGTTGTTGCCGATATTTACTCGTTGCATCAGGTGCCGACGCCCATGAGCATCCTTCTCAACGGATTCATAATTTTGGCAGTTTATTTCATTATCTCTTATCTTTCAAGGAGTTATACTTGCGTTATACGTCTATCGGTAATTGAGGACCTGTATCGCATTTTCATGCTGATTGTATTCTCCACTATCGTGCTTGTCGGTATCAATGCCGTGCATCTGGCTCTCTGGGGCACGATGTTGATGAAATTCTGGAACATTCTGGTCATCGGTGCACTGTCATTCTCGATGATGATGATTGAACGCCTGTGTATCAAGTACTTGTATATGAGGATGACCAGTTCCACCGAGGGGCGTAAACGTGTGCTGGTTTTGGGTACCTCGTTTGCTTCGGTCTTCCTTGCCAATGCGCTCAAGGGTGAAGTGGGCGGCAAGTATCTGCCGGTGGGCCTTCTAAGTCTAAAATCGGGCGAAGAGAGTAGCGAACTCAACGGCTTCAAGGTCTATAAGTTTGATCCTACCACGATGACTGAAATCTTCGCCAGCAAGAACATCGATGCTCTGATTTTTGACTCTCGCAGCAACTACTTGATGAACAGTGGCTTTGCCGACTACTTTATCAAGAACGATATTGCACTGCTTGCCATGAACAGGGTGGCAGAGTTTGAGCAAGACGAGGAAAAAACCGATGAGAAGCGGGGCATTTCGACTTATGTCAAGGAGGTGCAGATTGAGGACCTGCTGGGCCGTGATCCCATCGTGCTGAACAATCCTCTGGTGAGTGAACACATCAAGGGCTCATGTGTGCTCATCACGGGTGCGTGCGGTTCTATCGGCAGTGAAATCGTGCGTCAGGTGTCCAATTACGGTGCCAGCAAGATTGTGCTGTTTGACCAGGCCGAGACACCCATGCACGACATCTCGATAGAGATGAAGAAGGACTATCCTAAAGCCCATATCGAACTGTTTATCGGTGATGTGCGCAATCGGGAGCGTGTCGAGGAGGCTTTTGCCAAATTCCGTCCTCGCTATGTCTTCCATGCTGCTGCCTACAAGCATGTGCCCATGATGGAAATCAACCCCACCGAGGCAATTTTGGCCAACGTGATGGGTACCCGCAATGTCGCTGACTTGGCGCTCAAGTACAATGTGTACAAGTTTGTGATGATTTCGACCGACAAGGCTGTCAATCCCACCAATGTGATGGGTTGCACCAAGCGTCTGGCCGAAATTTATTGCCAGTCACTGTTCTTCCATGCCCAAAAACAAGGCAAGAAAACGCAGTTCATCACCACGCGCTTTGGCAACGTGCTGGGCAGCAACGGTTCGGTGATTCCCTTGTTCCGCAAGCAGATTGCTGCAGGTGGCCCCGTCACTGTGACCCACAAGGAGATTATCCGTTATTTCATGACGATTCCCGAGGCCTGTTCGCTCGTTCTCGAGGCGGGTTGCATGGGCAGCGGCGGTGAGATTTATATCTTTGACATGGGTGAACCTGTCAAGATTTATGACTTGGCGCGCCGCATGATTTCGCTGGCAGGCCTCAAGCCTGATGTCGATATCAAGATTACGGAAATTGGCCTGCGTCCTGGTGAGAAACTGTATGAGGAACTGCTCAATGACAAGGAAAAGACCACAGCTACCGTCAACAAGAAGATTATGATTGCCAAGGTCAAGACCTACAATTACAATGATGTGTGCGCCAATATCAGCCATATTATCGAGCTTGCAGGCAAGGCCGATGTTCATGCTATGGTATATGCCATGAAGAAGTTTGTGCCTGAGTACAAGAGCCAACAGAGCAAGTTTGAGTCAATCGACAAGGAAATCGAGCAGTCTGATTTGGTCCAAGAGCCGTCGGCTCCCGATAGACTTCAGCCCACCGCCGAGTAATCATCATTTTCCACTCTTTTTTAAATGAACGACAATGGAAGAATTTGCCGCTACGCTGCTGAGTGACCTGCACCGTTATTTGTGTGACCGCGACGCTGTAGATGAGCGTCTGCCCGAGTGCCCTGATGTCGAGGAGAAATGGCCCGTCATCGCCGAGGCCTATTTGCCCGATGGAGCCCGTGAATTTGCCAGCTATCCTGTGGCTTCGCTGGGATGGATGATGTTTGTTTCCATGGCAGTGACCAAGTTTTGGGATGAAGATTGGGAGCGCTATAGCAAAATCGACAATCTGTACCTCTACTTGCGCGACAAGAGGGGATATGACGACTTGGACGAGTACATCATGGATGAGGTGCTGGACCTGCATGGAGACGATGCCGAGTCGATGCAGATGCTGGTGGGTGACTGTGCCGAGCGCGCCAAACGGCTTCTCTTCAAGCAGGATATCGAGCCGGGAACAGCCGATGCCTTCAGGGGCTATGTCGCGTGTCTGCAGTGCATGTACCAGATGGGTATGGCGGTGCAGCTCAAGTCGATGGGCTATAAGATGACGTTGATTGAATAGGGAGTATCCGACTCTTGACAATCTGTAAATACTGGATAACTTAGAAATATTGGATTTAATTGGACAGAATTATCCTAATGGATGATACATTAATTTAAAACGATTAAAAGAAAAACCGAATATGAAAAAAGTCTTATTAATCAATGGTTCACCTCATGAGAAGGGCAACACCTATTTCGCCCTGAGTGAGGCAGCAAAGACCCTGAACGAAGCGGGTCTTAAGACCGAAATCGTGTGGATTGGCGTGAAGCCAGTGCGCGGTTGCATTGCCTGTGGCGGTTGTGTAAACGCCGGTGACGGTCATTGTGTGTTTAATGATGACCTGTGCAACGAGGTCATTGATAAGTTGAACGAGGCCGACGGACTTATCGTTGGCTCGCCGGTCTATTACGGCACCCCTACCGGTACGATACTGAATCTGATTCACCGCGTGCTGTTTGCTGGCGCCAAAGTCAAAGGCAAACCCGCTGCAGCAGTGGCAGTGTGCCGTCGTGGCGGGGCCAGTGCGGCGTTCCAAATGCTGCAGATGCCGTTCCAGATGGTGAATATGCCGCTCGCTACCTCACAGTACTGGAATATCGTCTATGGTCGCGAAGCTGGCGAGGCACGCCTCGACGGCGAAGGCATGCAGACGATGCGCACCATGGCGCTGAATATGGCGTGGATGATCAGGCAGCTCACCCCCGAGACGGCGCCCAAGTATGAGCCCTGGCACGGAACGCATTTCATCCGATAACTGCTGATGACCGAGTTGAAGGACCCGATGGGTCATGCCATCGCCGATTACCACGCTACCGGTAAAGCGGCCCGCCTGCGTGTATTCTCGCCGATGTTCGACGAGGACGAAATCCCTGTCACCACCCTGTTTCGCTCGGTTGACGATATGCCGGCGATAGAACGCCAGGCGCTGGAACTGGCCGACGGCAATATTCTTGACGTGGGAGCTGGAGCGGGATGCCACTCGCTGGCGTTGCAGGCCATGGGCAAGCAAGTGACTGCGATTGATATTTCTCCGCTGTGTGTCGAAACGATGCGTGACCGCGGCGTGGACAAAGTTCTGGAGCAGGATTTCTTTACTTTGCGTGGGCAATATGACAGCATCATCATGCTCATGAACGGCATTGGCATCGTGGGCTCGTTGAGCCGTCTGCCCGCTTTCTTCATGCAACTCGACGCTCTGCTGGCGCCTGGTGGCCAACTGCTGTGCGACTCGAGTGACATCTGCTATGTCTTTGAGGACGAGGACGGCTTCATCGACCTGACGGGTATTGATGGCTATTATGGCGAGTTGACCTACCAGATGCAGTATCGTGGCATCAAGGGCGAGCCATTCCCATGGCTGTTTATCGACCCTGAGACCCTGCGGGAACAGGCGTTACAGCACGGATTCCACTGCGACATCATCGCCCGTGGTGAGCACTACGACTATCTCGCCCGCCTCACAAAAAAGGTCTGAACACAGGTCGAAATTAACAACTGATTAGTCTGAGGAGTCTGAAAATCAGAACACTCAGACTAATCTGTTGTTTTAAGTGGTCTTCATGGTATGGGATTTAAGGTTTATGTGGTGCGGAGGAGGTCGGCAATGGCATCGGCGGTGTCGGGATTGTCGATGAGGTATTGCTTGGCAGCCTCACGGCCTTGGCCCAAGCGCATATCCTGCCAACTGAACCATGCACCGCTCTTCTTGATGATGCCTGCTTCGACTCCCATGTCGATGAGTTCGCTCTCGCGGCTGATGCCGATGCCGTAGATGACGTCGAACTCGGCCTTGCGGAAGGGTGGGGCGACTTTGTTCTTCACCACCTTGACGCGCGTTTGGGCGCCCAGCACGCGGTCCCCGTCCTTGATGTGCGCCAAGCGGCGGATGTCGAGTCGCACGCTGCTGTAGAACTTCAACGCGTTGCCACCGGTGGTCGTCTCGGGGTTGCCGAACATCACACCCAGTTTCTCGCGCAACTGGTTGATGAAGATGCAGCAGGTGCGCGTCTTGGCGATGGTGGCGGTGAGTTTCCTCAATGCCTGGCTCATCAGCCGTGCCTGCAAACCCATCTTGCTCTCGCCCATCTCGCCCTCGATTTCGGCCTTGGGGGTAAGGGCGGCGACGCTATCGATGACGATGACGTCGATGGCGGCCGAGCGGATGAGCTGGTCGGCAATCTCCAGTGCCTGCTCACCGTTGTCGGGCTGCGAAATCCACAGGTTGCGCGTGTTCACGCCGACGGCTTCGGCATAAGAGCGGTCAAAGGCGTGCTCAGCGTCGATATAGGCGGCGATGCCACCCATCTGCTGGGCTTGGGCGATGGCGTGGAGTGCCAGCGTGGTCTTGCCCGATGACTCGGGACCGTAGATTTCGACGATGCGTCCGCGGGGATAGCCGCCCACACCCAGCGCCCTGTCGAGGCCGATTGAACCGGTGGGGATGACATCGACGTCCTCAACGCTTTCATCATTCATCCGCATGATGGCACAGGTGCCAAAAGCTTTCTCAATCTTGGCAACGGCATTCTGCATCACTTGCAGCTTCATGGGGTCCACCTCGGTGACGCGCGGTGAGTGTGGCGCGGTCTCGGCGACGTGGTTGGTCACAATGTCGGGCGTGGCGATACTCAGCACCTGCTGCCCGTCAATCATCACTTCCTGTTTTAAAATCTGCTCAGTCATAGTTTATCAGTTTTAGTTGTAAATAATCATTCTAATTTCTAATCGCTAAAAGCTAATTGCTAACCGCTAATCGCTTTTCACGATGCAAAGGAACTATGACAGAGTGCAAGTTTTTGGCATTAAAAAAACAAAGAAAGTTAAACCTTGGGCACAAAAAAAAGCCGCGGCAGCGGGTGGCTGTCGCGGCAGGATGAAAGTTGAAGTATTTCTCGTATTTGGAGGGCAAAAGACCCTCTCAACTCTAACCTCCAAGTGGCTTGCCCACTTGGATATCAGAACTCGGCGTTGTTCGGAGTGCGCGGGAAGGGGATGACGTCGCGGATGTTGGCCATACCCGTCACGAACAGAATCAGGCGCTCGAAGCCCAGACCGAAGCCACTGTGGGGCACGGTGCCGAAGCGGCGGGTGTCGAGATACCACCACATGTCCTTCATGGGGATGCCGCGGCGCTCGATTTCGCTCATCAGCTTGTCATAGTCGGCCTCGCGCTCGCTACCACCGATGATTTCGCCAATCATGGGGAACAATACGTCCATGGCGCGAACGGTCTTGCCGTCCTCGTTCTGCTTCATGTAGAAGGCCTTGATTTCACGCGGATAGTCGGTGAGGATGACAGGGCGCTTGAAGTGCTCCTCGACAAGGTAGCGCTCGTGTTCGCTCTGCAGGTCCACACCCCAGTCTACGGGGAATTCAAACTTCTTCTTGGCAGCCTTCAGGATTTCGATGCCCTCGGTGTAGGTCAGGCGTACGAACGGCTCCTTCAAGACGCTGTGCAGACGCTCGATGAGCGTGTTGTCAAACATCTTGTTGAGGAACTCCAGGTCATCCTGGCAGTGCTCCAGCGCATAGTTCACACAGTACTTGATGAACTCCTCGGCCAGGTCCATATTGTCCGTGATGTCATAGAAAGCCATCTCGGGCTCAATCATCCAGAACTCGGCCAAATGGCGCGGCGTGTTACTGTTCTCGGCACGGAAGGTGGGGCCGAAGGTATAGATTTCACCAAGCGCGGTAGCACCCAACTCACCCTCGAGCTGGCCCGACACGGTCAAGCTCGTGGATTTGCCGAAGAAGTCCTTCGTGTAGTCGGTCTTGCCGTCCTCGGTCTTGGGCAGGTCACCCAAGTCAAGCGTGGTTACCTGGAACATGTCACCGGCACCCTCGCAGTCGCTAGCAGTGATGAGCGGCGTGTGCAGGTAGTAGAAGCCCTTGTCGTTGAAGAACTTGTGAATGGCAAAGGCCAAGTGATGACGAATGCGGAACACGGCACCGAAGGTGTTGGTGCGCATGCGCAGATGGGCCTTGGTGCGCAGGAATTCCAGCGTGTGGCCTTTCTTCTGCATGGGATAATCATCGGCACAGGTGCCATAAATCTCGATGGTCTGGGCCTGTACCTCTACGGTCTGGCCTTTGCCTTGCGACTCAACGAGAAGGCCTTCAACGTGCAAGCTGGCACCAGTGGTAATGGGACGCAGCTCTTCCTCGCTGAACTTCTCGAGGTCAACGACGATTTGCAGGTTGTTGATGGTCGAGCCGTCGTTCAATGCGATGAACTGGACGAACTTGTTACCACGGCGGCTGCGAACCCAGCCCTTGACACACACCTGTTGTCCCACCAGAGCGGGATCAAAGATATCAACGATTTTTGTTCGTTTCAAAGCCATTATTAATCTGTAGTGTTTTATGACCGACGCAAGCCTCTCGCTAAGCCGCTAAGTCGCATAGATAATGATTGTTGTCTTTAAAAAATGCTTAGCGTTTTAGCGCCTTAGCGTGGGCTGTTTGAGTCGGATGTGTTGTTGTGTTTATTCAAATGAATTCTGTTTCAAGAAGTTGACCTCTTCCTGAGTGAGGTAGCGCCAGCGGCCGCGGGGCAGGTTCTTCTTGGTGAGGCCGGCGAAATAAACGCGGTCGAGCTTCACCACATGGTAACCCAGTGATTCAAAAATGCGGCGAACGACGCGGTTACGTCCCGAGTGAATCTCGATACCAGCCTGCTTGCGGTCGGTGGGGGAGACGTAGCTCACTGCATCGGCGTGGATGGGACCGTCGTCGAGTTCAACACCGTCGGCGATGTGCTGCATGTCTTCCTCGCTGATGGGCTTGTCGGTCCACACCTGATAGATTTTCTTCTTTACATACTGCGGGTGGGCGAGCTTGGCTGCTAGGTCTCCGTCATTGGTGAGCAGAAGCACACCGGTGGTGTTGCGGTCAAGACGTCCCACAGGATAGATGCGCTCTTCACAGGCTCCCTTCACGAGGTCCATGACGGTTTTACGGCCGTTGGGGTCATCGCTAGTGGTGACACAGTCCTTGGGCTTGTTGAGCAGGACGTAGCACTTCTTCTCGGTGGTCACGATTTCGCCATTGTACTTCACGACATCCTTAGGTGTAATCTTCATACCCAGTTCGGTCACAACAGTGTCATTGACCATGACGAGGCCCTTCTGGATGTATTCATCGGCCACACGGCGCGAGCAGATGCCAGCGTTAGCCAAGAACTTGTTCAAGCGAACCTCCATGTTGGGATCGATAGCGGGCTCCTCGTAGAATATGCGTTGGGGCTTGGGTGTGAAGCGCATTTGGGGCTTGGGACCCTGGCGCTTGGGACGCTGCTGATAGCCGCCCTGTCGCTGCTGATAGCCGCCCTGACGCTGCTGGTAACCACCCTGGCGCTGCTGGTAACCACCCTGGCGCTGCTGGTAACCACCCTGGCGCTGCTGGTAACCACCCTGGCGCTGCTGGTAACCACCCTGACGGGGCTGGTAGCCACCCTGGCGCTGCTGGTAACCTCCCTGACGCTGCTGGTAACCTCCTTGACGCTGGTAACCACCCTGACGGGGCTGGTAACCGCCTTGACGGGGCTGATAGCCACCCTGACGGGGCTGGTAGCCTCCTTGTTGCTGTTCAGGATTCATGGGAGCGCCCTCGGTGTTGGCATCTTGTTCACCTAAATCCTGGGGCTGCTGGTAACGCTGCTGGTAACCGCCCTGACGGGGCTGGTAACCGCCTTGACGCTGGTAGCCGCCCTGGCGCTGGTAACCGCCCTGACGGGGCTGGTAACCGCCTTGTCTGGGCTGATAGCCTTGACGATGGTAGCCGCCTTGACGCTGTTGATAACCTTCCTGTTGCTGATAGCCTTCTGCTTGGGGATTGCTTTCTTCTCCCTGATGTGGCTCATGGGCGGTGTATTCTACTTTTTCGTAACGACCGCCGCCTTCAATGTTTTCTTCGAGATTGCCGTTAGTTTCGCCAATTCTTGGCCTTTTGGGCTTTTTCAGATTGTCGTCCATTTTAAAAAACTGGTTTAATTTGTTAAGTTAGTCTATCGCAAAATAATTTGTTTGGGGCCTCGCGGCCAGTAACGTTAAAAACTTTTCATTCTTTGTCGTTTGATAGTAATGTCTACCATCCGTTAAGTTCTACATTTATAACGAGTGAAAAGAGAGTTTAGGGTACACTTTACTCCATTTTAATTTTATTTAGCAAACCAACGATGGTAGAATAATCAATTCACACAAATCACTAATTGTAAACCTATTAGAGAGTGTGGGCAGTGAGGGATTCGAACCCCCGACCCTCTGCTTGTAAGGCAGATGCTCTGAACCAACTGCGCTAACTGCCCAAAAATGGGCTTTTCCCTTGAAAAGCACTGCAAAATTACTCCAAAGTTTCTTTTCCCCAAAATTTTAACACCTTTTTTTTATTGTCGATTGTTTTGATGGCTGTTTTGGGTGTATATCTATTTAGAATTGATACCTTTTGTTCTGAATGACTTATTTAGGACAGAATGATGTAACCAACTGGTTATAATGACGATAGCGATATAAATAATAGTCAATAATAATGGATAGTTACAATCGGGGAAAGCGTTCAGAAAAACCATTCTAAAGAATGGATGCAAAACGAATATGCTGGCAGAAATGACTCCTAGAAAATAAAGCCACTTGACCCTAATGGCGTTAGATAAGCAGATGACCAAAACGATTGTTGATATTTCGACAAATGGCGCTATGGGTTTTGTCACCAGGCTGACGCAGAGTACGGCGAAAGAAATAATGCCTATCGGCAATTTCATTTTTTCGGGAATTGAGGTATGTGTCTTGGCTGCAATCATTCCCAAGACAAAAGAAGTACCCCATCCTAAGAAATTCTGCCTAATCCAAACCATGGTATCTTTATCAGTAAAATACAAAGCGAAATAGTGGATTGCCAAAAATATAATACCGATGACACAAAGCCATTTCCAGTTGAGTTTTCGGATGAAAAGGAAAAGAATGTAGAATTGGAGAATAGCTCCAAAAAACCAATATACACCTGGCTCTAAATAATAACCATTATCTCCATAACTAAGCAGGTTGATAGTAAAAGTCATGTGTGCCAATATAGACCTGATGCCATACATGTAATGAAAACAGAAATAGTTGATGACAACATATAACAAATATACTGGCAATAGCAACTTTAGCAATTTGATGACGTGACTTTTAATGTATGCTATGGTGTTTAATGTGTTCTTTTGCGAATTATATTTTTTTGTCAATCCATAGCCGCTCAAGAATAGAAAGAGGGGTACACCTATCCATCCAGCGTAAGAAAAGATATACCATAACGATGATGTTGAGAAAACATTAGATAGAAAAACATCTCTGTTTTCCATGGAAAAGATCATCTCATTACAATGAATATCTTGTATTTTATCCACAAAATTGTGAATCATAATCAGCAAGATGCCTAATCCCTTAATGTAGTTGCTTTGTTCTCTGCTCAACTCCATAGAAATTAATCATTAAATTTCAAAAAAGTCCATAAATCTAATAAAGTTATCACTTAAAAGTGAGTTTGGAGGCTGATGGCATCTTAGCTTGCTAAAGAACTCTTCCAACCGATTACAGATTGGGGTTGATCTTGTTCCTCTCGCTGATGGGAGCAACGATGCCCAGGTCAACCAACTCATCACGCATGTGGCACAAATGCTCGTAGCTGGCGTCGAGTTTGGCATTCTCGCAAATCTTAGTGCAAAAGTACTCATAATAGTGTTAATCTGCCAAACTATGAACGGTTTTTTTATATGAATGCCATATTTATTGACCTGAAAATCAATTAGTTCTATTTAGCTTGAGCAAATTGGGATTGCTCAATGCTTTATGGTGAGCCCAGCTCAAAACGATAACAACGATAGCATAAACGATTGTCAACACGAGGACATATTCAGGCTTAAAGCATAGACCGTATATCAGCATTCTGATTAACGGATGAAGCGCAAAGATGCTGGGTGAAATAATGCCAAGAAAGCATGCCCACTTCATTGTTGTAAGCTTTGAAAGGGTGACAAAGAATACAATAGTGGCCACTTCTGTGAATGGGGCAAGCCACCTGATGACCAAGCAAGCGCCTACTGCGATAATTGATAATGCACACAGGAACCGTGTTGTCGGTTTTGAGGGATTAAAATGGCTTCTTGCCGCAATCATGCCCAATAGGAATGGAACACTCCATCCCACAAAATTGTGCCGCAACCAGTTAGACTGGTGATAATTTGCAAAATAAACGATACAATACTGCACAAGTAAGAAAGCGACACATAATACCAACAACCAGCGTGTGTTCAGTTTCCTCAAAAGAAGAAACAATAAGTAGAACTGTAGAATTGCACCGAAGAACCAATATATACCCGGATCCATATGGAAACTATTCTTGCCGTAGCTTAGAATGTTGATTGTAAAAGATAAGTGGGCGACTGCTGATTGTATGTTAGTGTGGTATATACAGAGGTATAACAAAAAAATAGGTATCATTAGTTTCCACAATTTCACCAAATGGTTTTTGATGTAAGTGCTATTCTTCAATGTACCGGTGTTATAATATTTTTTTGTTAGCCCGTATCCGCTTATAAAGAAAAAGAGGGGAACGCCAATCCATCCAGCAAAAGAAAGAAGGTACCAAAGCACATCGGTAGTGAACAGATTTGCAAGGAAAGCGTCTGTAGCCTTTTGGGAATAGAACATTTCATTACAGGTAATCTTTAGCAATATGTCCACAAAATTGTGAATCATAATCAGCAAGATGCCTAATCCCTTAATGTAGTTACTTTGTTCTCTGCTCAACTCCATGAATACGATTCATTTGATAATAAAAGTTGGTGTATAAAGCCGAATAAAGCTATAATTTAAAAGCGAGCCTGGAGGCAGCAATGCATCTAGGCTCGCTAAATAATGGTTCTCAAACTGATTACAGGTTGGGGTTGATTTTGTTCCACTCGCTGATGGGAGGAACGATGCCCAGGTCAACCAACTCGTCACGCATCTTGCACAGGTGCTCATAGCTGGCGTCGAGCTTTTCGTTCTCGGTGGGCAGACCCTGCGGCACCTTGTAGGATGCGCCGTTCTCGTCGAGCGTGGTGTCCATCGCCATCATGATGTGGTTGTACTTGTCGTTGTTCACGTAGGTGCCAACGGGGAAGCGGAACTTCTCGCCGCCCATGGCAGCACGAATCATCTCTACCGACAGGTATGCCGGGCTCTGGAACGAGCTGCGGCCACGCAGCTTGATAATCTGGGCACCACCCTTGGTGACGTCGGTCTTCATCTGCTCCCACTCCTCTGCGGGGAACTCGGGAGTGCCAACGATGTCGGTCAGCTTGCGGCCGGCAATCTCAACGTGGCTGCCGAAGACTGCCATCTGCTCGCCGTGACCACCATAGGTAGCGCAACCGGTGATTTCACTCTGCATCACGCCAAACTTCTTGGCAAGTGCACTCTGCAGACGGGTAGTGTCGAGAGCGGCGAGGGTGGTCACCTGGCAGGGCTTCAAGCCACTGTACAGCAGGGTTACCAGACCCGTCAGGTCGGCGGGGTTAAAGATGATGACAACGTGCTTCACATCGGGGCAGTATTGCTTGATGTCCTTGCCCAAACCCTCGGCGATTTCGCAGTTGCCCTTGAGCAGGTCCTCGCGCGTCATGCCTTCCTTGCGGGGAGCACCACCGCTCGAGATGATATACTTAGCGTTGGTGAAAGCTTCCTTGGCATCGGTGGTGGCGGTAATCTTCACGTCGCCGAAGCCGCTCTGGCGCATTTCCTCGGCCACGCCCTCGGGCGAGAATACGTCATAGAGGCAGATGTCTGTCGTCAAGCCCATCATCAGGGCGGTCTGTACCATGTTTGAGCCTATCATGCCGGCAGCGCCGACGATGACCAATTTGTCATTAGTTAATGCCATAATGTTATGTTATTTAATTTTTTAAGTTGTAAGTCTGTATTTTTACCAGTGCAAAGGTAGTCAAAAACAAACACTGGTACAAGCAAAATGCAACTTATATCATTTAAATATTGTGAAAACAGCTGATGAAAAAAGACAATCGTCTTGTCAACACGTTGAACTGTTTTTTTGGATGGAGATACTCAGTATATGTGAAATCGGCTTAAATATTCTTACTGGATTTTGAATTCTGGAGTTCTTCAACTTCTTGAATTAATGACTCTCTAAGCCTTCACGGGCTAATTGAATGTATTTGCATGTCCGTTCTGTATCAAAATGTTCTTTGCCAAGAACTTGATCCTGGATGTCAAGAGCTTTGTTAAGGAACGTAAGCGCTTCATTATACTGATTCTGTTCATAATTCAGCATACCAATACTGAAATATGAAATGGCAGTTTCGGGATGATAAATGCCAAGTTCCTTCTCTCTGTGTTCAAGCGCTTTTTGATAAGCCTTAAGGGCTTGGTCATAACAACTGCGTTCTTGATAAACAGCCCCAATATTATGATAAACATGCGCAATTCTGACGTGAGATGCTATTCCGTCGTATTCTTTATAGGCAGCTAAAGCATTGTTATAATATTCGAGTGCCTTTTGATAGTCATTGTTATCTGCATAAACCTGTCCAATATTATCATAAATGCTTGCCAGCATTATATGTACTTCTGCACCTTCATTTATTAACTGTTCAAAGATTTTAGCAGCGTCAAGATAATGATGTAACGCTTCGTCGTTCAAACCCAGGTCATAATATGAACCTCCAATGTTGGCAACATAACGTGCTATTTCTGATTGATTGTAGCTATTGTTTTTTTGAGCAATCTCATATGCCGTTTCATAATACTCTTGCGCTAATACTAACTCATCCATCTCAGAATGGATTTTGCCCATTAAATTATAACAGGAAGCAATGTTTACTTTCTGAAGGTCTTCGTCTTTCTCAATCGAGTTATAATAGTTAATAATTCTGTTGCAGATTAACAACGCTTTTGAGTGATGACGTGGGATGTATTGGTAAATAAACTCTGCATAATCCAGTAGTAAAGCAATGTGCTCAATGGTATCATAGGCACTGTATTGAGCCCAGTTATCCGCATTTTCATAAATTTTGGAAATGCGCTCTATGCGGTCACTAATGGATTTCCCTATCTCAGCCATTACAGTGCTTGCTTTCAATCTTAAAGCTTTGATGTTTTGATGAACCAACCAGCGTTCTTTTTTGAGATTATTAACGTGCTTCTCGGCATCTCGCAAAGCGATGTCAAGTAAGCTATTGGTTAGTTCAATATCACCATTTTCAAAAGCATCAAAAGCCTGTTGCATGATATCATTGTCTCTCTTGTTTTGCATCTCGGCTATGCGTTTTGCCGTTTCGAGTATGCTCACAAGATATTGGTGACAATCCTTCTTCAATTGTTCGAAGTAGTTAACCTTTGTTTGATATTCGTCTATTACATATTGATTATCTGGTATTTGCTCTTTCAGACGATATGCTTCTTCAATTTTTTTCGGTAAAGTTTCCAGTTCTGCCAATTTATTCTGAAAGTCTTTATTCTTGGTAACAAAGGGCATCTGATAGATGTTGGCAATGGGTATGCTTTCTAACGTAATCTTTCCATTTTCTTCAACCTTCAACGCACCCATATTGTCATCCTCAAATTTTAGTAGCTGTAAAGTGAATTGCAATTGCAATCGATCACAGTTATTGTACTGACACCAATAGTGACCCATCTCATACTTGAGACGATTCTTGAAATCCGTTAGCTCGGGTAATTCAAATTCACCTGGTTGCAGATCCTTACAAAAGATGTATATTTTGGGCAATTTCTTTAACTGGAATTCCTTGTATGCCACCTCAAATTCCTCTATAGTGTAATGTCCGGCTTTTGTGTGGAATAAAGCAAGAAAAATATTGCAAGTTCTTATTATTTCATTGTACTCATCCTGTTTGCGACGGTCATTGTAGGCTGCATCAAACTCCTCCCATTTAAGTAGTTCAACGCGGGTGCCTCGTTTTTCATAAATATTGTCTAAGCTTCGCACAAAATCGCCGAACTCAATACGGTCGATTTTAAGCTCATTTGATGAAGCCAGAAATATAGAGATTGTTTTATTCATAAAAGCATAAAGATGAATTCAAGATAACAATCTTGTTAGTCAAATAACTCTTTTATCACGGAGAGAAAACCTTCGTTATCAGAAATGTCTTTTTCAATAGCTGATTGTTTCTCTACACTTTCTGTTTTAGTGAGGCGACTCTTTAGACTCGCGATTTGCCCTTCTGTGTAAGCGTTGATTATGGCTTTAATCTGTGGTGGGGCTTGCTCGGATTGATGGGGAATAAGAGGCACATCGAGGATGGAAACACTTGTCTCTTTGGCAACCTTGGTTGAGAAGATACATTCTCCCATAGTATTCTCATTAATTGAAATAGTTAACCTTCCGATAAGAAATGGTTTACTGAAAGTTGGGTCAATGACTGCCTGAAAAGCCTTCTCACAAGTGCCGCCTTGCCAGTTGAGCTCAAAAGTGTCTTGCTCATCTAAAAAGTGAATCATCTCTTTCTCTTCAGTGATGAATTGGAGTCGTGCCGAAAACTTATCTCCAGGCCTTATTGGAACTGTTGTCATTCTTACTTGAATGTGACGGTTTGAGTCAAGATATAGCGATTTAAAGCTCATTGTTTCGGATGCCTCATCTTGATGTAACTTAATAACGATTTGAAAAGCACTGGACTTGACAATTTGTATAGGTACAAAAATGGCGGATTTCGCTTTACCGAGTTTCTGGGACCTTTGTATGCTCGTGGCTCGCGAGCTGTTGATTCGATTATAAAAGAACTCGGCCTTTTTGAGCTCCTCTTCATAGATTTGATCATAGGATTTTTTATGCTTCTTTAATAATCGCTTGAGGAAGGATGGATAAACCGATAGTCTGAGGTTCAGTCCAACCTCTTCGTTGGCGGTCTTGACGATGCTGTTGGGGCATTGTTCTTTTATCTTGTCATATACTATGGATGAATTGCAGGACGAGAAGTCAAGAGTACCACTGAAGTCCTTGGGGAGGTCGGTCACAAATTCCTCAAGTGGCATTTTATTGTTAGATAATACCAATTCATTACTCTTATTGTCAAGGTGGGCAACCACAATGACAACGTCATACTGGCTGGCCTTCGCAAGTATGTCGGCGTTGATATCTTCTGCCACATCAACACCCATTTTCTTGATTTGGTTGATGCATCTTGCTACACTTGCCGAGTGAATCATGAACTCCTGGTTTTGTGGTAACGATATTAAGAACAGGATTCTGTCACGCTGCGGACTGGAAAAGAAATTCAGTTTCATAGTTGTACTCTTTTAAGAATATGGTTTGGCCGTATAACTTGTTAATCTCTAATTTGAAGTCATCGCGATGAATGTTCTTGAGTTCGTGCAATACATTACGGAATAATTCTGGATTAGTGATGACTTTGTAAAAAAATGAAACTTTCCCGACCTTATTAAGAACAGTCTCCTTAAGATGGCTGGGGACTGTGAAAATTGCCTTTGATTCTTTGCAACTGGGACCCAAGTCAGACTCGTTTTGGTGGAAAATAAAAGAAGTGGTTCCGTCTGTGTTATTGTCTTTGAAACCTTCATACTCTGCGTTTGTCATGTCCCAGTTGGCATTGTCCCTTGAGACGATGAAAGACTGTTGACCATGCTGACCATTTATGGTTACCTTGTCCTCAGCCGCTGAATACTCCTGGAAGACTACATTGGTCTCGGCTTCGTGATGGTCAAGCAGTTCGTTAAGCTGACCTTCGTCCTGGATGTCAATCTCTTTTTCGTCCCAAATGATGGACCTTTTGGGACAATATGGCTTGTTAAGGTTTTCGGTAAATCCGCGCTCCGTTCTTTGTCCCACGGTATGTTTATCGAGCCAGGTGTTCCATTGAGGTGACTTCAGATTAATATCATAGCCAGGATTAATGAACTTGTCTTTTTTGTGATGGATTTGATAAGATGTGCGTTGTGGTTCAACGTGTACTTTGTGCGTTGAGACCTTGGGCTTTTCAAGCCATTGGGGTAACATCCGCGTTGATCTCGTTTTTTGAGGGAGTCTGATAAGTTCATTTATAACAAGCTCACCCAGTTTCTCAAGATTACTGTTGTACTTATTTGGAAAATCAGATAAAAAATTTAGTTCATTTTCAGAAAGATATATTAGTCGGGGTCGACTTGTAGATAGCTCCCCCGCTGATAATTGTGGAAATGCTAAGGCTTTTAAAGATTGAATAAATCGATTATATAAGGGCTTATCCTCACTTTGTAAATCCTTAATAGCGTTTAGGATCCTCATGTAGGAGTCTGAAGGTATGTCAGAAGTAGATCGAGACGTTGTTAAGTCAATATCTTTATTAGTGAGACAATTAAAGATAAATTGGTAATCATTTATATAATTGGGAAACTTATCTTTTGGTAGTTTTTCCAAGTCTTGCCCACCACCCATTCTGGTGAATAATTCATGCATTGAAAGAGTTGTTTTATACTGTGACAATTCTGAGGAAATATGCCTCATGGTTGATATATCTTCACCAATTGTAGTTCCTATCTGATTGGTGATGGGATCGGGTATTCTAAACGTGCCAATAAAATCTTGAAATGTATATAATTGATTTACTATCTCTGATACACTATTATATGCTAGAGGGTTCTTGGCATCTAAGTTGCGTAACTTCAGATGACCACTATTAATGTGTTTTAATGTTTTAAGTGTGTTTCCCTTTTGTTGTTTCGAAAGATATGTTGAGTAATCAGTTGTAATTCTGTTCAATTCTCTCGCTCGTCTCAATCTAGAATCACGTGAACTCCAAGAACGTACATCCCTAACTGATTTAGCTCCTCTTCTCATCGTTCGTCCAAAACCTCCAAAAACCCATGGCTCATTAGAACAGGTTATAGATGGCGTTTTTAACCATGAATTATGACTTGTCTGTGTGAATAGAGTCATGTCTTGACCGCTTATGTCATCTTCTGCTTCTGCGATGGAATCATTTACATGTATGCCCCACCAGTGGGCATTGAATAATTGGCATAATGTAGTATATTGTGTTGTGCGGAACAGTTCTGCTTGGTTGAGGCCTGATAAATAGTTGCTGGCGGTAGTTTCAGCATCATTGACTAGTTTTGTTGGGACTTCTTCTGTCGAAAGGCACACGGACAGTGAAGCTGTTTGTTTGAAGGAATAAATGGTTGTAGTGTCAAACTTCTGAATGCACGAATCCAAATTGTCTGCCAACCATCTACATTCTATAGTTGAACAATCAAGTTCCTTTTTCAATCCCATACTAAACGGAAAAAATGCTGGAGCTGGCAGGTTGTAGTGACAATCTTGATTGTAGTTGTTCTCTATCCATGACTTCAACATTTGGTCTGTCATGATAAGCAGGTTGCCGAACTCGCTGTCTCTTATCTGATCGGACATTAAAATGGATGAGACATACCGCCCATCTTCAGCATGGCCACTATTTGGGTCAAATGCCTGTCCAAGGTCCAGAATATTTGTCTGAGCCATTAAAAGAATGGTTTCGGCACGTAATGGAGGGCAAATGCTTACAGGTATTTCCCTTTCTCGGCCAATAATTGCCAGTACTCCTGTTGTGTCGCCAAAAGCGCCGATAATCATATCGGTATCCAGAGCAAAACGGCGCGCTGATGCTCTGAAATAGTTATGTATAATAGAAGTTGTCAAGCTATTAGGGTCTTCTAGCTTGACTATACTTGGGTCTATGAGCCAAACAATAAATCCATAGTCACTGCTTTCAAAGATACAATCGCCAATTGTGGAATTGTAGAGTTTCATCAACTGCTTGATATTGCATAGACCTGCTTTTGTGTTGAATTGTACCCTATAGTTAAGCAGTAGATTCAAGTCCATGGTTGACCACGAATGGTTTAAGCGGTACTCGTATGGAACAAAGTGGACATCTTCGGATGGATGATCCAAATCGGTATAAAATGGTTTATAGTTTGTGCCATATACGAGAGAGAATAAAGTATCTGAAAAGTATTTATGCGATAGAATGCCCCCGGATTTCATATAACCCACAATGTCCTTTGTCCAACCATCGTGCCCGAGTTGGTGCTTTTTGACCTCAATTTGACCATTGTGACGTTTAAACAGTGCAGAAATCTCACTCTCTGAAACCTCGGGCGCTGGCTCGCTGATAACCAACACGCAAGTAGTGCTATCAACGTGTCTGATGCCGATGGTTTGGTAACTATATGGATGTATCTGACGGAATTCACTCCATGTTTGGTCCATGATGTCGGCTATAGCTGTGTCATGTTTTACTGCGCAAATTGCCTGATTGTGGACGGCGTAGAACAGTAATAGAAGAACAAAGATCTTTTTCATCATAACTCTGGAGTATTATGAAATAGGGTTGTTAAGGTAATTATCTTGTAGAATAATATGGTAAATATTATTACACGAACGCAAAGATAGTTGTATTATGTAAATTATCCAAAAGAATTAAGATTAATAATTGAAACAATGGTTTTTATCATGTTTTCTTTGTGGTATCATGAAATAATGCTAATTTTGCAATAATCAAAAGGTATTATTATGAAACGTTTTTTTCATTTAATACCCAAGATGAGGCGTTAGTTGTTCTGCATTAAACCAAGGTAAGAGAATGACGAATTTGTCGTTGACAAGAAGATATCAGTGTTAGAACAGAAGATATTGGCCTACGAGAGTGAACCATCTTAGTTGGATTGTAAATGGAACAGGAATTTGCATCACGGTTGTTGGAGACGGCGGTCAGCGAGTTTGCCAAGCTGCCCGGCATAGGGCGCAAGACGGCACTCCGTCTGGTGCTGCACATGCTCAAACGAGATGAGCAGGAGGCGGTCTCCTTTGGTGAGGCTATCATCAAGTTGCGCCGTGAAATCCGTTACTGCAAGGTGTGCCACAACATCAGCGAGACCGAGGTGTGCCCCATCTGCAGTAATCCGTCGCGAGATGCCACAACCATCTGTGTGGTCGAGAATGTCAAGGACGTAATGAGTATCGAGAACACCCATCAGCACAACGGCCTGTACCATGTGCTGGGTGGACTTATCTCACCCATGGACGGCATCGGTCCTGCCGATATCGAGGTGGACAGCCTCGAGGAGCGTGTCAAGGCTGGCGGCATCAAGGAGGTCATCTTGGCGTTGAGTGCCACGATGGAGGGCGATACCACCAATTTCTACATCTTCCGCCGCTTGGCGCCATATCCCGACGTGAAAATCACCATCCTAGCGCGTGGCGTCAGCGTGGGCAACGAGATTGAGTACACCGACGAGTTGACCCTAGGTCGCTCAATCATGAACCGCACCCTCTTCAGTGACACCTTCCACAAAGAATAAAACAAACTGCGAATTGCACGAATTCATCTAATTATATTTCTGCTAATCAATTTGTTAAATTAGCGATATTTGTAGTTGACTATTATGGCTGACAATGATTTTGCATACCGCCAAGAGGACGCCGAGAAGCGGCGCCGCCGCCGCGAGGCCGAGCGTCAGCGCCGCCTGCGCCACGCCCGCGAAGAATACATCAAGAAGAAAAACCAATCCAAGTAATATTCCTTAGCAGGTTCTGTATAACACCAAATCGGCTCAAAAACCAAAGTTTTGAGCCGATTTGTCTGTAAAGGTGTTGTTCTAATTGTCTAAATGTTGTCCTTGCTGTCTGAGAAGGAATCGGCAAGGGCGAGAACCTGCTGGGTGAACTCGTCGGGGGAGAGGTGACAGGATAGCCAATGTATGGGCGTGCCGCGTTTCTCCATGCCGCGGAACCAGGTCATCTGCCGCTTAGCAAACTGGTGGATAGCGATTTCCAATTGACGGAACATCTCTTCCTCAGTCAGTTGCCCGATGACATATTGGGTGACGAATTTATACTCCAGACCGTAGTAAATCAAGTCTTCGGGGTCGATGCCTTCGTCGTTGATGAGGCGTCTCACTTCGTCCACCATACCCTCATCCAGACGTGCCCGCAATCGGCGGCTGATGCGTTCGCGCCTTGTGTCGCGGTCCACCTCAACACCGATGACCAGGGCGTTCTCCATCGGGTGGGGCTCGGTAAGGGCCTTGAGTTCGGGATGCAGCTCGTAGTAACGGCAAATCTCGATAGCGCGTGTGGCGCGTGCCAAGGTGTCGATGTCGCTGTTGTTGCGCAAGGTTTTCATCGTTTTGAGCAGTGCTGTCAGTTCCTCTAGCGACTTACCTGCCAGCTCTGCCCTCAACTCCTCGTTGCGGGGCACTGGCGGCAGTTTGATACCTTTGACGACCGTCTCGACGTACATCCCCGTGCCTCCGCACATGATGACGGGCTTGCCGCGCCCGCGGATGTCGTTATAGACGCGCTCAAAATCTTCAAGAAACTCATACAGGCTGTAACGGTAGCCCGCAGGGCGGATGTCGATGAGGTGATAGGGCACGCCGTCATACTCGGCCAGGTCCTTACCCGTGCCGATATCCATACCGCAGTATATCTGCCGCGAGTCGGCACTGATAATCTCACCGCCGATTGTCTTGGCAAGATGCACAGCCCGCGCCGTCTTGCCCGTCGCAGTCGGCCCCGTCACCACAAAAAACACATCCCTATAATCCATCTGTAACTCTAAAACAAAATCCACTAATTATTTAATGCGAATTCCACGAAATATTTAAAATAACGATAAGTGTTTATAAAAATGACATGATTTGTTTGTGATTTGTTAAGATTTCTGTCCGCTTGCGGGCACCGTGTTTACCGCTAAATGTGTCCTCGCTTCGCTCGGAAAAATCTCAACAAATCTATCACAAATCCAAACAAATCTCATTATTTAATTTATCCTTATTTGTCTATGATTTTTAAGATTTCTGCCCGCTTGCGGGCACCGTGTTTTACCGCTAAATGTGTCCTCGCTTCGCTCGGAAAAATCTCAACAAATCTATAACAAATCCAAACAAATATATCCTATTAAATCATTTTACGCATTGGTTATTGTTGATAGTACTTAACTTTATCTATGTTGCCATTCTCATGACGGATATACCATTCGGAGTATAGGCCATCAGGAGCAAAGTTAATGAGCATTCCATATTTGAGGTGAGTGATATTCATGTAATTCCAAAGTTGACGTCGTTCGTCATTCCCGTGATACTTGGCTGCTTTTAGTTCTATTATTATCTCTTTGTTAATGACCAAGTCCATCCTGTAGTTCTGATCTAACTTCACGTCTTTCCAATAAATTGGCAGATAAACCTGTCGCTCGACCAGATAACCTTTTTGTGTCAGAAGGTAGGCCATGGCGGCTTCGTATGCCGATTCAAGCAAACCACTATGAAACTGGCGATGAACTTCCATTGCCACACCAGTTATTTCGTGGAAAAAGGGATACCGACCGTCAATGTCTATTATCATAAATAATTCACTTATATATTTGTCCTGATTTGTTTGTGATTTGTTTGAATTTTTGCCCGCTTGCGGGCACCGTGTTCGCCGCTAAATGTGTCCTCGCTTCGCTCGGAAAAATCTCAACAAATCTATCACAAATCTCAACAAATACTTTTTATTGTATTATATCTTTTTTATTAGTTATTTCAGGTACTGGTCGTAGAACTCCAGGGCGCGCTTGTACACCACATAGCGGGCGGAGCAGTCGCGGATGCTGTGGTTCATGTTGGGGAACACCATCATGTCACAGGTGCGGTTCATGTCCACGAGTTTGGATACATACTGCATCGAGTTGACGATGTGCACGTTGTCGTCAGCGCTGCCGAACATGATGAGCACGCGGCCCTTCAGATTCTCAGCGCGATTGAGCGGGAAATTGCTGTAACCCTCGGGGTTCTCCTGGGGTGTGCGCATGTAGCGCTCGGTATAGATGCTGTCATAGTAGCGCCACGTCGTCACAGGGGCGATGCTCACGCCGCAAGCGTAGTTGCTGCCCAGCTCACTCATTGCCATCAGCGTCTGGAAACCGCCGTAACTCCAACCCATGATACCGATGTGGTCGGCATCCACCCACGGCAGGCTAGCCATATAGTTGGCAGCTGCTACGGCATCCTCGGTCTCATATTTGCCCAGGTTCAGGTAGGTGATGGACTCGAATTCCTTGCCACGGAATCCCGTGCCGCGGCTGTCCACCTCGCAGACGATGTAGCCCTGGGTGGCGAAGTACTGCTCCCAACCCATGCGCCATCGGTTGACGACCTCCTGCGAACCGGGACCGTTGTAGTGTTCCATGATGACAGGATACTTCTTGTTCGGGTCGAAATCCACGGGCTTAATCATGTAACCGTTAAGCAGATAGCCGTTGCACTCAACGGTGAAGAATTCCTTCTTGGGCACGTCTACAGCGGTGTAGCGACGCGCATATTCCTCGTTGAGTTGCAGGTCGCGCACGCGCTTGCCGTTGCGGTCGTAGATGCGGTACTGGTTCGGTGTCTGAGCATCGCTGTAGCTGCCCACATAGTAGCTGAAGTCTCCGTTGAAAATTGCCGATGCAGTACCTTGACCGTCAGCAGTTGACGGCGCCAGGCGCTTCACCTTTCCCTTGGCGTCCACATACTCGACGACGCGGTTCAACGGACCGCACGATGCCTGATAGTAGAAACGCTTGGTAGCCTTGTCGTAGCCGTAGAATTGTGAGATGATGCGATTCTCGTCGTTGGTGAGTTGGCGCATCAGCTTGCCGTTCAGGTCATACTGGTAGAGCTGCATGAAGCCCGAGCGCTCGCTGGGGATGACAAAGAATTTGTCTTCATATTGCACCTGCTGGCTCGTTTCGGCATCCACCCAGGTGTCCGACGTCTCGTGATAGACCTCCTTGGCAGCGCCTGTCATGGGGTTGACGGCGTAAATGCGCAGGTCGTTCTGGTGACGGTTCAAGCGTTGCACCATCAGCCGTTGCGGATCGGGGCTGAAGGTGATGTGGCACACGTAGTCCTCCTCATCCAGCGGCACATTGAGTTTCTTGAACGTGCCATCCACCACGTCATAGCAATGGACGCTAACAATGGAGTTCTTCTCGCCGGCAACGGGATACTTGAAGTCGTAACGGCCGGGATAGAGCGCATACTCGTCCTTGGGGTTGCAGGTGCCCTGGTAGATGACCATCGACGCCATCTTCACCTGGCTCTCGTCCCAGCGCAGGAACGCCAGCGAACGGCTGTCGCTCGACCAGTTCAATGTGTTGAGCATGCCCAGTTCCTCCTGATATACCCAGTCGGGCACGCCATAGATGATGTTGTTCTTCTTTCCGTCGTGGGTCACCTGCACGGTGGTGCCGTCGGCCAGGTTGCGCACAAACACGTTGTTATCCTTGACATAGGCCACGCGCTTACCGTCGGGCGAGAGGGTGGCGATTTCCTCACCGCCGCCGTCGCTCAAGGCCTTCATCGTCTTGTTCTTCAGGTCATACACATAGTAGTCGGCGCTGAAACTGTAGCGGTAGATTTCCTGGCTATTGTTCCACAGCAGGACGTAGGCGCCGTCGGCGGTCACCTCAAAGTCGTCCCAACCCGTCACCAGTTGGTCGCTGGTGTCGAGCAGCACGCTCTCGTCACCCTTGGCATAGCTGATGCGCTTGATGGTGTTACCGTTGTCACTCAGGCGGTAAAAGTAACGGCCGTCACTCTTGGAGGGTTGCATGGCACCGATGCCCCTGGGTGAATTGCCGCGCAACACGCATTCCTCAAGCGTCAAAGCGCTGGCACCCATGGCGAGCACCAGCATCACAAGTGTCAAAAATATCTTCTTCATAGTATATATCTCTCTTATCGATTATCAAAAGTCAACCATTAACTATTAACTATTAACTATTAACTATTAACTATCTCCAGTATCTGGTTGGCGCTGTCCTTAGTGTTCACTTTCTCGATGATGTGCGTGACCACGCCCTGTTCGTCGATGATGAAGGTGGTGCGCACAGTACCCATGTAGGTGCGGCCGGCCATCTTCTTCTCGCGCCACACTCCGAAGGCCTGGTTCAACGTCGTGTCCACATCGGCAATCAGCGGGAAGGGCAGGCTGTATTTGTCGGCAAACTTCTGGTGGCTGGCTGCGCTGTCCTTGCTCACGCCCAGCAGCGCAAAGCCGGCACGTTTCAGCGCACCATAGCCCGTGGCCAGACTGCACGCCTCGGCAGTACAGCCGGGAGTGTTGTCTTTAGGATAAAAGTAGATGATGAGTTTCCTGCCTGCAAAGTCGCTAGCTTTCACTTCATTTCCGTTCTGGTCCAGTCCCAGGAGTTCTGGTATCTTATCTCCAATTTTCATGATGACATTGAGTTTAATGGTTAATTTAAACCACAAATTTACAACATTTTCCTCAATCAACGTCATGGAAACGGCATTTTTCGGAGACTGTCCGTTAAATTTTGCGAAATATTTCTCCAAATTGGGGTTGTGGTTTGCACATCTTATAAAAAATGACTAATTTTGCGGGCTAAATGCGCAAAAACGACTTTTTGATGATCAGAAAATTGACGATAATAGTGGCTCTGGCTTGTATGTTGGCAGGCTGTGGTGAGTACAACAAGGTGATGAAAAGCGATGACCTTGAGTACAAGTACGCCTATGCCAAGAAGGCGTTTGAAAACAAGCGTTATGCACAGGCTTATACCATTCTGACTGATCTCGTGCCCGTGTTCCGTGGAACACCTCATGCCGAGGAGTCGCTTTACCTGCTGGGTCTGAGTTACTACGAGAACAAGGACTACATCAGTGCCGGTTCCTACTTCAAGCAGTATTACCAGCGTTATCCTCGTGGCCAGTATGCCGAGTTGGCACGTTTCTATGCGGGCTACGGTTTCTATCTGGACTCTCCCGATGCTCAGTTGGACCAGACCGAGACCATCCGCGCAATGGAAGAACTGCAGGCATTCCTGGACTATTTCCCCAAGAGCGACAAGGTGTCAATTGCCCAGAGTGCCATTTTTGAGCTTCAGGACAAGTTGGTGCTCAAGGAATTGCAGAATGCGACCTTGTACTACAATCTGGGGAACTACATGGGCAACAACTATGAGAGCGCTGTTATCACTGCTCAGAATGCCATCAAGGACTATCCTTACAGCAAGTACAAGGAGGAGTTGGAGATGCTGGTGCTTAGGGCTCGTTTCAAGGAAGCCACCGAGAGTGTTGTCGAGAAGAAACTGGACCGTTTCCGTACCGTCATTGACGAGTACTACTCCTTCACCAACGACTTTCCTGACAGCAAGATGCGCAAGGAGGCTGACAATATCTTTAAGATTGCCAATAAGTATGTAAACGGCAATTGATTAAGTTGGAATAATAACACATTTAATTATATATAGCAGACATGGATTACAAGAAGACAAATGCGCCACTCACCACCACTGTGCATGACATCATCGAGATGGCTGAACCCACAGGCAACATCTATGAGACCGTTTGCATCATCAGCAAGCGAGCCAATGAGATTGCTGCCGAGATGAAATCCGACCTTGAGAAGAAACTTCAGGAGTTTGCTACCCTGAATGACAACTTGGAGGAAATCAGCGAGAACCGTGAGCAGATTGAAATCTCGAAGTATTACGAGAAACTGCCGAAGCCCACGTTGATTGCAACGCAAGAGTATCTGGAAGATAAACTTGCATACCGCAACCTGGCAAAGGAGAAAGAGGATTTCTAATGAAGGAAGAGTAATAGAATAAATTAACGGCGTCCCTCGGGGCGCCGTTAATTGTTCATTGTGGACAGCTGGTACTTGGCGTCAATTGCCAGCCAGCAGCATATCAATCAGCGCCGTGACATCGGCAATGGAAACGGCCTGATCTTGATTGATGTCGGCATTGGACAAATTGATGCTTGTGGAGTCCTCACTGAGCAGGTAGTCGATGAGGGTTGTCACATCACTGATGCTCACCTGGTTGTCCATATTCACGTCACCAAGCATTGAGTTGGGATTGTCGAACACCTCGTCATATACTATGCCAGAGGAATACCTCACGCCGTCAACCGTATAATGAGCCTGGATGCCGATGCGCCAATTGAAGAAGGGCTCGTAGCCTTCGGCATTGGTGCGATAGAAGTATACACAAAATGGCTGGAAGTCATAACCAGTAGAGTAGACCTCATAGGTGACCTCGGTGATGTCCTCGGTAAGGTTATACCCATAGGTGGCAGCATCGAAGGTAAACAGTTGATTATCATCCAAGACGATGCTATAACTCAACAATTCGGGATCCAGCGGCTTACCATCGACATCGTATTCAGGCAGGGTGAAGTCGAGTCTGCTGAAGCCCGACTCATTACCGCAGTCACGCCACTCGACGATGGTGGGATTGGCGGGTACTGCGGGGGCTATGTTAATGCGCACGCCCCAAGGCAAATCGTCACCCGACCCGTCATGATTGCTGAACTCTAAAGCGGAGAAATCGAAATAATCACTCCAATAGGCCATCATACCCGTAGCAACATAGTTGTCGGGAAAATCGGCGTAGTAGTCACCTTGAGTCCCCAGCAGGTAGAGATTATCACCGTCAACCTTCATCCGTATCTCTTTGACACTCTGGCTAACCTCATGGCCCATGTCGTAATGGGGATTACCTTCATCATCAACACTATCCTGATAAAAATAGGTGTTTCCCCACCCCAAAACTTCGCCATATTGGTATTGTTCAGACCAATTCAAATACTGGCCGGTGGGGATGGTGATGATTTTTGTGAAACGATTATAGCTGCCTTTCACCCAAGTGTTCATGACATCTAATGCCCACATTGGATTCTGAATATAAACGTCAGGTTGGTTGTCGCGGTCGAAGGCAACCTTGAAAATGCCATCGGTTAAATCAACTATTGGAGAATCAATGTACCATGCTTGATAAATAGAAGTACTATTACGTTTATACTTGTGTACTGTGCAGCTCTCGGGAATCTCGGTGATGAGATTTGGCGTGAAGGAAGCGAAAGTGAGTACCGTTTCCCACTCAAAGAAGCCAGCAAAAGTAGGATCTGAGGTACCTGAACGACCTATACAGCCAAGGCCGGTGCCCTCAAAACCGGGATTCAAACTCCCTAGTGTCGTGAATGAGTCCTGCAGGGTGATGGTATTGCCATCAATCAGGTAAACCGCCTCGGTCACATCCTCATTCACTTCAAAGGTGAATCGTGAGGATGTACCATGAACTGTGTATGACGACCTACCCCATGCCAGCACAACATTGATGCTTGGCGATGTTTGGTGATAAATGCGCTGTCCCATCGGCACAGTGATTTGCGTCCCATCGGCACTTAGCTGTCCCTGTACCCAATAGTCTCCAAATTTCACATTGGACCCATAAAGGATGTTTTTCAGATAAACCGTGGTGCCGTCTAATCCATAGACGATATCCATTGTATCGGACTGATTGAAACTTTGATAAGTACCGTCGGTTAGTATCACGGCTTTGCCTGAACGTGTATAACGCTTCAGATTTCCCTCGGGCCGGCCGTCATCGGTAGCGTTAAAGGCCTGTCGCATGGGAGATGCCATCATCCTGTCGTCCACAGCCTTACGTTTCCTCTTCACATCCTTGTTCACGTTCTTGTCCACTAGCGGTATGCCACGGGACTTGTCTTGAAGCACACGTTTTGACGGCGGATTTACGCCGGCGGCAGCACTAACGGCGACTGCCGCACTCAACAAGAGTAAAAGTATCTTTTTCATAAGTCAACTGTTTTAGGTGAATAATTAAGGTATCTGCAACAAGGGCACTTTTAATATTTAAAAGCACATGGCGCAAATATATGATAATTTTGCTAAACATCAAAGAGAAAACAAATAAATTCTCACTAAAATGCCATGTTTTTTTTAATATTAGTGTCCGCTAAGACATCGAAAATGTTAGCGGTTCGAAGAACCGATTTCAATGTGAAAGACCATGCAAGAACCTCGCAGAGGTTCGCAGCTTGGTCCCTAAACGAGATGGGAACGTACCTCGAAGAGGAACTTTATGATTTCTAGGCATTTTGCAATTGCCGAAGTTCATCTTCGATGCACTATTCACTGGTTGTCATGGTCACCAAGCTGCGCCCATCTTCGACGGGGTTGGCTATGCCTTCCTCTTTCACGACTCGGTAAAGCTTAAACAAGTTTAGCTTCACTCTCGCTGCTCCATCGGGTGCATGGTGTTTCCACACAAAGTCGGGTCTTCGACCCGCCTTGTCTCTCCGAGACATAAAACCAAGTCCCAAAATCGCCATTTGCTTATAAATGCTTTAATTTATAATACCTGTTGGCGGAATTATAGAATCGATTTATTTACCAGTCAATTGACACCCGAAGGGTGACCTTTGTGTAACCCCCGATAAATCAGGCAACCGAGCAGAGCGAAGGTGGCTTATTCATCGGGGGCGTGATGAGCCATGACCAGTCTTGCACTTCCGTGGGTGATGCAAACCACTTCGCTACCGCTCAGCAGTTTGCATCACCCACGGTTACTCAAATGACCGCCCTTTGGGCGTTTTTGCCATACTCACCTAGGCATTTTCGCGAACACTCTACTGATACAATTAATTCCGCCAACGGGTTTTATAATTTATTATGATGCTGTCTTTTTTACTGGACACTAATATTTTTTAATTTGCGCTTGTATGGCAAGCCCTGATAATAAAGACACATAATCAGGTGACCCAATGATGATATAGCCCTACGGGTTAATATCTCGGTGATTGTCTGGACAACTCACTCGAGGCGGGCGGCGGCAAGGGTGAATAGGGATATAGTGGCTCCGGGGATGCTTTTTAATAGGCTGGCACACACGGTGAGTGTGGAGCCCGTGGTGATGACGTCGTCAACGAGCAGGATGTGTTTGCCCGAGAGATGACTGGCATCGTTTTTCAGGGCATAGTTGCCCTGGATATTTTGCCAGCGTTCCAGGGCGCCCTTGTGGGTCTGGGTGGAGTGGGGCTTGACAGCGTTCAGGGCTTCGACATAGGGGATGCCCAGCCGGTCGGCGATGCCACGGGCAAGGTATTCGCTCTGGTTGTAGCCACGGTGGGCGAGCTTGCTGCGGTGCAGCGGTACTGCCGTCACCACGTCGATGCCCTCAAAGAATTGGCTTCCCGCCATCTCGGTTACGGCGCGTGAGGCGAGCCAATATCCCATTTTGGGCAATGAGTGGTACTTGATGTCGTGCAATATGCTGGCATAAGGGGAACCTTTCTCATAGAAGAAATAGGCGGTGGCGCGTTCAATCGGCACCTTGCCGGCAAAGTGCTGTTCCATGGTGTTAAAATCCGTTTCCTCATACCTGGTGCGGGGCAGGGCGGCTAAGCACTTGCGGCACAGCCACTGCTCGTCGTTGTCGAGCGCCTTACCGCACACGGGGCACACACGCGGCATCGCGACGTCGGCCGCAGCACTCAGCCATTGTTTAATCGTCTTCCACATCGAGCCGGGTAACGGTTTTGACACATTCGCCTGCCAGTGCTGTCTCAAATCCCTTTGAAGCGGCAAAACGCATCATCGCCGCCCAAGCGGCACGGGGTTCGCGGTTTTGCACGGTCCGCCATTTGGCATGCAGCAGTTCAATCAGGCGCTGGCGATACACATCCTCGTCAAGGACGCCCATTGCATCGCCGATTATATCAGCCGAAATGCCTTTCAGGCGCAACTGGTGGGCAATTTTGATTCTTCCCCAACCGTTGAAGGCGAAACGGTCCTTGACAAACGCTCTGGCAAAGCGCGCCTCGTCGAGGAAGCCCTGCTCACACAGTCGCTGTACGATTCCGTCTGCGTCATGGCTCCCCAACCCCCACTTGAAGAGTTTCTCGCGGATGTCCTGTGGCGCCTGCTCGCTGCGGGCACACAAGGCCGCGGCACGGTTCATGGCCTGAGCTGGGGTTAAGGGCTTCTTAGGGCTGTTCATCTGTCGATGGGGTGGGAGTGGGCGCTTGCTCGTTGGCAAGGAACTTTTTCAGTTCATCAAGGCGTTGCAGCGCCTCTTCGCGTCCTTGCTGATAGACGCGGTTCATCTCGGCAGCGTCATGGGTGGTGCGGCTCACGTCGAGAGGCTTCATGGGGCGGAAGACAAAGGCATTGCCCTTGCGTTCCTGCTCTCGCACGACTTGCAGCTGCTTGTTGTAGTGGGCGGGACGGCTTTTGAGCGCCTCCACCACTTTAGGATACTTGCGCAACAGGTGTTTCATCAGCCACATACCGCGTTCAGCAGTCTTGCGGTATCCTTCCTCACGGGTGAGGATGACAATATTCCGTTCGTATCCTTTGCTCATCATAAACTCCAGCGGGATAGAGTCAGCAAGACCTCCGTCAAGCAGGAGTCGTCCGCCTACCTCGACTGGCTGGGCCACCACGGGCATCGATGCCGAGGCACGTATCCACTCAAAGAAATCCCTGTCCACATGGGTCAATCGCTGATATACGCCCTCTCCCGACTTCACGTCGAAACACACCGCATAACACTCCATGGGCGATTCCTGAAACACGTTGTAATCAAACACATCGTAGTGAGTGGGTACCAGCTTGTAGGCAAAATGGGCGTTGTAGTAATTGCCGGTCTTTAACAGCGACATGATGCCGCTATAGCGCTTGTCACGGGCAAAGCGCACATTGTAGCGCAATGCGCGTCCCGCCTGTCGGGACTTGTAGTTGCAGCCGAAGGCGATGCCAGCCGACACGCCGACCATGCCGTCAACATAGATGTGATTTTCCATGAGCACGTCAAGAATGCCGCAGGTGTACATGCCGCGCATGCCGCCACCCTCTAGCACGATACCCGTTTTACCTGATGCCATATTCGGTAGTTTTTAATGTTTCTAAATGCAAAATTACATATAATTTCTTGTCCGTCAAAACCGCGTTAACAAGTTTTTTGACACTCAGTTGACATTTTCTTGATGCGAAATAATGGTCAACCGCGAGATTTTTGCTAATTTCGCCCGTCTTTTAACCTTTAATGACCAAAATGAAGAAATTAGATACATTGCTTGCCGAAAAACTGATGCATATCAATGCCATCAAATTGCAGCCCGATAGCCCGTTTGCTTGGGCAACGGGGTGGCAGTCCCCCATATATACCGACCTGCGTATGACCTTGTCTTATCCCGAGGTGCGTAATCTCATCAAAGTGGAAATGGCAAGGTTGATTATGGAGAATTTCGGCGATGCCGAGGTGATTGCAGGTATTGCTACGGGTGCCATCGCCCATGGCGCTCTGGTTGCCGACTCCCTCGCCATGCCGTTTGTGTATGTCCGCTCCACGCCCAAGGACCACGGCCTTGAGAACCTCATCGAGGGCGATATCAAGCCGGGGCAGAAGGTTGTCCTCATCGAGGATCAGCTTTCCACTGGAAACAACTGCTTGAAGTGTCTCAATACCGTGCGCGAGGCGGGTGGTATCGTGCTTGGTGCATTGGTCATCTTTGATTATCAGTTCTCTCAGGCGGCCAAAGCGCTCAAGCGTGCAAAGTTGCCTATCATCACCCTGACCAATTTTGATACAATGATGGATGTCGCCTTCGATGATAAGTCAATTGACCAGTCTGTTGTCGATGTTCTGCAGCAGTGGCACACCGACCCTGAGAGCTGGTCACCACTTGGCTTTGACGCCATCGACTAGTACGGTTTTCCGCTTTAAACAGAATTCATGACGCTTTATCATAGCACTAATTTTATATCATCTATATAATGGAATCTTTCAAGAGCACTCCCCACAGCATCCCTTGTGATGCCACCACTATTTATAGCAAACTCACCGACCCCTCACTCATCAAACAGCAGATTGAGGCTCATGCCGACCAACTGGACGCTGAGGCAAGACAGCATCTTGATGCAGTGAAGTTTGGCCAGGATTCTATCGCCATCCAGTCACCGATGGGTGAAGTCACGCTTTCGCTGGACCATGAGAACAGCGTGGAGGGCGAACGGGTGGTCTATACGGCCTCGTCGTCACCTGTTCCCATCAACATGGTGGTGAACCTCGAACCACAGGACGACGGTACCACCATGAGCACTGCTGAACTGCAGCTCAAGCTGCCGTTCTTCATGCGCAAGATGGTGGAAGGGCAATTGGTCGAGGGTGCCAACCGCTTTGGGGAAATGCTCGCCCGCATCCCGTTTGATAGGCTGTAAACGGGTCAATGTCTCTGCTCTCCCAGCAATTTTAGAGCCCCTGGCTTGAGAGAATAATCGTTAAATATTTATAAGGATTCGCGCAATCGCTTGTGGTTGCGCTTTTTTGTTTTACCTTTGTGGAAAATAATATTTTTTAAGAATTAACCACAAATCTTTAGTATATGAAACGATATTTCTCTACTGTCGCTCTTGTGTTGTTGCTCTCTGGACTGATGGCCCAGGCTTGGGCCTATACTCAGCCCAAACGTGAGTTCCGTTCGGCATGGATTGCCACCGTGTGGTGCCTGGACTGGCCCTCGCAGGGTGCTGGAGCCGCTAAGCAGAAGGCACAGATGGACCGTCTGCTCGACTCGTTGCAGGTCAACCGCTTTAATGCGGTCAATTTCCAGGTGCGCTCGATGTGTGACGCGATGTACCAGTCAAGCATCGAGCCTTGGTCGAGCTATCTGACGGGTACCCGTGGTCAGGACCCTGGGTTTGACCCCTTGCAATATGTCGTCGAGGGCTGCCACAAGCGTGGCATGGAGTGCCATGCGTGGGTAAATCCTTACCGCTGGAGCACGGGAACTGACTGGAACACTGCCTATGACCGCGAACTCAAGGAGGACGGCTGGCTGCTCTCTCATGGCGCTACCATTATCCTTGACCCGGGTCAGCAGCGCACCATCGACCGCATCGTGGCAGTGTGCAAGGAAATCATCACCAAATATGATGTGGACGGCATCCTCTATGACGACTACTTCTATCCTAGCGGTATTCCCACCGATGCCAGCGCTCAGGACTACGGCGAGTGGCAGGCGTCGGGCACGTCGCTCTCGTTTGGCGACTGGCGCCGCGACAATGTCAACCGCATGGTGAAAGCCGTGTATGACATGATTCAGGAAACCAGGCCCGAGGTGCGTTACGGCGTCTCGCCCGCTGGCGTCGCTGCATCGAGCTCGGCGGTGGCAGGCAAGCACGGCGTGGAGCCGTGTCCCACTGGCAGCGACTGGCAGTATAACAGCATCTTCAGCGATCCGCTGGCATGGTACGAGTCACAGAGCATCGATTATATGTCACCCCAGGTCTATTGGCCTTTCGGGCACAGCACCAACGACTACGGCTTGATTACTGAGTGGTGGGGCAAAATCGCCGCCCATTTCGGCCGCCAGGTCTATATTTCCTCATCGATTTCGGGACTGACAAGTTCATCTACAGCGGTGCAGTACAAGGAATATGCCGACGAGGTGGAGTTCAACCGCACGTCATCGCTTGACGGCAATCCAGGTGCCATCTTTTACTCGTGCAAGTACCTGTATGCCCTCAACAGCAACCCCCTGGGGCATTACCTCAAGAATACCGTGTTCACCAAGCCGGCTCTGCCGCCTGCCATGCCGTGGAAGGAAGGGTATAACCCCGGTGAGGTGCAGAACCTGGAGCGCGTGAGCAACCGGCTCCAGTGGGACGGCTATGACAATGTGCGTTATTCGGTCTATGCCTTCCCCATCACGATGAACAAGAACACATTCGCGGGACAAATCGACTATCTGCTGGGCATGACCTATGAGCCGGCATTTGAGATTCCGGCCGAGTATCAGCAGGGTTACCAGTATGCCGTGTGCGTGCTGGACCGCGTGGGCAACGAGTGGTCTCCCGCCTTCCTGAGTGTGGAACTCGACCAGCTCGATAATCCCGTGCCCATCAGTCCCAGTGATGGCGCGACATTGGATGCCCCCTTCTATTTCACATGGCATCCGGTGCTCGGTGCGACCAGTTTTTTGGTTGAATTGTCCAACAGCCCTGATTTCAGTTCTGTGCTGGAGAGCGTAAGGGTCACCGGTACCGAGGCCAGCGCGCTGCTGTTCAACAAGCTCACCCACGGCAAAACTCAATACTGGCGCGTGCAGTCGTGTGCCGACAGCTGCTATAGTGGTGTGAGCGAGGTGCTTGCTTTCACGCCCATGCTGCTCACCGTCACTTATCCTGCCGACGGCGACGAGGAACTCGCTCTGCCCGTTGTGGCTCAGTGGTACACCTGTGGCAGCAGCGAGCCTGCTACCGTCGAGGTAGCAAGCGATGACGCTTTCACGGCTCAGGTGTTTAAGGGCACTTCCACGACTGGCGAACTTGAAATTCCCGATGAGTTGCTGGAACCCGGTAACACCTATTTCATGCGTGTCATGCTCACTGTCGATGGCGAGACGATGACCAGCAACACGGTGCGTTTCTCGGTAGCTCATGCCGCAGCGCGTTTTGCACAGCCTGTTGACGGCGGCACGCTCTATGCCGGCGAGCACATTACCCTCAAGCCCCAGACGTGGTCAACGTCCTATGTCATCGAGGTGTCGAGCAAGGAGAACACCTGGGGACGTTCACGCTTCATCGAGACGCTGAAAAACGGCCAGTATCAGACTACACTGCCCGCCGAGCAAATCAAGGTTGACGGCAAACTCATGGAAGACGGCACGACCTACTATGCCCGTTGCAAGACCAGTTACCTGGACTTTGACGGCATCAGCCACACCACGGCTTACGGTCCAATCATCAGTTTCGTCTATTGCAGTTCCGCTCAGCCCGTGCAAGGCGATGTCAACGGTGACGGCGAAATCAGCATCGCCGATGTCAATGCCATCATCACGGTCATCCTCAACGGCGGCACAGGAAATCTCCGCTGTGACGTCAATGGCGACAACGAAGTCACCATCGCCGACATCAACGCCGTCATCACCCTCATCCTAAAATAATAGGATTGGACATCTCTGCTCATTAGACTTAAATCCCAAGGAACACGGATGACTAATAAGTTGTCCGTGTTGTTTGAAAACCTTAGCGCCTTAGCATGAGGCAAGAGAGCGCGGATGCCTCTCTAAACTCTAAACCCTAAACTCTAAACTGCGAGCAACGCGAGCATTAAAACTTAGCGTCTTAGCGTGGGGTAGCGTGGGGTAGTACGATGCGGCCACGCCAAGGCGTGGCCCTACAATGCGTATGCCCAATAAAAAAGTTGTTCCTGTTGTTCAACGTTATCTTTGTTGTTTGAAAAAAACTTAACGTCTTGGCGTGGGGCAGCGTTGGGTAGCGTGGGGCACGTTGGTGAGGATGGTGAGGAGGGAGGCGGTGAGGCCGTAGTAGACGGCGTCGCCGGGTAGGGACGTGAATTTAGCGAGGAGCATCGCGGCGACACCGATGGGCATCGACAGCAGGACGCGACGGGGTTGGAAACGCCCCGGGCACCACAAGGCGAAGCTCAGCGGGAACAGAATGGCTACGGCTCGCAAGCCCAGCGACAGGAAACCCAGGTCGTTGATGAAGGTGCCGTTGAACAGAACAGCCACGATAAAGGCCAGCATCAGGATTCCAACGATGGACAGGCGTGTCTGTGACAGTTGGGATAGGGGAGAGGCTTGCATGCCCATGCGGCGCTTGAAATTGCCATACACGTCACGAACAAGGATGGTCGAGGCACCCAGCGACAATCCGCTGCCGCACCCCAGAATATTGATGAGCATCGTACCCAGCAGCAGACCGCCTAACCATGCCGGCAGATGCTCTAGCACAAACACAGGAAACGCCAGTGCCGAGCTGTCGATGACGCCCAGTCCTCCTGGCACCTGCTCGCCCAGCTGCTGCAACATGGACAGTTCATGGCTTGTGATATAATGGCCGCGCATATACAGGCCCACCAGTGTGCAGGCTGCCCCGATGATGGGCATGAATACCGAACACAGTACAGCACCGCGGCGTGCTTTTCGCGTCGAGGCAGCTGACCAGATGCACTGAGCGTAGGTCTGTGTGGACACTACGCCCAGAATGAGCGACAAGCAGCCTCCCATGTCTTTAAAGAAGCCACGGGCAAAGGGGCTTGCATAACGCTCATGGATGCTTTCGATGTCTGTCAGACCGTTGGCTTGGGCAAGGGCAGGAGTTTGATATACAGTATCGATAGCGTCACTCAATCCCGAAAAACCGCCCGCGATGCGCCACACGACGACGCCAGCCACCAGCGAACTGACATATAGCAAAACCAGCTTGACAATGCCACCGGCACCGGCACTGCGTATGCCGCCAAAGAGTACTAACAGCATGATGAGTACAGCACTGGCGAGTGCCGCCCACACCAGATGAATGCCGAACAGGCTGGTAATCATCGCCGACGACGACAGCACCTGGGACACGATGCTGATGAAAATGCCGATGAGGAACAAGAGCGAGCCTACGGTCTCGGCTTTGTGGCCATACTCGCGGCTGACGATTTCGAGCAACGTCGAGCAGCCACTGCGCCGCAATGGACCAGCGTAAACAAGACCCATCACCAGCGACCCCAGGCCAGCCCCGATAGTGAACCACCAGGCCGACACACCATAATAGAAAGCCAACTGGGCCGTGCCGATGGTGGACTGTCCTCCCGCCAGGGTGCCTAGCAACGCGCCGCACACCATCCAGCTGCCGCTTGTGCCGCCAGTGGTGAAACTGCGTGCGTCCTTGACTTTGCGTCCTGAGAGCCAACTCACTAGAAGCAATAGGGCGATAGTCAATAGGACTCCTATGAGATGAATTGCCGAAACCATATCGATTTTTGATTACTTTGGGTGCAAAGATACTGCAAAAATTGACCAAAAAGGGAAATTTGTTGATAACTATTCTTGATAAAGATTTGTTTTTTGGACAAATTAGCAGTACTTTTGTAGGTTGTTAACTGCGTGCTTTGGTTCGTTGCATGCGATTAATTATGGAAATATTAACCATTTTTTATTATACAAGTACATGAGACTAACTACTTTTTTATCGTTGATTGTTTTATCAACTGTGATGGCATTTGCTGGCCCGCGCCAGTATTCGAGTAACATCGTGGGCGATGTGAATGCTGACGGCGAGGTCAACATTGCAGACATCAATGCGGTGATTTATGCTATTGTGAACACCACTGGTGACCTCAAGTGTGACCTCAACAATGATGGTGAGATCAATGTTGCCGATATCAACAAGGTGATTGACATCATCCTGAACGGTCCTGTGATTCCGCTGGTAGATACGGGAATGTACATGGGTGTTATCGGGTTCAATCAGACGCTTACGACCAAGGAAATCTCTTACCTTGACTCGACAACAGTGAATGACTTCTATGGTTTTGTCAATGGGTTGACCAAGCAGCCTGGCCGCTTGCTCTACTACTCGGTGGACAATGCGCTTGACGCGCTGAACTCCGCACCTCATCCTCAACACCTGCAGAATGTCGCTATCGTGACCTTCACCGAGGGCATTGACCAGGGTTCGCTAATGATGACCGACAAGTATGACACCGAGGCCGAGTATGCTCAGGCTCTGCATGGCCGCATCCTCAATGAGCGTGTTTACGGTCGTCCCATCAAGGCTTACAGCGTTGGTCTGATGAACGAGAACGTCAAGGATGCCAACCAGTTCCGCAACAACCTGTATGCTCTTGCCAGTGACTCGACAAAGGCTATGGAGGTGAACTCGATGGCCGAGGCCAACATCAGCTTCCAGACGATTGCCGATGAACTGGTGCGCCGCAATATGTCCGAGACCTTGACGCTGGTATTCCCCGGTGTGGGTACCGGAACGCGTATCCGTTTCACCCTGGATGACGTGACCGAAGCCACTGTTAACGAATCGCAGGTTTACATCGAGGGAACCTTCTCACTCAGGACCCGCAGCCTCTCCAATATCGTTTACAAGGGCTTGACCTGCACGTCAGGCGATAGCGTTGTCGCTTCGGGCGTTGACGGTATGTTTGTATCGCTTGTCTTTGATGGTATCCAGCTTGATAGCGAGGAGCGCATCGAGAAGAAGAAAATCCAGGAGTGGTACTGGGTTGAGGACCAGAACGACTGGGAGGCCAGCACCGAGTTCACTACCGACCGCCTGCCCGATATCGAGAGCACCTATTCCAGCGCACTGGTAATGCTCCTGATGGACTGCAGCTCGGTAATGAACGAGAATTTCAACGAGTTGAAACTCTCAGCTAATACGTTTATTGACCGTATGTTGAACTATAACACCATTCCTGGCATGTTCACTGTCAATGGCGTATCATTCCAGATGGTAGCCGTGGAGGGTGGCACGTTCACCATGGGCGTCGACTCGATTATGGTAGAGAACGGCGTTGCCGAGGCCGATGAGCTTCCCGCTCACGAGGTGACCTTGGAGCCTTATAGCATCGGTCAGACCGAGGTGACTCAGGAACTGTGGCAGGCTGTCATGGGCACCAACCCGAGCAGCTTCACCGGTGACCTGAACCGTCCTGTGGAGCAGGTAAGCTGGTCTGATTGCCAGACGTTCATTGCACGCCTCAACGCTCTCACCGGCAAGAACTTCCGTCTGCCCACCGAGGCTGAATGGGAATTTGCTGCCCGTGGCGGAAACAAGGCCCGTGGCACTCTGTATTCAGGTAGCGACAATCTGGAGGATGTGGCATGGTACTACACCAACAGCTATATCGTTGGTCCTGAAAGCGCCGACTACGGTACTCATGCTGTCGGCACCAAGCACAGCAATGAGTTGGGTCTGTATGACATGAGCGGTAATGTGCATGAATGGTGCGCCGATGAGTATGCACCCTACAACGGGGTTGATCCTGAAAGCGCTTCCAGCCTTGGCCGTTATGTAATCCGTGGCGGATGCTGGTTCAGTGTGCCTTTGGATTGCCGTTCGGCTGCCCGCAATTACGAATCACCGGGTATGCGCATCTACACCATCGGTCTGCGCCTTGCCATGTAATGGCTAATTGTTGTAAAGGCAATTAGATGAGAATCAATGCACCCGATACTTTCCCGTCGGGTGCATTTTGTAAAGAACCCTCAACACAATTGACAACCAATGATACTGATTATCATTATTACAGCATTGCTGCCCGTGCTGATTCTGGGCTGGTGGATTTACAGGAAGGATTCACTGCGTCCCGAGCCGTTGAACATGCTTTATAAGGCATTCCTCTACGGTGTGGGCTCCACGTTCGTGTCGTTGCTGATATCTGGACTGTTAGGTGCCATGGGGATTCTTGTCGTTGACATTGAAACCTTCGGTGGGGCGGTATCAACTGCTTTGTTGGCTGCTGCCATACCCGAGGAGTGTGCAAAATTGGCGATGCTGTGGCTCTTCCTGCGCAATAACCGGTATTATGATGAGTATTTAGACGGCATCGTCTATGCCGCTTGTGTGGGTCTTGGCTTTGCCGGTGCCGAGAATATCCTTTACCTCCTGCAGAGCGAGGATTGGGTGCTAACCGGTATCGTGCGCAGCGTGACGGCAGTGCCTGCACATTTTGCGATGGCATGTGCTATGGGCTATTTTTACAGCAAGCGCCATTTCGGTGACCGTCGGCCCCTCACGGCCGCCTGCATCCTGGCAGTGCCCATCCTCATCCACTGGACATGGGATGCGCTAGCGTTCAGCGAGGGTGTATTGCCCGCATTGTCGGTTGTCATCAACATCTTGTTTGTCCTGCTCATCTTGTACCTGTACAAGAGCACCATGCGTCGCATTTCAGACCTTTCCCGTCATGATCGGGCGCGCATGACACCTCCACCCATCCCGGGTCAAGGCCCGTTAATGCCACCACCTTTCCCTGATAGCGACAATGACAATAACAACACCCCCCTGGCTTGATGCCAGAGGGGCGTTTTCTTTAAAATCTCTAGAAATTCTAGCCCATCTAGATTCTCTAGACTATCTAGAATGTCTAGATTATCTAGGTTATCTAGGTTGTCTAGGTTATCTAGATTCTCTAGAACGATTATTTCTCGCTTTTCTTCACCAGTCGCTCATACTCAGGGTTGCCTTCGCGCAACAGGCGCTGGAAACGCTCCGGGTCGTTAAGCACTGCGATAGCAGCCTGTAAGTCGCGGTTGCGGTGGTTGAGGATGACGCTGTAAGCGCTCTGGTCGCCATAGACGTCACGGGCAATCAGTCCCTTGATGATGTCCTTGAGCAACTGTTCGCTGGTGCGGTATTTCTCCTCTTCATACTTCACGCTGTCCTGTTCGCCCATGGCGATGAAGTCACGCATCATCTCGTCGCTCACGGTAAAACCGTTGTCAAAGTCCTTCACGGTCTTGAACTGCTTGCTGATGGCCTTGCGGTTCTTGTCCACATACTTGATGGCATACTGGTTGAGGATGCCCTTGGCGGTCATGTCGCGGTAGTAGGTGGAATACTCGGTCGTGTCAACGGGCACAAAGATGTCGGGCATCACGCCGCCACCACCGTAGATGGTGCGGCCGTTGACGCGGGTGGTGTAACGCAGCGAGTCGTTGAACTGGATGCTGTCCAGACTATAGTACTCACCTTCGTTGTAACGGTCGAGGAGCTCTTTCTCGTAGGCCTTCTTGTCGCCGCGGCTGTAGGGCTTCTGGATGCAGCGGCCGCTCGGGGTGTAGTAGCGGGCGACGGTGAGTCGCATCATCGAGCCATCCTCAAACTTGAAAGGCCTCTGTACCAGTCCCTTGCCGAAGGTGCGTCTGCCGACCACCACGGCACGGTCCCAGTCCTGCATGGCGCCTGCAAAGATTTCGGCTGCCGATGCCGAGTACTGGTTGACCATCACGACCATGGGCAGGGTCTTGTAATTGCCCCAACCATTAGCGTTGGCCTCGTTGCGGGGTGAATTCTCGCCCTCGGTATAAACCATGAGCTGACCACGGTCCAGGAACTCGTTGCACATGTCGATGGCTGCATTCAGGTATCCGCCTCCGTTGTCGTTCAAGTCCATGATGAGTTGTGTCATGCCTTGCTTCTCGAGTTCCTTCAGGGCATCCATCATCTCTTCATGGGTTTTGGCGCCAAAGCGAGAGATGCGCAGGTAACCCGTGCGCTCATCGAGCATATATTGGGCATCGATGCTGTGCAGGGGGATGTTGTCGCGCGTGATGCGGAAGGTGATGAGGTCCTTCACGCCGGGACGTTTCACCTTGATGGTGACGTTGGTGCCCTTCTTGCCGCGCAGGCGTTTTTGGATGTCGCTGTTCTTCATCTTCACGCCGGCAATCGTCGTGTCGTTCACATAGATGATGCGGTCACCTGCCAGCACACCGACGCGCTCGCTGGGACCTCCAGGAATCGTCTGGATAACGTAGAGGGTATCCTTGTTCATGTTGAACTGGATGCCCACGCCGCTGAATTCGCCTTGCAGGGGCTCCTCAAGCTCCTTGGTCTCCTTGGCGTCGGTATAGGACGAATGCGGGTCCAGACTCTCGAGCATGCCCTTGATGGCTTCCTCGACGAGTTTGTCCTCGTTAATCGTGTCCACATAGAGCGTCGAGATGGCATACTCGGCATTCAACAGTTTCTGCAGTGCCTGGGGCATGGACCGCTGCGCCGAAACAGTCATTGACAGCGCCAGCGATAGCCCGGCAACAAATAATATCTTTCTCATGATAAAACTCGATATAAAATGTATTCTATAGCAGCTATTGCTTTTATGGTTTCTATTGATTCTACAATTTCTATTGCAATTAAATATTCTCTAGCTTAACCCCCTCAGGCAGGTAGACACTCACGTCTTGGCCGTAACGGTACAACTCGCGCACGATGCTGCTGCTGATGTGGCTGTACTCGGGCAGGGTATAGAGCAGGATGGTCTCGATGCCTGAGATGTCACGGTTCACCTCGGCGAGGTGCTTCTCGTTCTCAAAGTCCTGGATAAGGCGCACGCCGCGCACGATGAACTTTGCGCCCATCTCGCGTGCCACGTCGACGGTTAGCCCTGTGTAGGAAACGACCTCGATGCGCGGGTCATCCTTGAAGACGTCCTCTATCAACGCTTTGCGCTGTTCCATGGACATGAACGACCGCTTGTCGGCGTTCACACCGATGGCGATAACAAATTTGTCAAACAGGGGTAACGCCCTTCTCACGATGGACTCGTGGCCACGGGTAAAGGGGTCAAACGAGCCGGGGAACAACGCAATGCGTTTTCCCTCGTTGTCAATGCACTGTGATGTCTTCATCGTCCTCGTTCACTAGGTTGTCAATAATAAAGCTTTGGCGCTCCATCGTGTTCTTGCCCATAAAGAAAGCAAGCATCTGCTTCACTGAATCTTCCTTGCGCAATTGCACGCGGTCGAGGCGCATTTCGGGTCCGATGAAGTCCTTGAACTCGTCAGGAGAGATTTCACCGAGGCCTTTGAATCGGGTAATCTCGGCATCGTCACCCAGCTTGTTGAGGGCAGCCAGTCGTTCTTCGTCACTATAGCAGTAGTAGGTCTCGACCTTCTGTGGCTTGGCTTCGCGCTTGGTGGAGCGGTTCTTGCGCTTTGCCTCTTTCTTGTTGAGCACGCGGAACAGCGGCGTCTGCAGGATGTACAGGTGCCCAGTCTTGATGAGTTCGGGGCAGAACTGCAGGAAGTAGGTCAACAGCAGCAGACGGATGTGCATGCCGTCAACATCGGCATCGGTGGCGATGATGACCTTGTTGTAGCGCAGACCGTCGATACCGTCCTCAATATTGAGTGCAGCCTGTAGCAGGGCAAACTCGACATTGGTGATGACTTTCTTGGGGTCGAGGCCGAAGGTGTTCAGTGGCTTGCCGCGCAACGAGAACACGGCTTGGGTTTCCACGTCGCGGATTTTGGTAATGGAACCACTTGCCGACAGACCCTCGGTGATGAAAATCGAGCTGTCGCCGCGGCGGTCATTGTCCTTGGGAGCACGGGCATCGTTGAAGTGGACGCGGCAGTCACGCAGTTTGTCGTTGTGCAGCGCAGCCTTCTTGACGTTCTCGCGCACCTGCTTGCTCACGCCGGCAATCGCCTTGCGCTCGCGTTCGTTGTCCTGGATTTTCTTCAACAGCACCTCGGCGGTTTCGGGCGCCTTGTGCAGGTAGTTGTCCAGTTCGCGCTTGATGAAGTCGTTGATGAACTTATAGATGGTGGGACCGTCTTTCCACATGATGCTGCTGCCCAACTTGATTTTGGTCTGGGACTCGAAGACGGGCTCCTCGACCTTGATGCTGATGGCAGCGACGATGCCGTTGCGGATGTCGCTGTACTCGAAGTTCTTGCCGTAGAATTCCTTGATGGTCCTCGACAACGCCTCGCGGAAGGCACTCTGGTGGGTGCCGCCCTGGGTCGTGTGCTGACCGTTGACAAAGGAGTAGAATTCCTCGCCCAATTGGGCGGCATGGGTGATGACCACCTCGATGTCGTCGCCCGTGAAGTGCATCAGCGGGTACAGCGGGTCGTTGGTCATGTTCTCCTTGACCAGGTCGCTCAGACCGTTGCGCGAGTGATATTTCTTGCCGTTGAACATGAGCGTCAGACCCGTGTTCAGGTAAGAGTAGTTCTTGATCATCTGCTCGATGATTTCCTCGCGGAACTCGTAGTTCTTGAAGATGGTGTTGTCGGGTTTGAAGCGCACGAGAGTACCATTCTCCTCACCTTCACCGGCAGGAACGATGCCGCTTTCTTCCTTGGCGACGCCCTCGTTGTAGAGCACCGACGAGCATTGGCCGTCGCGCACGCTACGGATGTAGAACTCAGTGGACAGGGCGTTCACCGCCTTGATGCCCACACCGTTCAGGCCGACCGAGCGCTTATAGGTCTGCGTGTCATACTTGGCACCGGTGTTCATCTTGGACGAGGCCGCCTTGACCTGGTCCAAAGGGATGCCGCGGCCGTAGTCGCGGATGGTTACCGCACCGTCCACCACGTCGATGTCGATGGTAGGCTTGGCGTAGCCTGTGTTGAACTCGTCAATGCTATTGTCGATGACCTCCTTGATGAGGACATAGACACCGTCATCGTTCTGTGAGCCGTCGCCCAGTTTGCCGATGTACATACCGGGGCGCTGACGGATATGTTCGCGCGGCGAGAGCGTAATCAGCTTCTCATATCCGCCGAAGTCGCTCGCCTGCTGTTGACCCGAATTCACCTCGGGCTCTTCTATGATTTGATTCTCTTTGTCTTGTGACATTCTTTCAGTTGTGATATCTGCGTTTTTTAACCTGCAAAGATACAAATTTTCCCGCAATTCCCATGCCATCCTCCTCAACAATAAGGTTTATTAACGATTTTGGCCATGCGTGATTCACTGGAATGATAAAGTAAGCACTGTTTTTCTTTGGATAAGGCAAGATTTCGGGTGGTGTGTCCGTTTATAATGATGTAACAATCAAAAACAAATGGCTATCATGAGATTTTTCAACATATCCTTGTGGCTGGGTGCCGCTGTCATCTTTTTGGGACTTGTGTCGTGTGACACGATGTCGTCGGTGGAGTACAACATCCACAATATCACCAGCGATACGGTAGCAGTCACGTTCTATAAGGAAATCATGAGTTCTCCCTATCAGGGGTATGATATTCATGAAAATGACAGCGTCATTACCCATTATAGCGCTGATAGCTGTGTTGTCGCCATTTTGGCGCCCAATCAGATGTTGAGGATTTCCCGAGAGTGGAGCGGCCTGTACCGTGTGGAACAGGTGGTTCACGCGTGGAAATATATTTCATCCATCAGAAAAGGAAACAGCGAGGTCGCTTCCTCGATGTGGGATAACGAGGCGGCATGGCACCATCGCACCAAGGGCGGTGGCAATTTTGCCAAAGAGGAGTCCCACTACTATGACCTCTGGTTCAAGAACCAGTAAGGTTGGTTCTCCAGATAAAAAGACTTAGACGCAATCCTTGCTCACGCGTTGGAGTGGGGGAGTTTCCAGGTGGCGAGTGTCTTGCCACGGAAGATGCGGAATTCCACATCGCGCAGGGTGAGTGTTGCGGCAGGTAAATCCACCTCGCTGATGATATCAAGCAACTTGCGGACGTTCATTCTGGGGTCATCAACACGCCCTAAGGTTACGTGCAGGCGAAAGGCTGACTGGATGATGCAGCCCTTGGCCTTGAAGTGACTGCGGATCTCCTCGACGAGAGCGAGGAAGCCGGCAGGGGCTTTGGTGGTGGTCAGGTGGATGACCTGGCGGCGGCCACCGCCCGTAGCAAAGGCGTCCAGCTTGTCAAAGGTAATCGTGGGTGCCGTGGCCTGATGCAACCTGTTGTTAAGGCCCGTAATCAGGTCAACACCGCGTGGCGAATCGTCCAGGAACGCCATCGTGATGTGGTAATAACCACGTTGCCACCTGATATTGACGCCATCGAGCAGGTCCCTGAGGTCCTCAAACCAGGGCTCCTCCCATCGGATAGGCACTTTAATTTCTATGTAACTTTGCATTGGCGTTTTGGCGGTTTAGCGGCGCTTGACGATGGCGACGTAGGTGATAAGGATGACGTTCATCATCAGGGCATAGATGATGGCGGGGATGGCGATGACGTCGTTGTTGAACACCAGCGGGCTGCTAGCGATGGCAATCGCCTGGGCGGCGTTCTGCATGCCCACTTCGATGACGATGGTGCGACGTTCCTTGCCTGTCAGTCGCATGGTGCGGCACAAGAGCGCGCCACTGCCCATGGCGAGCAGGATGAGCACGCTGATGCTCAAGGCCAGCTGGCCGAAACTGTCGATGATGGCGTCACGGTTCTGGATAAAGAACACGGTGGCAAGGAAGATGAGGGCCGGAAAGGCGATGCGGGACAGCAAATTGTGCATTTTATCGGCTGCCGTTGCCCATTTCTTTTTCACTGCGATACCCACCGCGATGGGCAGGAACATGAGCACGAGGTTCTGCATCACCAGTTTGCCGACAGGCAGATGAACCTGCACGGCACTGCCCACCGACGTGGTGACCCATTCCATGATGAGAGGCACGGTCACCAGCGTGATGATGCTGCTGCACGCCGTCAGCGACACCGACAGGGCGACGTCGCCCTTAGCGAGCATCGAGAACACGTTAGACGAACTGCCGCCTGGACAGCAGGCAATCAGCACAAAACCAATGAGGAAAATAGCCTCCAGACCGAAGGCCTTGCCAATCAACCATGCCAGGATAGGCAGGATAATGATTTGCCCGATAAGTCCTGCCAAAACGGGCTTGGGGCGTGTTTTAAACAGTTTGAAATCTTCAATCTTAAGGTTCAGACCCAACTCAAACATCAGCAGTGTGAGAATGGGCAGTACAATCCAAATCGTGTTCATCGTCTTTCGGTTTTATTAAAAGTTCCCGCAAAGGTACAACAAATCCATGAAATAAACCAAGGTGCCTGACCTTAGAATCGGACAAGCACCCTGTAGAGCTAACTTGAAGGCGTCAGCCTTACATCTTGGCTGCGATAGCCTCGGCAATAGCCTGCATCTCCTCGGCAGGAACGTTCACCTTGTTGCCAAACTTCATGTCCTTCTCGGTCTGCAGGGGCACGAGGTGGATGTGGCAGTGGGGAACTTCCATACCCAGCACGGCTACACCGATGCGCTTGCAGGGCACAGCTTGCTCGAGTGCCATAGCCACCTTGCGGGCAAACGCCCACAGGCCTGCATATTCCTCCTCGTCAAGGTCAAACATGTAGTTCACCTCGTGCTTGGGAATCACCAGAGTGTGGCCCTTGGCCATGGGGTTGATGTCGAGGAATGCGAAGTAGCGCTCGTCCTCGGCTACCTTGTAACAGGGAATCTCGCCAGCGGCGATTTTGCTGAAAATAGTTGCCATGATGTTATACTTCGATTTTGAGGATTTCAAACTTCATCAATCCGGCAGGAGCCTGTACGTCAACGATGTCGCCCACCTTGTGGCCCAGCAGGCCCTTGGCAATCGGCGTAGTGATGGAAATCTTGCCTTCACGCAGGTTGGCCTCGGTCTCGGTAACGAGCGTATAGGTCATTTGGGCCTTCGTCTTGACGTTCTTGATAGTCACTTTGTTGAGCAGCTGCACCTCGTCGGTAGTGATTTTGCTCTCATCAATGATGCGGGCCGAAGCAATCAAAGTCTTAAGCTCGGCAATCTTAGCCTCCAGCATACCCTGACGCTCCTTGGCGGCATCATATTCTGCGTTCTCTGAAAGGTCACCCTTGTCACGGGCCTCAACGATGGCGCGGACAACTTCGGGGCGTTCTACGTTTTCAAGATGGGCGAGTTCGGCCATCTTCTTGTCGTAGCCTTCCTGTGTCATGTAAGTAATAGCCATGCTAAATACTGTGTTTCTAAATTTTTAAGATTCAAAAAATTAGAAGAATCTCAATGTCTTTGTTGAGATCCCTCAAGGTTAATACTTCGTTTTAACAGTGCAAAGATATATATTAAATTTCAAATAGGACAACACAATGTTAATAAAAACACGGTTTTTTATTAAAATTTAACCGATGACCGTGGTTTTCTGGCCCCAATCCTGATAGAATCCCCTCTCTCGCCAAGCCGCCAAGCCGCGAAGTTTTTAATTATAGAAAACAATAAGCACAACAAATACAAATCGGATGCCAAATATAAATCTTAGCGTCTTTGCGCCTTAGCGTGAGGCAAATCGAGTGCGGCAAATCGAGAGCGGCAAATCGGATGCGGAGCCTCTCTAAACCCTAAACTCTAAACTCTAAACTGCGAGCGCAGCGAGCATAGTGCGTTTTATCGTTTCCAGAGGGCGATGATTTGGCGGATGGCGAAGACAGTACTCACGACGGTGATGAGGGCGGCGATGACGGTGTGTCCGGTTTCCATGGCAATCATTACCGCCGATGCCACGGCGAGCGTCCATAGCAGGTTATAGAGGCTGGCGGGCGACACGCTCAGGCGGTAAATCTTGAAATAGACTACAGCGACGATGAGGGTGTAGAGCAGATAGGATACGAGGAAGGCGATGCCCAGGCCCGTGAGTCCCCACCACTGGTAGAACAGGATGTTGAGCACCAGGTTGATGACCGCGCTCGCAACTTCGGTCCACAGATAGGTCTTGCCGTCGCCCTTGGCAAGGATGGTGAACGCCAGGCACCACGAGAGGGTGCGCAGCACGGTGCCGACCATACCCCATGAAACAAAGGTGAGGATGACGTTGTATTCGGGCGTATAGAGAATCCACACCGCCAGTTCCCTCAACAGGATGAATGCCGCCACGATGGGCGCCATCACCGTGATGGCGACGTTAATTTCCTGGGAGATGAAGGCACGCAGCCTCAAGCGGCTGTGTACCACCTTGGCAAGGCGGGGATAGTATTCCATGCCCAGGGCGGTGAGAATCAGCCCCGTGTATTTGTTGATGAGGGTGTAACCGGCTTGATAGAAACCCACCTCGGCAGTTCCTGCCTTGACGTTGAGCCAGGCGGTAAAGGCGTAGGTGGCGAGTTGTGCGGCAAAGTTGCCCAGTGTCATGTAGATGCCTAGTCTGACGAAGCCCTTGCCCATGTCAAACGTCTCGCTGCGGGTCATCGACACGGCAGGGTACTCGCGGTTGCGGAACACCCAGGCGAAGGCTGCCAGCGCTACCGCATAGGCGATGATGGACGGCACGATGCTGCGCTCTCGCAGCAGATAGAACAGCGGCACAGAGACCGCCAGTCCCACGATGGTGCCCCATAGCGTGACGCTTGCCAAGCGCTTGAGGTGGGCGGTGCCCTGCAACACGGCATATTCGCCGTTGGTGAGCGCTTGCAGCAATACCGCGACGCTCAGGGCAACAAACCCCCAGATGTGGGTCGTGTCGCCGAAGGTGAGCTTGCTCAGCACGGGAGCCAACGACAGGGTGAGCAAGGCGCCTGCCAGTCCCAGCCACAACGACCACTTGCGCACGACGGTCACCATGCGTGCAATCAGGCTGGTGTCCCGCTCGTCGGCGGCTTGGGAGATGTCACGCACGCTGCTGGAACGGATGCCCAGGTTGGTGCCCGTCGATATCATTTCAAGGGCGTTGTTGAACAAGGCGAACAGTCCCGTGCCGACAGGACCTATCCACATGGCGACCAGCTTGGTGCGGATGATGGAACAGATGATGCCCATCACCTGGACACCGCCAAAGATGCCCATCGCCTTCATCGCCATGCGTGATATGTTGCCTTGCTTGCCCAATTATAATGTGATTTCGAAGGTGTTATAGACGATGCCGCGGCCACCCAAACGGGATTTCTGTCGCACAAGCCCCTCGTTGAGGTAGCGCCCGTGGTCCTCGTTGGAGATACCGAAGTCAAAATAGCGGTATCCGAGGCGCGTGCTTTCCTGAATCAGGTAATCAAACAGCAGGGTGAGCGCCTTGCTGTCCTTGCCCCGTGGCGAAGCGCCGATGTACTGGCAGTGTGCAACTGGTGCCGACAGATACATCACCACGCCAGCCAACAGTTCGCCATCGAGCGTAGCGGTGTAGAGGCGGATGTCGTCGGGGAAACGGCTTTGCAGCAGCAGTATTTCGTCGAGTGTATGGACGGGGCGGGTATCATAGCGCTCATCGAGCAGCGACGAGAGCAGGTGCCAGTACTGCTGCCAGTCCTCGCTGGGTCCCACGGTGATGCCGGCCTTGCGGGCTGCATTGGCTCCGCTCTTGTTGCCGCGGTCCAGCAGTAGCGGGCACGACAGGTCGATGGTGGTGGAGATGTTGGTCTCGATGAGTGACGCATGGTGCCTGAACAGGGCGTACAGGTCCTCCTCACACGGGTAGCGGTGGTAAATGTGTGGCACAGCCTTGTAAACCAGACGTTTGAGACCATTGTCCTTCATCCAGGCGACGGTGGCATCCATGACCTCAATCATGACGGTGACGTCAAAGTGCTTGAGCGGCACCAGCCAACTGCCGAAGGTGAGTCCGCGATGTGACCACAGGGTGTCACCGTCAACATTTGCGGGCAACAGGGCACGCGGCTTGCCGTTGTGCAAGGCGATGAGCGAGCAGTCGGTAAACCTGTCGCTGTGGTAATCCATGTAACCGCGCTGGTGCTGGAACGTGCTGTTGCGGCATTGCCGTGCCATCTCGTTCCATTGTGCTGCCATTGTGGCGTCATATCTGATGATTTCCACCATCTGTCAGAAATAATTATCAATTAATAATAATGTGTAAATCGTTGATTGAAAACGTGGAGCGTTACACATGCCAACACTCGCTCATAAATATAACGCAAATTTACGCCAAAAAATATTACCTTTGCGCAAAAATCTACAATAATCAGTTTTTTGCCACATGAAATTATCCAAAATAGGCTTGCTGCCGCGCATCATTATCGCCATCATCCTGGGCGTTGCTTGCGGAACCTTTTTCCCCGAGTGGGCTGTGAGGTGCTTTGTAACCTTCAACAGCGTGTTCAGCCACTTCCTGTCGTTCCTGATTCCGCTCATCATTGTGGGACTGGTGACACCTGCCATTGCCGACATCGGCAAGGGAGCCGGCAAACTGCTCTTGATAACGGCGCTCATTGCCTATGGCGACACCGTTTTCTCGGGTTTTATGAGCTATTTTGTGAGTACCGGCATTTTCCCGTCTCTGATTGACCGCAGCCAGGCCGCGCAAGCCGTTGCCACAGTGGAGGACTTAAAGCCTTTCTTCACTATCGAGATACCGCCGCTGCTCGATGTGATGAGTGCTCTGATTGCAGCCTTCGTCATGGGTCTGGGCATCTCTTTCTATCAGTCCTCAGTACTGAAGAGAGGATTTGACGAGTTCCGTGACATCATCGCCAAAACCATCGAGGTGGCCCTCATTCCCGTGCTGCCCTTCTACATCTTCTCCATTTTCCTGAATATGTCCTATTCAGGTCAAGCGTGGCGCATCATCAGCGTGTTTGTCGCCATCATCGGTGTCATCTTTGTGATGCACATCTTCCTGCTCGTGTTGCAGTATTGCGTTGCCGGAGCCATCTCGGCGCGCAATCCGATCAAGGCGCTGTACAACATGCTTCCGGCTTATTTCACGGCCCTTGGCACATCATCGTCGGCAGCGACAATTCCCGTGACACTCAAGCAGGTAAAGAAAAACGGGGTGAGCGACGGTATCGGTGGATTCGTCGTGCCGCTCTGCGCTACAATCCACCTGTCGGGCAGTGCGATGAAAATAACCGCATGTGCCGTTGCGTTGCTCATCATGCAAGGCGGAGCCATTGATATTGCCCATTTCGCAGGGTTTATCCTCATGCTGGGCGTGATGATGGTAGCCGCTCCCGGTGTGCCTGGCGGAGCCATTATGGCAGCCCTGGGCGTGTTGCAGTCGATATTGGGTTTCACCCCCGAACAGCAGGCGATAATGATAGCGTTATACATCACGATGGACAGTTTCGGCACCGCTTGCAATGTGACTGGCGACGGTGCTATTGCCATGGTTGTTGATACCATTTACAGTAAGGGTGAACGATAACCTGCCAGCGTGTCGGCATGGGGTTAATTCCGGCAATCTAGACGTGGATTCCATGTGATGACAGTAATGATTTATGCTGAAAAATCATTGATGCAGTGATGATTGCATAGATTGTTATATTTCAGAATTAGATGTTTTTATTTCAGATAAATGATAGATTTTTTTGGAAAAAACAGCGAAAAAGTTTTGTATGTGTGAAATTCATATTATCTTTGTAGCGCATAAAGGGAAAAATCATTTGATTTATCAAAGAGTTTCGGATTAACTTTACTGTCGTGATTGATAGAATGGTTAATCCATTTTTTTTGCCTCATTATGAACGATTTGGTAATAAAGAGATAACAAAAACGCGGACACTCGGCGTGCCCGCGTTTGTTGTTGTGATGGTCGCACATCACCTGGCAGCGCTTATGCGCCCAGAATGATACCGATAACGGTGTTGATGTCGGCCACGGTAATCTCGCCGTCACCGTTCACGTCACCGTCCATGTTGCCTGTGTTGCCCAGGATAATTGTGATAATGGCGTTGACATCGGCCACGGTGATTTCGCCGTCACCGTTCACGTCACCCTTGAGCCCGGGTTCGGGATCCTCGGAAGCAATATAGGTTGCGCCGCAAACGCCGTAGGCCTCAACGCCCTCGACGGCAAAGGTGATGGCTGTGGGCATGGTGCCGTCCTCGTTGGGCTTGGCTGCAATGCACTTGATACCGCTGTGGTGCAACGGGTTGGTGAGGTCTACAGGCACGCTGTTGGGCATCGACTTGTCATCGCTGGGCGATGCGATGTAGCTCCAATATACATGCTCACCGTCACTGGTAAACTGGGTGATACCTACGCACTCATCGGTTTCGCCCTCTTTCAGTACGGGAGAATCATCGATGAGGACGGCTTCGGTGATGGGCGTGTCCTCGCCAGCGGCATCATGAGCCTCGACGGCACTCATCGGCAAGCGATAGACGCCAGGGGTCTTGGGACCATCAGGATTCTTGTTTTCCTGCATGTAGAAATAAATCTGGCCGTTGGCCTGGTCCACATAGAATTGGGTCATCTGAACATAGGGCAGGATAATCTTGAACGGGTCTTCGCCAGGGTTTGCAGCTGTCGGATTGCCGGCATTGTCAACGGCGATGTCGCTCTTGCGGAAGCGGAAGATACCGAAGCCGTTGAACTTCTTGCCCATCCAGTAAACGCCATTCACCTTGTAGAAGCCGCAACCGATGCCACCGTACATCATGCCGGCGGTCTGGTTGGCATAATACCTCAGTTGGTTGTTCTGTACCAGGAACGGCTGTGAGCCATACAGACCTACTGCATCGGCGTCCATCTCATGCACACCCACGTTGCGGTCGGCAATCACAATCTTGTTCTCGTCCTCGAGAATCGACAGCGAGAAGGGATCCTCAAATGCCTTGTAGCCCACGTTGTTGAGCACGGTCACGCGGTAGAAGATGCCGTCGGTGTTGTTCACGTAGAATACCTCGCCGTCACCGCCATTGGCTTGGGCTGCGGCATCCTGATAGCGGAAGTTCTTGCCTGCTACACCCACATAGATGCGGTTCTTGTAGCTTGCCAGGTTAAAGGCATGGTCGCCAGTGGCAAATTCAGTGTCGATGACATTGCCGTCCTCGTCACGATACATGAGCTTGCCGCCCTTGGTGGCGAAGTACAGACCCGTGGGGCAACCCAACTGGGCGGCATTGCCGCTGATGGTGGGATCGCCCACAATGTTCAGATATTGCCATTGGGGAGCCTCCTTGTATTTGTCGACCGAGGTAACGGCAACTTTACACTCGACATTGCTCTGAGAGGGGTTGAACACGCCGTCGGCAAGCACAGGCACGCTGACATTGAGCACGCGCAGGCGCTTGATGGTAGCAGGTATGCAACCGGGCTCCAGGTAGTTGGCGTTGGTGGGAATTTCCATCTCTTCGAGCGCGGTGCAGCCCTCGAAGCAGTTGCGCATCATGTTGGTCGTAGTGCTGGGCAGTACCACGCTGGTGAGCTGCGGGCACTGTGCACACAGACCCTGGGGAATCTCGTGGCGACCCTCGGCGATGACAATAGACTTCAATGCCGAACCTGAGAACATGTTCATGCCCACCGTCACGTTGTTCTCGAGTGTGAAGGCCTCGATGTTGCTGTAAGCGAATCCGTAATTGCCGACGTTGGCAAGAGCGGGCAGGTCAACACTGGTGAAGGGCGCGTAAGTCATACCGAAGTTGTCGATGCTCGTCACAGTGGCGTTGCTGTAGGTGGTGCCGAAGCTGGTGTCGTGAGCATTGGTGAGCAGTCGGCTGCCGCTGGCATTGAGCAGCACGCCGTTGTCAATCTTGAAGGAGGTGTTGCCCTCGTCAAGGTTGATGCTGGTGAGAGGGGGAATGGGGGCCAACGCACCGTTGCCGATGCTGGTCACGCTGGCGGGAATGCTGATGCTGGAAATCAGTGTGCTCGAGAATGCCTGGGCACCGATAGAGGTCAGGTTGCCGGGTAACACGATGTCACCGCTGAGCTTGCTGTTCTCAAATGCGCTCTGGCCGATAGACGTCAGCGCACTCGGGAAAGTGATGGTTGTCAGTCCGGTGTTGTAGAAGGCGATGGAGCTGATGCTGGTTACAGCATCGCTCATGGTCACACTCCTCAAGTTGTGGCAACCGTTGAACACGCCCTGCTCGATGACGGTGATGCCGGCGGGAATGTCGATACCGATCAGTGAGGTGCAGCTAGCAAAGGCACTGATGCCGATGCTCGACATGATGTTGCCCTCGGTAAAGGTGACGGTAGTCAGTGCGGTACAGCCCTGGAACGTGGTGCCCTGGATGGTTGTGGTCTGGCCACCGATGACCAGGGTCTTGAGAGCGCCCATGTTGTGGAAGGGCTGTTCGTTGTTCTGATATTTGCTGGCGTCAACATTGCGGCCCATATAGATGTACTCGATGCTGTTGATGGCGCCTCTGGCATCAGAACTGTTGCCGAACATGTTGATTTTCATCTCAACAGGGTCAGGACCGTCGGCAATAATCAGTCGCTTCAGGTTAGGGCAGCCGGAAAATTCCTCGCTGATGGGCTTGTTCCAACCCGGCACGATGGTGACTTCTTCAAGGTTGGTGCAACCCTTGAACACACCGCTGCCTACTGTGGTGGCTGTAGCGGGAATCGGGCTGATTTTAAGCGCAGTACAGCCGGTAAATGAGAATCTGGCGATGTTAGTGCAGGTCTCGGGCAGCGTAATGCTGGTTACTTCCCTACAGTTCTCAAAGCACTTGGCTGCAGTGGCAACCACGGTGTATTCGGTGCCTTCGTAGGTGAACTTCTCGGGAATGACGATGTCACCCTTGTAGAATAGACTGTCGGCAGGACTCACCGACTTGTCGATGGTGTACTTGGCGACAGTGGCCTTGGCGCCTGAGGTCGTGTAGTTGATACCGTCAACCGTGATGCTAGCAGCCTGTGCTGTAGTCATCGCAGCAAGGCATCCCATGAACAGCCACATGCGCTGTAGCCATGTCTGTCGGGTAAATTTATTTCTCATAAGCATAAATTGTTAGTTGGTTATTAATTGATGTTGGTTCAATGTAATCGTTTCAAACCACAAATATACTAATTCTTTTCATAGGTACACCCGGAAAGTGTTTTTTTTTCTGGAAAACTATCGGATTGCGGGCACTGTCGTGACTTGATGCTGATGGGGTTGCAAAAAAGAGCCTGTCACCGCTCAACACTGTGAGAGGCGACAGGCCTGTAAGAGTTTCTTTAAGTTGGATCTAGTTCCTTGTCGTAACTTATTTCTTGTTCACCTTATCTGCCAGGTCGGCACCAGCTTTGAACTTAACGACCTTCTTTGCGGGAATTTTGATCTTAGCCTTGGTAGCGGGGTTGATGCCTTCACGAGCATCCTTCTTAACTACCTGGAAGGTACCAAAGCCGATGAGAGCAACCTTGTCACCCTTCTTGAGAGCACCTTCTACAGCCTCGAGAGTAGCATCGAGAGCAGCCTTAGCCTGAGTCTTGTTGAGATTAGCCTTTTCGGCAATTGCTTGTACTAATTCAGTCTTGTTCATAGTGTAAGTAAAATTAATAATTTGTATTGTGAATAACTAAAGTATTGATTTCTATCCGCAAATATAAGTCAAACAACATTTTCAGCAAAAAAAAATCAAAAAAAAATGCCGATTTTTTAAGAAAAAAGGCGAAAATCGCCATTTTTAGGTTCTAAAACGCTCTAATTAGGGAGTTTTTAGCTACTTTTGCAGCACAAACCAAATGAAACGAGATGCAATTAAATAACAGGTCTTTTTTGTCATCAATCATGCCGGTAACCAAGCATCTGCTGGTTATCAATTTCTTAGTGTGGCTGGCAACGATAGTGTTCGTTCAAGCCGGAATCATTGATTTGAACCAATGGCTTGCCTTGCACTTCTGGCAATCTCCGGATTTCAATTTAGTGCAATTGGTCACTTACATGTTCCTGCATGCCAATTTCATGCACATCTTCTTCAATATGTTCTCGCTGTGGATGTTCGGCAGCCTGTTGGAGCGGGTGATGGGTTCCAAGAGATTCCTGACTTATTATCTCGTCTGCGGAATTGGGGCAGGATTGATTCAGGAGCTGACATGGCATCTTTCCGGATTGAATTTCTATGGTATTACCTTGGGAGCCTCGGGTGCCGTGTTTGGCATTCTGCTGGCGTTCGGTATGCTGTTCCCCAATATGAAAATGTTCATCATTCCATTCCCGTTTCCCATCAAGGCAAAATGGGTGGTACTCGGCTATGGTCTGCTTGAGCTGTACTTCGGCATTACTGGTGAAGTGGCTGATGTGGCCCACTACGCCCACTTGGGAGGTATGGTCTTCGGCATTATCCTGATATTGTACTGGAAGAAAACCGGAAAGCTGCCGCGCAATGGCATTTATTGACGATATCAAGCGAACCTATATGCAAGGGTCGATGTTGATGAGACTGGTTTTCATCAACATCGGTGTGTTTCTAGTGCTGCATTTGGCGGTATTTGGCGCTATGCTGTTCAAGGTGCCGGGCGACGAGGTGCTGCAGTGGGTGGAACTGCCCTGCGACCTATGGCTCCTGCTGAGGCGTCCCTGGACGCTTGTGACCTACATGTTCGCCCATTACGGCCTGCTGCACATCCTGTTCAACATGTTGTGGCTCTACTGGCTGGGACGCATCTTCATGGACTTTTTCTCCCCCAAGCAGCTCACCGGGCTGTACCTCTTGGGAGGGTGGGGCGGTGCCCTGTTGTTCCTGCTGGCCTACAACCTGTTGCCTGCATTTGCTGGTGACATGATTTATCTTGTGGGCGCATCGGCTTCGGTCATGGCCATTGTCGTTGCCACAGCGGTGTATGCTCCCGACTATAAAATCGGACTTCTTTTCTTGGGCGAAGTATCGCTGAAATGGGTCGTGTTGGCTGTCATTGTTATTGAGCTGGTGGGGTTTGAGACAAATATCGCCGGAAACATTGCCCACATTGGCGGCATCATTGTGGGCGCGTGGTTTGGTGTCCGCTTAAAGCAAGGACACGACATCACCTGTCCGCTGAATATCGCCATCGATGCCCTAGTAGGGCTGTTCAATGGCCGCAAATTCGAGATGCCCACATTCAGGCGCCCTAAGTCCCAGAAACGCCCATCATCAACTGGAACGCAACAGGGTAGTGCCGCGTCAACCCAAGCCGGTGCCCACCGTCCTGCTGACACGGTGAGTGAGGAAGAACTGGACATAATCCTGGCCAAAATCAAGGCTTCGGGTTATGACGCATTGACCGATGAAGAGAGAGACAAACTGTTTAAGGTGTCGCGACGTCGAACACCCTGACACACACACATTATTATATAAAGAACATGTCGAAAAAAGCACCAAAATATATCACGTACCGCAAGAAGAAACCCAACTACACCATCGAAATTGTGTCGTTGGTAGTCGCTGTTTTGCTGGTGTGCTGTGCCTATGCTGGTTGTATCAATCCTGAGAAGTTTTTCCCGGCACCGTTTCTTGTGCTGGCTTTCATGCCCATGCTTATTGTGGCGGTGGTTCTGCTTGCCGTAGCACTGCTGTGGCGTCGCTGGATATCACTGGCGATACTCATAGTGGCTCTGCTGGCGGTGCTGCCGACATCCAAGAAGTACATGCCTTTTAATACATCAGAGACAGCCTTGCCGATGCCTGCCGACCGTGAAATGGTGCTCAAGGTGATGACCTATAACGTGCTGGCGTTTAATTTTATGGACCCGTCATTGAACACGACGCCCTCGGCATCGATGCGCCTCATCCTGGATGTCAGTCCCGATGTCGTCTTGCTGCAGGAAGGTACTGCCGGCGGCATGGACTGGATTGATATGCCCTCGGTGTTGCCCTATAAGAGCCAGATTGAAAAGAAATATCCCTATCATTTCTCGGGTGCCGATGGATTGTCAATCATGTCGAAGTATCCATTCACGACCACTCCCATCGGTGAGCCTTGTATTGTCCATTCTCCTCTGGGGTATAACCGCAATCAGACGTCCTATATTGCACGTGCCTTTGACCTGGAGCTGCCCCATGGCAAACAGTTGCGCTTGATTAACTTCAGGCTTCAGTCCTATAACCTGAGTTTCGGACAGACCGTGCATGTGCGAGTTTCTCCTGAAGTGATGCCCTCGCCTCTGGGGCGGATGAAACGTTCGTTTGCCAAGCGAGGTAAAGATGCTGCCGAATTGCGCAAGGCAATTGACGACTCGCCTGCCAACGTCATCGTCTGCGGTGACATGAACGATGTTCCGACTTCCTATGTCTATCGTGTCATCTGTGGCAAGGATTTGAGCGATGCCTGGTATGACGTGGGCATGGGTTATGCCTATACCTACAACCGCCATCACCTGCGTTACCGCATCGACCAGGTGCTTTATCGAGGCGATGTGCGGGCTCTTGAGGCTGAGCGCGTTATTGGCGGCAGCAGCGACCATTATCCCATGATGGTGACCTTTGATATTGACGAGTCAACCCGCGGCTCAAAGGCTGTTACAAAATGAATTGTACTAATATTAATCATAACTAACCAAATCAGAAAAATGAAGAAAGTTTTATTCACCGTCCTGGCGCTTGCTGCACTCGTGCTGGTGAGCAGCTGTGACAAGAAATCCAACGAGAACAATCCGTTTATGTCGGAGTACGCCAACGAGTACGGCATCCCGCCGTTTGACAAGATCACCTACGGTGACTACATGCCCGCCGTTGAGGCTGGTATTGCTGAGCAGAACGCCGAGATTGATTCCATCATCAAGAACACGGCAGCCCCCAACTTCGAGAACACCATCCTGGCCCTGGACAACAGCGGCCGCATCCTGGACAAGGTGTCGAGAGTGTTCAATGCACTCAGTAGCAGTGACAACACCGAGGAGATGCAGAAACTCTCCGAGGATCTGCTGCCCATGCTCACCAAACAGAGCGACGGCATGTACATGAACGACAGCCTCTTTGCCAAGGTAAAGGCCGTCTATGACAACGCCGACAGCCTGGGCTTGGATCCCATCCAGAAGCGCCTCACCGAGAAGTACTACAAGGAGTTTGTGCGCAACGGTGCCCTGCTCACCGCTGCCCAGAAGGACACCCTCAAGGAGATCAACAGCAAGCTGGGTCAGTTCAAGCTCAAGTTCGGTAACAACGTGATGCACGACATGGACAACTGCGTCTTCTTCGTCGAGAAGGAAGAGGAGCTCAAGGGTCTGCCTCAGGGCATCATCGACAATGCCGCCAAGCTCGCCGCCGACAAGGGCAAGAAGGGACAGTGGGCCTTCACCGCTACCGCTTCGACCCGCCTCGCCGTGCTGACCTATGCCGACAGCCGCGACTTGCGCCGTCAGATGTACGAACTCTACACCACCACCGCCAGCCATGGTGACAAGTGGGACAACACCGAGAATATCCGCAACATCCTCTTGCTGCGTCAGCAGAAGGCTAACCTGCTCGGCTTCAACACCTATGCCGACTATGCCACCGATCCCTACATGGCCAAGACGCCCAAGGCTGCCGAGGACCTGCTGATGTCGCTCTTCCGCCCCGCTACCAAGAAGGTGGAGGAGGAAGTTGCCGACATGAAGGCCTATGCTGCCGCTCATGGCGACACTGCCCAGTTCGAGGCTTGTGACTATTACTACTATGCCGAGAAGGTAAAGAAGGACAAGTTCAACTTCAGCGAGGACGACGTGCGTCCCTACTTCGCTCTGGACAGCGTAGTGAAGAATGGTATCTTCTTTGCTGCCAACAAACTCTACGGCCTCACCTTCGAGGAGATGCCCGATGCTCCCAAGTACCACCCCGAGGTCAAGGTCTATGACGTAAAGGATGCCGAGGGCAAGCACCTCGCCGTCTTCATGACCGACTACCTGCCCCGTCCCGTCAAGGCTCAGGGCGCTTGGATGGAAGCCATGCAGGAAGCCTACAACTACGGTGGCGAGAACATCCGTCCCATCATCTACAACGTGGCAAGCATGACGCCTCCCTCGGGTGACACCCCCTCGTTGCTCACCTGGGATGAGGTACAGACCGTCTTCCACGAGTTCGGCCATGCACTCCACGGCATGCTCACCCGCGTGCAGTATCGTGGCCTGGCAGGCACCAACACCGACCGCGACTTGGTTGAGATGCCTTCTCAGATCAACGAGCACTGGGCATTTGAGCCTGAGGTATTGAAGAATTATGCCCGTCACTACAAGACCGGTGAAGTCATCCCTGACAGCCTCGTGCAGAAACTCAACGAGACCGCACAGTTCAACATGGGCTTCATGACCACCGAGCTCGTCGGTGCAGCGCTGCTCGACATGTACTGGCACAAGAAAGCCTGGACCCCCGAGGAGGCCAAGGCTATCGACGTCAAGGCCTTTGAGCAGGACGTGAAGAACCAGCTCAATATGCCCGCTCTGGTCGAGTTCCGCTATCGCAGCCCCTACTTCAAGCACATCTTTGCTGATGACCAGTATGCTTGCGGTTATTACACCTACCTGTGGTCACAGGTACTTGAGGCCGATGGTTACATGGCATTTGAAAAGGCTGGTTGCTTCGACAAGGCTACTGCCGATGCCTTCCGCAAACTGCTGGAGTCGGGTGACACCATGGATCCCATGGAGCTCTACAAGCAGTTCCGTGGCCAGGCTCCGACCTCTGACGCACTGCTCCGCAACCGCGGCCTGAAGTAAACGGTCGCTAAGGTTAAGACTCAAAGTCTTGCGTCTCTACGACAAGAAATAATCGGGACCATGCATTGGGCATGGTCCCGATTGTCTTTTTATAAAGATACTTTCATAGTACTTCATTTAATTGGAAATAACATTTTCTAACCAGGCTGCAAAAGCACTGATTATTGTAATACCGGCAGCCGCTTTTCTCCTTTTTCTCTACCATTGGGAGAGAGATTGTAATGACGATTTATTGATGAAAACAAAAGGACTCGTCTCCCGACGAGTCCTTTTCAATCTCCTGAATCTTTACCTTATGAAAAAAATTATTACCTTGTTTTTGCGGGTGCAAAATTACAACTAAACTATTTCACGGCAAAGAGTTTTTCTGTTAAAAAAGGTAAAATTGACCATTTTTACAATTTTATTTTCCATTTAGGACAGTTTTTGTTGTAAAAAAGCGAAAAAACGCTCTAAAAAAAGGTCAGATGTACCGCATTTAATCACTAGAAGACTCATTTGCCTGAAATGAGAATGTCGATAAGAGTGGTCACATCGGCCACACTCAGTTCCATATCGTTGTTGAGGTCACCGATTTGAATCTCTTCATCATCGTAATTGCCCCTGATCAGCATGTCGACGAGGGTAGTCACATCGGCAACCGAGAGTTCTCCGTCACGATTCAAATCACCACGCACATAGGCAAACTGGTCGGTGATGTCGGCAACCGTGTATTTGTTGGTCGTCGAGGTAATCTCAAGATAGATATCCTTGTTGATTCCTGTCACGTCAACGCTCTGGTGGCCATTGTCTCCCTGGCTGAGTACGACATTGAAGCTATAGTCCTCGCTGGGAACATTGAAGGTGCGGTAATAGAATCGCTGCCCTTGGATGACCTTGGTGGCAGTCACTCTGACACCGGGCCAGCTGTCACTGATGGCACCTGTATTGTCCCAAGCATAGATATAAACGCTCCCCCAGTTGTTAGGTGACACGGTCGGGTCCTTGACATAAACCGTTGCAGTGTAAGGTACAAAGCCATGGAAGATGTATTCACGCTGCACAACGTTGCGCACTTTGCCCTCGTAGAGGACGCCTGCCGTCAGCACGGTGTTGTCGGTAAACGTGAGGCGCACCTGTCCAGTGGCCTGATGGCTGCTGGCTGTAGGCATGGTGCCATCGGTGGTATATACAATGATGGCATTACTTTCACTGGCGGTAACAGTGACCGTCACGCTGCCCTGATACTGGCCGCTCTCCTTGTCGATGGTCAGGGTGGGGGCGGGCGAGGTGTAGTTGGTCACCGTGTGGTCCCATGTGCCGTCGATATAGTAACCATGGTTGCGGAAGGTCAGGTCGCTCGTCTGCGTGCCGTCGGTGACAAAGATAATGCCTGTGGGATCGCTGGTCAGGGTGCCTTCATAGGTCCACTTCCAAATCTTGCGCTTGCCGTCCTGGTTTGTACCCATCAGCGTCATTGCCTGGCCTGGCCATGAGCCGCCCGTGAAGTTGCTGCTGCTGTTCCATACCCAGGTGGTCACGCTGCTCACGCTTGCCGATGTCTCCAGAAATACGCTCATGTCATCCTCCTCGCAACTGGGCTCATAAACATCAATCGGTGTTACTGGGCTGGTTCCGTTGCCCTCGCCGTCGTTGCTTGACAGTTCCTCCTGGGTTCCGTCATAACTCAATACGGTGCCGGCATTGGCGCTGCTGGTGTACAGATATGGCCCATCGGTGCCGATTTTGCCTGGGGCGGGGGTAAGCGAGGTCGAGAGGACATAGATGCGCATGTTGCCCTTGCCGCTGCACGAGGTGGTGGTCAGGGTGCCGTTGGTCACGGTCTTGACGTCACCCGTGATGCAGTCGGTGTAAGTGCCGTTGAGCACGCCAGTGAAGGTGGCGGGTCCGTTAATCGTCACGAGGACATAACTGTCGGTCGTGTTGTCGGTATAACGACGCTTGAAGGCATAACCACCACTTGACGAACAGCCACTGGTGCTGTACTGGCCTTTGCGCAGGGCGGGAACAGCCTGACGGATGCGGTTCAGTCGCTGCAGGTGCTTGACCAGGGGCTTGCTCAGCGTTGCAGCCAGGTTGCCCGATGCGCCGTTGGCTACACCGAAGTCTGTGGCGGTTACATTACCCTTGATGTAGCCACCGTAGTAGGCACGGCCGCTTTCCCTCAAGGAACCGTTGCCTCCCGGGTCGATGGTCTTGCCGGCCTTGAACTCGATTTCACTACCATAGTACAGACAAGGGATGCCGCGGAAGGTGAACATCAGTGACAGGTTCTCGGCCCACTGGTTTGTACCCTCATTGAAGCGGATGTTGTCGTTGGGGCCGGGACTATAGTCGTGACTATCGACATAAACCACGTTATAGGTCGCATCATTGTAGTATTTGTCGCCGTCGATTGCCAGATTCCACACGCTGGCGATGTTGTGGAAGGAATAGTGGACAGGAAAGTCGATGACATTGAGTCCCGAAGCACGGCTCACATCGGGAGTGTGGTAAGTGTTTCCGTTGAGCACGGCGTTATTTGATGTAGGCATGGCGCTGGCCGTCTCATGGCAGTTGTCGTTGTACATCTGCTGGCACGAGCCGATGTTAGCCAGCGAACTCAGGTCAGTGCTCTCATAGATGGCGATGCCGTCCCAATAGGCGGGGTCATCATTCCAACTGTAGTTCTTGTTCTCGGCCCAGGTGTAGAAGTAGGGCGACAGAGCGGGCTGGTTGCGGTAGGTGACACTGCCTTGATAGCGGGCACACACCTCGGTGCACATGAAGAAATCCGCACCATTCAGGCGTTTGCTGCGGTACTGCTCGCCCAGTGCCTTGAATGCGGGGATATAGATTTTGTTGAACGTCAGACGTGCGATGTGGCCGCCCGTATCGATGCGGAAACCGTCAACGCCCATCTTGATGAAAGAGCCATAGCAGTTGATGAGGTATTCTGCCACTGCGGGATTCTCGGTATTCAAATCGACACAGTCACCGGCAATCTGCGCCCACCAGCGCGTGTTGTCGTCCCAGTTGAATTGGCCGAAGTGGTGCCATCGGTTGTGATTGTCGTGGTTCTGGTTGTCGGTATTCTTCATTTGCTTCAGGCGCGCGTCATATTGCTGGCCCGAAGGCAGACTGTTGTAGTTGGTCGGCAACAGACCGCCCACCGAGTCGGTGGTATAGGGTTTCATGCACTCATTAATCTTGAACTGGTTGGCATTCCAGTCGCGGGTGAACAGTTTACACAGGTGTTCCTCGCCGAAGTTGCCCGTGTGATTGAGCACCACATCGAGCAATACCTTCATGCCACGGGCATGCGCCTCGTCGATGAGTGTCTGGAACGTCGTGTCACCGCTTTCGTAGCGGTGGTCCACACGGCTGAAGTTGCGAGCATGATAACCATGGTAGTCCAGGCCCGATGCGTTCTCAACGATGGGCGTGACCCACACGGCGGTGAAACCCAGAGCCTTGATATAGTCCAGTTTTTCAATCAGGCCCTTGAAATCACCACGCCAGCACGGGTCGCCATGGTTGGCCGTGGCTCCGTCCCAACACTGGGCGTTGTTACCGGGGTCGCCGTCATAGAATCGGGTAGTAATCACAAAATAGATGCTCTCGTCGCGGAAATCGTTGCGGGGACCGACAAATGCCGCCCATGCCTGCTGGGATACAGCCAGTGTGAGCAACAGGACCATAGCCAGCAACTTGAAATGGTTATTTCGAGGTGTAGTCATATGAAAAAGTGATTAAAATAACTGGTTAATGCCTACAAATTTAAACTAAATATGAGTGAAAACAAAATAACTCTTCGAGATATCCATCGGTTTTCGATATGCAATCGATTGCATCTTAAAGAATCTCTCATAGCAAAAGAAAAGCCCGCTGATTCTATTCAGCGGGCACCTTCCCTTCATTCACTTTATTAACCATTAACTCAGTTTGCTCTATCTCAGATAGCCTGTCACGACATAGACCGTTCCGGTGCGAGTCGGGATCATTCGATAAATTACTCCGCCAGCAATCCACATGCGTTCACGGTTGATGATGATGAACTTGCCTTTAGCGGGTCGGTGAGAGAAGCGTTTGCCGATAGCCGGACGATGAGCGACATGCATCCTGTGCTCGATGCGGGCCTTGGGCTTAGCCTCATGGCGGTGCTTGTGATTACTTGCCATAGCAGTGCTGGGCAGGAGTAACGCGATAGTCGCAATAGCGCTCAGTAAAACTTTAGTTTTCATAATCTTCTCTGTTTTGTGTCAAGGCCAACAGTGTGGCCTCAACTGGTGAAACAATGTTCATTTGTTTTGTTTCTTAGACACGCACTTTGGACAAAAGTAAAAAGCCGTATTACCCGTTATCGACTCATCCATAGTTTTTCACGATGAATCCGCATTTCTTCAAGACAAATGTTAGGGCGGAAAATAGTCGAGCAATGCACTTTGCAACCCGGTTGCACGGAATAGTGCGTAATTTTGCAAGCAGAACAACCAACAGAATAGATGCAATGATGAAGCATAGTCAAGAAAACCAACAAGATAGACATTGCCACTGCCATGAGCAGGAGGGGCACTGCAATAGTGAACATGGGCATGAGTGCGGCAACCATAGTCATGAGTGTGCCTGTTGCAGTGACGGTCACGAGCATGGCGAGGAAGAGGAAATGGAATGGTGGAAGCCGATTCTTTCTCTAGCGATGCTCATCACGGGCGTCATCATGAGTGCAACCGACGTGCAACTGTTCCAGAACCAATGGGTAAGGTTGGCATGGTATGCCGTCGCATGGCTTCCCACAGGACTGGGCGTGCTGCGCGAGGCCATCGATGCGGCACGCGACGGTGAAGTGTTCAGTGAATTCCTGCTGATGACTGTTGCCAGCCTTGGTGCCTTTGCCATCGGTGAGTACCCCGAGGCGGTAGCGGTGATGACACTCTACTGTATCGGTGAGGTGTTGCAAGGGCGAGCTGTCAGCCGTGCCCGAGGCAACATCAAGTCGCTGATTGCCTTTCGCCCCGACCATGCCGTAGTCATCAGGGACAACCAACGCATGACGGTTGATCCCGTCGAGGTAAAAGTGGGCGACATCATTGAGGTCAAGCCGGGCGAGCGTGTGCCTGTAGATGGCTCGCTCCTGGGCGAGGCGGCTGCGTTTGATACATCAGCACTCACAGGCGAGAGCGCTCCTCTTGTCATCGAGAGAGGTGACGAGGTGCTGGCTGGTATGATTGCCAGCGAATGTGTTGTGCGTCTCCAGGCTGTGCGTCCCGCCAGTGAGAGTGCTGTGTCCCGCATCCTGCATCTGGTCGAGGAGGCCTCAGAGCGCAAGGCTCCTGCTGAATTGTTTATCCGTCGATTTGCCCGCATTTATACGCCCATTGTTGTTGGGCTTGCTGTGCTGGTCGTTGCTCTGCCTTGGCTTTATTCGATGGTAGTGTCTGCATTTGATTACGACTTCACCGAGTGGCTGCACCGTGCGCTCATCTTCCTTGTCATCTCATGCCCGTGTGCGCTGGTCATCAGTATTCCGCTGAGTTATTTCGCCGGCATTGGAGCGGCGTCAAGACGCGGTATCCTTTTCAAGGGCAGCAATTATCTGGATACCATATCCCGTGTCAGCACGGTCGTGTTCGACAAAACTGGTACCTTGACAACCGGTCATTTTGCCGTGAGTGAAGTCAAGGGACTCAGAGATGACCAGGTTGCCATTGTTGCTGCCATAGAGCAGGACAGCCTACATCCCATTGCCCGTGCCATTCACGAGTATTGCAAGCCAGCACCTGTTACAGTGAATGGGTTAAGGAACATAGCCGGTTACGGATTGAGCGCCATGGTGGACGGCAAGAATTGGCTTGTGGGCACAACACGCTTGATGGAGCAAGAGGGTGTGGATTACCCTCGTGAGTTAAAAGATGTTGTCGGTACAATGGTTGCGGTGGCTGTTGATGGTAACTATGCGGGATATATCGTTTTGACCGATGTGCCCAAGGAGGACGCAGCCCGTGCTGTAGAGAGCCTAAACCGCCAAGGCGTTGAAACGGTGATGCTCTCGGGAGATAAACAGGCTCTCGTCGAACAGGTCGCCCGCCAGTTAGGCGTCAATGAAGCACATGGTGACCTGCTGCCACAGGACAAGGTGGAACATATCGAACAGTTGTTGGCAACCTGCGGAGAAAACAGTCAAGTAGCGTTTGTGGGCGATGGCATCAATGACGCACCCGTGCTGGCGCTGAGCAACGTGGGCATTGCTATGGGTGGCCTGGGCAGCGACATGGCCATTGAGACTGCCGACGTGGTTATCCAGACAGACCAACCCTCGCGTGTGGCCGATGCTGTGGCTTTGGGCCGCCGTACCCGCCGCATTGTGGTACAGAACATTGCCTTTGCCATCGGTGTGAAGGTGCTGGTGATGATACTCGGTGTGCTCGGCATCGCCAACCTGTGGGAGGCCGTTTTTGCCGACGTTGGTGTAGCCTTGTTGTGCGTTCTCAATGCCTTGCGTCTCATGCGCCAGCCAAACAAATCATAGAATTTCATTGTTTTTTCTATTGGATGTCGGGGAAATAGCAAATATTTTCCAAACGGGCAACTTTGGATTTGGCTGGGTGGGGAAAAAAGTGTAATTTCGCACGTTTTTTAGAAATAAACAAGTTTCTGCCCTTTGACCGACTGTCTATGGTTGGCATCCGCATGATTGGATTAAGGGGGGCGAACTTTTAAAGACAAGATATAATAATGAAGAAGATATTATTGATGATTGCCGTCCTTATCGGTTTGACGGCTTGTAACGGCAACAAGTTCCACATCGACGGCACAATTGAGGGTGCCGGTGACACGACTACTCTTGTACTGGAGCAGTCCAGCAATGGTGAGTGGTTTATCGTTGACAGCATCAAGGTGGGCAAGAACGGCAAGTTTAGCCTGAGTGCCGACGCCCCCCAGGTGCCCAGCATCTATCAGTTGCGTTTGGGTAACCAGACCATCTGTTTCCCAATCGACAGTCTGGACCATCTGACCATCAATGCAAAGTTGCCTAATTTTGCACGTGAATACAGCGTGAGCGGCAGCGAACATGCCGAGCAGGTGATGAAGATTGACCAGGAAGCGATGCAGTTTGCGGCAGGTAAAGGAACTCCTGCCGAATTGCAGGCATGGAAGGACAAGCAGGCACGTCAGATTGCCGCCGACCCCAGTGGTATCGTTGCCTATTATCTTATCAATAAATACATTGATGGCAAACCGTTGTTTGACCCGATGAACGACAACGACCTGCGTTTCATCGGTGCTGTCGCCAACGCATTTAACTCATTTCGCCCCGATGACCCGCGCACCGAGTACCTGGTGAACCTGTTGCTGGCAGGTCAGCGCCGTCGTCGTGGCCTCACGGCACCTACCGATACGGTATATGCCGACGTTACCACACTGCTTGATATCTCTCTCCAGGACTATACTGGTAAGGAGTACAAACTGTCACAGGTGGCTAAAGAACACAATGTGGTGTTGCTGGACTTCACAGCCTATGCCCTCGATGTGTCACCCCAACTCAACAAGTTGCTCAACGATATCTATCAAGCTTATCGTTCCAAGGGGTTGGCTATTTATCAGGTGAGCATCGATGACGATAATGTGACTTGGCGTGAAGCGGCCAAAAACCTGCCTTGGATTACTGTGTATGACCCGATGAGCGTTCAGTCTCAGAATGTGAGTGCCTATAATGTCAATGGCATACCGACCACGTTCATCATCCGTAACAGTGAAATCGTTGAGCGTGTGGAAGATGCTACCAAACTCAAGGCTGCCGTGGCAAGGTATATGTAACCCAACGGCAATAGCCATAGGGAATCATGAATGAGCCCCAAAAGTTTGATTAAAAACTTTTGGGGCTCATTTTGATATATACTGATTGTTTTTGTTGATCTGATAACGTTCACAGCAAGGTGTTCCAGAAATCGACATAGCGCTGGGCTACAATTGCAGCGGCATTGTGTTTCTCAACAAAGATTCGGCTGTCTCGTGCCATCTGTGGCAACTGGTCCCGATGTTCGACAAGCCACGAGAGTTTCTCGTCGATGTCACCGTCGATGAGCGGTGAGACATTGACGATGGGCCTGTTGGAAACTTCACCGATAAGGTCGTAGTATTCGGGCTCAGCACCCGAGACGGCAACCAGTCCCTGAGCCATGGCAATCAGTGCATTGGTGCCGGGTGTATAGCTGTAAAGCTGGTCGAGAATGACGTGTGATTCACGCATTCGGCGGGTATATTCGTCGTAGGGGAGGTTTTCAACCACGTCAAGTTCGGTGATTCCCGGATAACGGTCATGAACGCGTTTCATCGCTGCCAACAGGCGGTCGGTGCCCTTGATGACATGACGGTCGCGCTGGATGCCAATGAAGAACCGCACTTTGTCGGGTGCTTGCTCCAATGGACGGTATTCCAGGGATTCGGTATCGATGGGGATGCCGCCGTAGGCTATACGGTTTCCCAGCAAAGGTCTGTAAGCGGCATAGTATTCATACAAACAAGCCACTGCACCGTCAATTCCTTGAAGAATATGGTCATTGTGTTGTCGCATGAACGGCTGTTTCCAGTTGTCTTGTTGCTGCGCAATATATTCAGCCGAATTGACGTAAGGTGATGGCTCTCGGCCCAGCATGTAGTCGCTGTAACGATAAGTGTGCCCGTCATGGCAGGCATCATAATAGACAACGTCGGTTGCCATAGCCGAGAGCACTATCCGGCGGTTGTTGGCCTTGAGGTAGTCAAAGACCTTGGCCACGCGGTGTGGCTTGAGTCTCAGAAAGATGGGTGAAGCGATTTCGACGATGTCATATCCCGTCATCAAAGGCAATGCCCGCTTGATGTCCCTCAAATAACGTAATGAGCCCAACAGGCCTGGTTGGCGAAGCAAATTGATATCGCGGTGTGTGTCCATCCAACGGGAACCGTCGGATGCTACTGTAGCCTCGTGCCCCATGGTACGCAATTGTTGGGCGAGGCAATTATGCATATTGCTGGCATCTCCTGCAAATAGTATCTTCATAGCGAGTGCAAAATTAGTGCAAGCCGAGTGGAGTGCCAAATAAAAAGTCATTTTTATTTGAGCAATCCCGAGGCGACGCCTAATTTATTCTCAATCAATGCAAGCAGAATCCAAAAACAAATATTTATTAGTTTTTGTTAAGGCTCGTCCTAATTTATTCAAAATTAGGCGTTTTTTTGTGAGTTATCAAAAATTGCAGTACCTTTACACCGATTTATCAAGATTACCGAAATCAGTCATGCAAGTCTCAATCATTATACCCGTGTATAATCGCGCTAGCGTGGTGCCTGCTACATTAAACAGCGTGCTGTCACAAACCTACAGGCCGCTGCAGGTGGTGCTGGTGGACAACTACAGCACTGATAACACGCTACAGGTGCTTGAAGACTTCAAGCGAGACAACGAGAATGACGATTTCAAGGTGCTTGTCACCCAAGAAGCACACCGCACGGCAGGAGCTGCGCGCAATAAAGGCTTTGAGCAGGCAACAGGCGAGTGGGTGCTGTTTTTTGACAGTGACGACCTCATGAAGGAAGATTTGGTGGCATCCTATGTCCGCATTATCGATAAGGCTGTTGAAGAAGGGCGTGTGCTGGATTTGGTCAGTACCCGTTCTACTCTCGTGTTTCCCGATGGCAGTGAGCGCGAGACACCGTTCAGCAAGCGCGACCTGTTTGCCCAGCACATCCTCCATGCCCAGTTGGCCACACAACGCTATGCCGTGAGGCGTGAGTTTTTTGCGTCAACCGATGGCTGGAACATCAACCTTCCTGGTTGGAATGACTGGGAACTGGGTTTGCGGCTGTTGTTGGCACGTCCCCATGTCGCCTATATGGGCGGAAAATCGCGTGTCCTCGTCAACCACAACGGTGCCGACTCGATAACGGGTACTGAATTCCACAGCCGCCATGGACAATGGGAGCACGTTATCGACATCATGATTAATGAAGTGAGGTGTTCGCTGCTCAAACCTGAGTATAAACTCCGCTATGAGCGTCTGCTGGAATACCGTCGCATGGTGTTGGCGGCTCAATATGAGCGAGAAGGCCACAAGGAACTGTCTGTGCCTTTATGCCGTGAGGCGCACAAGGCGTTGCGTGAGAGTTACCGCAATAATCGGCGTTGGAGCTGGCTTGTTGACCCGGTAACGCGTCGGTTGTTTGCCCGCATTGTTGCTGGCAAGCGAGGCTCGGCTCAAATAGCCCGCCTGCTGTACTGATAAATGTCTCCAGAAAACGCCAGTTCATCACGATTAATATTCACCATTTATATATTATTGACATAATGAAAAAAAATCTACAATCTCTAATGCTGCTGTTGGTAGCTGTGTTGGCATTGCAGGCTACAGCTGCTATCCCTAACAACTATTACAACAGCGCCCTTGGTAAGAATGACCAGGAACTGATGTCCTCTTTGCACAAGATTGTGCGTGGTCACTACATGATTTATTACAGTAAACTTTGGGAAAAGTTTAAAACGACTGACTGTAACGGAAACATCATCATTGACCGTTACTCCAATTCTCAGTTTACTTACGGCGACAATCAGTGTGGCCAATATAGTGGGATAGGGCAGTGCTATAACCGTGAACACTCGGTTCCCAACAGTTGGTGGGGTGCTGCACAAGACACGATGTACTCTGACCTTTATCATATGTATCCCGTTGACGGATGGGTGAATGCCGAACGCGGTAATTATCCCTTTGGCGATTGTGCCAACGGTAGCCCAAGAGGTACCGGAAAACTGGGCACTTGCACCCATAGCGGCTACTCGGGCACGGTGTTTGAAGTCGCCGATGAGTACAAGGGCGACTTTGCGCGCACCTATTTCTATATGGTAGTGCGTTACATGGACCGCGTGGGCTCATGGACTCAAGATAAAGGAAGTGTCGTGTTCACGAACAGCAGCTACAAGCACTTGACGCCGTGGGCAATCAGTCAGTTGCTGGAATGGCACCGTAACGATCCGGTGAGCACCCTTGAGTCTAACCGCAACGAGGCAGTATATGGTATCCAGCACAACCGCAATCCGTTTATCGACCATCCAGAGCTTGCTGAGTACCTGTGGGGCAACAAGACTGGCAACGCATGGACTGGCAGCAGTACCAATACCCCGGTGATTTCGTCGCCTGCCAACGGCTCGACCATTAACGTGGGCACTAACACTGGCGATGGCGTGAGCAAGGCGATTACCGTCAAGGGTGTTTATCTGACCAAAGCGGTGACTGTATCAGTAACGGGTACCGGATTTAGCGTTACACCGACGACGCTCACGGCGGCTGCAGTGAATGCAGGTACTACAATTACCGTTACCTACAATGGTACGGCAGCCAATGCTACTGGTCGCTTGACTATCAGCAGCAGCGAGGTGAGCAGCAATGTGACGTTGACGGCAACCTATAACACTGGCGGCAGTGGCGGTACAGAAACCATTGAGACTTGGGAAGGCATCTCGACATATCAGAGTTATACGACGACCTTTATCCAGGGCCACGCTTTCAAGTGGAACACTTCTGATGTGGGCATCTGGAGTGGTGATACTCATGCCAATGGTACACAGAGTTGCCGTTTTGGCAAGACGGCGGCTTCCTATATTGAGATGGCCGAGGATGTTACCGATGGTGCCAGCAAGATTTCATTCTATGCAGCCAAGTGGGGTAGTGACGCAACACCTACGCTTCAGGTATTGTATAGCACCAATGGTGGCAGCACATGGACCTCTGTGGGTAACTGTTCGCCCAATGGAACCTGGCAGCAGTATATCTTCAATCTGAATGTGACAGGCAACGTACGTTTCAAAATCAATCAGACTGCAGGCTCTCGACTGAACATTGATGATATCGCTATTACGAGCAATGTCGCTCCTGAGCCCGATCCTTCAATTACTATATCGCCGATAGGCTTGATAGAAGCAGAACAGGGCGGCGAGTCCAGCATTGTGAGGGCTACTGTGACTTCAGAGAATAACAACGAGAATATCACCCTGAAGGTGGATGGCAATTTCCAGATCAGTCTAAATAAAACAGACTGGTCCACGAGTTTACAGCTTGACCCGTCGGGCGAAGTATTCTATGTGCGTTTGGCGAATACCGCTACTGCTGGAGAATACGAGGGTACTGTCGAAGCTAAGACCAGCCGGGCTAGCGCATATGCCGATGTGGAAGGCATTGTTAACGAGGTGCCTGTTATGCTTGGTGACGTGAACATGGATGGCGATGTGAGCATTAGTGATGTCACCACTTTGATTGACTATTTGCTGAGTGGTAGTATGACATCGTTTGATGCTATTGCAGCCGATGTTAATCAGGATGATGCTATTTCTATTGCTGACGTTACCGCTCTAATTGATATGCTGTTGAATCCATCTGCGATGAAACAGTGGGACGCAGTACCGACCAGGAGTGGTGTGCTTATTGAGAATTCTGTTGACGAGAGCATCGAAATCTACAACATGGATGGTGATTGCATCAAGTCTCTAACCGGTGATGCTACTGTGAAACTGCCCGCAGGAATATATGTGGTCGTTTCAGAAAACGCATCCCGCAAGGTTGTGGTGAAGTAAAAATCAAACATATAACAAAACAAGAACCGCACGACAGTTATGCCGTGCGGTTCTTGTTTTGTCTTACTTATGATTACTTGCCGATGCAGTGGTATTCAAAACCTGCTTGATGCAGTTCCTCGGCTTCGAGGATGTTGCGGCCATCAAGGATGAGGCGTCCACGCATCTTGTGCGATAGGGTTTCCATATTGGGAATACGGAACTCTTTCCACTCGGTTACAAGCATGAGAGCATCGGCATCGGTAGCAGCATCGTACATGTCTTTGGCATAGTAAACGGTGTTTCCGATGCGTCTGCGGCATTCGTACATCGCTACAGGGTCATAGACCTTGACGTTGGCGCCCGCCTTGAGCAGCAGGTCAATAAGCACTAATGACGGAGCTTCACGCATGTCGTCGGTTTCAGGCTTGAATGCAAGTCCCCACAAGGCGACTGTCTTGCCCTGCAACTGACTTTCATCTCCACCATAGTAATTGACTAATTTGTTGTATAAAATCAGTTTCTGGTCTGCATTCACACTCTCGACCGCTTGCAGTACACGCATGGAATAGCCATAATCAGAGGCTGTCTTGATGAGTGCTTTGACGTCCTTGGGAAAACAGGAACCACCATAGCCGCAACCTGCATACAGGAATTTCTTGCCGATTCGGGTGTCGCTGCCAATGCCCTTGCGCACCATGTTCACATCTGCGCCAACGAGTTCGCACAGATTGGCAATGTCGTTCATGAAACTGATGCGGGTAGCCAACATTGAATTAGCCGCATACTTGATCATCTCAGCAGAGGGTATATCTGTGAAAATGAGACGGTCATTCATAATCATGAAAGGCTTGTAAAGCCTTGTCATGAGTTTGCGGGCCCGCTCATTTTCCACACCGACTATCACGCGGTCGGGACTCATGAAGTCCTTCACTGCATTTCCTTCTTTGAGGAACTCGGGATTGCTTGCGACATCAAACTCAACATTTACCCCCCTTTGCTGTAACTCTTGTTGAATAACTTCCTGGACCTTGCGGGCTGTGCCGACTGGTACAGTACTTTTGGTAGCTACCACGATATGCCGGTTCAAGTGCTTGCCGATTGTGTGGGCAACTTCAAGCACATATTTCAAGTCTGCGCTACCATCTTCATCGGGAGGGGTGCCTACTGCACTGAAAACGATGTCAACATTGTTGAGAACATCTTCAAGCCGAGTGGTGAACTGTAAGCGTCCTGAACGCATATTTTTACGGACCAAAGTTTCCAGTCCTGGCTCGTAAATAGGGATGATGCCTTGTTTCAAACCCTCGATTTTCTGTTGGTCAACGTCAACACATGTCACATGGACACCCATTTCACTGAAACAGGTGCCCGTGACTAATCCGACGTATCCGGTTCCTACAACCGCAATTCTCATATGTTATAACATAATTAGGAGATTAACCTTTGATAGGTTTCTCGCGGTCCTTGGGAGTGTCATCAACATAATAGCCGCCACTGTTGCCGCCATAGCCATAGCCGTAGCCATAGCCGTAACCGTAGCCGTAGCCCTTACCGTAACCATAAGCGTAAGAGTAATTGTAGCGGGTCTTGCTCACCTTGATGTCGTTGATGAGGATGGTGAGGTTGTTGATCTTGTGCTCATCGGAAAGGCGCTCCAACTCATACATGTACTGCTGCTCAACCCTGCCGTCACGAATTACATAAATCGTGAGGTCTGCAAATCGGTTGGCAACCGCAGCATCGGCAATCAGGTTGTAGGGCACAGTATCGAGAATCACATAATCGTATTCTCTCTTGAGTTGATCAATCATATTAGCCATATTGTCGCTCAAGAGCAGTGCCGTGGGGTTGGGGGGGATAGCACCAACACTGATGATGTCAAATCCCTCATGAAGCGTACCGCGGTCAATAATCTTGTCCAAGTCAGTCACCTTACCAGACAAGTATGCTGAAACACCCTTACCGCTTTGGACACCCACGTACTCAGAGAACTTACCTTTACGCAAGTCAAGGTCGACAACGATGACCTTCTTGTTCACATAGGTATAGGCCAGAGCAAGGTTGACTGCAACGAAACTCTTTCCTTCACCAGACATGGTAGAGGTGAACTGAATAACCGTTCCGAGTCCTGATTTGTTCTGCGATGTGACAAAGTCTAGGTTGTTACGGAGAATACGGAATGCCTCATTCATGCGGTCATTAGAGGTCTCGTTAACCACAATCTCACCTGTGATATTGGCTTTCTTTGCAGGCAACTCGCCCAAAATGGGAATATCACATACCTCTTCGACTTCTCGACGGGTATGGATGGTCTTGTCGAGTGAGAAGTACCAGAATACGCCGTATAATACAAATGCAGGAATCAATAAACCGATAATCATACCCGTCAGCACAATACGTGACAACGGTGCCGTTACAGGTGCATAATTCGGAATGGCGGGTTCCATAACTTTTGCGTTAGGCTCGGTAATTGCCATCTGCAAAGCATTCTCTTCGCGTTTGTTGAGCAGATACAGGTAAAGCTGCTCTTTGATTTTCTGTTGACGAGTAACCTCAGTAATGGCTTTTTCATGTTGAGGGTTAGTCGTCATGCTTGTTTGGGCTTGACTTTGTAAACGCTGAGCTTGATTCTGCCTAGTGCGAAGGGTCGTCAAGTAGTTATCCAAACTAGAGATTATGTGCTTTTTCTGGGTGGCCAGCGACTTTTCGAGTTCTTTCATGACGGGATTCTCAGAACTCGAGGTGGTTGAGATTCTCTGGTATTCTTGTATTGCTTGGTTATATTGACTAATCTGACCGGCAATACCTGCATTGTTCATGCCCGGGTTTGCAGGAATAAGTTCTCCTGGACCCATGGTTGAGATGAAGTGGCGAATCTGCGAAACAAGAGTCATCTCAAGTCCAACGTTCTCTGATTGGTCGATCTGTTGCATGGTATGGCCAGGGTTGCCAAGCATAATGGAGTTGGCAGAATTGGCTGTCAAGACAGCAACCTCATTATCAACACCACTTAGATCCTTTGAAAGGTCAGCTACTCGTTCAGCAATGAAGGCCTCGGTGCTACGTGCAACTTGGTTCATATCATTGATACCCTCTTGGTTATAAGCAATAACAAGAGCATTCAAGATATCAGCTAACATTTCGGGGTTCTGTCCTCGAATGGCAAGATTAAGAATATCGCTATGACGATCAGCCATGTCTACAACAATGCCTCCAGCAATAGACCTAGCCATATTAGTAGGATTGGAGACCTGGACAATAATGGTATTGTCAATGTAGCTCTCATTGAATTTTTCTGTTTTATCAATGGCGATAGGACCGTAATTGGAGTTTATTTTCTTGCCAAAATGAGCCTTCTTCCATGGACTGTTGTTAATCTTAAATTCATACTGATCGGCACTTTTAGGTACAATGGTTAAGGAAAAACCGTTTGTAACTTCCTTGAGTGGTGTTACTTGCACTGGGGTGTCCTTGTAGATGTTTTTGTCACGCAGAAATTGGTGACCAAAATACTGCACATTAAGTCCCAAAGAATTAACCACAACTTCCATTACCCTTGTTGATCTGAGCTTGTAAGGCTCATTCGGGATGTAATTCACTGTATTAAGACCCAGGTCACTGAACGTCATTGAGGGTGTTCCTTGGGCACTGTCTTTAGACCTAATGAGGATAGAACACTTTGCCACATAGAACTGGGGTTGTGTCATCGCATACAGATATGCGATACACGAGCATACAATCATAGACAAAATGAACCAGTACCAGTTGTAGGCACATGCCATAAACAATCGGTCCCACTTGATACCAGTGCGTACACGTTTTTTCTTTTTCTCTTCGGCCATCGCTTTGGCGACCAAATCTTCTTGAATTATCTGTTGCATGATAAGCTAATTTTGTTCTGTGTTTTTGTGGACAAGACTTGACTTAAACAAGACTTGTTCCTAATAATGCATAATCCGCTGCAAATTTAGTGCAAATCAGCCGAAACAGCAAACGATAATCCAATAAAAAATATTAATCTTCATCCCGATCTGAAGAGTTGATGTGAAAAAGGGCGGTTGCAATTGCAACCGCCCTGATGTCGTTTAAGGATTAATCTGTAGAAAATCAGTCGATTTCCTCGTCTGCCTCATAGCCACCCATCTCACGGATAGCGTTCTTGAGCATCACGTGCTGCTGGAAGAGGTGGTTAACGGGAATCTCGTCCTTGGTGTAGTCGTGCATCGGGCTCTTGAGGAAGAAGCTCAGGAAGCGCTGAGTGCCATAACGGCCGGCACGGCGTGCAAGGTCGATGAGCAGACACAGGTCAAGGCACAAGGGTGCTGCAAGAATAGAGTCGCGGCACAGGAAGTTGATCTTGATCTGCATGGGATAGCCCATCCAACCAAAGATGTCGATGTTGTCCCATCCCTCCTTGTTGTCGTTGCGGGGCGGGTAGTAGTTGATGCGTACCTTGTGGAAGTAGTTGTTGTACAGGTCGGGCTGATCGTCAGCAACGAGGATGGACTCGAGGGTCGAGAGTTTGCTGACTTCCTTGGTGCGGAAGTTGGCGGGCTCATCGAGTACGAGGCCGTCACGGTTACCCAGGATGTTGGTTGAGAACCAGCCGCTCAGGCCGAGCATGCGGGCGCCAATGATGGGAGCAAAACCGCTCTTCACTAGAGTTTGGCCAGTCTTGAAGTCCTTACCTGCGATCGGCATTTGTGTCTTCTCAGCGAGTTCCCACATGGCGGGAATGTCAACGGTAGTGTTGGGTGCGCCCATGACGAAGGGGCATCCTTCCGTCAGCGCTGCATAAGCATAGCACATCGAGGGAGCAATCTTGTCAACAACATTGTCCTTCATGGCCTGCTCTAGGGCAGCTACAGTGCCATGATACTTCATGTCGGGCTCGACATAGATTTCGGTCGAAGCAGCCCACAGAACAACAACGCGGTCAACACCGGTCTCCTTCTTGAAGTTGCGGATGTCTTCGCGAACCTGCTCGGTCATGTCCCAGCGGTCCTTGCACTGCTTCACGTTGTCACCGTCCAGGCGCTTTGCGTAGTTCTTGTCAAAAGCGGCCTTCAGGGGCTTGATCTTCAACAGTTCGTCCTTAACGGGCTCAATGTCCTTCTCTTTCAATACCTCAGCATTGATGGCGCTCTCATAAGCGTTAGCGGGGAACACATCCCATGCTGCAAATACCAGGTCATCGAGGGTGGGCATCGAGACGATATCTTTATAATGTAAGTACTTCTTGTTCTCGCCTTTTCCAATGCGAATCTTGTCGTACTGTGTCATGCTGCCGACGGGCTTTGCAAGACCCTTGCGAGCCATCATCACACCAGTCATGAACGTGGTGCTCACGGCACCCAATCCTACTACCATAATACCTAACTTGCCGGTAGCGGGCTTAACGATTTCTTTTGCCATAATGTTTTATTACAGTTAATGTTACTTGATTGATTTCTAATTAAAAACTGATGTCCATACCATGGACATTGTTATAGACGGGAGTTCCCCGTGACAAAAACGGCGCTAAATTACACCCTTTTTTTGAATTGGAAAATATAAGAGTTTGTAAATTAAGTTTAAAATCTTTAATAATCAGCCTAAACTCATAAAAAGTATTTAATTCTGCCGACGAACGGGTGTATTGTGTTAATGAAGTATAATGCTACCCTTGGCGCTAAATGACATAAATTGGTCATTTTTTTTGCTGTTATCACGTGTCAGTGGCTCTGATAACATTTTTTTGCGTTACAATAGTTGCTCAAGAAGCAAGAAAGGCTTCGGCGGTAGCAATGTCGTCGGCATGATCGACATCCACAATTTTGTCAATGCTATAAGCCTGCAGGTTGAAATCTGCTTCAACGAGGGCACGCTGGAAGTTGCGCATGCGGCTGATACCCTGCTCAATGCACTTGTCTAGCACTTCAAAGGCTTTGTCGGTCATTGCATAGATGCCGCCTGATACATATTTGGCGCCATCCCAAGGCTTGTCTCGGAATGCCGTGATGTTCATCTCTTCATCAACGTCAACCCAGAGGGGTTTCTCGTCATCGACAAATGGAGTAACTGCCCACATGCCGTCATGCTGTTCATCGGCTTCAAAGGCCTCGATGTACCCCTTGAAGTCTTCCTCACGGAAGATGGTGTCCACGGTAGTGAGGCAGAATTTGCCCTTAGGTATCACGCGGCTCAAGTGCCACAGGCTGTGCATCGAGCTGGGCGTGGTTTTAACTACAAGGTTCAATGGAACCGGCAATTCGAGGCTCTCAAGGTACTCGCGCACCTCGGTCATATGCTCGTTCACGATGATGCTGATGCTTTCAGCATTGCAGCGTAGCATGATGTTTATCAGGCGTCCAATCATCGGTTCACCTCCTGTGCCAGACGTGAACCTTCTCCTGCAGCTATTATCGCATAATTCATTTGAAAAATCAGAGTTTTATATAATGTGTAATCTATAGTTGTTTGTGGTGATTCAAAATTTGGAAGAGTTTCATAAAGAACTCAGCCAATCCAGCACCTGAGTAACCCGTGTAATGGTGTGTGGATGTGTCTGCTGGTCTTCTTCATCGGTCCAGCCTTTGCCTTTGAGCCACAGCACTGGGCAACCCAGATGCTCGGCTGGCTCGATATCCTTACGCAGGCTGTCGCCCACGACAAGTACTTCTTCGGGAGGCAACTCCAGGGCATCAACACCGAGGCGGAACAGGGTGGGGTTAGGCTTGCGCACACCCACCACAGCGCTCTCGATAATGCCTTTGAACAGATGCCTGATGCCATAGCTACGCAGTACCTCATCGATATTGCCGTAGAAATTGCTCACCAGCATCATTGGATAGCGCTCGTGAAGCTGTTCAAGCATGGGGCGTGCCTCGTCAATGCACCCACGGGCTGCATTGTCACAGTAGGCAGCAATTTCTTTCACCCAACGGTCACGGGTCGTTTCTTCGGGTTGCTGTGGGAGGTAACTGATTTCTAGAGCCACCTTTTTCTGTAACAGGACGTGGAAGTCATCCTGTGGCAGGATGATGCGTTCCCGAGCCAATGCTCGTTCACCCTCAACGTAAGCAGTGCGGAAGGTCTGCTTGTCAATGGGTACACCAGCCTGCTGGTAACCTTGCCACAGAACTTCACTCCAGTGCACGCCACGGCTGTCGAGGGTTCCGCCGTAATCAAAAATGATGCCTTTTATCATGACACTCAGTCGTGAGGTTATTATTCTTCCTTGGTGAGGTCCAGTTTCACGTTGTCGCGACCACGGTCCTGGAAGAGTTTGGGCAGAGGGTTCTGTCTAGCCTCATCATAACGGATACGGTTGCGATAAACATCAATGGCCGTGTAGATGGCGTGTCGCATGGAAGACTCGTTAGCAATGCCTTGCCCGGCAATGTCATAGCCTGTGCCATGGTCAGGGCTAGTGCGCACGATGGGCAGTCCTGCAGTAAAGTTGACACCCTCATCCATGGCAATGGTCTTGAATGGAGCCAGACCTTGGTCATGATACATGGCAAGGACCGCATCAAAACGGCGGTACTGTCTTGCACCGAAGAAACCATCGGCAGCATAAGGACCAAAGCACTGAATGCCGTCCTCGTCGAGGGCTTGTTGAATGGCAGGTATGATGATATCGCGCTCCTCGTTGCCCAGGATGCCGTTTTCACCGGCATGGGGGTTAAGCGACAGAACGGCGATGCGGGGACCGTCGATGTTGAAATCGCGTTTGAGTGATATGTCGAGCAGGCGCAGTTTCTCGCGGATGCCATCAATAGTGATGGCAGCGGGAACCTGGGTCATCTGCAAGTGGGTGGTTACGAGTGCTACACGCAGATTGCCCGTACAAAGCAACATCAGCGCTTTCTCTCCATCGCCGGCGGCGCTCTCGAGATACTCGGTGTGTCCGGGGAAATGGAACTGGTCACTCTGGATGTTCTCCTTGCTGATGGGAGCAGTAACAAGCACATCGATAAGACCAGTCTTGAGGTCATGGACGGCGGCTTCCAGTGCCATAAATGCCGCTAGACCTGCTTGCTTGCTGGGCTGACCCAGTTCGATTTTTATATCCTGGTCAATGCAATCCACCAGGTTAGGCATATTCTCTTTGATATTGCTTGCACTCTTCGTGTGATTTATTTGGAAGCCGGGCAAGTTGCATGCATTGCGGTGGTAGCTCACGGTCTTGCTGGAGCCATACATCACAGGGATGCACAGGTCCATCATCTCGGGAACACCCACGGCTTTCAGTGCCACTTCAATGCCGATTCCGTTAGTGTCACCCAGGGTGATTCCCACTTTGAGACGTTTATGATTTTCTTCGCTCATATTATGTGATTTGTATCTTTTTTAAATGTTGTTTCAGTTATAAACGACAAAAGTAGTAAAAAGTTGCTACTCATGATGCACTTTTGATTGTTTTTTTAGTTTGGTCGGCTTGCAAGTTTATGGCCATTAACGTGTATCGCATGTTTTTTTTTTATACTTTTGTGGCCGAGAATGCGACAAAATAATTGTTATTTAGAAACCTTCAATGAATAATCAGTTCTGCTGCGCACAGCTGCGCATCATCTTGATATTGCTGCTTGCTTGCTCTTTTGGGGTAGTCAATGCGCAATTCTTACGCACTTCCTATTTCATGGATGGAGTCCAATACAGGCTGCAATTGAACCCAGCGTTGGCTCCTTCTCGTGGTTATATCCACCTGCCCGCTGCTAGCCGTACCGATGCGTCGTTGCGTTCTAATGCGCTTGGCGCAGAAGATATATACAATTTGTTTAAGAATGCTGATGATGCCGACTATTTCACAAATGACAAGTTTTTCAATCGGTTGAAAGATTTGAATAAGGCGAATGCTAGTGTTGGTACAGACCTGTTTGCCGTGGGAAAATGGCATGGCAATGGGTTTATATCGGTCAACATCGGTTTGAGGGTTGACGGCAATGTCAGTGTTTCCAGGGAACTGTTCCGCTTTATGCGTGACATGAGGGGCATCAACAGCAATGACTATGCTGATTATGTGCGGAATATTGAAGGAGAGGAACTCAACTTAAACGCTTATTCTGAGATTGGGGTGGGCTATACACGTTTAATTGGAGACAGGATTAGTGTCGGCGGTCGTGTGAAAGGCTTGCTGGGATTGGGCAATGTGAACCTCAAGATTAACAAAGCGTCCGTCAAGATGAATCTGCAAGACGTTGACCCGGATCTCAACTGGTCAACTGCCGATTATGATCAACTCAAGGATGTTACAGGTACAGCACAAATCGATGTTGATGCCGATTTGGTAGCATCTTGTCATGGCTTGGAACTGAAAACCAACAATGACGGGTATATCAACAAAGTGAAATACAATACCAACAAGATGGGGCTGTCTGGTTTTGGAGCCGCATTTGATTTGGGTGCAGCTGTGAAAGTGACCCCGGAGTTCTCGGTGTCGGCTGCCATCACCGATTTGGGTTTTATCAAGTGGACCAAAGGCTCTACCCAAATGGCGCACGCCAATTCTGCAGACTTGAATTACGACAGCGAGAATCCCGGTGATGTCGAACGTTTTAGAGATGTGATAGGAAGCGGAAAGGCCTTGAATCTGGATATGATTCGTCTCGTTCCTGACAAGACCGACCTGAAGTCGAGGAATACCATGTTGGCCTCCACGCTTGCTCTGGGTGCTGAATACCGCCTTGTGAATGACAAGCTGAGTTTAGGTGCCTTGTTTACCAATCGCTTTAATAAGCCCGACAATGACACTGAGTTGACATTCTCGGTGGGTGTTCATCCGTCCACCTTGTTGGATTTTGCAGTTAGCTACTCGCCTATCATGTGTGGCGGTAATTCATTTGGACTAGCCATGAAACTGGGTCCTTTGTTTGTGGGAACCGACTACATGTTCATGGGCAAGAACACCAAGTGCTGCAATGTCCTGGTGGGACTTTCTATCCCCCTCGGCTCGCAAGATGATTAATCTTGCCACAATTTATTTTTGGTTATAATAAAAACGGGAGGCGATTTCGCCCCCCGTTTTTATGGACAGTAGATTGACATTTGGTGTCTTATGATAGCCAAGGAACGGACTAACCTATAATCGAAATTATTTCCTCATTTCCTTGCTGGTTCGGGTAGAGCCGTCGCTCATCTGTCGAACGATGATGTTCAGACCCGATACAGGCTCATTGTGCTCAGCACCGCTGGCATCGTAGTAGCGCTCACTGACAACAATGGGTGTTCCCAAAGCGTCGGCTGGCGTCTCTTCAACCTTGGTGGGTTCACCGGGTGGTTGCCATGCCAAGCCGAAAGCTGAGCCACCGCCGTCTCTTGACGAATTAGGACGGCCGTCATCATAGAGGTACTCGATGTAGTTGCGTTCTGAGTCATACATCTTGATAACCGCAACCTGACCATAGATTCTGTCAGTGTCAATCTCAGCGTCAGGCCCATAGACGATATCAGCTCTCTTGGGCGCTCGGTTGCTTTCGTTGCTATCTCGTGTGCTCACATAGGGGCCTGCTGCGTTGACGGTGAAGCTGATGACCTTTTCGGGATTGAATCCGTCTTCCTCAAGTTGCCTCATGTAGCCGTTACTGTTGAATCCGGCAATGGTGTCATGTCCGCACTTGTGGCCCAGATAGGTGTCATTGTCATTCAGAGCGTCGCCGGCATCCTTCACCAACTGCAGATAATACATCGAGCATGTGATGATATTCTTATCCTCATCAAGTCCCTTCCACTGGGCAAGCTCGCCCATGAAGACACCCCTGACGTTATGGTAGCAGTTGTATTCCGTTATGTTCGGGCAACCGCTCAGGTCGATGCCGTTGATGTGGTTATAGCTGTAAGTGAGGGTGCGCAGGCCGTTATTGTCATTCAGGCCGTCCATGCAGTACAGGTCATTGTTGTCGGCCCTGACGACTTGCAGCGCATTGCTGCCAAAGTGCAGGTCGGCGATACTGTTCTTGCCGGGTTCGCTCATGCTGGTGGGCACCTGTCGCGGCATCTCGAAGCCGTAATTGTTGAAGGTGTGCCATCCGGCCGAGATGCTGTCCATGTTACTGCAATCGAAATAGGTGAGCTGGGTATTCTTGCTCATATCGAGGTCTCGAATCATGCAGTTGCGCAGGTCAAACCACTTGAGCCCGGTGTTCGCCGTCACATTGAGCGCGTCCAATTGGGGATTTTGCCAAATCTTGAGCGTGTCGAGATGGGTGGTGGCATTGTTGGTGAATACCCGCAGGTTGGAGTTGGATACCCATGCCGAAATCAGCTCGGGGTTGTTATTGAGGCACATGCCGTCGTCCCCCAGGGCATCGCCCAACGCTTTGTCGTTATAGGCGTGCAGGTAGTTGAGCTTGACGTTATGGCTCAAGTCCAGCTTGTTGAAAACATCATTATCGTTGACCCATACGAGGCGCAGCGAGTCGGCATCTGTGGGGAAGCCGAATTGGCTATCTACAGCGGGTTTGCTGTAAGCCAGGTTGTCAAAGCCACGGATTTCGGGCAGTTTCGGGTCATGGTGGCAATAGACCTCGGTCAGCGCGTTGCTGTTGTCCAGCAATACGGTCGTCAGTTCTGGCCTGTTGTGGGCACGGATGCTGCGCAGACCGCTCCACGGTGTAGTCACCGCACCGGTATAGACACCGCCTTTTCGGGCACCGTTCATTGTAATGGTTTTCTCTTTGGTCTGGCCGGAGCTGGTATCATAGTATCTTTGACGGACAGTGGCTGGGATGCCGACGGTATTACCCGTTTCCGGGTCATAGCCGCGTTGCTTGAAGGCGCATTCTGTGGCATCGATATAGGTGATGTTGTCAACGGTCTGAACATTGACATGGTGAATCGGGTTGCCCTTGACGATAAGGGTATCAATATGGGGCGAATAAACGCCGATAGAGTCAAAGTCAGAGTAGGACAGATTGACGTAGTGCAGCTTGGTGCATAGCGTATTGGTCAAGAAGTTAATCGAGCCCTGCATCGTGGTCACATCGGCTCCGCGCATACCGATGATGGACAGTCGCTCCAGTGACTTGAGCGCGTCGGTCAGCACCTCGCCATCACGTTTCTTCTTGCCGTACTGGGTGCCGATACCCATCGAGCGCATGCCATTGTAGTTGGCATATAAGTACTTGAGTTCAGGCAAATCCTGAATCCAGATATAGCGGGCATTGGAAACGTGGCAATGGGTCAACGCTGTCTGTTCGATACCAGTATAACTGAAATCAAGATATTCCAGCTTGTTGTTGTCGAGCAGGTCAAGAATGTAGAGGCCGGTCGTGTCATTGTAGTCCAGGGTGTAGTATTCCTGGTCGTAAGCCTCCTGCCTGCCAGGGTACTTGGGCGTGAGCTCTACTAACCACAGGTATTTCTTGTAGTCAGGGAATTCGCGGTTGAAGGTGTTGTTGGCAGGAATCGATTCTCTGTAGGCTTTACCCTTGTCTTGCGACGAGGTGTAGCGCTTTATCGTGCGGTTGTGGCTCACGTCAAGGTAGCGCAGCTCGGGATTCTTGTGCAGATAGACAGAGTCCTTCAACTGGCAGTAGCTCAAGTCAAGGTACTTCAGATTGGGCAACTGCTCCAGCGAGGCGCTGTCGGGCATTGCTGCCATCGTGGGCCAATAAGCCTTATAATTGTAGTTTTGAGGCTCTGTTAGTGAGTAAACGGCTTTGTATTTTGTCGGATTGTCCTGTATTTTAATCAGGGTGCAGTACTCGGTGACACCACCAGCCACCTGGGTCAGGTTCCTGAAAGTGTAGAACTTGTTGTATCTTCCCTTTATCGTGTCGATGGGCACACCGTTGAGCGAACTGTTGTTGCCGATGCGCTGGAAATAGTTGGGTTGCTCGGCGGTGCCGCTGATGTCCATATAGGTCAGGGCTGTGTTGCCCAGCAAGTACAGTCCGCTGCCGTCACGCATCACGGTATCGGCAGCCATGGTAGTGATGCCGGGGTTGTGATGCATTTCCAGGCGGGTCATGTTGGGATTTTTACCAATCATGAGCGCTGTGAGTCCATCGGGCAGGCTGGGTGCGTTGAAGCTGGTAAATCCGTTGTCGCTCAGGTCCAGACCAGTCAGTCCGGCACAATCACTCTCATTGAGGGTTAATGGGCCACCCGTGAAACCGCTATTTTTCTCCAGATAGAGGAACTTGATGTTCTCAAGTCCCCAAGCGGTGGCATTGTCTAGAGCCTCGCTCACCGAGCCATAGCCGTTGTTGTTCAGTTTCAAGCCGGTTAGGGCAGGGCAGTTGGTGTCATCGATGGTGATGTCGGTGCGAGGCAGGGAGCAGTTGACCAGGGCGAGCATGGTCATTCCTGTGTTATCGTGCAGGTCCAGTGTCTGCAGGCTGCTGTTGTTAGTAATTCTCAGATAACCCACATTGGGATTCTCACCATAGAGCAGGGTCTCAAGTGACTTGAGATTATCGAAGTTGGGAATGTAATCTGGACCTTCGGTGGAAATGTTGCAGTCGGTGACATCAAGGTATCGCAGTCCCGTCTGAGCCTCAATGCCGTGATTAGACCATCCCAGATGGGTGTTGTTGGTCAGAATCAGTGTGTCCAGACACGTGATGTTATAGGTGTCCTTGATGGCTCGGAACGAGGTCATGGACGAGCAGTCGGCAAGGTTCAGGTAATCAAGTGTCGTCAAGCCGTTCTTCAGCTGGATATAACCAGTGGTGGGGATGCCATTGCTAATGGAAGCACTTGCCGAGAAACCTATGAGTTGCGTGCCTTCTGCATTCAGATGTTGCAGATTGGCGCAGTTGGGGAGGTAGATATTGTTGAGTTGTGTACAGCTGCTCACATCAAGCCATTTGAGTGTAGTCAGACCGTTTTTTAGAGCAATGTAGTATTGCGCTTGGTCAGAACTCGAATAAGAAGTTTTTGAGATAAACCCTTTTATTTTGGGCAATCCTGCAGCTTTGAGCACTTCAAGTTTTGTCGCGACGGGCAAGTAGATGCGGTCCATGTTGGTGCAATAGCTCACGTCGACATACTTGAGGCTTTCCAGATAAGTGCCAGGAGCTCCCCAATAGTCAAAATGGGTGCAATGGTGCATAATCAGCGTTTCCAGATTCGTCAGGTTTTTAAGGTTGGTGCTGAAGTAGAAGTCAGGATTGTTGGAGATGTCCAGATAAGTGATGGCGGCATTATAGAAATTGATGTTTAATCCTGAACCGCTGACTTGTGACACGCCGCTAGTTCCTGTTGTTCCTTGGAGAGAAACCAGGTTGCAATTACTGGCCTTGAGCGTTTTTAATGCTCTCAGCGTCGTGATGTCGGCGCCAGTAGCAAGCGAGGTGTTGTCACTGATGTCGAGGGTAGTGAGGCCTGTCAATAGCTGCAAGCCTGTAAGGTCGGTGATGTCTTTGCCTGAGACATCGAGTGCGGTGAGAGCAGTCTCGTCAATCACTCCATTTTGAGCGTAAGGCTCCAACGCTGCCCTGAATTTGTTGTCAGGGAAGTTTGTCGAGTTGAGCGTCACGCTCGCCTCTGCATAGCTGAGCGCTAAGAATGCCAGCAGCAGGGCAAAGCATGTCCTTAAAAATAGCAGTTTTTTCATAATTAGTAATAAATATGATGTTGATAACTTATTATGCTATAATACGGTTATGAATACGGCAGCAAATATAGGTTTTTTTTGCAAAACTAGCAATAATCAATTAAAAAAAAGGAAAAATATGAAGGTTTGGTGAACTCAGTTCAATTTTTGTACGGCAATAAGAACGATAACTACCATTGCCCGAGTTGTCAAATGGCAATGGCAAAACAAATGATAGCCCTTTCATCATCCATTGATGAGGATGAAGGGGCTATCTGATATGACTTTAATAGATGTAATGTTAATTCTCTGGCTGTGAATCACTCGCCGCAGTAGGTGCCCATGAAGAAGATGGAGCGGGTGCTGGTCTCGACAATGTAATAGACAAAGGGACGCGTGGCGTGGAAGTCCACCTGCTGGTATTGTGGAGGGGGGGGAGCGGCAGTAAAACCCATTTCGGCGATGGTCACAGCCGATGCCTTGGTACCCTCCTCGTTGACCTCGATTTTGGCCTTCTGCTTCATCATCGACACATAGAGGTTGCGGTTAAGTTCCATATTGGGGTCCTCGTCAAAACCGTAGGCGACCTGGGCCATATTGGGGAATTCGGCATAATAGGGATTGAAGGCCCGAATCATACCCATCGCCGGGAGCACCTTGTCGAGCATGGTCTCGCTGCTCGTGGTGAAGCGTGGCATCAGGATATCCACCTCATGGGGATCCATGACGAACAGTTGCTGCTGGACTGCGTCGGCCGAGAGACCCTGGATGACGTCGTCCACGGTCTTCCCCTCGACTGGCAGTAGGACATACATGCTGTAGCCATTGCTTCCGTAGGGCAGGCAAAGCATCTCGCACAGGTCGTTCTTGCCATAGGCTGCCAGCGCTTTGCGATGCATCATTTTGCGCTTGTCGGCCGAGCCGTTGGGCATGGTGAAGTCCATGTCGCGGGTGTCCTTGGGGTCAAATTTCTCGGTCCACGTCGCCTTGAAGTAGATGGCGTTCAACAGATACATCGCGGCATTGGCATTGAGCTCGTCAAGGATGGTGGGTATCATGCCGTCGGTGTTCTTCTTGCACCAGTTGTTGATTTTGTCCAGGCTGCTGCTCTTGTTGAAGTCCAACGCCTCGATTTGGGCATCGTAGTAATTCTGCATGTCGGTCTTGAACCGCGGCACGAGGGTGAGTCCCAGGGCCGAGTTCACGTCGATGCAGTTGGCAATCTGGACGGTCACGCTGGGGTCAACCAGTGGAGCCTCGTCAATCATCTTCTTGCAATACTCGTTGATTTCCTGGACGGAACTGCCCAGCCCCAGGACGTCGGTGATTTGCTGGCGCGTCTGGCCGTCAGCACCCGTGTTGAGCATACCTAGCATGTAGGTCACACTGATGGGCGACACAATGATGCTGCCGTTACCGTCTTTCTGCTCGTTGATGGTGCGGAACAATCGGCATGCAAACTCGTTGTTGTTATCCCTCATCTGCTGCTGCTCGACAGTGAGGGAGATAGGCCTTAACTTGGGGAGCATGTCAACCACGTCCTCCCCATTGTCGCTGCATGACGTGAGCACGCCCAGCAGCATGCAGGCCATCAGGATAGGTTTCCAAAAATACTTCATACTCTTGTCAATTAATGAATCGTTGTGATTAGGTGTTTCTGCCATTTAAACTGCCATCATGCGATAATCTTGCATGGCTAGGCGAGATAAATTGTGATAGCCTTGCACCTAATCAATGGCAAAGATAGCCTTTTCTCAGAAAAACAGGAAATATTACTCCAGTGTGAACCTCAATCCGCCATTGAAGTTAATGTTCCATTGATGCTCCTTGTAATAATTGGCGACATCGCTCCCGTTGTTGAAGTAGTAGCGGGCTGTGGGCTCCACATAGATGCCTAAGCCATGCACGAGGTCGAGTTGAATGCCGGGACCTATTAGTGCCGAGAATTGAATGCGGTCTTTCCCGATACTCAGGGCGTTGGTTTGGGTGGACTCTTTAAGCGTTGCCTTGACGTTGAAATCGGCTTGCACTCCACCGATGGCATAGACGCTGAATCGTTTGTAACCCCAGATGGTATAGGTAGCACCAAGCGGGATGCCCAGATAGTGCAAGGTCTGTTCACGATGCTTGCGCGATGAGTTAAAATCCGATTTGAGTCGCGTATAGACCAGGCCGCTTGTCAACGCCAGGCGGTTGGTCAGTGGCAGACGCACACTCAGTCCCATGGACATCGGCACATGATGTTTCGCGGTAAAGATGTCTTGGGGAAGATAAGTATTGTGCGAGTCATCATCGCTGGGATAGCCTATAGCCTCGTATTCGTAGGCATACTCCTTGCCGGACGGCAAATTGGGTTTGATGCCGTTCGAAGCATACAGGCCGAGTGTAGTGTTCGCCCTCTTGAATGTCGGCTTGATGGTTTGATTTGGCGTTGTTGTGGTTGGAGACTCTTTGACATGACTGCCGTTGCGTCGTTCAATCGGTTGTCGGGCTTGTTCTGTAGGTGGCTCGACAGGTGTTGTCTCGCTTGCCTCTTGAACAGTCTGTTCTTTCTGCTCGTTGTCAGCTGCTTGGGCAATGACATTTCTGTCGTCGGCAGTAGGCGTCGATTTCAAGGCTGCAACCGGTTGTGATGCTCGAGTTGTGGTTGTGGACTCATCAATTTCAGAATCTGCTTCCTCGTTTTGAGCCAACAGTTCATGAGTGATTTCAGGCTCGTGGGTGATGCCTGTTGTTTCTGTTGATGAGGTGGCTGGTCCTTCGAGCGTGTTGTCGTTGTGCCACAATAGGGTGCCGATGCCGATGACTGCCAGCACCAATGCGGCTGCGGCGGCATATCGGGGCCATGCCATTATCGGGCGACGCCTTGTCTGCTGCCCGGGCAAATGCTTCTCGATGTCCTGCCACAGGTCGTCAGGGACGGGCTCTTGGTGCCTGTCCATCATGGCTTGCAGCTGTTTTATCCAGTCCTTGTCAGTCATCGTGGTCTTGTTGATATTGGTGAATCATCTTGGCCAGCAGTCGCTTGGCTCTCAGCAGTTGTGACGCCGAGGAATTCTCCTTGATGCCCAGCGATTGGGCGATTTCCTTGTGGCTCTTGTGCTCAAACACGTATTGGTTGAACACCATGCGGTATCCCGTGGGCAACGAGGATATCATACGGTTGATTTCCTCGGGTGGAATACCGGATAGATTGGGTGGTTCCTCATCGGCAATGTCCATGTCATTTTCTTCGAGGAAGGTCATTTTGGTCTGCCGTTTCAACTGGTTGATGGACTCGTTGGCGACAATCCGCGTCATCCAGGCTCGCAGGGAACCGTCACCACGATAGTCAAAGTCACTGATTCGGGTAAATGCTTTCAGGAAGCAGTCCTGCAACACATCGCGGCACCTGTCGTCCTCGCCAAGATAACGCCGCGCAGTGGCCATAGCCGAGCCTGTCAGCAGGTCATACATTGCGCGCATGGCCTTCCGGTCCCTGTTTTTGACTCCGTTGACAATCTCTTGCTCGGTCACTTGACGTTTTTTCTTTCAATACTTAAACATTAAGGTACCCACAATCTTGCATTCATTGGCAGAAAAAAAAGAAAATACGTCGAGTATGTCGAGTGTGATGGTGAGGCCACGGCCTCGTCAAGAATTTCGTTCAATACTGGTATCAAATACACATTGTCAGGAGCGAAATCCAAGAATGCCATCGTGATGTGGTAATCTTAAAATACGTGTGATTTGAGCAATTTGGTCGGCGTTTCTTTAAGGGAGAATTCCATGAAAAAGATGTCTTGACGGAGCCAGGTATAAGTAGAGTAAAGGTGGCCGTTAGAGCCTTGGATAATGGCAGGATAAGATAATTCCGCTTTAGAATCGCTGGTTTCGTCTATTTCTGTAATCTCATACCAATTCTCACCATCACTGCTCACTGCGATGGCCAAAGGTGTGCGCGGCCCCATCTCTTCTCCCGCTTTGACCGAAACAGGGTTATAAATCAGGACGTGTCGGCCGTCGTTAAGGGTGACAGCGTCGATACCGCTATTGTTGTTGGGCAGGTCGGTTAGCGTGACCTCACTCCAGGTCTCACCTCCGTCATGGCTGGTGGTTGTCGCGATGCGGCCGTTCTTGGTGCGGCACAGCGCTTTGAGCGAGCCGTCGGCCATTTGGAGCAGGGCAGGCTGGATGCACATGATTTCCTTGGGACTAGCATCACGCTTGTCCATGTCCATCGTGGTGAGCGCTTGGGCAGCCTTGACAGGGCCCACCTTGTGCCACTTGTTGGTCGTCAGGTCCAATATCTCAAAATGAATTCGCCAGCCGTCTTTCTCGGTGCTTGAGGGACACAAGAGCCTGTCGCCCAACAATAAAGGTTTGTTCTTGATGGGCCCAAGGAAACCCTCGGGTAGCGGTTCACGCGGCGACCAGGTCTTGCCGCCGTCACGCGATTTAGTAAGCCATCCTGTCCAGTCGGCAACGCAGGAACCAATCTTGAAGAAGAGCCACAGCTCGCCATTAGGCATCTGTTGCAGCACCGGGTTATAGCAGGCCTTGCGCAAGGTGTCGCTTAGGACACCATCAGCAGCAATAAAAGGCTCAGTCCACGAGAACTCGCCCTTGGGCAGACGGGTCACCCAAATGCACACATCTTCACAACCCTCGTAGCTGCCCCCAAAGCAAGCCACTACGAGGTCGCCATTATCGGTCTCGGCTATCGTTGAGGCATGACACGACTTAATCGGCGCATCCTTGAACAGATAGGCGTGGTCATGCCATCCCAAAAACAACCCTTGCCCTGAGACGGTAAGGGTTGCTATAAGTGTCAATAAGAATGTAAAGGCTCTTATCTTCATGTGACAGGTCGTTGAAGCCTAATTCTTAGCGGCGTTTCTTGGCAGCCTTCTTTGTCGTGGCGGCTTTTTTCTTGCTGCTTGGGGTGGACTTCGCCTGGTCAAGACCCATCTGGATGTTCTTGATGAGGGCCTCGCTGGTGTAGGTCGCACCGGTGGCGATGTCGGGTTTGAGCTTCTTGGCTTCGGCGACAGTCTTGCCGATGTACTGCGGTAACACCTTCTGGGTGGCACGCTTCAGGTAGCCGGGTGACTCCTGGTTTTGAAGCACTTCGATGTCCTCAATCACGCCGTTCTTGACTTTGATGTTGAGTGGGGTAGTGCCGTTGTATCCAATCACTTTCTTGGCGATGTCGCCAGTGTAGATGACCTGGGTAGTGTTGGCAGTGGCCTTACGGCTCTTTGCCGACTTCTTGGTGCGGGCATCGAGCGATGCCGTGCCTGCAACGAGCAGCATGATGGCTGCAATGATTAATGTTTTTTTCATATCTCTTGCTTTATATCCTATTCCTACTTTAGATGGAAGAATCTTCAGAAAGTTTAATAAAAAACTTAGCGCCTTAGCGTGAGGCAATGCGGATGCCAACTCTAAACCTTAGCGCCTTAGCGTCTTAGCGTGGGGGAGAGCGTCAGGATGTGAGTAATTCCTGGGCTTGGGCAAGCGTTTCGGGTTTGCCGATGTCAAGCCACTGGTAGTCACTGTCGGGATGATAACCATGGATGAGGTGATGGCTGCACATGTTGATGTAGAACGGAACGATGGAGAATTTGTCCTCACCATTTTTCCTGTGGAATCGTTCCAATTCAGGGAAGATGCGCGGCGAGATGATGTGCAATCCGCCAAAAGCCAATTCTCGCAGGTCGCGGCCACGCAACTTCTCGGGGTCAGGTTTTACTTCGCCCGTTGCCTTGTTGGTCCAGCCGCACAGGCGGTCGTTCTCGTCAAACAGGAAGTAGCGCTGTGTCTGGCGCTCTTTAACCAGAATCGTTGCCAGGGCGTCGTGCTCGACGTGGTAGTCGTAGAATGCTTTCAGGTCCAATGTGCTGATGATATCGGTATTGTGTACCAGAAACGGCTCGTCACCGTCCAGCCACTGGCGTGCCTTGAGGATGCCACCGCCCGTGTCGAGCAGCATGCCGCGCTCGTCGCTGATGTGCAGGTTGAGCCCGAAGTTACCGTTCTTCTCCAGGAAGTCGATAATCATCTGGCCGAAGTGGTGGATGTTGATGGTGATATCGTCAAATCCAGCTGCAGCCAGACGTTCGATGACGTGCTGCAACATGGGCTTGCCTGCAATCTCGACCATCGCCTTGGGACGGTCATTGGTCAAGGGTCTGAGACGGGTGCCCAGACCTGCCGCAAAAATCAGCGCTTTCATAGTTTGTCTACGGGATTAAGGGTGCGCTCGTGATCAGGCTGCTCGCGATGGGACAGCTCAACGCGCACGTTGAATTTCTCGTGAATGTGTTCGGCTAAGCGTTCGGCGGCATAGACCGAGCGGTGCTGACCGCCAGTACAGCCAAAGCACACCATCAGGTCGGTGAAATTGCGCTTCACATAACGTTCTACCGACTCGTCAACCAGGGCATAAACGTGCTCCAGCCATTTGTCGATGGTACTCTCCTTCTTGAGGAAGTCGATGACGTTTTTGTCTAAGCCGGTAAATGCTTTATACCTGTCATATTTGCCGGGATTGTTCAAGGCACGGCAATCAAACACAAAGCCACCTCCGTTGCCCGAGGGGTCATGGGGGATACCTTTCTTGAAAGCAAAGCTCATCACCCTGACGGTGAGGCCTTTGTCTTCGCTGACGAAGTCCTTGAGGTTGACCAATTGGTTGATGATGTGGCTCAGGTAAGGATAGCGCTCAAACGGACCGTCGGCTATCATGTGACGCAGGTTGGCAATCGTGGGAACGATGCTGTTCTTCATGAAGTCGGGCTTTTTCTCGAAGTAGCCACGGAAACCGTAGGCACCCAGCACCTGCAGCGTGCGGAAGAGCACAAACAGGCGCAGGTTGGTGTAGAACTCTTTCTCATCAACATCGGGCTTGTATTCCTTGAGTTTGGTGAGGTAGGTCTTGACGAGTTCCTGTTTCAGTGCTTCGGGGTACTTGGCGCGTGACTGCCACACAAATGAGGCCACATCGTAGTAGTACGGACCACGCCTGCCGCCCTGGAAGTCGATATAGGCCAACTTGCAGTTTTCAGGGTGCTCGGCATCGCCCACCAGCATCACGTTGCGTGACTGGAAGTCGCGATACATGAATGTCTCGCTGGGCACAGTCAGCAGGTCGCGTGTCAGCTGCTCGAAGTCATTCTCCAGTTTTTCCTCGTTGAACACCACGCCGGTGGCCTTGAGGAAACAGTATTTGAAATAGTTCAGGTCCCACTTAATGGAGCGCTCGTCAAAGCACTCAGCGGGGTAGCAGTGGCTGTAGTCAAAATCTTTGGCACCACGAAACTGGATGTCCACCAGGTCACACAAGGCACGGCGCAACAGAGCCTTCTCGTCGCTGGTGAAGGCATGCGTCATGGCGCTGCGGCGTATTTTGTTCCACAGGATATTCTCGGGTTTCTTGCCCAAGTCTTCCTGGATGTAAGCCATGTGGTCATCGCTCACGCCATAGACCTCGGGTACCGGCAGCCCCTGTTTGCGGAAGTGGCCTGCCATATAGATGAATGCCTCGTTCTCCTCGCGTGACTCACCGATGACACCCACAATCGAGGGGTTGCCTGTCAGGCGGTAGTACTGGCGGTTAGAACCTGATTTCTCCATGAGTTTGACTTCACTCGGCTCACTGCCGACAAAGTTCTTGTATAATTCGATAAGTCTTTCCATAAATCTAATTGTGTTATGGCTTTTTATGATATTAGAATTCGCTGGTAAAGTGGAAGGTTATCTTGGGGAAGTCCTGCTGGGCCATCTGCAACACGTAGTTGGAGTCAGCCAGGAACACGTCGCGACCCTCCAGGTCGAGCGCCATGAACTGGTGCTTGCGCTTCTTGAAGGCTTCGAGGGCATCCTCGTCGTCGCTTTCAATCCAGCAGGCCTTGTACAGATGGATGGGTTCCCAACGGCATTGGGCACCATACTCGTGCAACAGGCGGTACTGGATGACCTCAAACTGCAGTTGTCCCACGGTGCCGATGATTTTGCGGTTGTTGAACTGGTTGATGAACATCTGGGCAACACCCTCGTCCATCAGCTGTTCAAGACCCTTGTTGAGCTGCTTGGTCTTCATCGGGTCAGAGTTCTCGATGTATTTGAACATCTCGGGCGAGAAACTGGGCAAACCCTTGAAATGGAGGTCTTCACCCTCGGTCAACGTGTCGCCAATCTTGAAGATGCCGTTGTCGGGCAGACCCACGATGTCACCAGGATACACCTCGTCGATGATTTCCTTCTTCTGGGCCATGAACGCCGTTGGGGCACTGAAGCGGTAGCTCTTGCCACTGCGCACGTGCTTGTAGTTGCCGTTGCGCTGGAACACACCGGAGCACACCTTGACAAAGGCGATGCAGCTGCGGTGGTTCGGGTCCATGTTGGCGTGGATTTTGAACACAAAGCCCGTGAATTTATCCTCACCGGGTTCTACCGTGCGCTCGATGGCGCTCACGGGGCGGGGCGACGGGGCAATACGCACGAAGCAGTCCAGCAGCTCCTTCACGCCGAACGTATTCAGTGCCGAACCGAAGAATACGGGTGCCACCTTGGCATCCAGGTAGTCAAGTGTGTTAAAATCGGGATAAACGCCGTCAATGAGTTCGATGTCGGCACGCAGTTTCTCGGCATCGGCTTTTCCTACTGCTGCATCGATGGCGGGATCGTTGATGTCGTTGATGTCAACACGGTCGGTAACATGCTGCTTGTCAGGTTTGAACAGGCTGATGTTGTGCTCATAGATGTTGTAGACGCCCTTGAAGTGGGCACCGATGTTGATGGGCCAGCTCAGGGGGCGCACGTCAATCTTCAATTCCTGCTCCAGTTCGTCGAGGATGTCAAACGGATCACGGCCCTCACGGTCGAGCTTGTTGACAAAGATGATGACGGGAGTGTTGCGCATGCGGCATACCTCCATCAGTTTGCGCGTCTGGGTCTCGACACCCTTGGCGACATCGACGACGATGATAACGCTGTCAACGGCGGTGAGGGTACGGTAGGTGTCCTCGGCAAAGTCCTGGTGGCCAGGGGTGTCGAGGATGTTGATTTTGTAGTCGCCGTAATTGAATCCCATGACCGAGGTAGCAACCGAGATGCCGCGTTGCTTCTCAATCTCCATCCAGTCGCTGGTGGCGGTTTTCTTGATTTTATTGGATTTCACGGCGCCTGCCACATGGATTGCGCCACCAAAGAGCAGCAGCTTCTCGGTGAGCGTGGTCTTGCCGGCATCAGGGTGTGAGATGATGGCAAACGTGCGGCGGCGGGTGATTTCGGTTGTCAGTGACATTATTCTTAGTGAATAGTTAAGAGTTAACAGTTAATAGTTGTTTGATGGTCTCTTCAAGACTGTCAAGCCAGTAGGGGACAGTCACCCCGAAAGTGGTTTTGAATTTGGTCTTGTCCAGCACACTGTAACTGGGACGGTTGGCTTTGGCGGGGAATTCATCGCTGTGGCAGGGTTGCACGTCACAGGTCGTGATGCCTGCCAGACGGTGAATTGCCTTGGTGAAGTCATACCATGAGATGACGCCCTCGTTGCTGAAGTGGTAAATACCGCCATGCCATTGCTCGGCAGTCATTACTGTGACGATGGCATTGGCAAGGTCATGGGCACAGGTGGGAGAACCCACTTGGTCAAACACCACCTTCAACGCGGGTTTGTCCTTACCCAGCATGAGCATCGTCTTGACGAAGTTTTTGCCGTAGGGTGAATAGAGCCATGCGGTGCGCAGGATAACTGCATCGTCGCCCAACGCGTCAATCAGTTGGCGCTCACCGTCGAGTTTGGTGCGGCCATAAGCCGACTTGGGACAGGTGGGCGTGTCCTCGGTGTAAGGGATACAGCCCTTGCCGTCAAAGACGTAGTCGGTCGAGACATGGACCATGCGGGCTCCATGGCGCTTGGCAACGCGTGCCAGGATACCCACGGCGTCACCGTTGAGTCGGGCTGCCAGCGGCTCGTTGTCCTCGGCAGCATCAACGGCGGTATAGGCGGCACAGTTGACGATAAAGTCGATGGCTTTGTCAGCAACCATCTTCTCGACAGCGTCTTCGTCGGTGATGTCGAGGGTGGTGATGTCATCACCCGCTACATCAGTGAAAACGGCGTGGAAACGCTGATTACCAGCCAATACATTGCGCATCTCGTGGCCCAGTTGGCCGTTGGCGCCAGTAATGAGTATATTTTGAGTCTTCATTGCGTTATTGTTCGATTTGCTCGTCACCAAACAGTGGTTTTTCCTCATCGCGCTTGAAGTAGGCGGCAAGCAGACCGATGAAGTGGGAAATCTGGCTGATGGCGGCGGCAGTATCTTGGGAAATCTCTTTACCCTGCAAGTGCAGCAGCATCACGCCATAAAGGGCATTGAAACAGGTCTCCAGTTCACCGGGACGCTGTTCCTCGGGCAACTTGGCACGCAGTTGCACGATGTGGGGCAAGGTGCGGTAATAGTCGGCGTGGTAGTCGGGAAAACGGCCCTGGTCAGCAAGCAATTGCACGTGCAGGTCATTCAAGCGGATGAGCACGTTGTGGCAGATGCGCAAGTGTCCCTGCTCACGCACGTTTTCCATTTCCATCATCTTGATGAGCGACTCGTACCACTCCCTGATTTCGTGGCGCTTCTCATCGTCAACGTCATAGCGCGAGATGATGGCCTTATCAACGGTGTCGATGTCCAGCCGGCAGGCACGCAGCAAGTCCTCTACCTGCCACAGATAGAGGAGATATTCGGCGATGTTCTCTTGGCGTTTCTGTTGGGCAATAATCATAGTGTCATCGAGTTATCCGAAGCGGCTGATGTTGCGCAACGTGGGTTCATCGACGACACGGATTCGGCGGCCGTCTACGGTGATGATGCGTTCCTGGGCAAAAGTGGAAAGGGTGCGGATAGCATTGGCGGTGGTCATGTTCGACAAGTTGGCCAGGTCTTCACGTGCCATGTAGATTTTCAATGTCGTGCCATCGTCTTCATAGCCGTAGTTGTCCACCAGCATACACAAGGCCTCGGCCAAACGTCCACGGATGTGCTTTTGGGTCAGTGTCACAACCTTGGATTCACTGCCGCCCAAGTGCTTGGACAGTTCGTGGATGAAGAACCATGCCAATTTCATGTTGCCGTCAATAAGCTTTTTCACCAGAGTCATGGGCAGACAACCGACCTGTGACGGCTCGATAGCCATTGTGCTGGCTACATAAGGCTCATGAGCAAACCAGGCACGGTAGCCAAAGTACTGGATGGGACGGTATAGACGCAGAATCTGTTGCTTGTTGCCGACACCGTTCTTGAAGCGTTTCACCTTGCCCTTAATTAGGCACCAAAGGTATTGCGGCTCGTCCTTCTCAGCATAGATGATTTGTCCCTTACGATAGGTGTGGATGACAAAATTCTCAGCGATGAGATGCTTCTCCTCGCTGTTCAGAATCGACCAGATGTCGGCCAGGTCTTCTCGAATAATATCCTCTATTGTACTCTTTTTTACCATTCCAATGCATGGAAAACCCTTTGTTATGGGGTTTAACGTGCAAAGTTACTCACATTTTCCCACCTGCCAAAATCCACAAGCCTAAAAAACACTAAAACGCAATGTTTTGATATGCTTGGAACGGGTTGCAGGTGATAATTGACTTACAGGATTGATTTTAGCAGGTTGATTTCCTTGTCAAGATGGCTGATGTGGGGCTCGTCCTCATCGCTACAGTAAACCTTGCACCCTGTATTGAGCCGTAATCTAGCGGCGCAAAGCGTCGGGGATGGGTACGGGGCTGTTGGGGTTGAAGCCGGGCTGGTTGTTAATGGCGCCTGGAGCAATGACGGGGCGGTAGCGCGGGTCACCCCAGTCGCGGTCCTTTTTGCCGCTTCTGAACAAGCCATCCAACAATTGGTATAGCAGCGGGCCTGCGTCAAAGGAAATGGGAGCGCCCAGCAGATAGATGGTGGGTTGCACGATGGGCATGGTGAGCCATCGGCCGGTATAGGGGTCATAGATGCGGCGAGCGCCCACGTCAAGAGAAAAATTGTCACTGGCGCGCCAGCCTAAGGTTCCGCCATAGGATGAACTACCCAAAAACGGCATCGCTGCCACCGAGTGGAATTGCTGGTTGACATAGTATTGCCCAAAGGCATTAAGCGACAGACGGTCGTTGAGACGGAACGACGCGTTCCCGAACACGCCATAGTCGTTCCATGCCGAACGGTCGAAGTGATACTTGCTGCCCGTCAAACCTGCAGTAACCTGGAAACGCTCACCCATCGGCATGGTGAAGGCGACGGTGGCATTTGCGATATTGCCCATGCCTAGAAAGGTCGTGTGGGACCCCGCACCTGTAAGATAACCGCCACCTATGCGGGCAATGACGCCTCCTGATGACCAGTCACGGCTGTAAGGGTTGGTGTCGTAGCTGAAGCGGGGCAGGGGAGTCTGGCGATAGCCGTTCCAGTCCTGCTGGTAAATGGCCAGTGAGTCAGATAGCCGATTGGTGTTAAAATCCAGATGCAGGTCGGTAGCCGTGGGCAGGTTGGCGTTGAAGGTGGGCTTGATATTGGTAGCGGGTGTGATTGTGGGTAGTTCGGGCATGGTGAACTGAGGGCTGATTTTGGATTGGTCAAACTTCAGTTTGATGCCCTGATTCTCTTGGGCGACCCCGATGAGGACGCTCAGCGCCATGACTATGGAAATTACCCGCTTCATGCCTGCAAAGATAATGCAAGCTGGGGCACATCGGCAAACGGGAAAAGTTAAATTGTCTTATTGTTCAGTTTGCTCACTGGGCATTTTGTCCCAACCGGCACGCAGGGCGGCAACGATGTCGTCATAGTCTTGCGCGGTAAACGGCTCATCGCTGCTCGACAGGACAGTGAAGGTGATGCCATTATAGGTGCGGTAAGCGCCCGTGTCTTTCATGCCGTTGCGCAGGTAAAATGCATGGCGCCTCTTGCGTTGCTCGGGGTTGGGCGCATCGGTCTGCAGGGGTGACTCTATATCAATGATATATGGGTTACTGTTGCGGTATTTGTCGAGTGTGTCACTCAAGATGCCCTGCCCATAGCCTTTGCCACGCAATTCCTCCGGTACGGCAAAGTACCAGCCCCAATTATATTTCGGCAGGCGTAGCACCATCATGAAACCCACCAGCATCTCGCCGTCATAATAGGCGGTATAGTCGATGTCCATGACATCCATCAGATGGATGAGGTCATCGTATGGAATCTGCTCTCCAACAGGAAACGCCGTTTCATACAGTCGTCTCAACTCCTCATCCCCTGCCTTCCTGCTATTGATTTCAACAGCCCTCAACATAGCACCAACTGTTAACTGTTAACTATTAACTATTAACTATTAACTCCTAACTCTTTCCAGCTCTTCGCCGGCTTCTTCCCATTTGGCCATGACATCCTCTAGTTCTCGGGAGATTTTGGAGTGGGAATAGTAGATGTCCAGGTTCTCGCTTGTGGCTGTCGACAGCTGCTCCTCGATTTCGGCGAGTTGCTGCTCGAGTTCAGCGATTTTGGCTTCGTAGGTCTTCACCTTTTTCTCGGCCTGGCGGATGCGGCGCTCGCGCTCTTTCTGCTTCTGGTAGTCCATCTTGCCCTGGCTGGCGGCAGGTTCATTGTATTCTTCGGCAACAGCAGCAGTAGGGGTGTTCTTGATTTCAAGCTGCTGCAGGGAATCCAATTGCTTCTTCTGCAAGAAATCGTAGATGCCTCCCAAGTGCTCACGCACACGGTGTTCACCGAATTCATACACCTTATTGACGATGCCGTTCAAGAAGTCGCGGTCGTGGGACACGACGATAACCGTGCCTTCAAAAGCCTGCAGTGCCTCTTTCAGCACGTCCTTACTGGGCATGTCCAAGTGGTTGGTCGGCTCATCGAGGATGAGCAGGTTGACGGGTTGCAGCAGTAGACGTATCATCGCCAGACGGCTCTTCTCGCCGCCGCTCAACACCTTGACTTTCTTGTCGGCGTTCTTGCCGCCGAACATGAAGGCTCCCAGGATATCGTTGATGCGGGTGCGTATGTCGCCCACAGCCACATAGTCGATAGTATCATGCACGGTCAGGGTCTCGTCAAGCAGTTGTGCCTGATTTTGGGCGAAGTAGCCGATTTTGACGTTGTGTCCAATCTGCAGTTTCCCATCAAATGGAATCTCGCCCATAATGCACTTGACCAGCGTCGATTTTCCCGCACCGTTCTTGCCAACAAAGGCGACCTTCTCTCCGCGTTTGATGGTGAAAGTCACATTATGGAACACGTTCAGCGAGCCGTAGTCCTTGCGCAGGTCCTCGGCAATGACGGGGTAGTCGCCACTGCGGGGGGCGGGAGGGAATTTCAGCCTCATGCGTGAACGGTCCACCTCATCGACCTCGATACGCTCCAGTTTCTCCAGCATCTTGATGCGGCTTTGCACCTGCACTGCCTTGGTCGCCTTGTAGCGGAATCGCTCGATGAAGTCCTCGGTGTCATGAATGAGTTTCTGCTGGTTCTCGTAGGCTCGCATCTGTTGCTCGACACGCTCTTTGCGCAGTTCCACGAACTGGCTGTAGCTCACCTTGTAGTCGTAAATCTTACCCAGTGAAATCTCTATGGTGCGGTTGGTCACATTGTCAATGAAGGCACGGTCGTGTGAAACGAGCAACAGGGCACCATTGCGGTTTTTCAGGAATGTTTCCAGCCACTGGATGGACTCGATGTCCAGGTGGTTGGTCGGCTCGTCGAGCAAGAGCACGTCGGGACGGCGCAGTAGCAGTTTTGCCAGCTCTACACGCATGCGCCAACCGCCGCTGAATTCACTCGTGGGGCGGTCAAAGTCACTGCGCTCAAAGCCCAGTCCCATGAGGGTCTTCTCAACTTCGGCCTCGATGTTCTCACTCTGCATCAGTGCGCGCAATTCGGTCTTCTGTGCCACACGCTCAATCAGTTCCTGGTAATCCTCGCTGTCATAGTCGGTGCGCTCGGCGAGTTCCTGGTTCATGTGGTCGATAGCGGCATCCATCTGCTGCAGATGCTCAAATGCCCGTTGGGCTTCCTGCTTGACGGTGAGTTCGTCCTTCAGTTGCATCTGCTGCGGTAGGTAGCCGATAGTCAAGTCGGCTTGGCGTGCAACAGTGCCACTAGTGGGCATCTGCTCACCAGTGATGATTTTTAGCATAGTGGTTTTTCCTGCGCCGTTTTTACCAACGAGAGCGATTTTGTCGCGCTTGTTGATAACGTAGCTGATGTTCTCGAACAGCACCTGGCTGCCGAATTCCACCTTTAGTCCCTGAATTGATATCATGCCTGAAATGTGATTTTGGCGGCAAAATTACAAAAAATCCCGCAATCTGGAATCTCTAGAGATTCGATAACCTCTAGAAAGCCCATTTAGATAGAAAATGTAGTTAATCCGGTTGCTCAGATTCTAGAACAGGCTCAATGGTTTCTGCTCGATGCTGGCTCGTGCCTGACTGATGTATCGGCTGTTGATGTCGATACCGATGCTGCGCAGGTTCAGTTCGTAGGCGATTTTACAGGCCGTACCGGTGCCGCAATAGGGGTCAAGCACAATGCCGCCACGTGGACATGTCGCCACCATTGGCAGACGGTAGAGCATATCGGGGGCTACACAATAGTGGGCGATGCCAGAGCGTTGCACGCCGATGGTCCACACGTCCCCGGGTACCATGCCGTGGCTCTCCTCGGGTTGCAGGTAATGGTCCTTGACTTTTTCGTTGCGTTTGCGTGATTTGCCCTCGTTGCGCATGATGAGGGCATAGGTGCGACGCAGTTCCTCGTCATTATAGTAGAAATCGTCGCTCTTGACCAGGTGGAACATGAACTCATGCACCTTGCGCAGGTGGTCCTGGCTGCCTTGGGGCGAAGTTGTGGTCTTGTTCCACACGACCTCGTTGACCAGTTGCCAGTGCTGTGTGTCAATCATGGCAATGACCACACGCCAGGGGATGCCCTGCACAAAGCCTCCGGTAGTGTCATCTCCCATATTGAGCCACAACGACCCTTGGGGCTTGAGCACTCGCCATGCCTGTGCCATAGTTTGCAGCAGTTCGTTGATGAACTCCTGAGCCGTGTCAGCAGTAATGCTTTCGGTGCCCTGGCTGCGCCGTCTCCAGTAGGGTGGCGTGGTGACGATGCAGTCGATGCTCTCGTCCTCGATATGCTGCATCACAGTGGCTGCATCGCCTTGTTCGAGGTGCGGCAGTACCGAACGTCCCATCTTGGAAACCATATTACGGTCGACGGGTGTTTCCGGCTTCTCTGAAACCTCTGTGGCCTCTGGGTTCTCTGAGACTTCCGAGTTGAATAATCCTGTCAGCAATGTGGCGGCACGAGTCGCCATCTTGTCGTGGGCAATATGGGAATAGGCCTCATCGGCAAGCCACATGGCCACCAGTTCGTCGGGGTCTGTCTTAAAGATGCGTGCGAGTCTCAGTACCTGTTCGCGCTTGGGACGGCGTTCGCCATGCTCATAGCGGCTGTAGGCAGGTACATCAACACCAATGGCCTTTGCGAGGTCCTTTTGGCGCTTGCCGCTTTCAATGCGCAATTGTTTGATTTTTTCCGAGAATAGCATAATGGCAGTGGTGTAGTTGTTAGAATTTGACAAATTTAGGCGTTATTTTTGAAACTTGCAAAAATAACGCCTAAAAAATGTGATATTAACATGATGTGACCTCGGAAGTTAGGCTGTATCGAGGTACATGAACACCGCAGCCAGATTCAATGTTTTTTCTTGCGGCGACGCTGATAACGCCAGTGGTGCTGTATCGAGTGGTACAGGTAGTGACGCATCGGGTGCAGCAGCCAGAAGTGGTAGAACAGGAATGCAAGGACAGCGCCAGCAGTGCCTGCAGCCCAGTTCGAGAGGTCATAGTTGTAGCCATAGGTGTAGAACATCAAGCCAAGTTCCATAAGCAGCGCGAGTACCGATGACGTTGCAGCAAGTACAATTTCCTGATTGATCTTGCTGTGATGAGGCAGGCGTGACTTGGCATAGTCAAGGATAAAGGTGAGAGCCACCACAAAATACAGAATGAAATGACCCACTTGTTCAGCGTATGGGAATACCTTTAACGCATTGATGCCGAATGGATTTTTTGCAAATGTACAGTAAAGGGCGACAAGAATGGCAATGATTGATGGCACCCCCTTGGGTATAGCTAGTATAAATGATCTCATAGTTGCTTTTTAGATGTGCTGTTTTTTTTCAACCTGCAAAGGTAATCATTTTTGTAAATACTGAGCACTTTTAGCTCTTTTTTTTGAGTCATTCAATGTTTTTGATGGTTTCGTTTCGCTGGTCAATGGTGTTTTATTACCTTTGGCAGAGAAATACTGAACCGATGGACATGACATTACTATGAGTACTATTAAGGACTTTTTTGTTATGACACGCAACGAGCGGCGAGGCACGATTGTTGTGCTTGTGCTCATCGCTTTGTTGCTTGCTGGTAGTGTGGCTGTGCGTTCATGCCGTTCAGCGGTTCCCGTGATTGAAACACAATCCAATGATTTAGAACGTTTTAATGCTGAGACGGATACAGTGTTACTGCCGAGTGAGCCCCGTCAGTCAAAGTCTCACCGTGACGGTTCACACCGCTCATCGCATCGACAATCGGGCAAGAAATCCAAACCATCCAATCCCGCTTCTCGTCCCATGGACCCCGTGCCACAGTTCTGACATTTTGAGATGATTACCTGCATCGGTTGGGCAGATGTGGGAAACCGGTACAGGCCATGTGTTAAAAACAATGCAATTATTTGCATTTTTTTGTCTGATTGAGACGAATATGCTACTTTTGTGAAAAAATCTCAACAACGATAGACATTATGGCAAAACGAGCAGGATTTGCAACGCGTTTAGGGGCTATCGCTGCAGCGGTAGGCTCGGCGGTAGGTTTGGGTAACATCTGGCGTTTCCCTTACGAGGCTGGCGCTAACGGTGGCGGCGCCTTTATTTTGGTATACATCGGTTGTATCATCGTGATGGGAATTCCGGTGATATTGAGTGAGTTCATCATCGGGCGCTCTACCCACAGCAACATGAAATCGGCGCTCAGGAAGTTGTCGCCGGGCAAGAAGTATTACCTGTTCACCTACCTGTGTATCTTGGGCAGTTTTGTCGTCATCGGTTTCTATAGCGTAGTGTGCGGGTGGATTACCGAGTACCTCTATCAGGCGGCACTGGGCAACCTGCACGGCCACACACCACAGGAATATGAGGCGATTTTCATGGGACTCGTTTCCAATCCTTGGCGTTGTGTGGGATGGACGGTCATCTTCCTCATCCTCAATTTCATTGTCATGAGTCGTGGCATCCATAAGGGTATTGAGCGCGTTGCCAGCATCATGATGCCGCTGCTGTTTGTCATCCTTATCATCTTCTGTGTCAACTCGTTGCTCTTGCCAGGTGCGCATAAGGGACTGGAATTCCTCTTCTATCCTGACTTCTCTGAGCTGACGATGCGTGGTGTACTCGACGCCTTCGGCCAGGCATTCCTCTCGCTTTCCATCGGTATCTCGTGCTTGGTAACCTACGGTTCCTATTTCAAGGACGACACATCGCTTTCCAAGGATGCCGCTACTGTCGGCGTGCTTGACACCCTGGTTGCCATCCTGTCGGGTGTGATGATATTTCCCGCTGTGTTTTCATTTGGTGTAGAACCCACTGCAGGACCTCGACTTATCTTTGAGGTGTTGCCTGGTATTTTCCAGCAGATGACAGGTGGCTATGTCTGGGCGTTGCTATTCTTCCTGTTGGTGTTCTTCGCCTCGTTGACATCCACGATTTCTCTGAGCGAGATTCCCATCACCTTCTTGATTGAGGAGCACAAGATGTCACGTCCCCGCGCTATCGCCTGGACGGCATTGTTCACCTTTGCGCTCGCCGTGGTGGCTGCATTGTCGTTCAATGTGCTTGACGACATCAAGCTCTGGGGCAAGAACATCTTCGATATGATGGACTATGCTGCCAGCAACATCTTCATGCTCTTGGGCGGATTGTTTACAGCCATCTATGTGGGATGGATTATGGATCGTAAGGTTATCCACAGCCAGTTGACCAACGATGGACGTCTCAAGGGCGCGATGGAGCCTTTCCTGTTATGTTGTCTGCGCTATGTCGCACCCATCTCCATCATTTTCATTTTCCTATACCTCACCGGCATCATCTGATGTAATCGCTCCATGATAAAAGAAAGACAAGCCCTATGTTTGCACCGTCAAAGTCAAACATAGGGCTTGTCTTACTTATTTCTTGTTGTGAATTATAGCTGATTGAGGATGTAACTGATGATAGCGTTAAAATCAGCGACAGTGACTTCACCGTCGTTGTTGACGTCACCAACCAGTGTGCCGTCATTATCGTCGGGAGCATGGCCGTGGCCACTGCTGCCACCATTGATGATGATATCAATCACTTTGTTGACATCGGATACGGTGACCTCACCGTCTCCATTCACGTCTCCCATGAATATATCTTCCACAATCTGTCCGAAATACGGATACCAGTTCACATCAGCTTGGTAGGCATCAGCCGTCCCATGCAGCACATGAAGCGTACGACCAGAGTAATCACCATCATCCAAATAGAATTGTCCATACCCGCTCGATACTCTCGAGAGGTCAGCAATGTAGCAATACACATCCGTCAGTCCTGTGCACTCGCAGAACGCCGCGGAACCAATCTGAGTGACCGAGTTGGGGATGTTGATGCTGGTCAGCCCCGTGCAGCCACAGAACGCCGCGTAACCGATCTCAGTTACCGAGTTGGGGATGTCGATGCTGGTCAGCCCCGTGCAGCCATAGAACGCCTCGTAACCGATCTCAGTTACCGAGTTGGGGATGACGATACTGGTCAGGCCAGTGCAGGACTCGAACGCCGCGGAACCAATCTGAGTGACCGAGTTGGGGATAATCGTGTTCTTGCAGCCAAAAAATAATTTATTAGAGGCGGTCTCTATAATTGCATTGCAGTTGTTGCGCGAATCATATTTTGGATTGCCACTTTCTACCACGATGCTGGTAAGACCAGGGCAGTTAAAGAACGCCCCATAAGCGATAGAAGTTACCGAGTTGGAAATGTTGATGCTGGTCAGCCCCGTGCAGCCATAGAACGCCTGGTGACCGATAGCGGTTACCGAGTTGGGAATGACAATGCTAGTCAGACCAGTGCAGCCATAGAACGCCTCGTATTCGATAGCGGTTACCGAGTTGGGAATGACAATGCTAGTCAGACCAGTGCAGCCATAGAACGTCCTTTGACCGATTGAAGTTACCGAGTTGAGGATGACGATGCTGGTCAAGCCAGTGCAGTGAAAGAACGCCCTGTTACCGATAGAAGTTACCGAGTTGGGGATGACGATGCTAGTCAGACCAGTGCAGTCCTCGAACGCACTGTTACCGATAGAAATTACCGAGTTGGGGATGTCAACGCTGGTCAGTCCAGTGCAGGCCATGAACGCAGATTCGCGGATCTCAGTTACCGAGTTGGGGATGACGATACTGGTCAGGCCAGTGCAGGACTCGAACGCCGCGGAACCGATAACAGTTACCGAGTTAGGGATGTCGATGCTGGTCAACTTATTGCAGCAATAGAACGCATAGTTGCCGATAGTAGTTACCGAGTTGGGAATGACGATGCTGGTCAGACCAGTGCAGTGAGCGAACGTCCAATTCTCAATAGCAGTTACCGAGTTGGGGATGACGATGCTGGTCAGGCCAGTGCAGGACTCGAACGCCGCGGAACCGATAACAGTTACCGAGTTAGGGATGTCGATGCTTGTCAACTTTTTGCAGCCATCGAACGCATAGTCGCCGATAGCAGTTACCGAGTTGGGGATGACGATGCTGGTCAGACCAGTGCAGTCCATGAACGCAGATTTGCGGATCTCAGTCACCGAGTTGGGGATGACTATGCTGGTCAGCCCAGTGCAGCCAGAGAACGTCCAATCATCGATAGAAGTTACCGAGTCAGGGATGACAATGCTGGTCAGACCCCTGCAGTCTCTGAACGCAGATTCGCCGATCTCAGTTACAGAGTTGGGGATGACTATGCTGGTCAGTCTTATGCAGCCATGGAACATCCAACCCTCGATAGAAGTTATAGAGTTAGAAATGACGATGCTGGTCAGGCCCGAGCAGCTTCCGAACGCCCTGGGACCTATAGAAGTCACCGAGTTGGGGATGACTATGTTGGTCAGCCCCGTGCAGGCCTCGAACGCCCTGGAACCGATATATGTTACCGAGTCAGGGATGACAATGCTGGTCAGCCCCGTGCAGCCATCGAACGCAGATTCGCCGATCCCAGTTACCGAGTTGGGGATGTCGATGCTAGTCAGTCCAAGACATTTATAGAACGCATCGGCACCGATAGCAGTTACCGGGTAGGTGGTTCCATTGTAGGTGACGGTGGCCGGGATGACGACAGAGCCTGAATACTCATTGTCATATGAGTTATAATATGCACCTCTGAAGGTCACAGCGGCCTTGTTACCATTGATCTTGTAATAAATGCCATCAACTTCAAAGTCATGGGCCAACAGAGACAGGGTGCTCATGAGCAGAGCCATCAGCACAGAAATTCTCGCCCAACGAGACGAAAAATAAGATTTAGTTTTAATCATGTTCATAGCATTATCTGATTTATTGTTATTATTTCTTTATCGTGGCAAAAGTACAGAATGCAGTTCTTCACAACAATACCTATTTGGGTGTTTATGCTCTGTTTCGTGATGTAGCGGTCACTACGTGATAACCGGTCGCTGCAAAGTTACTGTAAATAATTGGATATTTGATGAAAATGGGGCTTCATTATGACTTCATTTTGGCAATGCTAAACCATTGATTATCAGATGGCCGAAAAACAAAAAGTTCATTTTGGCATAATTCAGCCATATGAGGGCGGTATTGTTGCAAAAAAATGAAGTAATTTTGCCATAGTAAAACTACGAATTACGCAAATTTAACTAATTTAGCATCCGCGTTCAATTACCACGAATTGGACATCATGTTAACTGATTATGAATATAAGAAATATCGCTTTTTCCGCATTAATAGTTGTTCTCGCTCTGGCTTTGACGTGCTGCAATAGTGGCTCTGACACAGCCACGATGCGCGAACTGGCCAACATCGACTCGCTGCTGTCAAAGGCTCGCCAGTATGAACTGGCACAGCAGCGATTGGACTCGCTGCATCCTGATGGCTTCAACAAGGCTGAGTGGGCATACTATAGCCTGTTGCTCACTCAATCGCACTACAAAAACTTCATCAACGATACCACCGATGCTGTTATCAATACCGCTGTGGAATATTACAAAGACCACGGCGACCGGGAGAAACACACCCGTTCCCTACTCTATCAGGGCTGCGTCTATCAGGTTATGGGCGATGCCGAAAATGCAATAGCGTCTTATAAGAATGCCGAGGTGGTAGCCGAAGATGACGACTTGGAAAACAAAGCCTTCGCCAAGCTGAGGCTTGCGACCCTCTATGCCGACAATTCAAACTACGCCGACCTGAAAATCAGGAAATACAAGGAGGCCCTTTCCCTATACAACCAACTGGGAGACAAGCATTACCAGATCGTATGCTTGACTGACATCGGCGGTTTTTATCGCAGTATATCCAACGATCGCGACAGCGCTCTCTATTATATCAATCAAGCCATCAAACTGTCTGAGGAGGAGCACGAGAACTGGTTCCTGTTCCAGAACCTGTATCAACGCGCCGAGATGTACTGCCTGATCACTAAAGAGTATGACAAGGCAAAGGTTGATATTTTGAAATCCATAGAAGCCGGCAAAGATGAGATTGACCATCCCCGCGCACACTATGTTGCTGCCGAGACCTATTTGAACCTGGGACGGCCCGACTCAGCCCTCTACTATCTGAACCATGTGCCCGCCAGTAGCATGATGAGCAATCACACCAGTGATACGGTCATGTATTGTCGGCTCATGAGTGAAATTGCCAAAGCCAATAAGGACTGGAATCAATTCACCGCCTATTATGAGCGGGCCAACAAGATAGCCGACTCGATATTATTGGCCAACGTCAACAAGAACTACCTTGCCGTTGAGAAGAAATATGACATCCAACTTGAGGAGCTTAGAAAAGTGAAAAGCGAATCCCGCACAAGGGGTGCCATCATGCTTGCTGCACTGCTGGCGTTGCTGGCATTGGCATTGACCTTCCTGGCATGGCGTTATCGTACCCGCCTGAGGCAGAAGGAAACTGAGTATGAGCTGTTGAAGACTGACCTTGAGACATCGCTGTCAAGCCTAGAGAAGATGCAGACGGCCATCAGCGTACAAGAGCGGGATCTGAAAGCCGCTCAGGACAAGTTGCGCGGCAACGAAGAGCGCATGAGCGAGGAACTAGCTGTCCTAGAGGCCAAGCAACGGCAAAGTGACGAGATGCGCGCCATCGTCGAAAACCAGATACAGGTGATTCACGATCTGGTGCGGATGTCCTACCAGAGCACTGAGGCGAACTTTACCCGCAGATTCACCGAATTGATGACATTGCCCGACGAGGGTGCCGTGCCTACCGACTCTTACTGGAGCAATCTGCATACCCTTGCCAATGACCTGCATGGCAATGTGCTGGACGAGGCACAGCGCATCGCCGGAGGCACGCTCAACGAGAGTGAAGTGAACTTTCTGGCCCTATACTGCTGCGGCTTCTCCCGCACGGTCATCATGATCTGCATGAAATACTCCAGCCTGGGCACCGTCTCGAACAAGAAAATCCAGATTGCCAAGAAATTGGGAGTCAACAGCCTCGATGACTTCGTCGCCCCATACCGCTAATATTTTAACGACAAGAAAGACACGTAATACAATTTTTTGTCATTCCGTTGACAAGTTGTCTATAGGGATTTCCATTTGTTTTTCTTGTCTTTCTTGTCTTCTCTAATAGCAAGCGAGATAGCCTTATGTCTATTGTTTTCTTGTTGTGTTGTGGTCAAGGTAGTCGCGGATGGCGCTCGTGAAGGGACGCCAGTACTTACGGCACTTTACCTCACCCACACCATAAAGGATGCCGAATTCAGCCTGGTTCGTCGGTTTTTCAGTTGCCATGGCCTGTAAAGACTTGTCGCTGAAGACCATATAGGGCGCGATGTGGCTGGCTTGGGCGAGGGCTTTGCGCACATCACGCAGCAGCTCGAACAGTGCTTTGTCCATCTGCTTGGCGGGAGTGGGCGTGTCGGCAATGACGGGTACTTCGGCTTCACGTTTGGCTCTCTTGAGGTCTCGGCGCTCAAAGCGATTGAGCTGTATTGTCTGCCTGCCGAAGAGTACCTCGTTGCCGAATTCGGTGATTTTCAGGTGGTTATTTTCATTATAGGCAACCTCAAACAGCCCCATCTGCAGCATTTGCAGCAGATAGGCGTTCCACTCGGGGGAGGAGAGGTCATGCCCCACACCGAAGGTCTTCAGCTTGTCATAGCCTTTCTCGATGATGTCGGCCTTGCGCCAACCGCGCAGGATGTCGGTCACGGTGTACATGCTGACCTGTTCGTCGGTGCGCTTGATGGCGCTTAAGGCCATCTGTGCCAATCGGGTGCCGTCAAAGCGCTCGGGCGGGTTGTCACACACGTCACAATTGTGGCAGTCGTGGTCAAAGCGTTCGTTGAAGTAGTTGAGCAGGATGCGACGGCGGCACACGCCGCTCTCGGCAAACTGCTGCATACGCTTTAACTTGTCCATGTTGACCTGGACTTGCCCCGACTGTTGGGCGAAGTGCTGCAATGTGACCATGTCACCGTAGTTGTAGAACAGCAAAGCATCGGCTGGCAGACCGTCACGGCCCGCACGTCCGATTTCCTGATAGTAGCTCTCGATATTGCGAGGCATATTGCTGTGGATGACATACCTCACGTTGCTCTTGTCAATGCCCATGCCGAAGGCGATGGTAGCGCACACCACCTTCAGGTCGTCGTTGATAAAATCACGCTGGATGCGTGTCTTTTCCTTCACACTCATTGCGGCATGGAACGGCTCGGCCTTGATGCCCAGGCGGGTCAGCTCGGTAGCCATCTTCTCGGTGTCCTTGCGACGCAGGCAGTAGATGATGCCGCTCTCGTTGCGGTGCAGGTTGATGAATTGCACAATCTGGCGGAATTTCACCCTGCCTGTGGAGCCTTGCACCACGTTGAGCGAGATGTTGGGACGGTCAAATGAACTGATGAACAGCCGTGCATCGGGGATGCCTAGCTGATGGGCGATGTCGTCGCGAGTGATGCGGTCGGCAGTGGCAGTGAGCGCCATGACGGGTATTGTGGGGAAACGTCGCTTGAGCGTACCCAATTGGGTGTATTCGGGGCGGAAGTCGTGGCCCCATTGCGAGATGCAATGCGCCTCATCAACGGCAAACAGGCTGATGCGGTCGGTTATCGCGCTGGACCAGCGGTCGATTTCGCTAAGCAGCTTCTCTGGCGAAATATAGAGCAGTTTGACCTTGCCAGCCATCAACAGGTCAACGGTTTGACGGTTCTCACTGTCGCTTTTCTCGCTGTTGAGCGCCAGAGCTGGCACGCCATTCTGCTGCAGGGCGTCAATCTGGTCGTTCATTAGTGCGAGAAGGGGAGAGATGACAATGGCAAAGCCTTGTTCACTCATCAAGCCTGGAATCTGGAAACACAGCGACTTGCCGCCTCCAGTAGGCATGAGGACGATGCTGTCGCCCCCATCGAGGGTATGGTTGATGATGTCCCACTGCTGACCCCTAAAGCTGTCATATCCATAGCAGCTCCTGAGTAGCGCCAAAGCATATTCCTGCCGTGTCATATTTGTTGGCTACAAGTAAAAGTTAGGAATAAGAATTATACAGTCAAAGTCTGCACAACTGCCAACTGACAACTCAATAAGCATTATCCTCGCCCTTGAAGGCGTTAAGAATCGTGCGGATAATGATTTTTAGGTCCATCAGGAAGGTCCAGTTCTCGGCATACCACACGTCAAACTCGACGCGTTTTTCCATTTGCCACAATTCCTCGGTCTGGCCGCGGTAGCCGCGCACCTGAGCCCAGCCAGTGATGCCTGGTTTAATGGTATGGCGCAGCATGTACTTGTCAATCAGTTCACTGTACATCTCGGTCTGGGCGACCATGTGGGGACGGGGACCGACGATACTCATCTCGCCTCGCCACACATTATAGAATTGGGGCAGTTCGTCGATGCTCGTGCGGCGCAGGAAGTTACCGAATTTGGTCACGCGGGGGTCTCCCTTGGTAGCTTGTCGCGTGTCGCTGTCGGCGTTGATGCGCATGGTGCGGAACTTGTAGCAGTTGAAAGCGTGTCCTCGATAGCCGGTGCGTTTCTGAACAAAGAAGATAGGTCCCGGAGAGGATAGCTTGATGCCGATGGCGACGGGGATGATGACCAAGGGCGAGAAGATGAGAACCACCGTCGAAACGAGCAGGTCAAACGCCCGCTTGACCATGCGGTTGATAGGATTCTTCAGGGGGTAGGGGTGTACCGCCAGGATGGGGACATCGCCCACCGACTGCAATTCAAACTGACGCGTTACCGTGCGGCCGAACTGCGGTACATAATAAAAGTCAATCGCGTTGTTGTCGGCAATGCGAATCATACGCGCAACGTTCTGGTTGTCCTCGATGTCGGGCACGGCACAGAACATCTCGTCAACCTGATGGGTCTTGACGAATTGCTCCACGTCGTCTAGGGTGCCTTGATAGGCTGCCGAGACCGAACGCGCCTTGGGGTTGTTGTCAAAGAAGCCGACGATGTGGTAGCCGTAGCCTTGGTCTCCAATCATCTCGTTGATGAGGCGCACGCCCACGGTGCCGCCGCCAATGACGATGATACGCTTGAAGTTGAAGCCCTGGTTGCGGTAAGCCTTGAGCACCTGACGTGAAAGCACCCACCACATGGACAATACCAGGAAGAAGATGATATAGAAGAGCAGCAAGCGTTGCCACGGCAGCTCTTCAGAACTGAGAAATGAAGAGAGAGTGACAAAGATACCGGCGTGGGTCAAAACCAGTTTGAGTGCCTGTCCCACGACTTTCTCGGCGTAGAACACGCGCCTCACGTGCACGTTGCTGTAAAAATAGAGGCATACCACCATAGCCACGTTGAGCACGAGCCAAACGGGACGCACGTTAAGTGCGTCGGACGCGGGTATCGACTCGTGGTGCCACAGCATGGTGAAGAAGAAGACAAGATTGACTATCAGCATGTCGATGATGCTGAAAATCGATCTGATAAATTGTCCGTATCGGCCTTTACTCTTCATTCCGGCTTGTCAGATAGTAACTCTAAGCGTTAATGGGTAACGCAGGAGGGCTCAGCGGCTATCGCGTTCCCCCTCCTGCGCGGATATCATGTGTTAAAAGACGTTAGACACGTTAACAACGTGGGATTAGGCATTGTCGATGTCACGAATCTTCTGTTCCAGCTCAGCAATCTCTTCCTTGAGACGAGCGATGCGACGTTCCATCTCCTGAACCAGAGAGTTGCCGCTCTTGGTGTTGGCAGTCAAGAAGCCCATGTTGTTCTCAAAGGTCTTCAACTCGCTGGTGCGCTGCTCATAGGTGCGGACGAGACGGTCGCGTTCGCTGAGGCCGCGCTCATTGGCAAACTGGCGTCCGCCACGCGAACCACCATCGCTGCTGGGACGGCTGCCACGCATGTTGAGCGTCTCAAAGGCCTTATCGACCAACTCCCTGTACTGGGCGTAGATTTTGTCTTTCTCCTTGAAGGGAACATGGCCGATTTCCTGCCAGCGGTCCATCAATTCGCGAACCTTCTGGGCAGCTTCCTCGCCGGCGTTCTCGATGGTCTCCTTAAGGGTGGCGATGATTTCCTTCTTGGACTTGAGGTTGTCGTGCTCAACGGCATGGACATTGACGTTCTGTTTCTTCTTCTGGTCAAAGAAGTGGTCACAGGCGGCAATGAAGCGTTTCCACACGGTGTCGCTGTATTTCTTCACAACGGGACCGATGGTCTTCCACTCCTTCTGCATCTCGACGAATTTGTCGGTGGCCTCCTTCCAGTCGGTGGAGTCCATCAGCGCTTCGGCGCGTTCACACAGTTCGGTCTTCTTGGCGAGGTTGGCGCTCAGTTCTTCCTTCATTGACTTGAAGAACTCGGCCTTCTTGGAGAAGAAGTCGTCACACGACTTGCGGAAACGGGCAAACAGGGCGGCGTTGGCTTTGCGGGAAGCATAACCCAATTTCTTCCAGTCCTCTTGCAGGGCAATAATCTGCTTGGTGACCTCATCCCACTGTGCGTAGGTCTTGAGGTTGTCGGTCGAGATTTGCTCTATCTTTTCGCACAATTCGGTTTTGGCGTCAGCGTTTTCTTTTTCCTTGCTCTTGCGGTCCTCAAAGAAGGCCTGGTATTTCTTGTTGATGGCACTCGAGGCTGCCTTGAAGCGTGCCCAAAGTTCCTCGCGCAGCTCCTTGGCTACGGGGCCGATTTCACGCCAGTTGGTATGCAGTTCCTGCAATTTCCTGAAGGCGGCAACGATATCGGTCTCGTCATCAAGGGCTTCGGCCTCTTCACACAGCTGCTGCTTGAGCTCCAGGTTCTTCTTGAAGTCATAGTCACGCAATTCGCGGTTCACCTTGAGCACGTCATAGAAGCGCTCGGTAGCACGCTGGAACTCCTTCCACACCTCGGTGTCGGCGGTGGCAGGTACTTCTCCGGTGTCCTTGAACTCCTGCTGCAACTGCTTCACGCGGTTGAACTGGCGGTTGATGTTGTCGGGGTCGTTGGCAATCTCGTTGATGAGCGCAATAATCTGGCGCTTCTTTTCGAGGTTGGCTTCACGGTTGGCCTCTTGGGCTGCATTATACTCGGAGCGGCGCTCCTTGAGCACATTGAGCAATTCTTTCAGGACATTCTCTTCGGGGTCCTCTTTTGCTGTGAAATCGCTCTCTTCGTTACCGTTGGCGAGGAATTCCTCCTTCTCCTTGGCAATCTCCTCATGGCGCAGGGCAAAGAATGCGGCCTTGATGGCTTGCACCTCGTCCTTCACCTCCTCGATGGGACGGGTTGCCATTTGGCGCATCATCTCCACAAGCTCGCTCTTGGTCTTGCTGGCTAAATCCAGTTTTGGCGCTTCTTCCACCGGAGCAGCAGGCTCGGCGGGCGCTTCTTCCACGGGCTCGGCTGGAGTCTCCACAACCGGAGCAACAGGCTCGGCTGGCGTCTCTTCAACGGGAGCGGTTTCTACAACAGTTACTTCTTCACTCACTACTTCCTGGGTCTCATTCTGAGACTCAGTGCTCAAGATTTGATCCTTCTCGAGATTGTTCATCGATTCAGATTGTTCACGCGGTTCCATCATAATAACAAAATTTTAAGTAGAGTGCCTAAAGACCCTCCTTGTTTAATTCAAACTCCAAATTTACTCATTATTTTCCAATCGCAAAGTCATTTTCCCGATTTTTTTCAAATTCACCTGAATTTTCCTAAAAAAATGGGCTTATAAAGTACATTATACCTTATAAGCCCGATAAAATGTTAGCAGTTGATGCTTATTTCACGATTCTGGCTTTGATGATGCGGATGTCGACGGTGGGACGATCCATGCGGCCCGTGGTCGTGTTTTGAATCTTATCGACGACGTCCATTCCCTCAACGACTTCGCCGAAAACGGTATACTGACCATCCAGGTGAGGGGTGCCGCCGATGCTGGTATAGGCGTTGAGCTGTTCATCAGTCAGGGTGAACGGGTTCTGGGCTGCCTCGGCCTCGGTCTTCTGGATGAGTTCATTCTGGAGCGCCTGGATGCCGGCGGTGTCCTGGGCCTTCTGCAACTCGTTGATTTTGTCGGTGTTCTCGGTAATCAGGCGGCGGAAGATGTCCTGTTTTTGTACATCAGACAATCGCTTGGTCATCATCTGCAGTTCGTCGCTGCTGTAGATTTTGCCCGTCACGATGTAGAACTGGCTGCCGCTGCTGCGACGCTCGGGGTTCACCTGGTCGCCGGTGCGTGCTGCAGCGAGGGCACCGCGTTTGTGGAAGTACTTGGGATAGACAAACTCGGCAGGAATGGTATAGCCGGGGTCTCCATCGCCCAGACTGGTATCGGGACCTGCAGTCTTGGAATTGCCGTCACCGGTCTGAATCATGAAGTCCTTGATGACGCGATGGAAAAGCACGCCGTCGTAGTAACCCTCTTTTACCAGCTTGATGAAATTGTCACGGTGCTGGGGAGTCTCGTTGTAAAGTTCAACGACGATTTTGCCCAGCGAGGTTTCTAATTCAACTTTTGTCATTTTGTTATTGTCTGCTTTTGATTTGTTGGCGGCTTCGGCATTGCCCTCGGCATTGTTGGCCGAGCAGGACATCAGGGTGAACGCTGCCATCAAGAGTGATAAAAATAAACTCTTCTTCATTGTTTTTGTTATTATCGTTTAGTTTGTTATCAGTTTTCCAACTATTAACTGTCTAGATTCCAACTGGATACAGGCGCTTGAAGATACGGCGGAAGTTGTCGTCTGTAGCGCTCAACTCGGCGGCATGCTCCTTGTAGTCTGAACCCCAAAGCGACGTGGCAAGGTAGGGCAAGTACACGTGGTCGCGGTCCTTGGCGATGGCTGCCTTGACGAGCAGGTCGATGCTCGTTGCATATTTCTCGCGGTCAATGGCGTTGAGGTAGCGTGCCGTGCTCACCACGAACTGTCCCGTGCGGTCCTTCAGAATCATGTTGTCCACCAGTTCGGGCATATCCTCGTCGATGCTGCCCATGTTATTGGCAATGTATTCATAGGTCAACAACCCGTTAGAGTCGTTTTCCAGCATTTTCTTAGTATTGTTGTCCATTATCTTTTTAGTAATGTGGTTTGTCTAATAATCGGCAAAGATAATGCTTTTTTCTGTTGTGCCGCCTTTTCTGTCTAAAAAAAGTAAGAAAACGTCGTTTGCATGCCCTCTGTTTTCGCTCGGCAAAACAATCAAGCAATCGCTGGGTTTTAGATGCTGTGTGATGATATGTAATCGCGCTATAATCTATTGTTTTTCTCTGTTTTGTGACCCATAGTATGGCTGCAATGGTGTCGCTTGCTGTTAATCAGTAATCATTTAGGCTAGAGTTCCTTTTAAAATGTAATATTTTAATCAGATTAAACTCTTTTAAAATAAAATAATGTGTTTTTTGGTGTTATTTGTGGGATTTTTGGAGTAAAATGATTACCTTTGCACCGCAAAAAAGAAATTTATAAATATTTGCAATATATTCATAACAACAAGTTTAGTAAATGAAGACGATTTACACTTTTGGTAACGGCCAAGCAGAAGGTCGTGCCGACATGAAGAATCTGCTGGGTGGCAAGGGCGCGAACCTTGCTGAGATGAACTTGATTGGTGTGCCCGTTCCCCCGGGTTTCACTATCACTACCGAGGTTTGCACGCTCTATAACGAGAAAGGACGTGAAGCCGTGGTTCAGATGATCAAGGACGATGTGATGAAATCTGTAGAGCACATCGAGAAACTGACCGGTAACAAGTTCAACGATCCTAGCAACCCTCAGCTGGTATCTGTTCGTTCGGGCGCTCCCGTTTCGATGCCTGGTATGATGGATACCGTCCTCAACCTGGGTATCAACGATGAAGTGGCCGAGACCCTCGCCAAGAAGTCGGGCAACCCCCGCTTCGCTTGGGACAGCTACCGCCGTTTCGTCCAGATGTATGGTGACGTTGTTCTGGGCATGAAGCCGACCAACAAGACCGATATCGACCCCTTTGAGGCGATCATCGAGGAACAGAAAGAGAAGAAGGGCGTGAAGTTTGACACCGAGCTTGATGTCGATGACCTCAAGGAACTGGTGGTTCGCTTCAAGGCCGCTGTAAAAGAGAATACCGGTAAGGACTTCCCCACCGACGCTTACGACCAGCTCTGGGGTGCCATCTACGCTGTGTTTGACAGCTGGAACAACGACCGCGCCATCCTGTACCGCCGCATGAACCAGATTCCCGAGGAGTATGGTACGGCTGTCAACGTTCAGGCCATGGTCTATGGTAACATGGGCAACAACAGTGCTACTGGCGTTTGCTTCTCTCGCGATGCCGGTACTGGTGAGAACCTGTTCAACGGTGAGTACCTGATCAATGCTCAGGGCGAGGATGTTGTGGCTGGTGTTCGCACCCCGCAACAGATCATGACCGAGGGTAGCCGCCGCTGGGCCGCCATGCAGGGAATCAGCGAGGAAGAGCGTGCCGCCAAGTATCCCTCTCTTGAGGAGTCGATGCCCGAGTGCGCCAAGCAGCTCGTTGAAATCCAGCAGAAGCTCGAGGACCACTACCACGACATGCAGGATATGGAGTTCACCATCCAGGACGGTAAGCTCTGGCTGCTCCAGACCCGTAACGGTAAGCGCACTGGCGCCGCCATGGTGAAGATTGCCATGGACCTGCTGCGTGAGGGCGCTATCGACGAGAAGACCGTCATCAAGCGCATGGAGCCCGGCAAGCTCGACGAGCTGCTGCACCCCGTGTTTGACAAGGCTGCTGTGAAGAGCGCCAAGGTTATGGCCAAGGGTCTGCCCGCCAGCCCCGGTGCCGCTACCGGTCAAATCGTGTTCTTTGCCGACGACGCCGAGGAATGGGCTTCGCGCAAGAAGAAAGTCATCATGGTGCGCATCGAGACCTCTCCCGAGGACCTGCGTGGCATGAGCGTGGCTCAGGGTATCCTCACCGCTCGTGGCGGTATGACCTCTCACGCTGCCGTTGTTGCCCGTGGTATGGGTAAGTGCTGCGTTTCGGGTGCCGGTACGATTAAGGTGGACTATAAGGCTCGCACCGTCGAGATGGGTGGCAAGACCTATAGCGAGGGTGACTGGATTTCGATCAATGGTAGCACCGGTGAGGTTTACGACGGAGCTGTTGCAACTGTAGATCCCGACCTGGGAGGTGACTATGCTGCTGTTATGGCACTTGCCGAGAAATTCAGCACGATGGACGTTTACACCAATGCCGACTCGCCCCGCGACGCCAAGAAGGCTCGTGAGCTGGGCGCACACGGTATTGGTCTGTGCCGCACCGAGCACATGTTCTTTGAGGGCGACCGCATCAAAGCCATGCGTGAGATGATCATCGCTCCCGACGAGGCTACTCGCCGCGTCGCTCTGGCCAAGCTGCTCCCGCTGCAGCGTGGTGACTTCGAGGGCATCTTCGAGGCTATGGATGGTTACGAGGTGACCATCCGCCTGCTCGATCCCCCCTTGCACGAGTTCGTACCCCACCAGCTCGAGACCATGCGTGAGCTCGCCGAGCAGACGGGCCGCACCCTCGAGGAGGTAAAGCTGATTTGCGACGGTCTGGAAGAGTTCAACCCCATGCTGGGTCACCGTGGCTGCCGTCTGGGCAACACCTATCCCGAGATCACCGAGATGCAGGCACGTGCTATCATCGAGGCTGCCCTCAACGTTAAGGCTAAGGGCGTCGATGTACATCCCAAGATCATGGTGCCCCTCATCGGTGTGAAGAACGAGATCCAAATGCAGGCCAACATCATCAACGATACCGCCAAGAAGGTATTCGCCGAGCGTGGCGAGACCGTAGCCTACAAGGTGGGTACCATGATTGAGATACCGCGTGCAGCTCTCGTTGCCGACCAGATTGCCGAGGTTGTGGACTTCTTCTCCTTCGGTACCAACGACTTGACCCAGATGACCTTCGGTTACTCGCGTGATGACGCTGGCAAGTTCCTCGCCATCTACAAGAACTTGGGCATCCTCAAGGAGGATCCGTTCCAGGTACTCGACCAGGAAGGCGTTGGTCAGCTCGTTGAGATGGCTACCCGCAAGGGCCGCGCCGCTAACCCCGACCTGAACGTCGGTATCTGCGGTGAGCATGGTGGTGAGCCCAAGAGCGTGAAGTTCTGCAACAAGCTCAAACTGAACTACGTTTCCTGCTCGCCCTACCGCGTGCCCATCGCACGCCTCGCCGCCGCCCAGGCAGCAGTAGAGGCCGAGTAATCAACCCTACCAAATAAACCATCAAGCGGCTGTCCTCCTGGCACAGCCGCTTGTGTTATTATTGATGTGCTTTGTTATGATTCTCTTTTGAAAACCATGCATTATTGTTAATAAAAAGTTTCCATGTTATTATTCATGTATTATTTTTTTGAATTACTTTTACAAGTTATATAGAATAATGTACTATGATTCGATTAAATGATATTACGACAAAACTACCAGTATGTCCTGGTAATTTGTTATTTCATTGTACTTCTTCAAAAGCCTTGTTTAAAATCCTTGAAACTGTCACTTTTCGAGGTGGGATCATAGTTAAACAAAATGACTTGAGAGAATCACACTTATATGAGCAATTCCGTTTTAATAGTGCTCAAATATACAATATAATTAAGAATTATTGCTTCTCTTTTTCTTTTTCTCAAAACTTTTTAGGTGAAGGAAGTAACATTCCCATTTATGGATATAAAAAGCCAAGAATGTGGGCACAATATGCTGATAATAGCCAAGGTGCTTGTTTAATCTTTGATAAGGCTAAGTTTTCAAAAGCAATTCGAGAACTTTCAAGTGATTATTATATATTTGAAAAGTCAATCAAATATCGTTACAGTTTGGATGATTTTTTGGCAATTAAAGATTCTGAAAATGCGATGGATTTTATCATCAATAATCAAGATAGTCTTTTTTTTATAAAGCATTCAGATTGGAGAGATGAAGATGAGTATAAATATATCGCTATTTCAAAGAATACATATTTTAAAGAAGTTCCTTATGTTAAGATAAGAGAATGTTTGATGGGTATAATTATGGGGCCTCGTTTTAGTTCAGATAAACAATTAATTGACCTTATCAATAAAAACAATTTAGCAAATAGAGTTAATCTCTATGTCACAATTGGAAAATACGGAAACATTACAGCATTACCTTATTATGGTTGAAAAATGACTGTTATTATTACTATGTAATTGTTTTGATGGAGAAATAATCTGCAAAAAATGGACTAGAAAATTGAAAGTGTAAATTGGAATTAAACTACTTGTTATGGATAATTTTTTCTCAAAGTTTCTAAATGTGGTTTCATTTATAGCAATCACCTCGTCTCTTGTCTTTGGTTTTATTCTTTTAAATGTGCGAAAGGAGTACAGCTATTTGCTTTCTCCTGAATCAGGTAAATCCACAATAATTATCGCAGCATTAGCCATTATGGCTATTCTGTGTTTTGTAAGTATTGCGTCGCGATATAGAATAAGTAAATTGACAAAACAAATTTATAGCCATGAAGCAACAATACGTGGATTTGATATGAGATTTAATAGTGCGATGAATCGTATGAAAAAAGAGAAAGAGAAGATAGTAGAGGATAAGAATAAAGAGATCCGTAAACTTGAGAAGAATCATAAACAAGAAATGGATTCTTTTGAAAAAAAGAGCACTCAAGAATGTAAATCAGCAGTTGGAAAGATTAATCACGAAATGTTTTTATTAAAACAAGATTATGAGAAAAAGATTAAAGATTTGACTGAGCAGATTTCCTCATTATCATCACTAGTGGAAAAGTTAAATGAGCATCGAAATAGTTCTACCCCTTTTCGTCTGGTTTCTGACATGATATCGGACTATGAAACTGTTGTTTTTGATAAAGAAGAAGAGAGATTGGCTAACCGTCCTTATCCTGCACCAAAAGCGGCAGAAACAGTAAGGGAACTTAGGCGAAAATATAGGGAACAGCTGTTTGATTTCAAACAAATGAAATATAAATATGATTTTTTGTTAGGTATTTTTCCGGAACTAAATATCTATCTTGAAGATGATGATTCTCTTATTAAGTTAGATCGGTTTGATGATTTAGATTCATTTGATGAGGAAAGAGATAGAGCACATGATTGGCTTACGAACGATGAGTATAATAATCTATCAGATGTTGAGAAGAATCAATTAGCTCTTGATAGGTATAATAAGAGGAAAAAAGGCAATTGGGAGATTGGTATTGAGTATGAATTATATATTGGCTATTTATTACGTTCAGGAAATTTGTTAAGTGGCGAAAAATTAATTGTCGATCAATTTGGAGAAAGAAACGGTCTTCAAGATTTAGGACGTGATATTATAGCCCATAGAATTAATAAGACGGACCAAAAAGAAACTTATATTATTCAATGCAAAAGATGGTCAAATACAAGAGTCATACATGAAAATGTGATTTGCCAATTATTTGGAACAGCTCTTGAGTATAAGTTGTCTCACAAAGGATTATTTGAAGAGATTGTGATACCTGTATTTGTTACAACAACAAATCTTTCGCTGACTGCACAGGAATTTGCGAATGCGCTAGGAGTAAAGGTAATTATAAAAGAGATGGGAGATTACCCCATGATTAAGTGTAATATTGATTCAATGAAATATCATCTTCCATTTGACCAGCAGTATCATACAACTCAGATAATTGAAACTCATGGAGAGTTTTATGCTTGGACTGTAAAAGAAGCGGTTGAAAAAGGATATACCAGGGCACGAAGACACCTCATTAATCAATAAAAAAAACGAGTAATAAAAAGTTCATCTGAACCATCAAGCGGCTGTGCGAAAGGCATAGCCGCTTGTGTAATCTAGTTGAACTAGTCTCACTAGTATCATTAGAAGAACTAGTTTATTTAGTACCAATAGTCGTTATTTCTTGGCTTTGAAGACCAGCCAGGGAATATTTACACTGTCGGAAGGGTGGGTCTGGATGGTGTCGCTGGCTCCGATGGCATGGGCTTTATCGTCTTGCGAGCGGTGTAGAACGCATTCGGCCCTCCAAAACGATTGAACGGACTCGTGCCTAATAACAACGCGCACTCGTGTTGGGCCACATCGGCGGTATTGTCAATAGTCTTGTCCGCAGCACATCGCTCGACAATCACGTTACAAACAACAATAAGGATCACTAAGGCGAGTAAGATGATTACTGAGATTTTGATCATCTTTTTCATTTTTCTGATTGATTGGTTTGACAGGCCCAAAATACTGCCACCCCATCATACAGCAACCAGAAAAACAGCGGCACTGTATGAATGCCGCCGTTTATTGTACCAAATGTCTCGTTAATCGATTCTCGTTACTCGTTACTCACTCACTACTTTACCTCCTCAGCCAGTTTGTTGGCGAGGGCGTCACCGGTCTTGCCGCGCGAGAGGATGGTGCCATCGGGGCCGAAGATGATGATGTGGGGAATGCCCTTGATGCCGTAGAGGTCGGTGGGCTCGGTCAACTTCTGCGTGCCGATGATGACGGGCCAGGTGATTTTGAGTTCCTCGATGGCCTTGCGGGTGTCGTCGGGGTTATCCCAAACGGCCACGCCCAGCACATCAAATTTGTCGCCATACTTGGCCTTGAGAGCCTGCAGCTTGGGAATCTCGGCACGACATGGCGGGCACCAGCTGGCCCAGAAGTCAACAACGACAATTTTGCCCTTGCCGACGTAGTCCGAGAGTTTCTGTTTGCTGCCATCCTCGGCCATGACCTCAAAGTCAGTGAACTTCTGTCCTTCGGCAGTGACGGCGAGTTGGCGGGCTGCATTCTTGGCCTTCTCAACGCGTTTCAGTTGGGCATAGGCTTCGGGTGCCTCCTTGAGCAATGCATCGATATCGGCCTCGCTGAAGTCTTTATACATCAAGTAGTTGCAGAAAGCCCATGGACCAATGGCATTATCCTTGTTGTCCTGATATAACTTGAAAAGTTCCTCGGCATAGCGTGCATCGCTTTCGGCCTCGGTCAGCGTGGTGTCATCGGCAATCTTTTGTGCTTCTTTACTCCACGCTGCCATCTTGTCGTTGAGCGGACTGACGGCGGTGCCCTCACCGATGTTAAGATTTACCTCTCCAGGCTCCACAATGAAGCCGTAAGGGTTGCCGCCAGCATACAGGCGGGCGAAGAAGCCCTTATCGGCAGTGCCCTCAAAGGTGCAGGTGTTGTTCTCGATAGTGGCCGTTGCGATAGTGTCGCCTGTGTCATAGTTGGTCAGGAAGGCGGTCTCGCCGTTGGTGCTCTCGTCAGGGAAAGTAACAGTGACCTTGTAACCCTTGCTGCACGATGCGAGCATCAACAGGGCTGTAAAAATAAAAACAATCTTCTTCATATTATCCTTGTATTTTAGTTTCTGTTCTCTAGATAATCTAGTTAGTCTAGAAAATCTAGAAGGGAATAGGCTTTATTACTCTTTGATGGCGCGATAGATGAGCGACTGGATGTGGCTGCGGGCACTGATGCGGCCGAAGTTGGGATTATTCCTCGTGGGACACACGCGGTTGCTAAGGAAGATGTAGAACATGTCGTTCTTGGGATCCACCCAGAAACAGGTGCCCGTGAAGCCCGTGTGGCCGAAGGTCTCGGGTGTGGCTTCGGCACATGTATTGCTGGCGTCAGGATTGCCCACAACGGGTTTGTCAAAGCCCAGTCCGCGGTGGCTGTTGGGACTCTTCTGGGTCGTGAAGGTCTCGATGGTCGAGGCCTTTAACAGGCGCACGCCACCATAGGTGCCACCGTTCAGCCACATCTGGAACAGTTTGGCAAGGTCGTTGGCGTTGCTGAACAGTCCCGCATTGCCCTGCACGCCGCCCGAGAAAGCGGCCAGCTCGTCATGGACATAGCCGTGGATGTGCTGGCGGCGCAGGTAGGTATCCTTCTCGGTATAGGCGATTTCGTCACGCGAGAACTTGCTCAACGGGCGGTACATCGTGTGATAGGCACCCAGCGGGGCAAAGATGTAGTTGTTCACATAGTAGTTGAGCGGCGAGTGGGTCATGCGCTGCACCGCATCAGCAAGCAACGAGAAGTTGCAGCAGCTGTACAGGTATTTCTTCTTGCCCAGCTTGGCGTGGTACATGCGGTTCATGATGGAGTCATAGGTCACGCGGCCGCCCCACAACCCGTCGGCAATCGCGATGTTAAAACGGTCGGTCTTGACGGGCGAGAGGATGTCGGTGCGCATCTTGGCATCCTTGTGTCCCCAGGCACCGTTCATAATCTTGATGGTATGGGTGGCATCCTCGGCTCCTGCAATGAGCGTGCCGCTGTAGGTGCTGGGGTCCATCATCATTTTCCACATGTCGAGCGATGCCGGCATTCCCGTCTCGTGATACAGCAGGTCGCGGAAGGTGATATCTTCCTTGTCGCCGCCGCGCAGCCCGGGGATATAATCACTGGCTCTGTCGTCAAGGCGGAACTTGCCGTCGTCGAAGGCCTTCATCACGCCACTAATAGTACCAGTGGCCTTGGATACCGACGCGAGGCCGAACAGGGTGTTGTCATCCACCTTGTTGGGGTTGTCGTAGTCGATGGCGCCAAACGAGTTCTTATACACGACCTTGCCGTGACGGGCTACAATCACCTGGCAGCCGGGGAAAGCGTGCTGTTGCACTCCCAGTCGGCATACCGAGTCGATTTGCGCCGTCAGGCGGTTGTCGAGTCCCACTTCGGCAGGGATGGAATAACCCAAGCGGTTGGCATCGTAATGGATGCCGTCGCCAGCCTCATAACGGGTCTTCTTGCCGTCAAATGCAAGCGAGATGGGCAGGTTGCCGCCAGCTGCATTGCCGCCGAAGATGGTTTGTGCAGCATAGTCCTCGGTCAGGGGAGAGTTCTCATAGGTGAGCACGACGGCTTTGACGTGCTTGTTGGTGATGGCTGTGCCGTATTGCTGGATGTCGTAGGGTTTGCAAGTCAGTACCAGAATCACGTTTTTGCATTTCTTGACTACGGCATTAAGTGCAGCACGGTTCTCGGCATTGTCGTCGCCCACCTCCACGATGATGGTGTTGAAATGACCGTCATGCAGCTGCTCAGCCAGTGCGTTTGCCGAGCCCGCTTTGTTAAGGTCAAATCTGGTAATCTGGGCATAGTCGGCACAGCGGCGTGTGAACTTGGATGCCGTGCCTTTCTCGTTGCCGATGGTGGCGACAGCGATGTGGCGGCTCTGCAGGTTGTGGATGGGAAGGATATCGTCGTTGTTCTTGATGACAGTGATGCTGCCTGCGGTGAGTTTGCGCTTGATTACGGTGGCCTGCTGCGAGTTGATTTCGTTCAGCAGGTTGGAGGTGTTGACGTGCTGAGGGCTGGTCAGGTCAAGTGCATACTTGTAGCGCAGGATTCTCTTACAGCGCTCGTCGATGACGCTCTGGTTCAGTTTGCCGCGTTCGACTGCCGCTTTGATGGCAGCAATCTCGTCACTGATATTCTCGGGCATAAGCAGCACGTCGTTGCCGGCAAGCAGGGCATTGACACACACCGAGCCCTTGAGGAGTTCGTTAGCGCCTTTCATATTGAGAGCATCGGTGAAAATCAGGCCGTTGAAGTCCAACTGGCTACGCAGCACGTTGTTGATGCATTCCGGCGAGAGGCTCGTGGGCGCTTTGCCACCATCGATGGCAGGCACCAGCAAGTGAGCTGTGAGGATACCGCTCAGGCCCGCGTCAATGAAGCGGCGGAAGGGGACCAACTCACAGGTGTTGATTTCCTGCATCGTCTTGTTGATGACGGGCAGCATCTTGTGGGAATCCCCGTTTGAGGAACCGTGACCAGGGAAATGCTTGCCCACTGCCATCACGCCGCCATCTTCCAGACCACGGGCAAAGGCGATGGCATGACGTGCCACCAACTCGGGACTCTCACCGAAAGAGCGAGCGCCGATAATGGGATTCTTGGGGTTGTCGTTCACGTCGAGTACCGGGGCAAAATTCACCTGGATGCCCATGCGGCGGCACTGGCGTGCCACCTCGCGGCCGTACTCATACAGCAACATGTCGTCGTCGATAGCCCCCAGGATGAGGTTGCGCTGGAAGTCGGGTACTTCTTTCAGGCGCATTCCCAGACCCCATTCGCCGTCGATGGTAATCATCAGGGGGATGGTAGCCAGCGACTGGGCAAGATTGGTGACATAGGCTTGGTCGGCAATGGTGCTGCCTTCATAGATGAGACCGCCCACCATGTTCTGTTTTACGAGACGTTCCACAAGTTGTTTAGTGGCATCTTGGGACGATGGCGTCACGGCAGCGATGATGAGTTGGCCGATGCGTGCCTCGGGTGACATGGTATTGAACACACTGTCCACCCAACGGTTCATCTCAACCTGGTCAACATCATTAAACAGGTTGGGCAAGTTATTGGTGCTGCGTGCTGTAGCCCCTATTGCGAGTACCACGGCAACTGCTGTCAACAAAAAACGTTTGAATCTGGTCATCATATATACTTCCTTTTATTTCTTAAGAAATCTTAAAAACCTGAAACCTATAGTTTATTTCTTCTGAATCCTTACCTCGTCCTTAGCATCGATTTTCTTGCCCTCAGCTTCGAGCCTCTTGACATACTGCAAGATGTGGTTGCCGTACTTTTGGGTATCGACAAACAGGCGCTTGCAGCGTGTCATGGGCGTCATGTAGTCACCGCCGTTTGCCAGATAGTCGATGGTGGCGACAATGTAGGTTTTCTTGGGGTCGATTTTCTTTCCTTTCAGAGTTGCCTTGATGAGTTCGCCCTTTTCATTGTAGATTGCCTTGAGTTCCTTGCTCACGGCATCACCGCCACGTCCGCACATGAGCTTGATGCTCTCGATGAGTTCATTGCCGGGCATCTCCAGCACGACGAAGCGGTTGTCAAACGGGAACATGGAGCCGATAACGCCTTCGGTAACGGTGCCCTGGGGCATATCGGTGCGAATGCCGCCCTTGTTCATGATGGCGCAGTCGATGTTCTTGAAACCGGTCAGTTCCTTGATGATGACCATTGCGGCATCGCTCACCCAGTTCTGGGCAGCGTTGCTGGAATTTTTCATGAATCGTGCGCTTGTGGCGACTGGATTGTTCATGATGCTGTCCACACCATGGCGGTAGTGGTCGAGCCATTCGTTCATAGCGGTGTAGCGGCTGGCAGCTTTGTCCCAGGTCGCGTCAACGGGAATATGGTCATAGACGACGTTGCCATTGTCAAGGTCGAGGTCATAGGTAGCAACCATCTTGCCACTCTTGCCGTTCTGGCCGATGGGAATCATCTTGCCGTCGGCATTGGCGACGCGGTCCATTCCGCTGCCAGGCTTGATGGTGGTGTGGGAGTGGGAACTGATGACCAAGTCGATGTAGTGGCTCTGGCCGATGATGAGCGCGTCGTTAGGCTCGGTGGGCTCGTAGCTGCTGTAGCCAATGTGAGACACCATCACGACATAATCTACTCCCAGAATCTCCTTGAGGTAGCGTGCCGTAGCGTCGGCGACACTCGGCGCATAGCGGTAACGCAGGCCACGGCAGTTCATATCGGCAATCAAACCCTCGGGGTTGACATTGATGCCGATAAACGCAATGCGCTTGTCGCCCACGGCCTTAATCCAATAGGGTTGGAACAGACCATTGAGCGGGGTGGCGCTGACGTCGTAGTTGGTACTGATTTTCACGGCATCGACATTGTGGTAGTGGGCTGCAAGTTCTTCCATGCCGTTGTCAAACTCATGGTTGCCCATGATAATGGCGTCATAGCGCAGAGTGTCCATCAGTGCATATTCAACCTCGCCACGATAGAGCGAGAAGAACAGCGTGCCCTGAACAGCATCGCCGGCATGAATGAAGACCGTGTTGGGATTGTCGGCGCGCAACTGGTCATAGATGGCGCGGCGACGTGCCACACCGCCCATGCCGTCGCTGGCAGGGTCAATCTGGCTATGGGTGTCATTAACAGCGATAATCATCAGGTGCTCGGCTTGAAGTGAAGGCACCATCACCAGTGCACACAGGCACAGAAAAATGAAGTTGCGAAGTCTTGCCATAATTGTATGTTTTTTTATTTGAGTGTTCATTTGCTATTAACCCACAAAATTAGTGAAAGTCGAGCGCAGAACAAAACAAAAAATTCTTTTTTTGTTTTTTATGCCGAGACGCCTCCTAATTTATCCACAATTAGTGAAAGTCGAGGGCAGAACAAAACAAAAAATAGTTTTTTTGTTTTTTACATTGTCGAGACTGACACGACAACATCTAAATGAAAACAATAAATACAATAAGTACAAAGACTTAATTCAATTCAGAAGGCTATTAAGATTGTACTTGTTGTATTTATTGTTTTCCTTTTTTAGAGGCATGTTGTTGTTAAAAAAGTGAGGGTGAACAAATTTTGTTTTGCTCACCCTCATTTGTTAAGGATTACTTCTTGGCTGGCGTTTTCTTGGCCGCTGGCTTCTTGGGTTCTGCTTTCTTAGCAGGCGCCTTTTTTGCTGCGGGTTTCTTGGCCGGTGCTTTCTTCTTGGGAGCCGGTTTCTTTTCGGGTTCCGGCTCGGGCTTTTCCTTCTGTACGGGAGCAGGCTCAGGCTCGTCGATAGGGAAGTCGCCGGTAGTGTCCTGGACGATGTTGTTGCGCATCATCTCAACCTCGCGGTGCAGCCTCTCGATTTCCTGCTCCTGATTGCGGATTGTCAACAGCAGCGAGTTGAGCTCCTCGTTGTCAATACTGGTGGGGTACTGCTCCTCGACGCGCGTCATGAAATCGCTCAGCACGTTCATGTAGTTGGTAAACGCAGTGTAGGGCGAGTCATACGGGCTGTAGTGGGAGTGTACCGAACCATCGTCGTTGTGTTTGGTCGACATGTAGAAGAAGTGGTCGCTGGCCTGCAGATAGTTCCAGTCCTGCTTGATGCGGCGGTCGGTGCACAAGCGAACGCGTTCACCGATGCTGTAGAGCTTGTGAACAGCCTCCTGTTGCAGCGTGTTACCCAGCCAAGCGCTGGTGTCGCGCGCCTCGTCGGTCCATGACATGGGGTAGGGCACTGCGAGTTCGGCAACGGGTTTGAACTTGGAAACCACCTCACTCGGAGTCCAGAACTGGATGTCATGCTCGGCAGCGAAGCGGGGCAGCGCCTTCATGAACTCGAAGATACCGCTCTCGCGAGGCTGCAGTTCTCCGAATGCGTCATAATTCATGAACAGGTTAATCAACTGCTCTTCCTGGGGCAACTCATTGATCCAGTTGATGTACTTGTCGGCAGTTAGGGGATAGGATGCCCACTCGGGATTGCTGAAGCGGAACGAGATGTCGTCGCTCAGCTTTCCGTTCTTCAACAACAGTTTGAGTTTGGGCGCCGAGGCTGAACTGTACAGGAAGTTGGGTGAGCGCCAGCCAAGCACGTGCTTGGCATCGGCAGTGATAGCGGCTTTGAAGCCCATGGCATAAACCATCGAGGCCACATCATCGTCATAGATTAACTCGGTGTTACGGAACACCTTGGGTTTCTGTCCGAAAAGTTGGAAAATCTTTGCGTCATGGGCCTTGACCTGGGCGACAAACTCGTCGGGGTCATAGAGTGATGACAGGCTGTGGGCATAGGTCTCGCTCAGGAACTCAACGCAACCTGTTGCAGCCAGTTCCTTCATCGAGTCGATGAACTCGGGAACATACTGCTCCAACTGCTCCAGCGCGGTACCGCTGATGGAGAAAGCCACCTTGAACTTCTTGCCGTTCTGCTTGATCATGTCGAGCAGCATCTCGTTGGCGGGCAGGTAGGACCGCTGCGCGATGCGTGTGATGATGTCATCGTCGGCAAAGTCATCATAATAGTAGTGGTCGTTGCCGATGTCGAAGAAACGGTAGTGTTTCAGACGGAACGGCTGATGAATCTGGAAATAAAAACAAATCGCTTTCATATCTGTATTGTCGTTTTATTGTTTGTTTTCTTTAGTTATAATATTTTTCTAGAAAATCTAAAGATTCCTAGGTGATGACTACTAGCGGTTGATCAGGTTTCGATAGATGTTGATGACCTTGGCGCCCGCCTTGTCCCAGGTGATTTGGTTAACCTCGGCAAGTCCCTGCTCACGCAATTCGTTAAACATGGCAGGGTACTTGATGATGCTGTAGATGGCGTCGGCCATGGCATTGGTGTCCCAGTAGTCAATCTTGATGACATTGTCGAGAATCTCGGCGCAGCCGCTCTGCTTGCTGATGATTGAAGGCACGCCCATCTGCATCGCCTCTAAGGGCGAGATACCGAAGGGTTCGCTCACCGACGGCATGATATAGACATCGCTGGCTGCCAGCATTTCATACACCTGCTTGCCTTTCAAGAAGCCGGTGAAATGGAAACGGTCGGCAATGTCGCGCTTGGCAGCAAGACGAATCATCTTGTCCATCATATCGCCGCTGCCAGCCATGACGAACTGGGCATTGTTGACCTTGTGCAGCACCTGTGCGGCAGCTTCAACAAAGTATTCGGGCCCCTTCTGCATCGTGATGCGGCCCAGGAAGGTGATGACTTTGCTGGTCTTGCCCGGGGGCGCTTCCAGATTGAGCAGTTCTTCATTCAGTGGCTCCACTGCGTTGTGAACCGTAGTCACCTTATCGGGGCTGATGCCGTATTTCTCAATAACGGTGCGGCGTGTCAGGTTGCTCACGGTGATGATATGGTCAGCGTTGTTCATACCATCTTTCTCGATGCTGAACACCGTCGGATTCACGTTGCCGCGCGAACGGTCAAAGTCGGTCGCATGGACATGGATGACCAGCGGCTTGCCCGTTACCTGCTTGGCGTGGATGCCGGCTGGGTAGGTGAGCCAGTCGTGGCTGTGGATGACGTCGCAGTCCACTGTGCGTGCTATCACGCCAGCTACGATGCTGTAATTATTGATTTCTTCGAGCAGATTCTCGGGATAGCGTCCTGAGAACTCGATGCAGCCCAGGTCATTGGTGCTCATGTAGTTGAAATCACCGTAGATGTGGTCGCGCAGGTTGAAATACAACTGCGGGTCCATCACGTCACCGATGCGGCTCTGCACATAGTCCCAGTTCACGTCACGCCATGCCACCGGTGTTGAATTGGCGCCGATGATTTTGGCAAAATCCTTGGGCTCGTCGCCCCAGGGCTTTGGGATGACAAAGGTGATGTCCATGTCACCGTTTTCCCACATGCCCTTAGTGAGTCCATAACTTGCTGTTCCTAGTCCTCCAAGGATGTGAGGCGGAAATTCCCAGCCAAACATTAATGCTTTCATATCTTGATTCCTCCTCTATTTTGATTATTCGTCGATAATGTGCAGGTTCTTAAAGGTGCGCAATACGCGCAGGATGCCGCCCACGTTGGGAGCGAAGCTCACGGCACCGCGTCCGATGAATGGCGGGTTGCCGTCATACAGTTCGCTCAAAGAGCCGATGCAGCCTTCCTTCATTTCGTCTTCGAAGCCGATCATCATGCGCTCGATGAACGAGATGCTGTTCAGGCCGAAAACGCGGATGTAGGCTTTGCTGTAGAAGTCCATCAGCCAGGGACGGGCGCTACCGGCGTAATAGGCCGTCTGGCGCTCCTCGGGGGTGCCCAAGTACCAGGGAATATAGCCGTAGCTGTTGGGACTCAATGTGCGCAATCCCTTGGGTGTCAATAGCTCGCGGGTAGTGATGTCGAGTACGCGTTTGCGTTGACGGCGGTCCAGCGGGCTGTAGTCGGTAGCGGCGGCAATAATCATGTTGGGCCGCACGCTCAGGTCGGTGTAACTGCCGTTCACATAGTCGTAGAGGTAGCCGTAGTCGGTCATAAACGTCTCGATGAAGGCCGGCTTGCACTTGGCAGCAATCTCGTTGCAGCGTTCTACAAATGCCTTCTCCTCTTCACGCTCTCCGAACAGCTCTTCCACAGCAAACCTCAATGCGTTGTACCACAGCGCGTTGAATTCCACCAGATAGCCCGTGCGCGGGATGAGCGGCGTGCCATCGGGATGGGTGCTGTTCATCCAAGAGACGGGACGTTTGGTGCCGTCGGTGGTGACGAGGCCGTTAGGTTCGAGCTTGAGGTTGGGATGGTGACCGTCGGCGATGAAGTTAATCAGGTCCTTGACCAGTTGGCCGTAGCGCTCGCGGGCCGCCTCGGCATTCAGGTCATGGGCATAGCGCTGAACAGTCCATATAGCCCACAGGGGAATGTCGGGCAACTCCAGGCCGTCGAGATGCTTGTCGAGGGTGCCGTCGCGCATCCAGTCGTTGAGGGCGCGCTGGGCAGTATCCATGATGAGTTCGAAGTCCTGGCGGTGGTGAACCGACAATGTACAGCCCGGTAATGCGATAAACTCGTCACGGGCGCGAATCTTGAACCAGGGATATCCGGCTAGCAGGTAATGGCCCTCCTTATTGGTGATATAGAACTGCTTGGCGCTGTTCTTCATGCAGTTGTAAAAACTCGTGCGGGGAGTGCGCGGCTTGATTTCGTCCTCATACATCTTGGTGAGCGTGCGGGTGTTAACCTCCTCGATTCCAGCCGAGAAGATAAGGGGCTCGCCCTTTTTGATTTCAACTTCGAAATATCCGGGCACATACAGGTCCTCGCTGTAAGGAATGCCGCGTTCCTGGTCCTTGATATATTCGATATTCTTGTACCAGTGCGGGTCAAACACAAAACGTGGCTTGTGGTTCATCTGCATATACAGGGTAGGATAACCGTTGTACATGCGGGTGGCAATACCGTTCGATACCTCCTGGTATTCACGGCTTGCTACAGCATTCTCGACACACAGGTCGTTGGCATTGCGGAACGCCAGGAACGGCCTGAATTGCAGTGTCGTTGCCGAGTGGGCATCCACCAGTGTGTAACGGATCAGGATACGGTTCTCGTGGGTGATGAAGATTTTCTCTTTCTTCAGGATGACACCGCCCACGCGATAGGTCGTAGTGGGAACACGTTCACAGCCATACTCGCGGATGTACTTATGGCCATTGGGGCTGTAAGTGTCACCCTTGTAGCGGTGAAGACCTAAATTGAACGGAGCACCATGCTGGATAACAGTCTCGTCTAGAGAGGACAGCAACACGTGGTTGTTATCGTCGAGTTCAGGAACTGGGATGACCAGCAGACCATGTTGCTTGCGGGTATTGCAGCCCACAATAGTGGTGCAATGATAAGCACCCGACTGATTGGTACGCAACATCTCCTTGGGCAGTGACTGCTCCAAGTTGATCATTAGGTTTTTATCAAATTTCAGATAACTCATCTTAGTATAATTTTGGTTGATTTCGTTTTTTCAGTTTTATGTCAGATGTTATGAGATGATTCGGGCTATACGTCATCGGGCAGCGATGGCGCTACCATGATGCTGATGCCGCGGCTCACATTTTGGATTTCTACACGAGCAGGCATTATCATCGGATCACCGTCCACATGGATGATATCCTCGTGCGAGCGCTCGATGATGACGTGTTTGCCGCGGTAGATGCTCACGTGGTTGTCGTGGTTAAGTTGGCGCAGGAACAATCGGGCTCCAATGAGCGGACTCTCTATCATGTTGAACGGGTGCATCACCGTTACGTCAATCAGGCCGTCCTGCATGGTGGCACGAGGCGCAATATAGGCGTTGTTGCCATATTGTGCAGCATTGCAGCACGCGATGACAAAGGCTTTTTCCTTTAACTCGGTGCCGTCAATGTTGATGACGTAATCCTGGGGTTGGTATTTGATGTACTCGCTCAGTGCCGTCTTGATATAGGTAATGAAACCGCGGGTACCCTCGTTGGAGAACTTATAACTCACTGCAGCATCAAAGCCCATACCGCAGGTGCAGAAGAAAGGCTTTCCGTTTATCGTGCAGTAGTCAAATTGTCCCACTACGCCGTTGTTGAGCACCTGGAGCGCGCGGCTGGCATTCATCGAGATACGAAGGTGACGTGCCAGACCGTTGCCCGACCCGCTAGGCACAATGGCCATAGCAGTGTCGGTATTGCACAGGGCACTGCCCACCTCGTTGACTGTACCGTCACCGCCAATGGCGACCACGATGTCGATGCCGTCATTCGCGGCTTGGGCTGCAATTTCGTGGGCATGACCGGCATATTCGCTCATGACAATGCTCACGTCATTCTTCTCCTGATCCACCACTGTGTCGATGAGACGTGGAATCTTGTCCTTGCTGCCGGTTCCCGACACAGGGTTGATGATAGCGAGTATGTGCCTGCGCTTTGTCATATTCACTCACAAAGATACAACTTTTTGAGGAATATTTTTTGAAGATAGACGTTTTTATCATATTTTTGTGAAAAAATTATTAACAATTAATATTTCACCTTACAGAAATCAATGAAAAAAGTAAGTATTAACCTCCTTACTAACGTGATTTTGCTGCTTGCAGGCATTATCCTCATCATTTTTCACAGTGTGCCCAATATCCTGATTTGGGGCTCACGCATCATTGGCGCCACGTTCCTTTTGCCGTCGGTGGCCTATCTCATTATGGTGGCTGTGCGTCATGCCGATGCTCGCACCAGTACCGATTACATGGGTGTACTGCCTGCTGTGGGTGGTCTGTGCTTTGGCCTGGTCATGATGATTAAACCTGACAAGTTTGATGAGATTCTGCAGTTGCTCATGGGCGTTCTGCTGGTGGTGCTGGGACTGTTTCATGTCGTTTATCTGTTGCTATCCCGTAGCAGTTTGAATATCAAGGGGTGGTATCATGTGTGCCCATTGGTCGTGGTACTGTGTGGCATCCTGTCGCTCACGGTGCCGTCGTTGCGTGAGAATGTCTCGACTGTGGTGCTTATTACAGGCATATGCCTGCTGCTGTTTAACTTCACCAGCCTCCAGGAGTACCTTGCCGAGCGCCGTGTGCGCCGTGCTGTTACTCAGCCGTCTGAACCTGTCAATCCTCATCCTGTTGTCGAGGATGACACCATTAAAGCTGAGTGATGGGTACTTTAAAAGAAAAGTATCAGCGCTTCCGCCATTGGCAGGAGAATCCGTTTGATTATCATGACAGTCATGTGCATCACGGGTGCAGCAATTGTGGTGCTGAGAGCGAGAACAACTATTGCCCACGTTGTGGTCAGAAGGCAGTCTATGGCCCCATCACCTGGCGTAGTGTGTGGCAGGGCATCATGGATGTGTGGGGCGTGGGAACACGCTCTTTGCCTTTCACGTTGTGGCAGTTGTTGTGGCGCCCGGGATACCTGATGCGTGACTACATCAGCGGTAAACGCCAAGTCAGTTTCCCGCCCGTCAAGATGCTGGTCATCGTGGGAATCTTTGCAGTGATAATCGACAACTGGTTGATTTCCGGTGAGACCGAGGCGGTTGCCGCCCCTATCACATCGACAGGATTCAATCACTATTGGGATGTGATGTCCAATTGGTTGGATAACCACGTGGAATGGTTGGCCTTGGTCGCCTTTTGCTATTGTATCATTCCCGTGTGGGTCTTGTTCCGTAGAGCTCCGGCTTATCCCCGCCACAGCTTGCCGCAGGGGTTTTTCATTCAGGTGTTTTCGGCGACTCAGTTTCTTCTGATAGGAGTATTATTACTTGAGCCGATAGCCGTGGTATTCTCGTTCACTGACGATATCATTATAGGCTTTATCGTAACTCTCGTTGTTCCCATCATGCTGTTGATCGATTATAAGCAATTGTTCGGCTATGGTTGGTGGGGGACCCTGTGGCGTTTGCTGATGATAATACCATTTGGTGTCCTGTTTTTGAGGTTGGTATTTAAGCTTTTTGATGCAATCAATATCATCTTTGAGCAGGGTGGTGTTGTACTGGATTTCTGGCAAGACATCTTGATTATTGCCGATGTGTTGATGCTCCTGTGGTTGCTTGCCGAAATCGTCGGTGTGATTAACCGCAAGTCGTGGTGTGGGCTCGGATGGAAAGCTTTCAAGCGCCCTTTATTGATTGCTGTGGGGGCTTTATTGACAGGTTTCGCCTGCTATCAAATTGGAGTTGATGGGGCCTTTGTCGGTCTTGTTGAGTCCTATATTGGTATGATCACTTCATGAGGTCTGGATAACATCGAACTCCCGTTAATCAGGATTGGATAAAACAAGCGGCGCGCCCTCCTGCAATGGGAAGGGCGCGTCGCTGTGTCTTGTAGTAACTGCCGCGAGCGCTCACGGCGGTATTGCCATTTTTCTGTCTTATTTCTTCTTGCGGTTGCCGTAGCGCTGCATGAACTTGTCCACGCGACCTGCGGTGTCGACGAGCTTCTGCTTGCCGGTGAAGAAGGGGTGAGAAGTGTTGGTGATCTCGAGCTTTACCAGAGGATGGTGTTAACAGTGCTGCGAGTGATGAAAACCTCCTCGTTAGACATGTCCTTGAAAGCAACCTCGCGATAGTTGCTGGGATGGATATCTTTCTTCATTTCTTTAGATATATCTTTAAATGTTAAACTTACAATATTTTGGCGGTGGTAAACGCCTCTTTTTTGTAATGGCGTGCAAAGGTACAACCATTTTTTGAACTGGAAAAATTTTTTCTGCTTTTTTTGATAATGTTTTTGATTATCAGTGACTTTTCCAGAACCAGGGCGTGAAAATGACCAGCACGGTGAAGATTTCGAGACGCCCCATGAGCATCAACGCCGACAGAATCCACTTGACCATGGTCGGCAGGATGCTCCACGACATCGTTGGCCCGATTTCCAGTCCCAGGGTGGGTCCCACGTTGCTGCCGCAACTCAGGGCAATGGTGATGGAGTTGGTGCTGTCAACACCGGCTAGAATCATGATGAAATAGGCAGTGAAGCACAGGGCAATATAGGCGATGAAAAAGGCCATCAGGGTAATCTGTGTGGAGCTATGCACCGTTGAATCGTTGACCTTGAGGGGCAACAATGCTTTGGGGTGTAGCATACGGCGAATCTCGTTGCGCAGGACTTTCAGTGCAATCACGCCACGCGCACACTTGAAACCGCCCGCCGTGCTGCCGGCACAGCCACCAAAAAACATGCACAGGCTCAGGATTACCCAAGTGATGTGGTGCCACTGGGCGGCGTCCTCATTGAACATGCCAGTAGTGGTGATGAAAGACACGACCTGGAATAGGGCAACTCGGATGGCGTCACCAACATCGTAATCATTGTACCGCAGCAGGAAATAGACAATCATGGCAGTGGATGCCAGTACCAGAGCCGAATAAAGGCGGAACTCAGCATTCTTGAGCAAATGCTTCACCTGGCCCTTGAACATGGCAGCATAGAGTAGGGCAAAGCTCACGCCTGAGAGGAACATGAAGATAATGGCTGTGTAGTCGATGGCCGGATTATGAAAGTAACCCGTACTTGCATCGTGGGTAGCAAAGCCGCCTGTCGCGGTGATGGTCATCGAATAATTGACCGCATCAAACGGACTCATGCCGAACAGGAAGAAGCAGAATGCGCACGCTACAGTCAATAGCAGATATACGCCCCACAGGGCCTTGGCTGTGGTCGTCAGCCGCGGGTGCAGCTTACTCTTGATTGGACCCGTAACCTCGGCGGCAAACACCTTGATGGAACCGCCCACAAACGACGGGATGATGGCAATCGTAAAGAACACAATTCCCAGACCTCCAATCCACTGCGTCATCGAGCGCCAGAACAGGATGCCATGGGGCAAGCCTTCTACTTGGTCGATAATTGTGGCTCCTGTCGTTGTCAGGCCAGACATCGTCTCAAAGAAAGCGTCGGTCACATGACTGATGTATCCGCCGATGAGGAACGGCAACATGCCGAAGCTCGCGAATACAATCCATACAATCGAGACCAGCAGATAAGCATCGCGTCGGCTCAAACTGTTGGTGGAATGCCGGCCCAGCAGTCTCAGCACCAAGCCTGCAAGTAAGGTGATGCCCACAGTGATTGTGAAAGGCATAATGTCGCTTTCAGCATGGTAAAGGGCAAAGATAAGGCACAGCGTCATGAACGCTGCTTCAATCCATAGCAGCGAGCCCAATATCTTGAAGATTAATCGCCAGTTGAACATCGTGCTAGAACTAAATGAAGAATTTCTCTATCTTGCTGATTTCGGTCCCGTGGCAGAATACGACCACAATGTCACCTGCCTGAATCAGGGTTTCTCCGTTGACAAGCATGCCCTTACCGTCACGAACCAAGCCTCCTAACTCGGCTTCGCGGGGGAAATTCAGGTCGCGCACTTTTTTGCGTGTGATGCGTGAGTTGGGATGTGCAGTGAACTCGGCAACATCGGCATTGACGGTCATCAGGTTGCGGATGTTGCGCACGTCGCCGTTGAGCAGCAATTGGTAAATGTGGCTTGCCGTCAGTGCCTGCTTGTTGATGATGGTGCCGATATCCACGTTGCCGGCGATGCCCACATAGTCCATGTTGTCAATCATGGCGATGGTCTTGCTCACGCCCAGTTCTTTGGCGGTCAGGCAGGCGAGGATGTTGGCCTCGGCATTGCCTGTCAGGGCGATGAAGGCTTGTGTCTTCTTGATGTTCTCTTCGAGCAGGTTGGCAACCGAGCGCCCGTCGGCATTGATGACCATCACGCGGTCAGTGTCAATCAACTCGATGAGTTCTTCACAACGGTGGGCGTTGCTCTCAAATATTTTTGCGTGTACGCCATTGGGCAGCATGTTGGCAACCCTGACAGCCGTCTTGCCGCCGCCCACGATGATGACGTTCTTCACATCGGGATAATGGCTCTTGCCCATAATCTGTTTCATGCTGGGCACAAACTCCTTCGTGGTCATGAAATATACGAAATCACCATCCAGTAGCATATCGTTGCCCGAGGGGATGATGGTATTGCTGCCGCGTTTGATGGCGACCACATGATAGGGCGAATCGGGTTTGAAAATGTATTTGAAGGGCTGGTTGAGAATCTCACAGCCGTTCCTCACCTTGATGCCCAATAGGGTGAGCAGTCCGCCATGCACTTCCCAACGCTGGCGTGCCCATGTCAGTTGCAGGCCGTTGATGATGTCAATGGCTGCCAGGTTGTCGGGATAGATGATTGATGAGATGCCTGCCGCCCTGAAGGCCTCGGTAATCTTGGTGTCGGTGAACTCGACATTCTCAACCTTTGCAACGGTCTGCCGTGCGCCAAGTGACTTTGCCAGCACGCAGAGGCTCAAGTTCAGGTTTTCGTCGCGTGTGACTGCTATAAACAGGTCGGCACGGCTCACCCCAGCTTCCTTGAGAGCCTGGATGGGCGTGTTTGCCGAGGCATGGATAGTCATCAGGTCGCAGTCGGCTTGGATGCGCTCTAACTTTTCTTCATCCTCATCGATAATGATGATGTCCTGCTTGATTTTGGAGAACAGGTCGGCTAGATGAGCTCCGATGGCTCCAGCTCCTATGATAATGACTTTCATAACTGAATTGAGGCTTATGAGTAACAAGATGATTTTTAGCTGGCAAAGATATGGATTATTTTCTCTCATCAATACATGAAGATATTTTTTTAATTCTCAGTTACGCATTTTTAACTTGTTTCTTATTGTTTTTCATGGCTTTCCGAATTAGGGATAATGAAAGTGTGACCGAGAAAAATAAAGATGGATTTGCAGTATTATAAAAAAAATGCTAACTTTGCAGGTCATTTGATTAACGAAACATAGAGCACTTAAAATATGTTTGGCAAACTCTTTAGGAGAAACAGAGAGCAAGTAAAGCTCTTTTATCACACCGATATACACAGCCACATCCTCCCTGGTGTGGATCACGGTTCACAATCCATCGAGCAGTCTCTCGAGATGCTTGAGGCTGAGTTGCAGATGGGTATTGACCGAGTTGTCCTCACGTCACACGTGACCGCAATGACGTTTGAAAACACTCGTGAGAGCCTGATGGACTCCTTTCTCAAACTCAAGGATGCCGTGACCGATGCAGGTCTGGAAATTGATTTGTACCTGAGTGCCGAGTACCGCATGGACGAGTACTTCGACAAGGAGTATGCAGCCGATCACCTCATTCCGTTCCCTGGTAATTACATTTTGCTGGAGAATTCGTTCCAGCAGGAACTGATGAACCTTGACGATTTGCTGTTTGACATGCAGGTCAAGGGGTATAAGACTATTCTGGCACATCCCGAGCGCTATACTTATTATTCCCGCCGTCGCAAGCGCTACGAGCAACTGCATAATGCCGGGGCTCGTTTCCAGGTCAATATCCTGTCCTTCACGGGCTACTTCGGAGAAGAGGCTCGTGAAAGCGCCTTGTGGTTTGCCCGCAATGGCATGATCGACTACCTGGGCAGTGACATGCACAACGTCAAGCATGCCCACATCATTATGGACTACATCAGTTCCAAGGAGTGGAAAAAGTTGAGTCCCGAAATCGCAAACACGGTCAAGAATGATATGATTATTTCCTAATCACTAGGCTCAAACAGTCATTTGATTTTATTCTTAAGATATTAAAGGACCTTGGGCGATGTCTTGCCCAGAGGTCCTTTTTTCATGTTGACAGCAATAACCAATCAACCCAGACGCAGAGTGCTAAGCGTCTGGGTTGATTTCTATATCATCTGACCAGATAGAGTCAATCCTGGTTCTCATTATCCGTATTTTGCTGCTGGCTGTTGTCAGGCTCGTCACGCATCTCTTCGGGCAAGTCGTGCTGGATAATTTCGCGGCAGGTGTGGCTCACCTTGGCGATGTCGTTGCCACCGGTGTGTTGGATAGGTTTGTGGAAGGTGAGCGTGATGGTGCCAGGGGTGACGTTGAACGTGCTGCGTGGCATGACCTTGTAGCTGCCGTCGATGGTGATGGGCACTACAGGCAGTCCGAACTCGAGTGCCAACTTGAAGGCTCCGTTCTTGAATTGTCCCATCTTGCCGGTGTCGGTGCGGCGTCCTTCGGGAAAGACGACAATTGACATGCCGCCGTGCAGTTTCTTCTTGGCTGCTGCCATGGTGTTGCGCAGTCCCTGGGCCGAGTGGGTGTCGACCAGAATGTGGCCTGCCATGCGGCATGCCGTGCCGATGATGGGAATGTTGGTGATACCTTTGCGCATCATCCACTTGAAGTTGTGTCCCAGAAATCCGTAAATCGAGAAGATGTCGTAGGCCCCCTGGTGGTTGGCGACAAAGACGTAGCTCGTCTCGTGGTCGATGAGTTCACGCCCAATGACCTTAATACGTACCATGTGAATCCAGCACCAGACTCGTGCCCACCACTTGGCAGGGAAATAGCCCCAATAGTCTTGGTTAAACAAGCATCCCACAATGGTAATTAATGCGGTGATGATGCTGTAAACCAGCATAATGGGTGACGCGATGCACCACTGATAGATACGGTATAGATATATCATTTTTCTATCAATCAGGTTGTTAATTAGCAATGTTGCTGTAAATATCGTATGATGTTTTGTGCTGCAAAGTTACTGTTTTAGATACAATGTTGCAAGACCTCGCACTGTGGGAAAGTGATAAAAACAGATATTTAACGCAATTTAGGATAAAACAACCGCCCTGAGCCTGGTGAGGCTGGGGACGGTTGTCGTTAGTCGTATGGAACCGTGGCGCTTTACTTTGCCTCGGTTTCGGGAGCGATGAGCTTGTAGCCCTTGCCGTGGATGTTGATGATCTCGATATTGGGATCGTCTTTGAGTTTCTTGCGCAACTTGGTAATGTAAACGTCCATGGAGCGGGCGTTGAAATAGTTGTCGTCAATCCAGATGGTCTTGAGGGCAAAATTGCGCTCCAGAATCTCGTTCATGTGGGCACACAGCAGGCTCAGCAGCTCACTCTCCTTGGTGGTGAGGTTCTCACTGCGGTCATCGGTGAACAGCACCTGGCGCTGGGTGTCGAAAGTGAACTTGCCGATTTTGTAAACGGTCACTTCCTTGCCTTTCTTGCCCTTGACGCGGCGCAGGATGGCTTCGATGCGCAGCACGAGCTCTTCCATCGAGAAGGGCTTGGTGATGTAGTCATCGGCACCAATCTTGAAGCCTTCCAGGATGTCCTCCTTAAGTGCCTTGGCGGTGAGGAAAATGATGGGCACGTCATTGTTGACGGCGCGGATTTCCTGTGCCAGCTGGTAGCCGTCCTTCTTGGGCATCATCACGTCGAGCAGGCAGATGTCATACTTGCCTTTGAGGAAAGCCTTGTAACCGGCTTCACCATCGGCAAAGAGTTCGGCTTTGTAGCCCTTGTCCTCGAGGTACTCACGGGTGAGGGTACCCAGGTTCTCGTCATCTTCGCATAACAAAATTCTCAGTTTGTCTTCCATAATTGTCGTTTTTATTTATATAGTGGTAATGTGATTATGAATTTCGATCCTTTATTGATTTCGCTCTCGGCGCGGATAGAGCCGCCGAACAGGTCAATCATCTTGTGGACGTAGGCCAGACCCAGTCCGAAGCCTTTCACGTCATGCAGGTTGCCGGTTGACACGCGGTAGAATTTCTCGAAGATTTTCTTCAGGTCCTCGCGTTTCATGCCGATACCGTTGTCCTGGACAGTAATCTGGATGTGGTCCTCGTCGGGGTTGACGGTGGTCACGGTCAGTTCGGGAGGCACGTCCTCGCGACGGTACTTGACAGCGTTGTCCAGCAGGTTGAAAATCACGTTGGTGAAATGCATCCTGTCCACGTTGATGATGGGGTCCTCGGCATCAAGGTTGGCGTTGATGTGTCCGCCGTATTTCTCGACCTTCAGTTTGAAGGTGTTAATGACGCTGTAGATATTGGCGTTGGCGTCCTCTTCCTCGAGTCGCATGGTGGCGTTCTTGCGGTCGAACAGCGACAACTGCAGCACCTTCTCGACCTGGAAACGCAAGCGCTTGGTCTCGTCGTTGATGACGCCCGAGACGTGTTTGAGCATCTCGGGGCTCTTGCGCACGCTGTCATCGTTCAGCATCTGTGCGGCGATGGAGATTGACGAGATGGGTGTCTTGAACTCATGCGTCATGTTGTTGATGAAGTCGTTCTTGATTTCGCTCAGCTTCTTCTGCTTGAAAGCCACCGAAATAGTGTACAGGAACACAGCCAGCAACAGGAACGTGAACATCAGCGAGGGCACCAGGAACTTCACCGACGAGAAGATGTAGTCGCTCTTGTTGGGGAACGTCGCGTTCAGCGAGTACTGCTTGCTCTTGGGGTCGTTGGGGAACAGCACCTGGCTGTAAACGTCCTGTTGTGTCATGGGCGAGTAACCGCTGGTCTTGTAAACGACACCGCTGCTGCGGCTGACAATGGCAAACTCAAAGGGCAGCGTCAGTCCGTTGAATTCCAGCTCCGAGCGCAGGTAGTTGGCTACGGTGGCACTGTCGGCACGCTCTTGGATGGGTCGGTCGCTGGAGTGGTTCAGGATGGTGAGGATGACCTCGTTGAGCAGACTCTTCTGGTAAAGGTACTGGCCCTTGAGGATTTCCTGCTTGTGCTGATAGCTGTCGTTCAGGTCTTTGAGCGTTTTCAGATTGGCAGGTCGCACGTTGGCAGTGGCGTCGGCGTTGAACGTCGTGTCGACGCTTGCATCATTGAGGCTGTTGAAGTCAAAATTGCCCGAGTAGGTCTGTTCGGCTTCGGCTAAATCTTTGTCAAGGAAGTATTTGGTCTCATTCTGTTCCAGCATGGTGGACACGCTGTAGAGGCTGCGCATCACAATCTCGCTGAACTGGCTGTTGCGCATGTCAACCATCTTCTCCATGTACACGATTTGCATGGCGAGCAGTCCCAGCAGGGCTATCGCCATCACAACCGTCAATATCCATATCGTCCATCTCTTCATGAGAGCTTCGTTGTCTGTTATAAGGTCTTGCTTTTAACAATCAACGGCAAAATTAACACTTTATTGTGAAAAACCAAAATTTTCTTTCACTTTTTGCTGAAAAAATTAACACCAAATGTTAAAACACCCACTTTGGCCTTCAGATAGAACACTTGCAGCCCCCCTTTGCGCCTTCGCGTGGGACACCAAATAGAAAAATTAGCTTTTTATATCGTTAAAATGGCACCCGTGTGAGGGTGCCTATTAGTTATTTTGCGAAATGAGAAGTTCCAAATCACTCCCATGTTCCTGTGAGCAGGTAGTCAATGAGTGCTGACACGTCGTTGATGCTCGTTCGGCCATCAAAGTTCACGTCGGCCGTGGAAGGAGCCGTATCTCCATTTAGCAGAATATCGATCAATGATGACACGTCAGCGATAGTCACGAGGTCGTCACTGTTGATGTCGCCGAGTACCGTGGGCAACTTTTCGGTGAAGTATCCCGGATTGCTGGGGCCGCCGTCGATGTGGGCGTAGGTGACATCCACATGGTCGGGATCATAGGTAGTGCCTTGATCGCCCACCAGGCTCGTGCAGTTCAGGAACATATTATCAGAGGTGGTTACAGTTTCAGTGTCCCAACCTTTGTCAACAGAGATCGTCTTTAGGTTGGGGCATTCACCGAACATGTATTCCATGTTTTTCACCTTACTGGTGTTGAAACTGTTCAGGTTGAGAACGGTCAAACCTGGGCAGTTATAAAACATGAAGTCCATGCGGTTTACTTTGGCCGTATTGAAATTGATCAAATAAAGGTTTGTCAATTGCTGGCAGCCTCCAAACATGCCGGCGGTGCATTCGACTTTTTCGGTATTAAAATTGGACACGTCAAGGCTAGTCAAAGCGCTACAATACCAGAATACGCAATACATGTCATTGACTTTATGCGTATTAAAGTTAGACACGTCAAGGTTTGTCAAACCGTAGCAGTTAGCGAACATGGAATTCATTGTGAATAGCGAGTCGGTGATGAAGTGGCTCACGTCAAGACTCGTTAATCGACAACAGTAATAGAACATACCTTTCATGCTACAAACATTGATGGTGTTGAAGTTGCTCACGTCAAGGCTGGTCAAATTCCAGCAGTTATAGAACATGTTACTCATAGTTGTCACCTTTGCGGTGTTGAAGTTGCTCACGTCAAGGCTCGTTAAACTACAGCAGTAATAGAACATGTTGTCCATACTATATACATTGGCGGTGTTGAAGTTGCTCACGTCAAGGCTCGTCAAATACCAGCAGTCATAGAACATGTTACTCATAGTTGTCACCTTTGCGGTGTTGAAGTTGCTCACGTCAAGGCTCGTTAACCCACTGCAGTTATAGAACATGTCACTCATAGTTTTTACCTTTGCGGTGTTGAAGTTGCTCACGTCAAGGCTCGTCAAACTCCAGCAGTTATAGAACATGCTGTTCATGTTTTCCACATTACCTGTATTCAGATTGTTTTCCATTCCCGTTATGGACCGGAGTTTACTCATACCAATAAACCATTTGGCTGTCGTAGATGGGGCCGCATCGGCAAATGATGAATCAAACACGACCTGCGTTACTTTTTCGTTGCAATTGTCTTTTACCCAGCCTGGATCATAATTACCTGTGTTTAGATTATAGGTATTGCCTGTGCGGGTGCTGCGCAGGTCATCGTAATAGAACGTCAGCGTTGAGTCCTCTGGCGTGTAATTGGTATAGGCCTCGATAGCCGTCAAGTTGATTGAACACAGCAGGCAAGTCATTAGGGAGAGCGCTTTAAGTTGGATTTTTCTTTTCATAATGATAATGTTTATTTGTTTGTTGATACTTTATCTTTTTATCATGACGCAAAAATATGATGAGTGAAGCGGATTGACCAAACGAATCTTGTAAAAATTTGCATGTTTTCTGTTTTTGGACTGTTTTTTGTCAAATTTTTTTACACTTTTTCCTTCAGGCCGCATCCCAAATGATGCAAGATGGTGCAACAATAGTATTTCTAAATATCTCCCATATCAACTTAATCCCGGCAAAGAACAGTATTTGCATAGGCTTGTCTTTTTTTGACAAAAAAATAATGGGCAACCCGCAATGGGTCGCCCATTATTATATAATGTGTAGAACTGGGGATTAATCCTCGTCCTGCTTGCTCTCCTCGTACTCCTTGAGCAGCTGAGCCTGCACGTCGGCGGGCACGA
>CACZAC010000008.1 GCA_902779125.1 uncultured Bacteroidales bacterium | reverse complement strand
CACGAGGGGAGCCTTTACCTCGCAAACAACCTTTGCACCTTCGACGGTAGGTGCGCCAACCTTAACGGCACCGTCGGCATCTACGAGCAGGACGCGGTCGAACTCTACAGAGTCACCTTCCTTGCGCTCGTCGCCGAGATAGTGGACATACAACTTCTTGCCTTGCTCGGCACGGAACTGTTGTCCCTGAATTTCTACAATTGCGTACATTTGTTTAATCTTGTAGTTTAAATAACTGTCCCTGAGGCGGCTGGGTATCATTTCCGAGCACTTTCCTGAGCCCCGCGGGCACTAATGCGGGTGCAAAGGTAATACATTTTCCTGAACTGACAAGTCTTTAAAGAAGATTTTTTAAATCAAGGATTTTTCCAGATAATCTAGATGCTCTAGAAGGGGTAGGGGTAGGTGATGTCCCACAGGAAGAGGGCATTACCGGGCATAGAGGTCCCGGCAGCACAGCGGTCCTTGCGCTCAATGACTTGGCAGAATTGTTCTACTGTCATTTTGTGGCGACCCACCTCGACGAGGGTGCCGACGATAGCGCGCACCATGTTGCGCAGGAAGCGGTCGGCGGTGATGGTGAACACCCATTGCTCGTTCTCCTGGGTCCATTGTGCGTGGGTGACACGACAGTTGTTGGTCTTGACGTCGGTGTGGAGTTTGGAGAAAGAGGTGAAGTCGGTATAATCCAGCAAGCGTGCTGCAGCCTGATTCATCAGTTCAAAATCAAGGCCTGGGGGGCATTTCCAGCTGAGCGGATATCGGAATGGGTCCTTGCGGGGAACGGCAAAGTACTTGTAGGTGCGGCTTGTGGCGTCGAAGCGGGCGTGGGCATCGTCATGAACGGGCGTGATGCTGTCGATGGAGATTTCGGCAGGCAGCAGGGCGTTTAGACTGTGCACCAGTCGCTGAATGTCGGTAATGGGCTGCTCGGTGTCGAAGTGGGCAACCATCAGCCGCGCGTTGACACCGGCATCGGTGCGACCAGCGCCGGTGATGGGGGTGGGAGTGCGCAGGAGCGTGACCATAGCCTCCTCGATAGCCTGTTGCACCGAGGGGTCATGGGGCTGCACCTGCCAGCCATGGAAACCAGCCCCCCTGTAACCCAATCTCATGAAATACCGCATTGCCCCCTCTGATATTGTCTAGAAAATCTAGATATTCTAGAGCGTCTAGAAAAACTATTTCTCCAGATAAGTATATCCGTAGAGGCCGCTGCGGAAGTTGCGGACGAATTCGTTGCCTTCCTCGCCTGTTATCTTGCCTGATCGGATGGATTCGCTCACCCATGTTTCGACGTTGCGCACCAGTTGTTTGGGATTGAACTCGACATAATCGAGAACCTCGGCAACGGTCTCACCGTCAATCACTTGGTCAATCTCGTAGTGGTCCTTGAACACGTTGATGTGAACGGCATTGGTATCACCGAACAGGTTGTGCATGTCGCCCAGGATTTCCTGATAGGCACCCACAAGGAAAATACCCAGGTAGTAGTGCTGTCCGGGTTTGAGTTTGTGGACGGGCAACGAGTGGGCCACACCTTGGGCTGAGATGAAGTTGGTCAGTTTGCCGTCACTGTCACAGGTCATGTCCTGCAAGGTAGCAAAGCGGGTAGGACGCTCCGACAGTCGGTCGATGGGTATCACGGGGAAGACCTGGTCGATGGCCCAGGCATCGGGCAACGACTGGAAGAGCGAGAAATTGCAGAAGTACTTGTCGGGCAGCATGCGGCTCACTGAGCGCAATTCGTCAGGGGCATGCTTCATGTTACGAACGATGTTGTCCACGTCGCGGGCGATGGACCAGAATAGCTTCTCGACCATGGCGCGCGTGCGCAAGTCGATGAGTCCCAGCGAGAAACGGTCCAAGGCCTCGTCACGTATCTGCAGCGCGTCGTGCCAGTCCTCGAGCAGTCGTGCCTGGTTGATTTTGTCCCAGATTTCATAGATGTCGCGCACCAGTTCGTCATCGTTTTCGCTGACGGTATCTACTTTGTCATCCCACTCGGGCAGTGTAGTGGTCTCGAGCACATCCACAACGAGCACCGAGTGATGGGCAGTGAGTGAGCGTCCGCTCTCGTTGATGATGTTGGGATGCTTCAGGCCGTTCTTGTTGCTGGCGTCAACGAGGGTATAGACCGCATCGTTGACATATTCCTGGATACTGTAGTTCATCGAGTGGCCACTGCCGCTGGAGCGTGTACCGTCATAGTCCACACCCAAGCCGCCACCGATATCAACGTACTCTACCTCAAAGCCTAGCTTGGCGAGCTGGACATAGAATTGTGCAGCCTCGCGCAGGGCATTCTTGATGCGGCGAATCTTGGTAACCTGACTGCCGATGTGGAAGTGGATGAGCTTAAGGCAATCCTCGAGCTTGTGCTCGTGCATATAGTCGATGGCGCTGAACAATTCGCTCGTGTTCAGTCCGAACTTGCTGCTGTCACCGCCTGATTCTTCCCACTTGCCACTGCCGCTGCTCGAGAGCTTGATGCGGAATCCGATGTTGGGGCGGATGTGGAGGCGTTGTGCAACCTGGTCGATGAGTTCCAACTCGCTGAGCTTCTCGACGACAACAAAGATGCGTCGTCCCATCTTCTGGGCCAGCAATGCCAGTTCGATGTATCCTTCGTCCTTGTATCCGTTGCAGATGATGACGGGATTGGCGTTCAGGTCGGTCATGTTGCTGGCGAGCACGGCATGCAGTTCGGGCTTACTGCCTGCTTCCAGGCCGATGTTGAACTTCTTGCCGTGTCCGATGATTTCCTCCACCACCTGCCTCATCTGGTTCACCTTGATGGGATAAACGATGAAATTGGCGCCCTGGTACTCATATTCCTTGGCCGCCTTCTTGAAGCAGCTGGAAATCTTGTCGATGCGGTTGTCCAGGATGTCGGGGAAACGCAACAGCACAGGGGCTGTCACCTTGCGTGAGTGCAACTCATCCATCACGTCGGCGAGGTCGACAGGCACGCAGTTGCTCTTGGGAGTGACAGTGACATGACCGTTCTCGTTGATAGAGAAGTACTTGAGGCCCCAGCCTCCGATGTTGTAGAGTTCGGCGCTATCCTCGATGCGCCACTTGTTGATTGCTGACACGGCTATAGGATTTATATTGGTCTGTTATACGATGCGGATAAAAGTAAGCGCAAAGGTAACGATATTTATTGGTAATGGCAATAAACAGCCGACGAAAAACCTTGTAAAGCCTCGAAAAACAAGCAGGAGGCTCTGCTTGAGAAGCCTCCTGCCGTGTAGAGTTGTCAGATGCGGTGATTACCAGATGCCACTCAACAGGTAGTCGATCAGCACGGTAACATCGCTGATGCCCATTTCGTTGTCCTGGTTGCAGTCAGCCTCGGGAATCATCTCGGCACCGCTGACCAGCAAGTCGATCAGGGCGGTAACGTCGGCAATGCTTACATCGCCACTCTTGTCCACGTCACCACGACGCACATAACCTTCCTTCTCGATTACGAGGGTCATGTCATTGAGGCTGAGGGTCAGCGTGTAAGTGCCTGCCATAACGCGGAAGGCCTGGTAGTTATCATAGGTCAATTCCAGAGGACGTCCATTGTACAGGTCATCGTCATACCAGAAGTCGCCGTCGCTCGTAGCACCGAAGCGGAAGGGTTCAATGTAAGCCCAGCCACCATCGTCATTGTCTTCGGCAAGCATGGTAGTGAAGCTGAAGTAGTTTTCACCACTCTCGCCGCGGCCGTCGAGAGTTACGGTAGCAGTGTAGACTTCGTTCTCAGCGTCATACTCCATCAGGGTACCGGCATTGGCTGCCCAGCCCTGTTCGTTCACCTCGCCCAAGATGTAAACATTGGGAACATCAGCCTCCTTGCTCAGGCGCCAAACAGTCAGGTGACCACCAGGATAGTATTGATAAATGGTAACGCCATCATCATCAACTTCGGCAGTAACCCAGTCGGCCTGGAAGCCATTGGCGTTAGCTGATACAGTTGAAGGAATTTCCACGATGGGAGCCTCGGCATTGGCCTCAGCAATAGCAAAGCCGTCCTGGTAGTTGGGGAGGGTCGGGTAAACAAAGAACTCCTTGCCGTCCCAAACAAACGGATACATGCCGTTGCAAGCGCCCTTGTTGGGGCATGTGAACTTGGTGCCTGCAAAATTGTCACCGTCGAAGAGCATCTTCATCATGGGGGCATTACGTGTTACATAGAGAACGGCCTCTTCGCCATTCACATCAACATAGTAGTTGAGCACTGTACTGGTCGAAGCGGTTACGCCATCGCAGAGCATGTAGTAGCATTCATCATAGTTGATTTCACCATCTTCAATGACGATGCGGGAAATCTGGTTGCCCTGTGTACCTCCGGCAATGAAGATTTCACCACTCTCCATAAGGTTGCCTTTTGCACAGCCGAGCATATCGCAGCGGCCCAGAACGGCACATTCCTCAGGAATCAGGTAATCCTTGGTCTCTCCTGTTTTGGGATTGATGACCCTGAGCGTAGCATCAGGTTTCCATACGCTGGGGAACATAGCGTTGCTGATAATGAGATTGCCGGCCTCGTCACAGGTGGTACCGCAATTAGTGCCGCCCGCAAAGGTTACTCCAGTCAAACCATTCTCGTCGAGCTCATAGACAACAGGAGCCGTTGTCACAACGGGAACGCCATCGATGGTGTCAACGACCAGCGTCTTGCAGTTGACGTAGTACTTGCCGTCAATGCCGATACCTTGGCGGCAATCATTGGTGGGCAAGATGGAAGAAATGTTGTTAATCTCCCAGACTTTTTCAAACTTGTAGCCTTCAGCGCTAGCGCCGATAGCCAATGCTGCCAATGCAACAATCAGTAAAAATTTCTTCATAAAGATGTAATTTTTAAATGTTAATATAAGCGGTTAATAGGATATACTGTCAAAAACAAGTTTAGCAACACACGATTAATTTGTCGCAAAAATAAGAAAAAATCAGTAAATATCAAAAAAATATCTTTTTTTGTCTAAGAAATTACAATAAGCTATGGTTTTTGGTGGCGTTTTTTGCTGTCGGTTTCTTTGGGGAGAGATTGCAGGGTTTTACTTGTTGAAAAAAATCTTCACTTTTAGCTTGGAGAGAAAATAAAAAACACATACCTTTGCAGAACAAAAATACATCTTTTTAACCCAATATTTATTATTTAGCTATTATGGTAAATTACAAGGATTTAGGTCTCGTGAACACACGCGAGATGTTCGCAAAGGCAGTCGATGGCGGTTATGCTATCCCCGCATTCAACTTCAACAACATGGAGCAGTTGCAGGCTATCATCAAGGCTTGTGCCGAGACGAAGTCGCCTGTTATCCTGCAGGTATCGAGTGGTGCCCGCAAGTATGCCAACCAGACGCTGTTGCGTTACATGGCTGAGGGCGCTGTAGAGTATGCCAAGGAGTTGGGCTGGGAGCATCCCCAGATTTGTCTCCATCTGGACCATGGTGACACCTTTGAGCTTTGCAAGTCGTGTGTGGACTTCGGTTTCTCGTCAGTGATGATTGACGGTTCTTCACTTCCCTATGAGGAGAACATCGCTCTGACCAAGAAGGTTGTAGAGTATGCTCATCAGTTTGACGTGACCGTTGAGGCCGAGCTTGGTGTGCTCGCTGGCGTTGAGGATGACGTCGTTGCCGAGGAATCACACTACACCAAGCCTGAAGAGGTTATCGATTTTGCTACCCGCAGTGGTTGCGACTCACTGGCCATCAGCATTGGCACCAGCCATGGCGCTTACAAGTTCAAACCCGAGCAGTGCACCCGTGACCCGAAGACCGGCAAGCTCGTGCCTCCTCCCTTGGCATTTGACGTGCTCGAGGAAATCGAGAAGAAGCTCCCCGGCTTCCCCATCGTGCTGCACGGCTCATCGAGCGTTCCCCAGGAGTATGTTGACATCATCAACAGCCACGGTGGCAATCTGCCTGATGCCGTAGGTATCCCCGAGGATCAGTTGCGCAAGGCCGCCAAGAGCGCCGTTTGCAAGATCAACATCGACAGCGACAGCCGTCTGGCTTTCACCGCCGCCGTTCGCAAGGTCTTTGTTGAGAAGCCCGGTGAGTTTGACCCGCGCAAGTACTGCGGTCCCGCCCGCGACGAGATGGTTCGCCTGTACAAGCACAAAATCATCGAGGTGCTGGGTAGCGACGGCAAGGCCGAGTAAGTACCACAACCTAAAAATCCCGATTTAATGAATAGGGACTATGTAGAGACGCAAATTTTTGCGTCTCTACTATTTTATTGTATATCAGCCGATTGTATTTTATTTGAGTTTTTTATGACAAAAAACTTGCTTAAAAATTTTCGGCAAGTGCGTTCGGGGTGTAGCTCAGTCCGGTTAGAGTACGCGTCTGGGGGGCGTGGGGTCGCTAGTTCGAATCTAGTCACCCCGACAACGCAAAGAGTGCTGATAGTCATTGATTATCGGCACTTTTTTAATTTCCAGAGAATCTATCGGTGTCCGAGCATCGGTAAGTAGATATAGGCTCAGCTCACTCGTTAAAAGGTGGGGCAGATATACGTTGATGCGATGCAGGCCGAAGGTCTGCACAAGGCCAGCGGCCTTGTGCGTCGAAGACCAGCCTAAAAGCCTTGTATTTGCTTTTTGTGACAGGAGGAGCATAATGAAATAATGTAAAACCGATTTAATCAAGATGATAGATATGATGAAGCGAGTAGTGACAATGATGATTCTGGTGATGCTGGCAGTGATGGTGTCTCAGGCCCAGTCGTGGTTGGGGGGTGACATCTCGATGATGACGTCCAATGCCCGCAATGGTGTGATTTACAAGGATTCCTGTGGCGTGACCGTGGACCCCTACGACCTGTTCAAGCAGCAGGGATGGAACATGATGCGCGTGCGGCTGTTTGTGGACCCGCAGTTTGCCCCGGGGCGTCATCATGACGAGGGAGTGTGCCAGGATTTGGACTATGTGGTTGATCTGTGCAAGACCATTAAGGCACGAGGCTTTGAGGTGATGCTCGACTTCCACTACAGCGATACTTGGGCCGACCCTGCCAAGCAGTTTACCCCCAAGCGATGGGAAGGCTTGGAGGGCAAGGCGCTTGCCGATAGCATTTATCGCTATACCCATCATTGCCTGCAGGTTTTGAAGGCCGCTGGCGTGGAGCCTAGGACGATTCAGGTGGGCAATGAGATCACCTTCGGTATGGATTGGCCTGTGGGACGCGTTGACCCGATGTCTGCAGATAATTGGGACGTGTTCACCAGCTTGCTCAAAGCGGGCTGCAAAGCGTGCCGTGAAGTGTGCCCGTCTTCTGCCGTCATTATCCACACCGAGAAGGCTGGGCAGTGGGAAATGACGCGCAACTACTACGACCGCTTGAAAGAAGCCAATGTGGACTATGACATCATCGGCCTGAGTTATTATCCCATGTGGCACGGCACGATTCCCAATCTGGGAAAGACGCTTGACCAGCTAGCCCAGCGTTTCCCTGACAAGCCCGTGATGATTGTCGAGGCAGCCTATTATTATCTGCACGATGGTGTCAATCGTGGTGAAGAGGATTTCTCTCACTGTCTGCCCGGCACGATAGAAGGACAACGTGAATTTACCGCCCAATTGGTTCAGGAACTCAACCGCCACGATAATGTGACAGGTCTCTTCTGGTGGTACCCCGAGGAGAACCGCTACGGCACCCGTTTTGAGAACAGCAGCTGGGGTTTGAACCGAGGCCTGTTCAACAGTGCCAACGGTCAGGCGTTGCCCGCTCTCTACGAGATGAGTCGCTTCAAGCGTTAGGCTTGTGATTGTGAAGCTTTAAATCAACATGCGATGAAAAAATCTAAAACCATTGGAATCCTTTGCGCTATCCTGTCGGCGGTGTGCTACGGCACTAACCCCTTCGGAGCGCTGCCGCTCTATGAAGAAGGTGTCAATACGGCAACAGTACTGGCTCACCGTTTTGGTTTGGCAGTGATTATGCTGGCTGTTGTCATGCTTATCAAGCGAGAGAATTTCAAGGTAAACCGTCAGGAATTCAAGGTGTTGTTCTCGCTGGGCATTTTGTTTGCCGCCTCGAGCATCACCTATTATCAGAGTTTCCACTTCATGGATGCCGGCATTGCCTCTACCATCCTGTTTGTTTATCCCGTGATGGTGGCGGTGATTATGGCTTTGTTCTTCAAGGAGCGTGTCACAGCGATGACGGTTGTCGCCATTGTGATGTCGCTTGTGGGCATCGGTCTGTTGTACAAGGGCGAGACCGGGGCGTCGCTCAGTGCTATGGGTATCGTCTTGTGCGTACTTTCGTCTTTGGCCTATGCTGTCTATATCATCGTGGTAAACCAGTCGAGCATCAAGATGTCGTCATTCAAGGTCACCTTCTATGCCATGCTGGTGTGTGAAATCACGCTGATACTCTATTCCTTCACTTCGCCCGAATTGTATCTGCACGTCTTGCCCTCAGCTCGTGCATGGTCCTTTGCCGTCTGGCTGAGCATCGTGCCAACTATTCTTTCATTGGTTTTCATGACCGTTGCTGTGCATCATGTGGGTGCTACGCCGACTGCTATTTTGGGTGCTTTGGAGCCATTGACTGCAGTAGCCATCGGTGTGGTGGTTTTTGGAGAGCTATTAACGCCCCGCTTGATTGTCGGCATTCTCTTCATCCTCTTCGCCGTGATGCTAGTCGTCTTAGGCAAAGACCTTCACCTGCGCACAATCACAATCACCCACGCCGTTTCCCGCCTCTGGCACTGGCGCTAATGGGACACAGGGACGGTTCTTTTGTCCCATTTTTAACCAGAATGGAACAAAATGGGACAAAAGAACCGTCCCCGTGTCCCGTTTAGAGGTGGTCGCGCAGGATGTCGAGGGCTGCGGCGACGTCGTCGGGGGTGACGGTCTGGTCGATGTGGTAATCGCCGATGGCGGTCAGCAGGGTGCAGGTGATTTCGCCGTCGCGGCTTTTCTTGTCGTGGCGCATGAGGTCCAGCAATTCGTGATAGTCGTCACAGGTAAACGGGAAATCGCGGTAATTGTCGCGCGTGAAGTTGCCCAGACGGTGCACGTCATCGCTGGGGAATTTCAGCAGCAGGTGCGAGAGAACGGCTTCGGTGACAAGTCCCCAGGCTACTGCATAGCCATGAGGCACGGGCTTGCCGCGTTTCATGGCTAGACTCTCGAAGGCGTGCCCGACGGTGTGTCCCAGATTAAGGGCTTTGCGCTCGCCTTGCTCGTTGGGGTCACGCGCAACGATATTGACTTTGACCTGTACAGAGTGCTGCAGTCTTTCCAACAGGTCGTCATGATTGATGGGTGCGGAGAAATCGTGGTCCAGCAGATGCAAAAACTCGGCGCGGTCACTTAGCATGGCGTGTTTGAGTACCTCGGCGAAGCCAGATTTCATCTCCGGCAAGGGCAGTGTGTCAAAAAAGCGTGTTGAGATAATAATGTCGCTGGCTGGTGCAAAGGCGCCGATTTCGTTTTTCAGCCCATTGTAGTTAAGCCCCGTCTTGCCGCCCACTGCAGCATCGACGGCGCCCAGCAGGGTGGTGGGCACATTGATGAACCTCACACCGCGCTTGAATGTAGCAGCGGCAAAGCCACCCAAATCACAAACCATGCCACCACCCAGGTTGACGATGAGTGAATGGCGCGTCACTCCAAAGCGCTCCATCTCGTCCCACACACGGCAGACGGTTTCCAGTGTCTTGTTGGAGTCACCGTCGGGGATGGTGATGAGGTGGGGTGGGGCTGGCATCAGGCGAGCCGTATTGGTGTCGGCAATCCATGCGGTTATATTGTGGTCACCGCTCGCAATCAGTCGCTCGATGGCTCCCTCGACGTCGTTTGTGAAAATAAGGTTCTGCATCTGCCATTGGAATTGTAAAAGACAAGAAGGACAATCTATCGTTAGAGCAATAGCGTTTTGTCCTTCTTGTCTTTCTTGTCGTGATGAATGAATTACGCCTTGACGATGGTCAGTGCCACGAGCAACGAGGGTAGAGCGGCGGCCAATTCGTCCATGTTCTTATAGACCAGGTCGGCACCAGCCTTGTACAAGTCCTTCTCGGGGATGGGACCCGTGGTCACGCCGATGGTGAAACAGCCGGCGGCATGAGCGGCCTGTACGCCCAGGGGAGCATTCTCGATAACGATGCACTGGTTGGACTTCTTCTCGGCCTTGGCCATGGCTTTGAGGTAAGGTTCGGGATTGGGTTTGCCCTTGCGAACGTCATGGCCGGTGATTTTCACTTCACCGAAGAGGTTGGGGAAGTCTTTCTCGATGCGCTCCAAGATGGTGTTCTGCTGTGAGCCGGTCACCAGTACACGGTCCACGCCAGCCTCCTTGAGGGCCTCAAGCACGCGTACGGCACCAGGCATCACGGGAGCCTCGCCCAGTTCATTGAAGTAGCGAGTTTTCACGCCATACAAGGCATGGGCCTCGTCGTCGGTAATGTTCTTGCCGGCGCCCTTCTTGAACTTCATCTTGATGATCTCGCTGCCCGTCATTCCTTCCAGTTCATAGAATTCGTCACGGGTACATTTGATACCGTTTTTCTTCATGAGTTTCACCCAGGCTTGGGTGTGGTACTTCATTGAATCATAGAGTACGCCGTCACAATCGATAAGAGCAGCGCTGATGTCTAAGCCTTTGTGACCTGTGTATTTCAGGTACTCGGCTATTGTCTGTTGTAAGGTCATTGTTTTTTGATAATATTATATAATGTACATTGTTTTAGTTTTATCTCACAGTGATATGCAGGCATCCCGATTTGCGCTCAAAGATGGCATAGCAACGGCCTTGGCGCCTGAAGTCCTGAACCACTTCGGCAAGGATGTTCTTCAGGTCCTCAAGTGATACAATCATGCTTGGATCCATGCAGTCAAACTTCACCCAGCTGATGTCCACTGTGGTGCCGTAGCGGTGGCAGGAGTTCTCGGTTGCGGCACGATTGCGGCGCATGAGTTTAGACACGCTGTAGTCGGTGCGCGTCACGCTGGTCACCTTGATACGGTAAGCCTTGCCGCCACGCTTGCGGATGCTGTCCTGGAAAGCGTAGCCGATTTCCTTGAGCAGTTGTGCCGCCTTGGGTACAAGATAGGGCACCGACGCCTTCAGGTCGTCGAGCATATAGGCATCACAGGAGTAAATCCTGATTAAAGGCTTGTCGATGCGGTAAGCGTCGCTCAGACTTGAGACGGGCTTGAAGCCGTTCTTTTCGGCGGCTACGAGTTGCAGGGCATTGGTGTCGTTGAAGATTTCCTTGAGCGGGCGTTGCTCAATATAAGTGGGCAGGCGGTGGACATCGGCTTCGTCAGCCAGCTCAATGCTGTCACCGCTGATGTTGCGGTTAAGGGGCATGGGTGGCGGAGCCTTGTAATCCCATGCTGTAGTATCTTGTTGCTCCTTGTTGTCGTGTCCGCACGAAGTGATGCTGGCCAGGGTAAGGCACATCAGCAACAGCAGTGGCAGCGTGAGCAAGATGTTTCGGTTCATCTAGGTTAATATATAGCATCCACCCAAGGGTGGGATAGTTTCACGTTTCAGCTAGCAAAGTTACACATAAATAACGAAAAAACTCTTTTATAAGCATCAAAATTGCTACATTTTTTGTAATATTGCACCTTCAAAATGACAGAAACCGGAAAATACAACGTACTCTTCATTTGTCTGGGCAATATTTGCCGCTCGCCGGCTGCCCAGGCTGTACTGCAGCGCATGGTCGATGAGCGTGGTCTGAGTGAACGTTTTTTCATTGACTCGGCAGGTATTGGCGGCTGGCACATCGGCGACCTGCCCGACAAGCGCATGCGTGTACATGCCCGCCCGCGAGGCTATGAGTTGACGCATCGTGCCCGTAAGGTGCAGTATGCTGATTTTGAGGATTTTGACCTTATTGTGGGGATGGATGCCTCCAATGTGGATGACCTGCGTTCGCTGGCAGCGACCATCGAGCAACAAGACAAGGTGGTGATGATGGGCGACTATATCCGCCAGTATCCCAACTACGATTATGTGCCCGACCCCTACTACGAGGGCAGCGAGGGCTTTGAACTGGTGCTCGACCTGCTGGAAGACGCCTGTGACAACCTGTTGAACCAGATAATCAAACAAAACAATATAACAAAATGAAAACGATTAAGTTAATTATGACTACTGTTGCCCTGACGGTGACTGTGTTGACGATGGGTGCCCAAGCGCCTGTTGCAGTGGACTGGCACATGGGTCAGAACAACACGGCTGATGGCAACTACAGTTCGCGCATTGTCATCAAGAACGTGTCCAAGCAGCCATTGGCTGCCGACTGGCAGTTCTTTTTCAACCAGTTTTCGCGCTCGGTGATTCTGCCCTCAGGTTCTCCAGTGAACATAGAGGAAGTTAAAAACGGTTATTACCGCATCCAGCCCAATGCCAACTACAAGCCCATCGCTGCCGGTGACTCGCTCGTGGTTGAGATGTTGACGGGCGGTGACTTGCTCAACAGGAATTATATGCCCGAAGGCGGCCACCTGGTATTGAACGGCGACATGGCCCATCCCATCGTCGTGGATATCAACCGCGCTGCGCTCGACAAGCCGGGCCAGTGGCGTGACCACAAGATTTATCCCGACGGCAATTACATGTACGGTTTCAATGAGGCGATTAATGGTTTCGGCGACGGCTACACGGGCAACGACTATGACATCTTCCCCATGCCCAAGCAGGTGGACATCGAGGACGGCTTTACCCAGGTGGGCAACATCGTGACCATCAAGACGGGCAAGTGGTTCCAGTGGGGTGGCTATCGTCGTGCCAAGGGCTTACTCGTCAATGAGTTGCAAAAGCGCGGCATCTATGCCACCAGTGGTCAAGGTACCGTTATTCGTCTGCTGTTGGACAAGAAGATGAGCGACAACCTCGAGTATTACTCCCTGCGCGTTCACAACGGCGAAATAACCATCCTGGGCAGGACTCAGGCTGCCCTTATCAATGGTGTGAAAACGCTTATTGCCGCCCTTGACCACAGCAAGGGACACCGCCTGCAGAACTGCTTCGTTATCGACTGGCCCGACTTCGGGTACCGAGGTATCATGCTTGACATCTCGCGCAATTATGTGGCTAAGGGGCAGGACTTGTACCGATTCATCGACCTGATGTCCTATTATAAGTTCAATACCCTGCAGTTCCATTTCGCCGATGATGAAGGTTGGAGACTTGAGATTCCTGGCTTCCCCGAGTTGACGCAGGTGGCTTCTCGCCGCGGTTGTACCCTTGATGAGAAGGATTTCATGGCTCAGTCCATCTCGGGCAACGGCAACCCCGATGACCAGTCCCAGTGTGCTAACGGTTATCTCACGCGTGCCGAATTCATTGATTTCCTGAAATATGCTTGGGCCCATGGTGTGCGTGTCATCCCCGAGATTGAGACCCCAGGCCATGCACGTGCTCTCATCGTGGCGATGAAGAGCCGCTCAATCAATAATCCCACTGCCGAGCAGTTTCGCCTGTGGGACGATAAAAACACTTCGGTCTATACGTCGGCACAGGGCTTCCATGATAATGTGCTCAATGTCGCCAGCGATGATGTTTACCGCCTCATCGACCGCGTTGTGGGCGAGTTACAGCTCATGTACAAGGAGGCTGGCCTGAAACTCGAAGTCGTCCATCTGGGTGGCGACGAGGTGCCCAGCAATGCCTGGTCCAAGAGCCCTGATGTGCAGGCGCTCATGCAGCGTGAAGGCTTAAAGACGCAACACGAGGTGAGTGAATACTACATCAAGCGTATCAGTGAATTGCTTGCTGCCCGCAAAATCCGCATCGAGGGATGGCAGGAAGTGGCGCTTGACCATAAACCTGAATTCAACGCCGTGGTGGCTCCCCGTGTGGCTGGTGTGAATGCTTGGAGTACAGTGGGCTCGCGTGCTGACGTGCCTTATCGCCTCGCTAACGACGGCTATCCTGTTATTCTGTCCAATGTGACCAACTTCTACATGGATATGGCCTACAGTTGGCACCAGAATGAACAGGGACTGCACTGGGGCGGCAAGGTGGACGAGTTCGACGCGTGGAGCGCTTTGCCAGCCAATATCTATGCCAGTGCCCGCACTGCCGTTGACGGCACACCCATCAACATCACTACTGCTGGTGATAGTAAAGCCAAACTCGAAAAATCTGAGAATATCATCGGCGTACAGGCACAGTTGTGGAGCGAGACAATACGCTCCTTTGATGAGGTGCAATACTTGTTGCTGCCCAAGATGATGGGCGTGAGCGAGCGCGCCTGGACAGCCATTCCCGAGTGGAGCAAGGACCTGACCGACACCAAATCCTATAACGAGGCTCGACACCAATATAACCTCAAGATTGGTACCCGTGAACTGCCTCTGCTCAAGGGCATGGGCTATAACTTCCGCGTGGGACCTCCGGGCATCAAGCTGGTTGACGGTAAATTGCTGATTAACACCCAGTATCCTGATGAGCTGGTGACCTATACCCTCGACGGCAGCGAGCCCACTATCGACTCGCCCCGCTGGACGGCACCTGTGACCATCAAAACGCAGCCCCAGGTCATCAAGGCCAAAGCGTTCTACTTAGGTCACGAGAGCGTCACCACCTATCTGTTCAAGTAACACCAGACTACTGATAGAAGGAAGACAATAAGTACAATAAGCACAATTGTGGCTCGGCGGTAGACGCGAGCTGGATAGCATTGTGTTTATTGCACTTATTGTCTTTTTTTGGTGTATTCGTATGCTTGTTTAATCTGTGAAAATTATTGAAAAAATGTTGTTGAATATAAAATATTTTGAATTTGGTGTGTTAAAAATAGGGAATGCTTTTAAAGATTGAAAAATAATGTGTAAGTTTGTAGTTCATTATATATCCAACACTGGAATCAAATTTACCTAATCAATAAAAACCTTTAACAAATGAGAAAACAGTTACTATTGCTACTGCTGTTGAGCCTCTTGTCGCTGCCGGGATTGGCCCGTGTGGTGACAGGCGTGGTGACGCAGTCGAGCGACGGCGAGCCGATTATCGGCGCGACGGTCAAGGTGCACGGTACGACGCGAGGCACGGCGACCGACTTAGACGGCCGTTTCTCGATTGAGGCAGGCGACGGCGACGTGCTCGACGTGAGCTACGTGGGCATGAATCCCAAGAGCGTAAAGATTGGCGCCGGGCAATCGGTGGTCAATATCGCCCTTGAAGACAATGCTCAAGTGCTGGGCGAGGTCGTGGTGACCGCCATGGGCCAGACCCAGGAGAAGAAGAAACTGAACTTTGCCGTTCAGTCCCTCGACGAGGAACAGGTGACCGCTGGCGGTTCCACCAACTTCGCCAACTCGCTGCAGGGCAAGATCGCCGGTCTGCAGGTAAGCACCGGCGGCAGTTCGCCCAACTCCTCAACCCAGGTCATCATCCGCGCTATCTCGTCGATGAACAACTCGATGAACAACGAGCCGCTGATTATCATTGATGGTATGGCCATTCGCGGTGGTGCTTCAACGCTCGCCGACATGAATCCCAACGACATCGACAACATCACGGTGCTGAAGGGTGCTGCCGCATCGGCCCTCTATGGCCAGGAGGCGGCAAACGGCGTCATCATGGTCACCACCAAAAGCGGCGGTACCAATGGCGAGGTCACTGTCTCGGCTTCGGCCTCGCTCGAGTTGAATACTCCCTACCGATTGCCCAAGATTCAGAGCACCTTTATACCCGGTGCTAAGGGTATGTACAAGGAAAACATGGGCAGCGGCGGCTGGGGCCCCTACATGAACGAGAATGACACCTATTACAACAACTTGAAGGATTTCCTCAAGACCGGTATTCTCCAGAAATATGACGTGAGCGTGAGCGGTGGTTCCGAGAAGTTCTCGTCTTATGCTTCGGTGTCTTACTATGACAATCAGGGTATTGTCCCCAAGGACTACCGCAAACAGGTGAATGCCCTCATCAAGGGTGTATACAAACCCAGCGATAAAGTGACGGTGCAGTTGAGCGCCAACTTCATGAACCGCAAGTCACGCGGCTTCGGCAACTCGATGTCCACCATCTACAACTGGGGTATCAACAAGAACATGAGCGACTACCGCACCCTTGAGGGCCATGTGAACTGGTGGGCCTACTATGACCACTGGGAGAACCTGCTCGACACCGAGCGCATCAATGGTGCCGTGTCACCCTATTTTGGCCGTTACATGGACTGGAGCCAGACCGAAGGCAACCGTTTCGTCATCAATGGCCAAATCAGTTATGAGCCGATTAAGAACCTGGTGTTCACCGGCAAGATGGGCTATGACAAGAGCTACTCGATGTATGACTCCTATACGGTGCCCCGCATCTATGACGGCGACCTGGTCGATCCCATGGCCGATGATGTACAGACCAAGCTTTCGGACATGCAGTCCAAATTCGGTTCATACAGCTTCCAGCCCTCACGTGGCTCATTGCTGAACATGCAGTTCCTGACCACCTATCAGCACACCTTTGCCGAGGATTATACGGTAAGTGCTCTCTATGGTCTGGAATACAAGGAAACACGTGGAGTGGAAGCCTCGATGTATAACGAGCACTTCCAGCTGGGTGGTGAGTTCTACAGCTTCAACAACACCGACTTCACTAACGGCGACCTGCTCATCAGCAACCATCCCACGCTCTACCACAGCAAGAGGAACATCTACGGACACTTCGGTGAACTGCGATTTGACTACAAGGGTATGGCCCAGATTTCGGCTACCGCCCGAATGGACGGCTCATCGACCTTGAGGCAGTCCACACAGACGACATTCTTCTATCCGTCGATCACCGCCGGTGTCATCTTCAGCGAACTGTTTAACTTGAGCAACGATTGGTTCAGTTACGGCAAGTTGCGTGGCAACTGGGCCAAGGTGGGTAAAGACTGCCAGGCCTTCCTGTTCACCGACACCTACAAGCAGTGGACCCTTTTCCCCGATGGTGGCTATGGTGTGGATCCCACCACATCGCGCGCCGTTGACCTCGTTCCCGAGATGACCAAGTCGTGGGAGATTGGCGCTGATTTGCGCTTCTTCCACAACTGGACACGTCTCGACATTGCCTACTACTCGACGACGGTCGATAACCAGATTGTGACGGTGCGTGTGTCGCCCGCCTCGGGTGTGATTCTCCAGACCCGCAACGAGGGTAGCCTGAAGAACCATGGTATGGAAATCTCGTTGAACCAGGACATTATCAAGGCCAGCGACTTCTCATGGACCGCTCTGGCCAACTTCTCGTTCAACCGCAGCAAGGTGCTCTACCTGCCCAACGAGTTGACTGAGATCCAGGGCACCCAGTATGGCGACATCTTCCCCGTTGCCCGATTGCACGAGTCATCGACGGGTATCTCGGGTAAAGACTACGTGCGTGACCCCGAAGGCCGCGTCGTGTGTGACGAGAACGGTTATCCCATCATCGATGCCGCCAAGGGCCTCTACATCGGTAACCGCGAGCCCGACTGGCTGCTGGGTGTGGGCAGCACATTGCGTTACAAGAACGCCACGCTGTCGTTCCTGTTCGACGGCCGCAAGGGCGGTGACGTGGTCAACGTCACTGGCCGCAGCCAGATCACCAACGGCATGAGCAGCCTCTATGACAGGTATCGCAACCGCGAGTATATCATCGACGGTGTGCAGGCTGTCCCCGGCCCCGATGGAACAACGACCTATGTCAAGAACACGACGCCCATCGTGCTTGACTCATATTTCATCAACACCTATTACTCGACTGTATCGTCCAACTTTATCGAGGACGGTTCCTATATCCGCTTGAGTTATGTGACGCTGAGCTATGACTTCGGCAAGCACTTCAAGCGCACCTGGCCCGTCAAGGGCTTGTCGTTGACGGCTACAGCGCGCAACCTGTTCCTGTTGACCAAATATCGCGGCAATGACCCCGCCGTGCTTGCAGGTACTGGTGGCGGTACGGGTAGCGCCGGCATCGACAATTACAACGTGCCCAGCACGCGCAGTTTCAATTTCACGCTTAAAGCAACATTCTAAAAGGCCAACGACTATGAAAAAGATCAAATTTTTAGCATTATTGATGCTGGTTGGCCTGGTGTCGGTGAGCTGTAACGATGTCCTCGACGATAACGTCAACCCCGACAGGGCCCATGTGATTGATGCCAAGGACGGTCTGCCCGTCATCATCTATTACGCCCAGCAGATTGTTTATGACCACAGCGAATACTACGCCTACTTCTCCCAGATGCTCACCACCGGCGGCAAGAGTTCGGTGGGTGCCTACAGCTACAAGTGCGAGTGGGAGATGCTGACGATGAACCGCCACCCGATGTGGCGCCGCCATTTCTATGACATCGGCAAGAACACCGTCAATCTGGTGAACAACTCCAAGGCCATCAATTCGCCTAACTACGAGTTGATAGGCCGCACCATCATGCTGATGTCCACCCAGTTGACGACCGATGCCTTTGGCGATATCCCCCGCAGCGAGGCTTATCAGAGCATCGCTCCCACCTATGACACCCAAGCCTCGGTATATGCCTGGATGATGCAAGAGTGCGAAGACCTCATCAAGATGTATGAGGACCCCGCCATTGTCAACAGCCCAGATAACCAGCCGCTCACACCAAAGGAAGACCGCGTCTATGGCGGTGACTTGGAGAAGTGGAAAGGCCTGGTATATGCCATCAAGGCCCGCCTGCTGTTGCGCAACATCCCCAATGTGGACCGCAGCCCCGCGATGTGCCAGAAGATTATCGACGCTGCCGATGCCGCCATCAACCAGTGGCGCAAGGGCGACGTGTTTGACTATCAGGGCGGTCGTGACGCATGGTTCGGCAACGAGCCGCGTTATTACTGGGACGGTGGAACGGGTACGCAGAACGCCGTTTGGAGTGTTGCCCAGCCCGTCATCAACTCCTGGGAGTCGCGTGGCAACCTGTTGGGCAGTGCCATCCCCAGCAAGTTCTTTATGGTGGACCTGATGGGTATCAGCAAGCCCGACAACGAGATGACCTGCGGCATGTTCAATGCCGAGGGTGCCCACGACGGCTTTGCCAACGACCCGCGTTGCGGCCTGCTGATGATTGCCCGCACGGGACCCGCGAGCCCGTCGGTGGCCAGTGAACGCATCAAGATGCGCTATCTGGAGAACAACATCGGTATGGGTACATCCTATAAGATTGCCAACTATCCCAACCTGTACATGGGCGCCTATGCTGGTGCCGCCGATGCCTACAACCCCATCTTCACGATGGAGGAACTCTACTTTATCAAGGCCGAGGCCATGTACTGGATGGGCAAGAAGACCGAGGCTTGTGCTCTGGCCAAGGAAGCCACCCAGTGGAACATCCAGCGCCATCTTGCCGCCTTCTTGAAGATGTATGTCAATCCCAACTATAATGCGAACACCGATAACAAGTATCCCGGTAACTCGGTTGCTGGCGGCGCCCCCGGCTACCAGCCTGCAGAGTACTGGGATGGCCAGATTGCCGCATTCCTCGACAACGAGGACTACTACAAGGGCAAGAACGTGGCTGTGCACAAGGTGACCGACCGCGGCAACAAGCACTGGTTCTTCAACCCCAGTGAATTCACGTTGAGCGACCTGATGCAGCAGAAGTACATTGCCATGTATCTGCAACCCGAGCAGTGGACCGACATGCGCCGTTACCACTACAGTAACAACCGCAACCACTACGGCATCGGTGACAACCAGGAAATCGTTTATCCCACCCTGCGCCGTCCCTACAACCTCTATTCAGCCTACTGGATTGACGGCTTGACCGAGGAGCAGAAGGAGAACACCTGGATTCAGCGCATCAACTACGACCCCGAGACCGAGGAAAAGTACAATCGCCAGGAACTCGAGCGTCTGGGTGCCTACAAGAACTACAAGTGGTTGCAGGAACCCATGATATGGGCACATAATTACGGCGAAGTCACCTCGTTGACCCAAGAGTAGTGAATAGTTAATAGATAACAGTTAATAGTTGACAACAATTATGAAACGATATAAATTATATGGACTGATAGCTCTGGTAGCGTTGCTTACCACCTCGTGTGCGATACATGACCCGTTTGCCGACAACGGACAACTGGGTCAGGTGCTGCCCACAGTGGACTGGGAGCAAGGCTCCACGGTGGTCAAGGCGGGCCGCTATGCCACCTTCAAGGGCAAGTACTATACCACTAGCGAAAAAGCGATTGACCACAGCGAGGTGTGGTGCCTCATCAAGCGTGAGCAGACCGCTACGGCGACCAGCAAGTTGACCACGTCGCTGGCTTACACCAAGAACTACTCCTTGACCGATACGGTGCGTTCCAGCCAGATGGTAGCCACTTATCCCCACAGCAAAGCCGTGTGGGATGGTTACGAGTATGTGCTGACCGACAGTTTCCCCACTTCCCGCACCCTCGCCCCTGTGACTTGGGTGAATCCTGAGGAGTGGGACCAGGAGAAGTTTGACAGTTATTATCCCTCGACGTTCCGGGACGAGTTCATGGCCTACATGGTCAACGCATTGACCAAGGACAGCACCTACTACAACGACCTGCGCAACGTCTATATCAAGTACAACTTCCCTATCGAGCTGTTTGAGCAGTTGAATGCCCAGTACAACATCGATTTTCCGACCGACACGACGACCGATGACAAGTCCAATGCCTGGTTCACCACCGATGAAGTGGACCATTACTACTACATCACGGTGGGCGATGATGGAAAAGCCATTTTCCATGAAATCGCCAACCAGAGTGAAGCCCCGTCGGGTGTGAATGTGCAGCCGGTTTACAAGTCGGCATTCTGGCTCTTCTCGCGTTACAGCGATGACACGGGTGGCAAGATTACAACGGTGCGCCGCCAGTTCATGCCCTATTTCAAGAGCATGCTCGAGACGATTCCCTTCACGTCGTGGATTTACAACACGGCCGACAAGGTCTACACGGTGAATTTCACCCGCACCTACTATCTGGAACCCCAATTCCGCGTGTATGACACCGAAGGCAAGGTGGGTGTGACTACTGATAACAAAGAAGTGACGTTGAACTAGCTTTTAGCCATGAGCTATTAGCATCTAGCTGACTACTGAATATGAAGACATTCAATAAAATAGCATTCATTATCATGATGGCGATGTTTGCCGTGTCGTGTATCGACAAGACACCCGACTATGACAATTTTGCCACCAAGGATGTGGATTTCACCTATAGGGTGGACGATGACCGCTATGGTCTGGACTTCTATGTGGTATCGACAGTGGAGTTTACCAACACTTCTTCCAAGTCGGGCCAAGTGAGATGGGATTTCGGCGACGGTACAAGTTCCACCGAAATGAATCCCTCTCACAAGTATGACAAGGCTGGCATCTATCAGGTGACGCTGACGGTTGACGGCGTGGGAAGCCGCACCTATCCGCTGCTCATCTATGACATTGCTCCCATGTTGAGCGTTGTTGAGCAGAGTGCGACACCTGTTGTCATCAACGATGTGAACGTGAGTCTCGATATCGAGTTGCCCAACCCCGAGAATTTGACCTGCAAGTATGTGTGGACGTTCCCCGAGGGCACGCGCGATGCCGAGGGTAACCTGATTACGACCTTTGAGGGCTACAGCCACGAGGACGGTACTATCGACAACCCCGGCAAGTTGACCTTCAGCAACATCGGTTCGCAAAAGATTACGTTGCAGACGTGGTTTGACATCAACGGCGAGAACCGCCGTCTGGAGGATAGCTATGTGAACGTGCAGGTGGGCTCATCAATTCCCGCTCCCACGCTCTATTATGCCACTCAGGGCGGAAATATCATGGCGGTGAAACTGGTAGACCTCTCCCAGCTGCCTCCCGGCACCAAAAACCTGCCGTTTGATATGGGCGTCAGCTCAGGCAATATGCCCACTACACTGGTATTTGCCACCGAGAAGACGGTGACCGAGACCGATGTCATTGAGCAGGACAACGTCTATATCCTGGACTGCGGCAAGCAGTATTACTACATCAATGATGAGGCCGGTAACCTGGGCGATGGCAAAATCACCGTCATGAGCGCCGACGGCTCGACAACCAATGTCATGGTTACCAATGTGGGCGGTCCCGCCTTCAACGACCCCTTCCAGGGTTGTACCGACGGCACCAGCCTCTACTACACCGACCGCAATACGGGAATCCGTACGCTCCCGCTCACGGCACGTGGCGAGACCGAGCAGACCAACTACACCAGCACGGCTGGCTACTTTGTGATCAACAACCAGTTGAGTTACTACGGACAGGGCATCGCCTATGGTGCTATCCACACGGGACTCTACCTCGACCGCACGGGCATGTTCTGGTGGGGCAAGAACTATTCGGGTAATGGTATCTACCGCTTCCGTCCGAGCGATATCGGCAAGACCGGTACTGGCGTGCCCATTCCGCATCCCATTGTGCTCGAGACCACCCAGCCGCGCGCTTTCACGCTCGACGAGGACCTGGGCTACCTGTATGTGTGGATGACCAAGGGCACCACGCCTGGCGTGGGCTTCACCCAGTATCAGATTCCTGCCGAGAATGCCACGGTGACCTATGACAAGTACGTTCACTTCATCACCATGGAGGCCGATCCCATCAACACGACTGATGCCGAGGGTGTTTACACCACGCAGTTTGCCGTAGATGCCCAGACACATTACGTCTATTTCGGCTTCCGTGCCGCTACGACCGAGAAGACCTATACCACCGGACTCTACTACTTCAACCCCGAGGACGGCAAGGTTTATAACTTCAACGGTAACAAGGACAGGATTTTGGGTGTGTGCATCAACCCGCGCCTGACCAATCTGTTCTAAGGACATAAAAGTAGAGACGCAAAATTTTGCGTCTCTACAAAACTCTGAGCTATGAAAAGAAATATAATCATAATGGCATTACTGGTGACATTTGTCGCCAGTTTTGTCATGGCAGCCGATATGCCTCCCAAACGGGAGCAGCGCGGCATCTGGATGACAGCCTACCTGAGCGATTGGCCCAGCGGCGCCATCACGGCTAGCAACACGCCCATCGTGCAGAATGCCTGCCGCAAAATGCTTGACACCATGCGCGTGAACCACATCAATGTAGTGTATTATCACGTCAGGGCGATGTGTGACGCAATGTATAACTCGGCCTACGAACCCTGGTCCAGCTATGTGTCGGGCACGCGTGGCGTGGCTCCAGCCTTTGACCCGTTTGGATTTCTTGTCGAGGAGGCACACAAGCGTGGTATTGAGGTCTATGCCTGGGTGAATCCTTACCGCTATGGCCACGGCTCGAACCTGTGGGGACAAAGCGATCGTGACTACATCCACACTCATCCCGAGTGGTTGTTGACCACCAGCTATGAAACGGTGCTCAATCCCAGCATCCCCGAGGTGCGTCAACGCGTGGTGGACGTGTGCAAGGACATCATCGTGAAGTATGACGTTGACGGGCTGGTGTTTGACGATTATTTCTATAATCAGGACAATCCGTCGTTCACGCTCGATGCCGACCTGTATAGCGCCTATAAGGCAGGCGGCGGCATGATGTCCCAGGGTGATTGGCGCCGTGAGAACGTCAACCAGATGGTCAAGGACGTGAACGACATGGTCAAATCGACCAAGCCGTGGGTGCGCTTTGGCATCGGGCCCGCTGGCGTAGCCTGCAGTTCCCAGGCGGTGGCCGACCAGTATGGTGTGGAGCCCAGCCCTGGAAGCGATTGGCAATACAACCAGATTTACAGCGACCCCATGGCATGGGTGACACGCGGCACAATCGATTTCCTGGCACCACAGGTCTATTGGAAGACTACAGGCACTTTTACTGGCGTCACCACATGGTGGGGCAAGATAGCCGCCCGTTTTAACCGTCACATCTTCATCAGCCAGTGGATTCCCGATGAAGAAGGCTGGACGCTGGCAGAGTTTGTCAAGCAGGGACGTGTCATGCGCGAAGCGATGGCTGCTGGTGGCAATCCGGGTATGGTTTACTTCCGCTACGGCACGTGGCGCAACAAGAAGGAGGTGATTGACGGTAAGGTGCGTCAGTTGCGCACCTGGCTCAAGGACAGCCTTTACTCGACGATAGCGCTGAATCCCGCCCCGGCGTGGCTAAATCCTGCCCAAACCTATACCACGGTAACCAATCTTGCCTATAGCGACGGCATCTTATCGTGGGACAGCATCCCCAATGTGCGTTATGTCGTTTATGCCATCCCCGATGGATTAGGGGACAATGATTTCCATGCCCAGGCCAAGTATATCGATGGCGTGAGCTATTGGGCCTCCTATACCTTGCCTGCCAATAAACGTGAGGGCTACCGTTATGCCGTGTCGATTCTTGACCGCTGGGAGAATGAGTATGCTCCTGTGATGCCCGGTATAGAACCCACTCAGGCTGCACAGCCCGTACTGCTTTATCCCGAGGACGGTGCCGAGGTGCCTGAACTCTCGTTCCTGCAGTGGGATGGCAATGCAGCAACTTACATGGTGCAGGTTTATGCCGACCAGCAGATGCAGTCGCTCGTGGCACAGGTCGAAGTGGACTCGTTGAGTTGTCCCTTGACAAAGATTCCTTGCCTGACCAGCGGCACCTACTGGTGGCGTGTGGTAGCACGTGGTCTTAACCAGTGGGACAACGCGAGTGAGCCGCGCAATTTCACGCTGGGTGAGATGCGCATTACCTCGCCGGCTCCTGTAGCGACAGATGTTTCGCTGACTCCCGTCATCACTTGGACGGCTGGTGCTCCAGGTACTTCTTATCTGCTGGAATTGTCATCCAGCGAGAGGATGACCTCGCCCGATACAGTCCTTGTCGAAGAGCCGCAGTGGACTGTCCCCCGATATCGTCTGTCGGGTGCTACAACCTACTATGTGCGTGTGACCGCGACCCGTGGTGCGGCAACAGTGGTAACACCTGTCTCGTCGTTCATCACAATTGAAGTTATCCCGTCAGTGCCAGTATTTGTCTTCCCCACTGAGGGCGATACGGTACTCTATTCTACTGATGTCCTGCGATTTGTCCCTGTCGAGGGTGCAGGGTCGTTGAGGGTGCAAGTCAGCAGTTCTGAGACATTCCCCTCTCGTTCGACCTATAACGGCACACTCGAAGGCACCTTTGAGACCCCTCAACTGGGCACAATCAAGGGTGCCGGCAAGTTGACAGACGGTAAGACCTATTACGCCCGTGCCCGTTATGCCTATCGCACCCTTGTCACAGGCACGACTGCACAGTACACCGAGTATTGCGATGTGCGCACGTTTGTCTATCACGAGGCGGTTTTGGGTGACGTGAACGGTGACCTTGAGGTGAGTGTCGGTGATGTGAATGTGATTATCGGGGTCATTCTGGGCCTTCAGTATCCTGACTCCATACTCAAGCGTGCTGACGTGAATGGTGACGGCGAGGTGACGGTGGGTGACATCAACCGGGTCATCCAGCTTATCTTGGACAAATAAGGCTTGCGTGACTTTCATAGGACTATTTGCTCATTATTGAAAACTTTTTCTTATTTTTGCAGCAAATGAAACGATTGATGTTGTTGTTGGCGGCGGTATTGCTGACGGTGAGTGCTGCCTACTCACGTTTGCCCAACTATCCGCCCGATTATGTCTATGTGACTATCGGCTCGACTAATCTGCCTATTGTGTGGATTAACGTCGGGGGCAATACTATATCCCGTACTGACCGCATTACCGCTACTATGAAGATTATCCATAACGGTGATGGCCAACTCAACTATGCCGATACTGTCGCGCATCCGGGGCAGCACGTTGAATATGACGGATATATCGCCCTGCGTTACCGTGGCGGCTCATCCTTTGACAACAGTCCTAAGAAACCTTATTCATTCCGTCCTATCAACAAGCCGCTCGAGCAGGGAGGTGAAAAGAAGAAAGTGAGCCTCTTGGGCATGGGAAAGGATAATAACTGGGCATTGCTGGCCCCCTATTCCGACAAGAGCATGATGCGCGACCTGCTGGCGTTTGAGATTTCACAGCCATGGATGGACTACACACCGCAGGGGCGTTTTTGCGAACTTTTCCTGGATGGCACCTACTATGGCGTGTTTATTCTGACCGAAGTCGTTTCCAAAGGCAAATATCGCCTGAATCTCGACGATCCTGGTGAAGAGGGCGACGAGCTCACTGGTGGCTATCTGCTGTCGGTCGAGCGCAATGACGAGCCTTATTATCGGTCAAAGTATCATCCCGTCTTGAACAATGGCCAGCCCATCAACAACCGGTACATTTATTTCCAATACAAGTCGCCCGACTTTGAGGAAATGACCCCGGCCCAACTGGAGTATATAAAGAACCGTATCGACCAGATGGAGGACGCACTGGCTTCAGAGAACTATACCGACCTGGTTGAGGGCTACCGCAAGCATATTGATGTGATGTCATTTATTGACTACCAGATTGCCCAGGAATTTGCCCACAATGTGGACGCTTATCGCTTGAGCGGAAAGTTCTTCAAACGTCGTGACAGCCAGAATCCGTTGTTCAAGATGGTGGTGTGGGACATGAACTTGGCCTACGGTAATGCCGATTATTATGATGCGTGGAGAACGGATTTATGGTCCTATCGGGCCAATGATATCATGTATCAGAAAGATGCCTACCTGATTCCATTTTGGTGGTACAAGCTCAACAATGACCCTAATTACACCGCTCAGCTCAAGCGTCGCTGGGCACAATACCGCCATAGTAACCTTCAGGAGGAATGGCTGATGGCCGTAGTGGACTCGATGGCCTATGTGCTCACGAGCAATGGCGCGATGGCGCGCAACACCCGTGCATGGCCGCGTTGGGGCAAGTATGTCTGGCCCAACTACTATGTCTCCGTGAATTTTGATGATGAGTTGAACTACCTGAAGCAGTGGTTGGTCGCCCGTCTGAAATGGATGGATGAACAGTTGGGATATGACCCGACAGAACCTCTTCCTCCTCTACATGGAGATGTGAATAACGACGGTGAGGTAACTGTGGGTGACATCAACACCGTGATTCGAGTAATTTTGGGTAATGACGTGGGCCACGACATCCTTGAACGTGCCGATGTCAATGCCGATGGCGAAATCACCGTGGGCGACATCAATGCCATCATCAAGGTTATTCTAGGTGGTTGAAGCCGCCAAGTGGTTATGATGACTGCTGGCTGGAATAGAAGACGCTGGGCAGCAGCGGACGCATGTTATAGGTCGAGGCCATCGACTCGCCGTAGGCGCCAGCCGTACGGATGGCGATAATATCGCCGCGACGGGTCAACGGCATGAGTTGGTCGTGGGCGAATACGTCGCTGGATTCGCACACTGGTCCCACAACTTCATATTTCTCGGTTTCCTGTTCTTGTGAGGTGATGTTTTGTACCTGATGATGGGCTCCATATAGGGCTGGTCTGATGAGGTCGTTCATTCCGGCATCCAGGATGGCAAATCTCTTGTTGCGGCTCTCCTTGACATATACTACGCTGGAAATCAGAGTGCCGCAATTGCCGACGATAGCACGACCCAACTCGAAATGCAATTCTTGGTACTCTCTGAGCCGTATGCCCTGCTTGAAGGTGTTGAAATAGGCTTCCAGGTCGGGTAGGGGATGCTCGTCGGGATGGCTGTAGTCAATGCCTAAGCCTCCACCCACATTGATGACTTTGAATTGGATATCCTGCTTTTCGTACTTGTCAATCAAGCGGTTGACGGTGTCGCACAGCATGGAATAGGGGCTCATATCAGTAATCTGTGACCCCAGATGGAAGTGCAGTCCTCCCAGGAGTATGTGTGGCAGGTCGAGCGCGTGTTTAATCACTTGATCCAGAATTTCGAGATTGATGCCGAACTTGTTGTCGGCGGTGCCGGTGGTGATATAGCGGTGGGTGTGGGCGTCGATGTCGGGATTTACCCTGATGGCGATGCGTGCCGATTTGCCCATCTCGCCGGCAATCTGGTTGATGACCTCCAGCTCGGGTACAGACTCGACATTAAAGAACCCGATATTGTGTTCCAGTCCGCTCCTGATTTCCCAGTCAGTTTTTCCCACTCCCGAATAATTTATGTTCTCAGGGGCAAATCCCGCCTTGATGGCTGCTTCAATTTCGCCTCCACTTACCAAATCTGCCCCTAGACCATAATTAGCGATTTCCTTGACAATACGTGGGTTTCCATTGGCTTTGATGGCATAATGCACTTTCCAACGCTGGTTGGCGGTCAAGCGGTTGATGGTTTCCAGCGTCTCGTGCAGCAGGTCTATATCATAGAAATAGAAAGGTGTTCGCGTCTGCTTAACAGCATCAATAGCGAACTGTAAATGATTGAATTTTGGCATAATATTTCGGTCTAGTCCCATATTTTAACCATAAATTGTGACAAAGATAATCATTGTATTTTAATCATCAGTATAATTTTTGAATTGTAAACATAAATTTAGTATTTTTTAGAAAATAATTTTTTCAATGTATTTTGTCTATAACGATATTTTTTGTTACTTTGCTAAATTAATATGTGTAAATCAAATTCAATAAGCATAACAACTTAAAAACCAATTATTTATGAAAAAATTTCTACTTTCAGCTTTGTTGGCGGTATCGACAGTTGCCAGTTTATGGGCTGTGACCGATGGCGTGAAGTATGACCGAGTGAATGGAATCGGCATCAAGAACGTGTGGATTCAAGACCGTGTCCACACGCCCAATGAGTGGGGCAACCAGCCTTACTGCAACACCAATGCACGCACTGCGGTGTTGAGCGACGGCTATATCTACATTGCCCGTTCCAATGCCAATACCATCATACAAGGTACCGATACCCTCACCCAGAGCGTTGTTTATAAAGTGAATGCGGCTAACGGTGAGTTGGTGAAGGAATTGCCCCTCACTCTCGACGGTGCAATTTACGGTGGCGCTACCCTGAGTGCCAATACTGTGGGTGTGGACAATTTTGGCCATCTGTACATCTCCCCCTTCAGCAGTATCGTGTCAACACAGCACACAATCTATATGCTGGACGGTGATACCGGTGAGCTCACATGGATTGCCGACCTCGATAAGGCTGACGCCGTGCAGCGTCTCGACTATGTGGATGTTATGGGTGATATCACCCGTGAGGAGGCTGAGTGCAACATCATGAGTGTTGGCGCCAGCTCGGAATACATCTACCGCTGGCATGCCGACCAGGGTGGCGATTTTGAGGGAGGCTTTGATGGTGATCCCTATCTCGCTATCCTTGAGTTCTACCCCGAGACGGTGACCCAGTGGGGCTACGCTCCCGTTGCCAAGATGGTGCTGAATTCCGAAGATGACTTCAGTGGTGAACTCTTCTATATCGACGGCTTTACTACCTCGCCTATTCTCTATGACCTGACGGGAACGATGGTGGACAACTTCGAGGAGGTTGACCCTGCGTTCTGGCCTATGGATGTTGGCGCCAACGGTGTGTGCGAGTTCACGCTCGACGGCCGCAACTTTATCGTCTTTGTCGCTGCCCAGTACACCGGTGTTGACGAGGCTACCATGATTAACAAGGCTTGCCAGGTTTACATCTGCGAGTTGGGCGAGGGCATGACGCTTGCCGGCATGCAGCGTTACTGGATGGTTCCCGATGCGTTGGGTGCCATGAGTGACGGCGGTACGCGTGTCCAGAGCATGAACGTGGTTTATGGTACCGACGATGAGGGCAATGAGGAGGTAACCCTGTTCTTCTTCAAGAACTATAACGGTATGGCTGTTTACAAGATTGGTCCTAACGTCTATAGTGACGAACCCGGACCGCAGCCTGTTGTGCCTGGTGACGTGAACGGTGACGGCGAGGTCGGTATTGCCGATGTCAACTATGTGATTAACATGATTATCAAGGGCGACAACAACCTGGCTGGTGACGTGAATGGTGACGGTGAGATTGGTATCGCCGATGTGAATGCCATCATCACGATGATTTTGAATCAATAAGCCACCGCTAGGTGAATTCTCACTAGCAGAGTTATATTCCGCGGATTGTACGGAGTGTTAACCACGTCCGCGACAATCCGCGGTTTTCTATCCCATGCGGGAAATCCCATCCCGATGATTACTCAAAATTCAATAGCCAATTATTTAACAATCAATAAAACCTTCAAGCAATGAAAAAAATATTACTTCTTTTTGCCGTTACTTTATTTGCAGCATTGTCTGCTATGGCAGTGACCGATGGGCAGACTTATCCCGAGGTGAACGGCATCAAAATTGTGAATAAGTGGATTTTTGACCGTGTGCACAGTGGCACTGCTTATACCAGCAATGCCATCTGCAACCAGCGCGCCCGCACGGCAACAATGGACCAGGGCATTATCTATGTGTCACGCAGTGAGGAACTTGCCACCATCGTGGGCAACGATACCATCTCCCAGTCGGTGATTCACCGTTTCTCGGCGGTTGACGGCAGTCAGCTCGAGGACCTGCCCCTGTACCTCGATGGTGCTCCTTATGGCCGTTTCCTGGGTGTGGCAAGCATCGGCAAGGATAGTTTCCATCACATCTGGGTGGCTCCCATGACGAGCAACGTGCAGCAGTATGTGCCTGTTTATTTGGTAGATACCGAGACTGGAGAACTTACCTTGGTTGTCGAGTTGGACAAGGGCGATGCTCCCCAGCGCACTGACTACCTCGATGTTATCGGTGACATCACGCTGGAGCAGGCCGAGTGCAACATCATGACCGTGTCGGGCTCTACCGCCGACCCCGGTTTCCCCACGTTGTATCGCATGCATGCTGACCAGGGTGGCGATTGGGAAGGCGGCTTTGACGGTGACCCCTATATGGATGTCATCAATTTCTATCCCGAAACCAAGACGGGCTTCTCGCTGGCTCCTGTTATCAAGATGATTGAAGGTCCAGACGAGGATTCACGCTATAGCGGTGAGATGTTCTATATCGATTGCTTTGACACCGCACCTGTGATTTACGACTATTCGGGCTCGGTGATTGACACGTTTGAGGATACTGACCCTGCGTTGTGGCCCCAGTCAACCCCCAACGGATGTATGGAGTTTGAATTGGAAGACAAGCACTTCCTGGTCTATGTCAATGCCGACATGAACGGCAATGGCCACGGATGCCAAGCCAACATCTGCGAGTTGGGTGAGGGACAGTCGCTGGCCGGCATGACCAAGTACTGGAAAATCCCCGCCGACAGTTTGGGCAAGTTCAATGACAGCGGTCTGCGTGTACACTGCTTCGCAGTTGAGTATGGCGTTGACGAGGATGGCTTCGAAGAGGTTACCTTGCTTACTTTCAAGGCTTTCAACGGTATGGCTGTGTATAAGATTGGTAGGAATGTCGATGCCGGCACTGAGCCTCAGCCTGGTCTGAAGGGTGATGTAAACGGCGACGGCGAGGTGAGCATTGCCGATGTCAATTACGTGATTAACCTGATTATCACGGGTAACAACAACCTGGCTGGTGATGTGAATGGTGACGGTGAGGTAAGTATTGCCGACGTGAATGCTGTCATCGAGATAATATTGAGGGGATGAAAAGGACAACAATTCTTCTTTCACTAGTCTTTGCGTTGCTGGGCACGGTTACGACCAGCGCGCGTGACCAGTGGGTGATTGGAGATAAGGCTTACGACGTGGACACGCTCGTGTTCCCCCATCTGGTGGGACCGGGCGTGACCGCCGCTAAGTTTGACATCCCCGCTCTGCCGCTCAAGGTGAGTGTCACCGAGATGGACTTGACCAATCCTTACATCGTGATGGAAACCTGTCTGGGCGGCGAGAAATCGGTTGCGTGCGAGACGCCTGTCAACATGGCGATACGCAACACACGACCCGGTCACGAAGTGGTGGCTGCCGTCAACGGTGACTTTTTCATGACCTCGCCCACCAACGAGGTGGGTCTGCCCCTGAGTGGCCAGGTGCGCAACGATGAGTTGGTGCTCAGTGGCCATAATCGTGCATGCCTTGCGCTTGACGAGAACAACCGTCCCTATATTGACCGCTTGACATTCTCGGGACGGGTAACGTCCGGCAGTCACTCATTTGCGTTGAACCTTGTGAACCGCATGCGCTATGCCTACGAGAACATCGCAGCCAACCAGTCGTTCCTGTTCACCCGCAGCTATGGCCCGGTGACCTACGATGCATCTACCTCGGGTAAAATGGTGTTGCTGCGTCCTGCCGAGGGCGATTTCCGCTGGCTTGCCAATGGTGTGGAGCATTGTGTCATCGAGGACATCTTTGATGCCCAGGGGTCAAGAACCATCCCTGACGGCAAGGCTATCCTGTGGCTCAAGGGTACCTATGCCAACCAGGTCGATTGGATGAACGTGGGCGATGTGCTGGACATCAGTTTCAGCTTCAAACTCAACAATGGCCCTCAAGACGTGAACATCCGTCAGCTCATCGGTGGTAGCAATCACATCATCATGCAGAATGGCCAGTTCATGGAGGACTGGGCCGAGCGCCATCCCCGCACCGCCATCGGTTTTAATGCCGACAGCACACGCCTCTACTTCGTTGTCGTCGATGGACGACACTTGACGTCGGTGGGTGTCACCCTGCTTGAGATGAAAGGCATTTTTGATGCTCTGGGCGCTGTCACTGCCGTTAACCTTGATGGTGGCGGCTCATCGTGCATGGTGGTCAACGACGAGGTGCTGAACCACCCCAGCGACGGTCCCGTTCGCGCTGTGGGTAACGGCTGCTTGCTGGTGTCGCTGGCTCCCGAGGACGATGAAATCGGCATCATCAGTTTTGAGCCGCGGTGCTACAACCTGTCGATTTCGGCAACCACAGCATTTGATGTGTGGGGTTACAACCAGTACGGAGTGCTCAAGACGCGCGATTTGCAGGGCTGCACCTTCTCGTGCGACCCCCAAGTCGGCACCTTCGACGAGGCAGGCTCTTTCCATGCCGTTTCTGAGCCCGCATCGGGTAACCTGTATGTGACTTACAATGGCATTACCGCTTCGCAGCCTGTCACCATCATGGAGGCGCAGTGGCAACTGGTGAGCGACAGCGTGGTCATTGACAGTTTTCATCCTTATGCTATCAACATCAACGGCATCAGTGGCTACGGATTGGATAAGGTGGACCCTTCGGTAGTGGCGTGGACTTCATCAGATGAGGAAGTCTGCGCTGTAGATTCTCGAGGCATCGTCACTGCCGTTTCCGATGGCCAGACCTTTGTGGGCTCCAGCCATCCGTTGCTTGCCGACTCGCTGCTGGTGCGCGTTGAGAACCCCAAGGGCCGCGTGACCACTGTCGAGAATGCCCCCATTGACCCTGAAACGTGGCAGGTGGCACAGAGCGGAGGCAAGGATAGGGTCATTACAGCCCTTGACCATGGCATGAAGATTGATTTCACTGGAGCAAGCTCCCGCAACCCGTATATCAAGATTTCCAAGGCGGTACAGATGTGGGGCCTCCCCGACACGTTGCGTTTGCGACTCGTGCCTGGTGACATGCAGATTAAACTTGTGAAGATGCTTGTCGAGACGGCTTACGGTGAACGTGTCACCGTGGAGTATCCCGTCGAGACCTCTGAGGGCGAAATTACTATCGATGCGCCTGTGAGTGATGTGTGCGACGCTGCCGATTTGGGCAATTTCCCGTTGCATCTAGTGTATTACTATATCACCTATAACGCAGTAACGACAGGCGGGCAATACAGCCTCAGGGTTCCCGGTATGGAACTGGTTTATGACAGTATGCCGGCAGATGAAGTGCTCGTGGGTGATGTGAACGGTGACGGCGAAATCTCCATCGCAGATGTCAATGTCATTATTCAGGCTATTTTGACGGACGTTTTTTTACCTGCCGCCGACGTGAACCATGACAATGAAATCACCGTTGCCGACATCAATGCCGTCATCCGCATCATCCTCGCATGAGGTAGAATCTGTGGGCTGTTTTCCTGATGATGTGAATGTGCCCATGAATCCGATACAAGGTAATTGAATACCATTAACACAGCAAATAGACTATAAACAGATGAAACGTGAGGAATTTATGGTAGAAGTGTGTGCCAACGGGGTGGAATCCTGCTTGGCGGCACAAGAAGGGGGAGCCGACCGCGTAGAATTGTGCGCCGGAATCCCCGAGGGCGGCACGACGCCCAGTTATGGCGAAATCAAGGTGGCACGACGTGTGTTGACCACAACGCGCCTGCATGTAATCATCCGTCCCCGTGGCGGTGATTTCCTATATTCCGACCTGGAAGTGGAACGCATGGCGGCAGACATTGCCGTGTGCCGTGACCTGGGTGTGGACGGTGTGGTGTTCGGTTGCCTGAATGCTGATGGCACCCTCGATATGGAAAAGAACCGCTACCTGATGGAGTGCAGCCATGGTATGAGTGTGACACTGCATCGCGCCTTTGACCGTGCCGCCGACCCAGTTCAGACCTTAGAAGATGCCATTTCACTGGGTTTTAACCGCATCTTGACATCGGGCCAACACCCCAAAGCCATTGAGGGCGTGGAACTGTTGGCTCGACTTAACCGCCAGGCGGCGGGCCGCATCATTCTCATGGCTGGCAGTGGGGTGACCGAGCAAAATATCCGTGAAATTCATGAACAGACGGGCTTGCACGAGTTCCATTTCTCGGGCCGCGAGTCCTTTGCCAGCGCTATGCAATACGTTAACCCTAACCTCTATATGGGACGTCCGGGCGCCAACGAGGCCGCCCTTGACTATACCACAGCCCGACGCGTCAGGGATACGATTGCCCAATTACTTGACTGATAGCAGGTTGAGGGCGGTAGGGAAGGCATCGTCGGGGGTAACCCAGGTGATGTCGGGGTCTCGGCGGTACCAGGTGAGTTGCTTTTTGGCATACACGCGCGTGTTTTTCTTCATCCTCTCGATGGCGGTGGTGCGGTCCATTGTGCCGTCAAAGATGGCGAACATTTCCTTCATGCCCACGGTATTCAGCGAGTTGAGGTGGCGCAAGTGATACACTGAGCGCGCCTCTTGTTCCAAGCCAGCCTCAATCATGCGGTCCACACGCCGGTTGATGCGGTCAAACAATTGGTCACGCTCGATGTTGAGCGCCAGTTTGATGATGTTGAAGTCGCGTTGTTTGGCGGTACCGGTGCGCAAGGTGGAGTAGGGCACGCCCGCCTGACGGCAGATTTCCACGCCGTGGCACACACGGCTGGTGTTCTTGCGGTCGATTGTCGCGGCATATTGCGGATCCAGCTGCTCCAATTCTGCGACAAGACTTTCCAGCCCCTCTTTGTGCAGTTTTTCCTTGACGGCGGCGCGTATCTCGGGGCTGATGTCGGGCAACGAGTCGATACCACGGCACACGGCATCCACATACAGCATCGAGCCGCCACACATCACGGCATAATCGCCCTGTTGCCACAACGACGGCAGCAAGGCCATCACGTCGGTCTCAAACTGTGCCGCACTGTAGCTCTCTTCCAATTCCTTGAACGCAACGAAGTGGTGCCGCACTGCTGCCAGTTCCTCGGGCGTGGGAGCGGCAGTACAGATGGGGATGCCACGGTAAATCTGTCGAGAATCGGCATTGATAATGTCACACTGCAGATGCTGCGCCAATTTGATGGCTGCAGCAGTCTTGCCCACTCCCGTGGGACCCGTGATGACAATCAATGTCTTGGACATTTTTTAGCCGTTAGTCTTTCTTTTTCTGGTTGCGGTAGTTGGCGATAAATGATGAGGTCATGGCCATGGGCTTCTTTTGGTCAGTGATCTCTTTCTTCTTAGTTTTGTGCAGCGGGTTGGGCTGGTGGAGTACAAATTCACAGTAGTAGCTGATGATGAGTGTGGTCAGCGGCAAGCCGATAATAAGTCCGATAAAGCCCATCACATAAACCCAAAGTGACAGTGACAGGAAGATGATGGCAGGATTCAGACCCATCTGATTTTTCATGATGGTGGGGATGAGCACCATATCCTGGATGACTTGGCAGATGATGTAGGCAAGGATGACCCAGCCGAACATCACCCAGAAACTGCCACCCGTCGCCGCAGTTGCCACCAGGCACAGGAAAGCGGCAATGGGAATGGAGATGAGTTGCAGATATGGTACCATGTTCAATATTCCCACGAACAGACCGAAGGCAATCGCCATGGGCAAGCCGATGATGTAGAACTCGATGGCGAAAATCACGCCCACAAAAAACGATACGGCAGCCTGTCCGCGGAAGTAACGGCTCATCGTCTCGGCAACGTCACCAAAGATGCGCAATGACATGCGGCGGTATTTGGCGGGAATGGCGCCCTTGAAGGCATGTGAGAGCTTGTTGAAATCCAGCAGGATAAAGAACATATACAGGAGCACGATGAACCATGACACGATATTGAAAATCACGCTCATGGTACCACCGACCACTGACCAGGCGCCCGAAACAGCCTTGTTGATGAGGTCCATCCACTGCTGTTTGGAGAAAATTTCGTTGATTTTCTCGATGTCAAGATAGCGCTGGATGAAGTCGTTGACTTCGGTGGGAATGTAGGGGACCCTCAGTGACGATTTTGCGTACGCCGCCAGTTGCTTGGACATTGCCCCGAACTCGTCAACCAGATAGGGGATGACCAGCCAGCATAGCCCAGTAATCACGGCGACCACGATAACCAGCGCGAGTACAACGGCAATGCCACGTGCCTTGATGTGCATCTTGCGTTGCAGCCACTCGACCAGAGGTTCGATGATATAGGCGAGGATGAACCCCACGACAAACGGCATCAGCACGGGACTCAGGTAGTTGATGAGCCACACGCCGATGCCCACGCTGATGAGCGTGAGTACCATCCTCACCACGCGGTCAAAATCATATTTTTTCTGTTCTGTCATTTTCTGTTCTTAGCCGATTAAGGTCTGTAAGGCTTTGAATTTTTTTAAGATTTCAAGGGAGGTTGATGTCTACCTCGACAGGGCAGTGGTCGCTCCCGTAAATCTCGGTGTGGATTTTAGCTGTTTCCAACTTCTCCTGCAGGCGGTTGCTCACCAGAAAGTAATCGATGCGCCAGCCCGCGTTCTTCTCGCGCGCCTTGAAACGGTAGCTCCACCACGAGTAGACATCGGTCACGTCGGGGTTGAAGAAACGCCAAGTGTCGGTGAATCCCGAGTCGAGCAGCACGGTCATTTTCTCTCGCTCCTCATCGGTAAAACCGGCGTTCTTGCGGTTGGTCTTAGGATTCTTGAGGTCTATCTCCTGGTGTGCCACGTTGAGGTCGCCACACACGATGACGGGTTTCTTCTTGTCCAGCTCCAGCAGGTAGGCGCGGAAGGCATCCTCCCACGTCATGCGGTAGTCCAAGCGTCGCAGGCCGTCCTGGCTGTTGGGCGTATAGCAGGTCACAAGGTAGAAATCAGGCATCTCCAGGGTGATGACGCGCCCCTCTTGGTCATGCTCCTCAATGCCAATGCCGTAACTCACGCTCATCGGCTCATGGCGGCTGTAAATCGCTGTACCTGAGTAGCCTTTCTTCTCGGCATAGTTCCAGTAGGAGCGGTACCCCTCAAATTCCAGGTCCAGTTGGCCCGCTTGCATCTTGGTCTCCTGCAGACAGAAGAAATCGGCGTCCAGTTCCTTGAAGATATCCCCGAAGCCTTTACCCACTACGGCTCTCAGGCCGTTCACGTTCCACGAAATGAATCTCATTGCAGTATGAAGATAAATTTATGTTCTGAATTGTCGTTTTGATGAATCATACGAGATGCCGGCTCTGCCCAACTCGTTCAATAGTGCAATCATGTCGATGTTTGCACTGATGCACAAGGTTTTCAGGTCCATATTATTGGCCTTGAGCATCATGTTCACATATTGTGACTTCATGTAAGGGTCTTGTGGCAGATTCATAATGATTGCGTCGTTAAACTGTTAATCAAGTTGCAAATATAGTGCAAATCTTGGCTCAATCACTACATTGGATGATAAAAAACAGTAATTTTGCACACGATGAATGAAAAATTCCATCTTCTTGATGTAGAGGCGGCTTCGGTCGAGTTGCCGCTGCAATTCACTTGCCCGTTCTGCTATGAGCCGCATCCCTTGGCGCTGATGGCTGTGGAGCAAGTGCAGCGATATGTCGCTTCCCGCACCGACTGGGCCGATGAACTGGACGCCGGCAAGATGCTCGGTGTCCTTGTCGCTAAGGATGATGCCGGGCGCCTTGGCTATCTCGCAGCATTCTCGGGCAATCTGGCTAGTAGTGTCAGACACAGTTACTTTGTGCCACCGGTTTATGACCTGCTGGACCCTCATGGCGAATTCAAACAGGGTGAGGCACAAATCACTGCCATCAACCATGACGTGGAACGCTTGGAACAGTCCCAAGAACTGCAGGCACTCGTGCAGAGCCTGGCAAAGCAGAATCAGGCAAAGCATGATGAAATCGGCCTTTTCAAGGAAGTGATGGCACAGCACAAACAAGAACGTGATGCCCGTCGCCGTGACGGAAACTTGACCGCCGATGAGCAGGAAGCACTCTTGAACCAAAGCCGATTTGAGAAAGCCGAATTGAAGCGCATTCGTCAGCGCCATGAGGAAGAACTAAAGCGGATTATCGGTGAAATCGCAGATTTCCGTCACCATATCAACGTCTTGAAATCACGTCGCAAGCAGATGAGCGAGGTATTGCAGGAGCGCATTTTCCGCCTCTTTGTGGTGAGCAATGCCCGAGGAGAGCGACAGGATTTGGTCGAGGTGTTCAAGCCGTTGGGCACGTTGCCGCCTGCTGGGGCAGGGGAGTGCTGCGCGCCGCGTCTGCTCAATTACGCTTACAACAATGGCTTGTCCCCTGTGTGCATGGCAGAGTTCTGGTGGGGGCGTTCGCCTGTGGGTGAGGTTCGTCATCACGGCCATTTCTACCCTGCGTGCCGCAGCAAGTGCAAGCCCATTCTGGACTTCATGCTGCAAGGGCTTGACGTCGAGGAGAATCCGCTAGGGCAGCCGATGGCTGATGAAACGCTCGATGTCATCTATGATGACCAGTGGCTCGCGGTACTCAATAAACCCACGGGGATGCTTACCGTTCCTGGTAAAATGTTAGAGGACAGTCTGTTGAGCCGTTTCTTGGCTGCTCACCCCGAAGCGGTCGGGCCTGTGGTGGTGCATCGACTCGATCAGGAAACCTCTGGTTTGGTGCTGTTCGCTAAGGACAAGGCGACACACAAGGCTCTGCAGCAGCAGTTCGAGAATCACACGATAAAGAAACGCTACATTGCCCTGCTCGACGGCATCGTGCCGCATGATGAAGGAGAGATAGACCTGCCGTTGATTCCTGACATTGACGACCGCCCCCGCCAGCGGGTGGACCGTGAACTAGGCAAGCCGGCGGTGACGCGTTACCGCGTGCTGGAATGTAGCAATGGCCGCACGCGCATGGAAATGGAGCCGCTCACGGGGCGTACCCATCAGTTGCGCGTCCATGCCTCCCATCCTCAGGGCCTTAACTGTCCTATCGTGGGCGACCGCCTCTATGGCAGGGCAGCAACCCGCTTGATGCTGCATGCCAGCAGGTTGACACTGATTCATCCTGCCACAGGCCATGTGCTCACACTCGACTGCCCACCTCAATTTTGACCAGTGGTATTCCAAAAATGAAAATATTTACATTTTTTTTGATTTTTGCCCGTTTTAGTCAAAAAGACTGAAACAAGACCGCCAGTTTACAAAAATAAATTAAAACATTTTGAAGTTTGCATTCTCAACTCTATATTTGCGGCAACAAACGCGGGTTACTCCCACTTTTAAAACTCATTTGTTAATGATTTAAGGCCTATGCTCAAACTATTACGCTTAGGATTATTGGTATTGTTGACGTTGACCGTAGCGTTGCCCATGGTGGCGCAGGTGCGTCATGTCACTACCGTCAACCCCATGACCAAGCAATCCCATATTGAGGTCTATGAGTTTGACTATGTGGACATCCAGCCCCAGTTCCCCGGTGGTGAGCGAGGTCTTATCAATTTCATCAACAAAACCCGCGAATATCCCTATCACGCTTACAAAAATCACATCCAGGGACGCGTGCTGTGCAGTTTTATCGTCGGCACCGATGGTCGTGTGAGTGATGTCCGCGTCATCCGCAGCGCTGGTGACGAGAGCCTGAACAGGGAAGCTATTCGCGTCATCTCCAAGATGCCCAAGTGGAGTGTCGGCAAGGTGGCCGACCATGCCGTTCCAGTCCGCGTTGTCCTCCCCATTGCTTTCAGGCTGTAGAATCCTGGTCAGTATGGGTAGAGCAACCCGATTAGTACAAAAGATTTCATCATGATTATGATGGAATTTTTTTGTTTATGCCCTGGCTGTTACTTCACTTCTTGAATTGGGTCAAGGCTTTACATCTCTCTACAGGTTATTGCAAGAATTGGTGTGCAAAAATTTGAATCATGGCCTTTATTCGTGGCTGTTTGTAAGCCCGCAGTGTGAAATGGTGGCGTTTTTTTTGGTTTTACGAATAATTGTATTACTTTTGTCACATAATATCATTGATATAAATCCTTGTAACTGATATTTCCTTAACACTATAACTTGCGTGCAATTATGAAGAAAACCTTATTCCTTGCCGCTCTTTTGTTAGCGGCAGTGCAGGCATTGGCAGGCAATGTCGATATTAAGACTGCCCAGTCCAAAGCCAGTGATTTCCTGTCCCGTAAGGCCGTGAATGGCCGACTGATGTCCTCAAGGCCTGTTGTCAAGTGGGTTCATGAGGAGAAGAACTCCGATAATGCCGCCATGACGGCTTATTATGTGGTCAATACCGACAAGGGCTTTGTCGTTGTTGCCGGTGATGACCGCGCCAAGGATATTTTGGCCTATGGCGAAACATTGAAAGACATGAACAACCTGCCCGAGAACATGAAGTTCTGGCTGGGTTGTTACAGGAAACAGATGGAGTATCTCCAGGCTCACCCTGGAATGGTGGTCGAGAAACCCTCATTGAACGGCAACCGTGGCGAAAGCGTCGAGCCGATGCTTGAAGCCAAGTGGGACCAGGGCTATCCCTACTATAACCAGTGCCCCATGGACGGTGACCGTCGCGGTTTGACCGGTTGCGCCACCACTTCGCTGGCCCAAATCTTCTACAAGTGGCAGTATCCCGTCCAGCCCACGCCCGAGGTTCCGGGTTACACGACGCGCACCCGCCATTTTGTGCTCCCCCCTCTGCCTTCAATCACCTTTGACTGGGCCAACATGTTGCCAGTGTACACTTTCAACGCTAACGATGTCCAGCGAAATGCCGTGGCATGGCTCATGCGCTACATTGGCCAGGCCGAGGAAATGGATTACACCAATGAGGGCAGCGAAGCCTGGGAGGACGATATCCTCAGGGCTTGCCACCTGTTTGGCTATGTGGATGCCCGTGTAGAGTATAAGGCTACGCTTAACTTTGATACCAATGGTGAGAACATGCTCATCAACGACGCTGACTGGAGTGTGATGCTCCAGGAAGAGCTGGCTGCCGGTCGCCCCGTAGTTTATTGCGCTTACAGCTATAGCAGTGCCTATAACTCATTTTATGGCCACGCCTTCAATGTCGATGGCTATGATGCAACCAGTGGCTTGTACTCTATCAACTGGGGTTGGAGTGGAACAGGTAACGGCTATTTCGCCCTGCGTGCATTCAACAATCAGGGTTATAGCTACAGCCTGGGTGAGCTGATGGTCTTGGGCATTGAGCCGCCTGCTCCCATCGAAGCTTACGACCCCGTGATGCAACCTGCCAACGAGAACTATATCACCTTGACTTCGTTCCGTGCCGACTGGACCGACGAGACACCTGCCGAGAACGTCGCCAGCTACACCCTTGAGGTGAACACCGACGACGGCAGTGAGCCTGGCGTCTATGAGCTGGTATTCAGCGAGAGCTTCCCTTATGCTAGCTCTAATTCGTCAACACCAATCAATAAGATGAGTAGCGTCGCCTCAAATGCGGGCTGGACGTGCAGCAATGCCTACGAGGCTCGCGGTGGCGTCCGTCTGGGTGGCGGCGGCAATGTCGGTACTATCACCACGCCTGCACTTGACATGACGCAGAGTGGCGGCAAAATGACTGTCAAGCTCACCATGAGACCCTACTTGGATGCCGACTCCGATATACCTGTTACTGTCTCGTGTGGTAACAGCATGCAAAGTGTGGTCGTCAGTGCCGAGCAGATATATACCTTTGTCCTGAAATGTGAGGCCGATGACAGCCAGCAGGTGACCATCACTGGTGGCGATGGCTCCAATACCAAGCGTGTGGTTGTTACCCAGGTGGACATCTACAGCGCTACGAGCGATGCATCCAAGATGATGCTCACCCTGCCCGCTAAGACTGATGATGTTGACGAACTCGTTTTCACGGACATCACCAACAAGTTCTACAACGTGACGGGTCTGACCGAGGGCGGCACTTATACCTATCGTGTTAAGGCCCACTATGTGAACGGTACCCAGAGCGCTTGGAGCAACGTCGAGACCGTAACGCTCACAGGCAGCGCCGCCGTAATCGGTGACGTGGATAACGATGGTGAGGTGCGTATCGCCGACGTGGCCGCCCTGATTGATTACCTGGTGGGTGGCGGTGACATCAACCAGGCGAATGCCGATATCAATGGTGATACGGTGGTCAGCATTGCCGATGTGGCGGCACTGATTGACATCCTGCTGAGCGCAGATTGAGGAATGTGACTGAACTAATCATTTTATATTAACCTTTAATATTTTTTTTACATGAAGAAGATTTTGTTACTTGCTGCACTGGTGGTTGCATCGTTGCAACTTACCGCAGCCAATGTTGACCTGGCAACTGCTCAGCAGAGTGCCCAGCGCTTCCTGATGAGCCAAACTGCCAAGGGACGCTTCATGACCTCGGCGCCCACTGTTAAGTGGACCCAGGAGGTGAAGACCTCAAGCAATGCCTCTCAGGCTGCTTACTACATCGTCAACACCGATTGTGGTTATGTGATCGTGGCTGGTGACGACCGTGCCCGTGAAATCCTCGCCTATGGCGACGGCCAGTTGGAGAGCCTCAATGACATGCCCGAGGGCATGCAGCTTTTCTTGAATATGTACAAGAAGCAGATGGAGTACCTCCAGGCACATCCTGGATTGAAGGTGCAGAAGGGTATTTACCGTGGTGGCATATCGGTGGGTCCGCTGTTGACTACCGCTTGGAACCAGGGCAAGCCTTACAACATGAAGACCCCCAAGAAGGGTACTGGTCAGGATCCCTATTGCAAGGTGGGTTGCTCGGCTGTAGCCCTGGCTCAGGTGATGAGATACTGGGAATATCCCACGACATCGCCTGCCCTGGACGGTTACACCTGCCCGACTTCAGGTTATGTGATTGACCCCCTGCCCGAATACACTTTCGACTGGGAGCACATGCGTGATTCTTACCCCAGTAGCTCAAGCGGTATCGACCAGATTCCTGATACGGATATTGATGCCATCTCCTGGTTCATGCGCTATGTGGGTCAGGCCGAGACGATGGACTATGGTCTGGATCGCAGTGGTGCAGAGCGTGAAGAGATTATGCAGGCTCTCCGCATCTTTGGTTATCGTGATGCCCACGTCATCGAGAAGATTGATTTCCAGACCGATGAGGTTAATTATACCGACGAAGAGTGGGGTGAATTGATTCAGTCTGAGCTGATTGCTGGCCGTCCCCTGATCTATTGTGCCTTTGACATGTCGAGCGACTCTACCGGCATCGGTGGCCATGCCTTCAATGTGGATGGCTATGATGCCGACAACGATATGTATCACGTGAATTTCGGTATGAGCGCCGAGAAGAACACTTACTATGCGCTCAACGGCTTCACCCTTGACAATGGCATGACGGTTTATGACTTCTATCCCATCCTGTTTGCCGATGTGCAGGATCCCACCCTCACGACCGATCCCCGTATTTACACTTCAACCGATGTGCTTAACGTTGAGTGCTACGCTGGTGAGACAACTACAGCAACGTTCAATGTTACTGGTTCACACTTGACGGGTGACATTACCTTGGCCTTGAGTGATGCCGATGGCGCTTTCAGCATTGACGTGAACACAATCGCTCATGCCACTGTCATGAACGAGACCGTCACCGTGACCTATGCTCCCGAGGCTGTTGGCACCCACACTGCCACCATCATCCTGAGCAGCCAGGACGCTCCCGATGTAACTGTTACCCTGAACGGTACTGCCACGGCTGCGCCTCTCGTGGTTTATGACCCCGTGATGCAACCTGCCAATGAGAGCAAGATTACCGCTACCTCGTTCCGTGCCGACTGGACCGACCAGACCGTTGCCCAGAATGTTGTAAGCTATACCCTGGAGGTGAATGAGAAGCCCGTTTACAATTATCTGGCCAGTGGTGACTGGAGCAATACGACTGAGGTGTTCCAGAATCAGGCTTCAACTTGGGAAACTTCAGGACTGATTCCCGAAGGCTGGTCGTTCACTGGTGATAATTTGTGGGCCGAGAATCACTTCATCTCTCTCCAGAACGCCAGCATTACCACTCCTGAATTTACTGGTTGTGACAAGGTGACCGTAGTGCTTACCGCCAAGGGATTATATGGTGACGCATCGGCATCTGTAGCTACCAGCAAGGGAATTGAGACTATCATCTTGTCTAGAAACTTTACCCAGTATGTGATTGTTCTTGATTGTGAACAGACCGATTATGTGACCTTCTCGGCCTATTCCAGTTATGCTGGTCTGCTTGACCTGACCGTTTATGCTGGCGAGGTGAGCGCTCCCGAGACTCGTGGAGTTGTTGAGACGGGCGATGCTGCACATAAAGTAATTACAGGTATCACCGACAAGTTCTACACCGTGACTGGTCTGAACGAGAACAGCACCTATACCTACAAGGTGAAGGCCCTGTACACCGACGGCACCGAGAGCGCTTGGAGCAACACCGAGGAGGTAACCCTCGTTGGCGGCTCTGCTGTTATGGGTGACGTGAACGATGATGGCGTAGTTGGCATTGTTGACGTGACCACCTTGATTGACTACCTGTTGGGCGGTGGTGACATCAATGAAGCTAATGCTGATGTCACTGGTGATAATGCAATCGGTATTGCCGATGTTGCAGCGCTTATCGACTTGATTTTGTCATCAAATGATTAAAGAATAATTCCTGAAAGTTTTCAAGGCTCAAGTGCTTCCCGGCTCTTGAGCCTTGTTTTATGCTTGCAGTTTACAGTTTAGGGACAGCGTCCTGATATCAAAGAAACTGAATGCGGAAGACTGCAGATGGTATTTGGTATAGCATGCTTGTCTATTCAAGAAATAGTACTAATTTTGTGGAAATAAACAGAATTATCCATTAACATAACATTCAGAATGAAAAAAATCTTCTTTTTAGTAGCCTTGATGTTGACTGTGGCTCAAGGCTGGGCTGCTTCCGTTGACCTTATGGCAGCTCAAGCTAACGCTCAGCGTTATCTTCAAAGTGTGAACTCCGTGCCGCGCATCAATGGCGCCTCCGCTAGTAACGTCAAATTGCTCTATACCGAGGTGAGTAATTACCGTCCTGGTCTGGCGGACTATTACATCTTCAATTCCGATTATGGCTTTGTCATTGTTGCTGGTGACGACCGTGCCCAAGAGATTCTTGCCCACGGCAACCGTCCCCTGGACATGACTCGCATGCCGGACAATATGCGTTACTGGTTGAGTACCTATAAACGCCAGATTGAGTTTCTTCATGCCAATCCCTCGCTGGAAGTTGAGAAACCCATGATACGGACTGGGGAAACGATGCAGACCATTCAGCCGTTGCTCTCGGCCGAATGGGACCAGGCGGAACCCTATTGGAACTACTGCCCTGTTTATGGTGGTGAGCGTTGCTATACGGGTTGCCCTGCAACCTCGTTGTCGATGGTGTTCTACTACTGGAAGTATCCTAAGGACCCCACACCTGAAATAGAGAGCTACGTAAACCTGAGTAACGGTGACCGATTGCCGTCGTTGCCGTCCATCACCTTTGATTGGGATAACATGCTTGACGTGTATGAGGGCGTCGAGTACACCGAGGCACAAGCCGATGCCGTGGCATGGCTGATGCGCTATGTAGGGCAAGTGGAACACATGTCTTATGGCATCGATGGCAGTGGTGCTCAAGGTTCTGACATTCTGAGGGCTGTCAAGTTCTTTGGCTACGATGAGGAGGCCAGGCTGTTGACCAAGTCTATGGCCGATAACTTTGGCAATGAGATTGAGACCTATTTCACCGACGAGGTGTGGGCATCAAAACTCCAGCAGGAGCTTTATGAGGGGCGCCCCGTGGTTTACTGTGCCTATGATTACAATAATCAACGCGGCTGGAGTGGTCATGCCTTTAACGTCGACGGTTATAACGCCGAGGACAACACCTATCACGTTAATTGGGGTTGGAGTGGCATCGGCAATGGCGATTATGCGTTGAATGCTTTCTCTTACAAGGATTACTCCTTTAACATTGAGCAGCAGATGATTATCGGCATTCAACCTCCTATTGTCCAACCTACCATCAGGGTCAACGCCTACCACCTGAACATGAAATCCTATGTGGATCAGGCGTCAACCGCGACAATCCTGGTAACAGGAAAAGAATTGGTGGATGACATCACGATTACCGTTGAGGACGAGAATGGAGTCTTCTCGGTCGATGAGAGCAGGATTAGTGTCGAGGACGCCGATTCTGGCAAACTTGTTACGGTAAACTATGCCCCGCTGGCATCTGGCAGTCACAGTGCCACCATGACGCTTAGCAGTACCGATGCCGAGAATGTGACCATCACAATCAAGGGTGAAGCATCTCTTGAAACCTTCAGGCCTGTCGTGCTGCCTCCTTCCGAGGACTATATTGGCTTGACACAGTTCCGTGCCGATTGGACGGACCAGACTCTTGAAAAATATGTTACCAGCTATGACCTTGAGGTAAACACTACGCCAGGAGTAGCTCTTGTCGGAGAAACCGACTGGAGCGATATTACCGAGGATTCGGATAATTACGCCAATTTTGCTTACGAACTCCTGCCTGATGAGTGGGCTTTTGTCGGTACTGGTCTCTGGCGTGAGAATGGCGGCGTATCGATTAACAACAAGAGTTCGTTTATCACACCTACCTATGACATCGCTGGCTATGAAAAGATGACTATCGTGGTGAATGCCAAGTCGACAATGAGCTACAGCAGTTCTAAGTTTATAGTGAAGACCAGCATCGATAGTATCCTGTTCTCTGCTTCTGGCGGTGCTCCGATGACCCAGTATGTGGCTGTACTTAATTGCAATGAATTGGAACAGGTAGTCATTTCGGGCAAGAGTGGTTTCCCCATGTTCCAAAGCATCAAGGTATATGCTGGTGAACTCGATGAACCCACTTTGCGTGGTGTGCAAGAGGAGGGTGACGCCAATTCACGATACATCACTGGACTCACCGACAAGCATTATACCGTAACAGACCTCATGCCTGGCGGCATGTTCTACTATAGGGTGAAAGCCTATTATATCGATGGCACCAGCAGCGCTTGGAGCAAGAGCCGTAGTGTGACTTTGTTTGACAACGCCATTTCCCATATCCCGGGTGACGTGGACCATGACGGTGGCTTGTCTATCGGCGACGTGACGATGCTCATCGATTATCTGTTGGGTAGCAATAACGGCATCTGCACCGATTGTGCCGATATCGATGGTGACAATGACGTGACGATTGCCGATGTTACGCTCCTTATCGACTTGATGCTGAAGGATTAATAAGGTGGTAATGACTGGATTGGCAACATGAAAGCGGCCAATTAGGTCAATCCGTTCCCACTCGAGATAAATACCCTATCATTTATGGCAGGGTTGGTGAAGATTTATTTCTCATCAGCCCTGCCATTTTTCTGTATTTTTATTACCAATAACCATAGGGAAGTGATTTTTGGTTTTTATTTCTAATAAAATAGGTTAAAATTGTTGCTGTTTTGTTGTTTTTAATATACTTTTGCGAAAGTTTAAAGTACTGTTGCGCGTTGCAATGTCATGAACTATCATCAATTGATTAAAGAAGCAAGATCTTAAAATATTAATAACCAATAATTTAAAAAACCATTATTTATGAGAAGATTCTTTCTGTTGGCTGCACTATTGATTGCGGCGATTCAATTGTCGGCTTCTCCTGTTGATGTGAGAACAGCAAAAGCCAAAGCCCAAAAATTTATTCAAGAGCAGAAGTATGATGGTCGCTTGAGGTCTCCCATTTCAGGAGAAATGAAGTTATCGCATGCCGAAATGAATTCCAAGATGCTTGATCGTGCCGTTTATTACATTTTCAATTCCGAAAACGGTTATGTGATTGTCTCTGGTGATGACCGTGCCGAGGAAATCCTCGGTTATGGTGACCGCCCGTTGGACATCAATACGATTCCTTGCAACATGAAGGCTTGGCTGGAAACTTATAAGGTGCAAATCGAGTACCTGCAGGCTCATGAGGGTATGCAGGTCGAGACGCCCTCTATGATGGCTCCCTCACTCAGGATTGCCAGTGTGCCCCCCCTGTTGACGGCTCTCTGGGATCAGGAAGCCCCCTATTGGAATATGTGCAAAATCAACAACCAGCAGTGCTTGACGGGTTGCCCCGCAACATCGGCTGCAATGGTGTTCTACTATTGGAAATATCCCGATTTCGAGACTCCCGAGGTGCCTGCATATCGTTGTGAGTTGAGTACTTCTTATTGGGGTGGTGCCACTTATGTCAATGTGCCGGCACTTCCTCCTGTCTATTTTGACTGGGACAATATGAAGGATTCCTATAGTGGTAACTACACTACAGCCGAGGCTAATGCGGTTGCAACACTGATGCGTTATATCGGTCAGGCCGAACACATGGCTTATGGTACCTCTGCAGCAGGTGGTAGCGGCGTTGATGCCGACAGTGTGAGTCTGATTGCTGATGCTTTCAAGTTCTTTGGTTATGACGAGGAGTCAGTGCGCGTTGTCAAGAAGACCAGTGCCTACTCTGGTGGTACCACTCTGTACTCTGATGCCGAGTGGGCTGCTTTGATTCAAGAAGAACTTGCCGAGAGCCGTCCCATCGTGTTCTGTGCTATCGCTGGCGGTTACTTTGGCGGTGGCCATGCTTTTAACGTCGATGGCTATGATGCTTCTTCCAACAAGTATCACATCAACTTTGGTTGGAGTGGCGAATCAAATAACTATTATGCCCTTAACGCATTCAACGGCGGTGGCTCTGTATTCAACCAGTACCAGCAGATGGTTATCGGTATCCAGCCTCCCATCAATTCTCCGAGGCTCAGGTCTGACGTCCATGAACTGTCGATGGAATGCTTCAAGAATAATACCGTCAGCTCAAGATTCACCCTCACTGGTCGCAATCTTGAAGGTGATGTGACCTTGACGCTCGTCGATGAGAACGGTGTGTTCGGCATTGATAAGGAAACAATCACTCCCGATGCCGATGCCAAGGTTAGCGAAACCGTTCATGTAACCTACTCTCCTACTAAGGAAGGCAATTATACTGGCAAAATTATTGTCAGCACGCCTGGCTATGAAGATTTTGAAATCTCGTTGAGCGGCGTTTCGGTCTATGAGTTGTATCGACCTATGATGGATGTTGTTGACCAGTCATCGGTTACTGCAACTTCGTTCCGTGCCGACTGGACCGACGCCACCCCGGCCGAGAATGTTGTCAGCTACTCGCTTGAAGTGAAGGAAAAACCCGATGTGCATCTCATTGTCGAGGCCGACTGGAGCAATGTTCCTCAAGAGGACACCAACCACGCTTCGGACGCTACTAACTATCTGCCTGACGGCTGGACCTTCTCAGGTACAAAGTTCTATCTTGACGGTGGATTCATCTCTGCTTCCCGCAATTCTGTCATTACGGCCAACTGTGATTTGATAGGATACAATAAGGTGAGCGTTATTATCAAGGCTAAGTCCTACACCAAGGGTACCAATACCGAACTGACTGTTTCTACCGATATCGACTCCAAGAAGATTGTTCTGGCTAAGGAGGTAGATACTTATCTGGTTGTGCTTGACGCAGGTAATGCTAGTGCAGTTAAATTCACTTGTGGTTACTATCCCGAGATTCAGAGCATCCAGATTTATGGTGGTGAGATTATCGACCTTGAGCCCTTCATCCAGAGAGGAAGTTTCAATGCCGACGGTGGTTACTACAACTTGATTGAGGGCATTACCCCCGACAAGTTCTATACTGTAACTGGTTTGACTCCTGGCACTTCTTATCTCTATCGTGTGATGGCATTCTATGTGAATGGCACCAGGAGCGTTTGGAGTAACACTCGTGAAGTTGTCCTCCTGCAGGGCGAGAGCATCCCCGGTGATGTGAACAAGGATAATGTTGTGGACATCAACGACGTGACAGCCCTTCTCGATAGTCTGATGTCAGGCAATACTGAAACGCTTGACCTTGTGGCTGCCGATTTGAACGGCGATGGTTTGATTGATATCGAGGATGCTACACTGCTTGTTGATGCTCTGATGAATGCTAAGTAATATCTGAGATTCATTCACGACAGATTATCACAGTATAGACATCAGTAACACATTAAAAGGATGCGCCTGACGAGCAGGCGCATCTTTTTTGTCAATTTACATGGTGCTTTGCTGAGAAACAATGGTTTCCGATGGCAGCATCGCTGTCATCCTAAATATCTTGCTTGTTTCTGTAAGTGTCTGAAAGTCAATTTATAATATTTACTATAAATGGTCGAGGCTGTGCTGGCTTGTGATTTTTTTACCCAAAAATTTTGTCATGTCACCGACTGTGGCTAATTTTGTTGCTTGGCTCAAGTATTGTGTACAGCACGGTATAGAGTCAAAAAGTGGTAAGAGAATTGAAGGCGAGTTTTCCCATGTGTGTCACTAGCTTGGCTATGATTTATTATGCGACAGTGTATTGAGGATGCTCCGTCGTGTTTTATTTATATGTGGTTTTGCGTCTTGTTGAGTTTAGGATATCTCATTAGACCGATTTCGCTAATATTCAGACTATTACCACTCGCGGTTAATACCGCATCACTTTTTTAGTGTTATGGAAACAAAGATGTTTTAGCTTTGGCTTCCTGATTGTTGAGTAATTAATGCAAGATAACGAACATAATACTGATCAATCGTCAAGATTGACCAATCAAGACCCTCAAAATCAACAGTTGGTTGATAGCAATCTGCATGATGACGAACCGGCAGAGAAGCGGGATGAGCCAATTGTCAGCGGTAGCCGCATTGCCAAAAATGCAGTTATGCTGTATATCAGGATGTTCATTTCGATGGCCGTGGGGTTTTACGCTTCGCGTGTCATCTTGAATGTCTTGGGGGTCGTGGATTATGGTATCCAATCGGCTGTGGGCAGTATCATCTCATCGATGGGTTTTCTCAAGGCGTCGATGAGCGGTGCAACGAGTCGTTTCTTGACGTTTGAGTTAGGCCGAAACAAGAAGAAGCAGTTGGCTGATACCTTCTGTAGCGCCATGATAATACATATCGCCATAGCTTTGCTGATTCTGTTGTTGGCCGAAACCGTTGGCCTCTGGTTCCTGGAGAATAAACTGGTAATTCCTCCAGAACGTATGGTGGCCGCCCGATGGATATATCAAGCCAGTATCATCAGCACAATGCTGACCATTACCCAGGTGCCATACAATGCTGTTATCATTGCCCATGAGAAGATGAGCATTTATGCCTACTTTGATATCTTAGGTGTAACATTGAGGCTGCTTATTCTATACTTGTTGGTTATAGGAAATTTCGACAAACTGATTCTGCTTTCAATCCTATCACTGGCGGTTAGTACTTTCATGATGGGCCTTTACCGCATTTATTGTATTAGGCATTATCCTGAGTCTCATTTCCATTTCGTGTGGCGCAAGGACATCCTTAAACCAATGCTCGGTTTCTCGGGATGGGACCTTTATGGCAATTTGAGTGACATGGCCAGAACCCAAGGTGTGATTGTCCTCGTCAACATGTTTTTTGGCGTTGTGGCTAATGCAGCGGTATCGATTGCGTTTGCAGTACAAGGCATTGTGATGAAATTCACCTCGGGCATCACGACTTCAGTAAGGCCTCAGATTGTTAAGTCTTTTTCTATTGGAGACCATGAGAGGATGTCAAATCTCGTTTATATGTCGGCAAAATATCTGTTTCTGTTGCTCTTGATTGTGTCGGTGCCGGTATTCATGGAAACTCATTTTGTCGTGGAACTATGGCTGAAGTTAGTGCCTGATCACACGGTTTGGCTTGTTAGAATCATGATTTTCTTCAATTTCTCGGCTTTGATGTCGGTTGTGATGGCCATGGGAATTCATGCCACCGGTAAGATGAAGAGAATCAGTTTTATAAACGGCTCCCTGTATCTGAGTGTGATTCCAATTACATACTTTGCCTATAAGTATTATGGAAATTTGTATGTAGCATTCATCTATAACGCCTTGGCTGTGTTTATCGGTTGTTTGAGCAATGTATACACGTTGGGCCTCACTGTGAAACAGGTTACACTTAGACGTTTCTTTAAGCAGGTCCTGTTGCCTATTGCACCAATCACGCTTTTGGCTTTTGTGGTGGGATATATCCCCAGGATGTACTTCCCAGAGGGTTTTCTCCGCTTCTTTATTGTGGGTTCCACATCCACAATAGTCATATTTGTGATTACTTACTTTACAGCCGAGAATGAAGTTAGAGAGTTAATCAAGAAAAGGATTTTGAAATATGTCAAGTTTGGTAAGCATACTGACTCCAACCTATAATTGCGGCAGGTATATCCATCGGTTGCTGGATTCTGTCCTCAAGCAGACTTATCCAGACATCGAGATGCACGTGATTGATGACGGCAGCACCGATGACACCAAGGCTGTTATTGAGAGCTATATCCCTAAGTTTGAACAGCGCGGCTATCAATTGCATTATCATTATCAGGCTAATCAGGGGCAGTCGGTCGCTATCAATGACCATTTGAACTTGATTGATGGTGAGTATTTTGTGTGGCCTGATGCTGATGACTTTTATAAGACCGATGACGCCATTGAGGTCCTTGTCCACTCATTGGAGAACACCGATGATACCGTGGGAATGTCAAGGTGCCTGTTGGAGTACTTGTTTGATAAGGACTTGTCTTTACAACGTTCGATGAGCCGGAATCGTCGTTACTCTGAATCCTTGTTCGAAGATTGCTTATTTGGCTCCGATGATTACTGGTACACCCCTGGGGGATATATGGTGAAAACCAAAGCATTAAAGCAGACTATACCTGATCTTGAAATCTATACTGAGCATGATGCAGGTCAGAACTGGCAGCTCATGTTGCCGGTATTATACTCCTACCGTTGTGTGACAGTTAATCGGGTGATGTATTCGGTCCTTATGCGTTGGACATCGCATAGCCGTGGACAGTATTCAGCACGTAAGCAAGTCAAAAAGCGCATTAATGGTTACCGCAATACGATAGTTGCGACACTTGATAGAATGCAAGCAATGCCTGAAGCTGAACGGCAAATGTATATCAAAAAGATAAACAAGTTGTATAATAGAAAATTATTAGAGAACGACCTGATGTTTATCACCAACCCTATTAGACCAGCCATCAAGCGTTTTATCTCTTTTTTCAAGCGATGATTGATATCAAGGACAAATCAATGTGTTGCGGTTGTGGGGCTTGCGTTCAGCGCTGTCCTCAGTCGTGCATTGCCATGCACGAGGATGAAAACGGTTTCCTTTATCCACGGGTTGATACTGATGTGTGTGTCAATTGTGGTTTGTGTGAGCAGGTTTGTCCGGTTCTGAATGTGGGGGAAGAGCAGGAGCCGCATAATTGTTTTGCCGCTATCCATCCTGATGAGAAGGTGAGATTATCCAGTTCATCGGGTGGTGTGTTCTCTCTTCTCGCCCGTCGTGTGATTCAAGATGGAGGTGTGGTGTTTGGTGCGCGTTTTGATGACCGGTGGGCGGTAGTTCATGATTATGCCGATACGCTTGAAGGTATTGATGCCTTTCGCGGTAGCAAATATGTCCAATCAGTCATGGGAGATAGCTATCTTCATGCCAAGCAGTTCCTGGAACAAGGCAAGAAAGTCCTTTTCAGTGGAACACCGTGCCAGATAGCCGGTTTGAAACGATTCTTGAGTAAAGATTTCCCCAATCTGATTACTGTAGAAATCGCCTGCCATGGGGTGCCAAGCCCCAAAGTATGGCGAGGATATCTCGATGGGAAAGCCAGAGGCCGCAACATTTCCCAGGTCAACTTCCGAGACAAGTCAACCGGTTGGCGCAATTATTCGGTTGTCATCGGTGATTGTGCGAAACCTCATGACGATGATGACTATATGGCAAGTTATTTGGCTAATTACAACTTAAGGCCGTCATGCTTTGTCTGCCCGTCAAAGAATGGAAAAAGTGGTGCTGACTTCTTGATTGCGGATTTTTGGGGTGTTGAGGCCGTAAATGGCGTAAAACATGACGATAAGGGTATCAGTGCTTTACTCGTATATAGCAGCCGTGGGCGTTCTTTCTTGGAGCACTGCGGTATAGACATGACTGCAATTGATGTGGAATCAGTTGTTAGACACAATCCTTGTATCCGTGGATGTACTTCTCGCCCTGCAGATTATGAATTATTTTGGAAGCGGTACAACAAATGCCCTGGTTGGACTTTGAAGCGATATGGTACACTCTCGATGGAAAAGGTCATAATTCGGGCAAAAAGATTAATCTCTAGACTAGTAAAAAGGTGATTCTACGCTTGGAATGGTTTCACCTCCCCCATGGGATAATTCTTGGTTTCATTCATTAAACCCTTGCCTGCAAGAGTAGTCTAATAGGTGAAAAACGAAAAAAATGGGCAAAATGCTTGACTTGTTGACAAAAAGTAGTAATTTTGCAGATTGAAACGGAAACAAGAAGCAAATGAAGAGGATGCTTTACATATTGACCTGCCTGTTGGCAATCGGTGCGGTAAATGCCATACCGGTTCCCGACAATTTCTTGCCACAGCGCGTTGAAACAGCTGTGCAAGGTCCTGCAGCGCAGGGTGCTGATGGTCGTATCGTCTTCATTGCTGGCAACAGTGACGCCACATTCAACGTCTACTCGATTACCGGACAGCAGATTAAGGTGGTGCGTGTCAGTGCGGACCAAAAGGCATCGGTAGACTTCCCCAAGGGCTTCTATATCGTGAAATGCGGTAACCAGTGGTCCCGCAAGGTGGTCGTGCGTTAATGGGGTTGCATCACGCTGCCTCTTGCTTTTCACATTAAGATGAATGGACGTGACTGTGTCGCGTCCGTTATTGTTTAATAGAAACTGTCACCATGAGGCTATGATTCTCGCCGAGTTGTTCCCATACGCAAATGTGGTATACAATATTCTGTTGGTATTGTATTTTCTCACTGTGCTCGCTGTGATTGTGGTAGTGCTCAGTGAGAATCGCAATCCGGTGAAGTCGATGGCGTGGATGCTGGTGCTGGTGCTGCTACCGATATTGGGTCTGGTGATATACTTGATTTTCGGTCGCAGCCTCAAGGGTATGAAGCTGATATCGCGTTCCGATTTGCGTGAATTGCAGCGCATGAATGACTACTCAGAGGTCATTGAACTGAATGACACATTGAGTGAATCGTCCCATCAGCTCATTTCTCTTGTCAATAAGTTGACGACACCGCACATGTTTGCTGGCAATGACATTGACATTTTTACCACCGGAATTGACAAGTTCGAAAGCCTGAAACGGGATATAGAAGCAGCCCGCGACTACATTCACTTGCAGTATTTTATCATCGAGAATGATGAAGTGGGTTCGCAACTGATTGAGTTGCTCATGCGCAAGGCCCGCGAGGGCGTTCAGGTCAGGGTGCTGTATGACTATGTCGGCTCGTTCTATGTGAGGCCGCGCGTGTTGAAGCGGATGCGTGAAGCGGGTATTGAAGTGCACCCGTTCCTTGAGGTCACGCTGACCAATGTCGCCTTCCGTGTCAACTGGCGCAACCACCGCAAGGTTGTCGTCATTGACGGTGAGGTGGGTTATGTGGGTGGCATGAATATCGCCGACCGATACGTCATTGGCGATAAGAAGTGGAAGCCCTGGCGTGACACTCACTTGCGCATTCATGGCGAGGCGGTTGCAGCTTTGGAGTACTCTTTTGCCATCGACTGGATTTTCACTACACGTAAATTGCTCACGTCACCAACGATGCACTACAACGAGCCCCTCGTCAACACCGATTATCTGATTCAGATGGTGGGCAGTGGCCCGACTAACCGTTGGAACAATATCTCGCTTGTATTCTTCAAGGCAATCGCTCTTGCCAAGAACTGCGTGTATATTCAGACACCTTATTTTCTCCCTAGCGATCCCCTTCTCAAGGCATTGCAGAGTGCTGCGCTCTCGGGAGTTGATGTGCGGCTGATGATACCGCGAAAGACTGACGCGACGATGTTGCGCTTGGCAACGGGCTCTTATATCAAGCAGTGCCTGCAGTCGGGCATGAAGATTTATTACTATGAAGACGGCATGATGCATGCCAAGGTCGTCATTGTTGATGACGAGTTTGTGACGACGGGGTCAACCAACTTTGACTTCCGTAGCTTCGAGCATAATTTTGAGTTTAATGCGCTGGTTTACAGCAAGGACTTTAACCGCAAGATGAAGGATGTCTTTGAGGCCGATTTGCAGCGATGCTCACGGGTGAGCATGGGCAAATGGAAACAGCGCCCTGTGATTCAAAAGGCGCTTGAGTCGGTGGTCCGCCTTCTCAGCCCAATTCTGTAAACATAATAACATGATTACATTTCCCAACGCTAAGATCAACCTCGGGTTGAATATTGTAGAACGTCGCCCCGATGGTTACCACAACATCGAGACTGTTTTTTATCCCATCCCACTGACCGACGTGCTGGAGATAGTTCCTGCCGAAGGTGAGACCTCACTCACCTGTTACGGCAACAAGGTGGATTGCCCTCCCGAGAAAAACCTGGTGATGAAGGCTTACCGCTTGCTGCAGGAAAAGTACGACTTGCCGCCAGTGGCAATTCATCTCTATAAGCACATCCCCGACGGGGCCGGACTAGGTGGTGGCTCCAGTGATGCAGCCCACACCCTGTTGATACTCAATAGTATGTTTGACCTTGGGGTGCCACAAGATGATTTGGCTGCGATGGCAGCTACCTTGGGCGCCGATTGTGCATTCTTTATCTATAACCGCCCGATGATGGCTACTGACATCGGTGATGTGTTGTCACCGATTGAGGTGAATCTGCAGGGCAAGTCATTGTTGCTTGTCAAGCCACCGTTTGGGGTGGATACCCGTACGGCCTATAGCCGTGTCGTTCCGGCTCCGGCGACAGTGGACCTGTCACATACGATTGCCCGCCCTGTCGAGATGTGGGATGGTACGCTGAAAAATGATTTTGAACCCAGCGTGTTTGCCGCTTTGCCCCAGTTATGGCTCATCAAGGCACAACTGTTTGATGCGGGAGCTGAATATGCCGCTATGTCGGGTTCGGGGTCAACGGTGTTTGGATTGTTTGGGAGTGACAAACTGGCAGAGGCGGCGGCTGACACTTTTACCGATTGCGCCACCTTTGTCCTTCACCTTTAATCTAAATACCTTGGACTGGTTTTTGCAGGAATCAGTAAGGTATATAGAATTTAACACAACTACGATATGTCTAAAAAGAACAAAAAGAATCAAAACGAAGAGGCTAAGGCCGCTAAAATGGAAGAAATTCAGGATAATGAAGCCCTGAACGAGCAGCAGGCCGAACAACAGCCCGTTGAAGAAAATGACCCTGACAAGAAGATTGCCGACCTCGAAGCAGCTGTCGAGCATGAGAAGAAAGAATACCTTTTCCTGATGGCGGACTTTGAGAACTTCCGTCGTCGTACGCTCAAGGAGAAGGCCGACCTGATTAAGAACGGTGCCGAGAGTGCTATGCGTGAGCTTCTGCCCGTGGTTGACGATTTGGAACGTGCCATTGATGCCATCAACAAGGGTGGAGATCTCGACAGCCTCAAGGAGGGAGTAAACCTCATTTACAATAAGTTTGTAAAGTATCTTGAGAGTCAGCATGTGACTGCGATTGACTCTACAGGCAAGGACTTTGATACCGATGTCCATGAGGCGGTGACAATGTTCCCCGCTCCTGACCCCTCGATGAAGGGCAAGGTCATCGACACGACTATCAAGGGATATATGATTAATGACAAGGTGCTGCGCCACGCTAAGGTGGTTGTCGGCAGTTAATAATTAACTAGAAACCAGAACAGGGACTAGAAACTCAAGAAAAAACTATGGCTCAGAAGAGAGATTACTATGAGGTGCTTGGCGTGGACAAGAACGCTACTGCCGATGACCTGAAAAAGGCCTATCGCAAATTGGCCATCCAGTACCACCCCGATAAACAGCAAGGCAAAAGTGACGCCGAGAAGAAGGCTGCCGAAGAGAAATTCAAGGAGGCAGCCGAGGCTTATAATGTCCTCAGCGACCCCGATAAGCGCGCACGCTACGACCAGTTCGGTTTTGCCGGCGAGCAGATGGGTGGCGGTGGCTATGGCGGTGGCATGTCTATGGATGACATTCTGCGTCAGTTCGGTGACCTGTTTGGCGGCTTTGGCGGTTTCGGCGGCTTTGGTGAATTCTTTGGCGGAGGCGGAGGTGGTCAGTCTCAGCGCGTAAAGCGTGGTACCGACCTGCGTGTGCGTGTCAAGATGAACCTCAGCGAGATAGCCAAGGGAGCCGAGAAGAAACTGCGCATACCCCGCATGAAGTCATGTGACCATTGCCATGGTACAGGTGCCAAGGATGGTACCGCCCTGGAGACTTGCCCCACTTGCAATGGTTCGGGTATTGAGGTGCGCATGCAGCGCACGATGTTCGGCACGATGCAGTCCCAGAGCGTCTGCCACACCTGCGGTGGCAGTGGCAAGCGCATTAAGGAGACTTGCCCGCATTGCAGTGGCAAGGGACTTGTGCGCAAGGAGGAAGTCGTGGCCATCAGCATTCCCGCTGGTGTTGCCGACGGTATGACCCTGCGCATGGGACGTCAAGGCAATGACGCCCCTGGCGGTGGCATCCCAGGAGATCTCCTTGTCGTTATCGAGGAAGTGCGCGATGCACAACTCACCCGTGACGGCAATGATTTGATTTATAACCTCATGTTGGATATCCCCACGGCAATCCTCGGCGGTAAGGTAGATGTGCCCACTGTTGACGGAAAGGCCCGTGTGACTATCAAGCCTGGAACTCAGCCGGGAAGCATTTTGCGTCTCCGTGGCAAGGGTTTACCTTCGCCCGAACGCTATGGTATGGGAGATTTGCTCATTAATGTCATGGTCTATATGCCCGAGAAGCTCAACGACAAGGAGAGAGAGGCTATCACCATGCTGCAGAATGCCGGTGAGCACATCAAGCCCAGCGACAGCGATAAGAGCCGCATTTTCTCACGCTTGCGTCACATCTTCGATTAATTGAGATTTCAAACTCCTAACTCCTAACTCCTAACTAAAGAATGCCACGACGTCACGATCACCGGGTGCCTCGTAATGACGACAAAATGCTAGTCCGCGAGGTGAAACAACCTGCTAAGCTGCTTGAATTTGTCATGCACTGCCTGGACGGCATCAGTCGCAACAAGGCGAAATCCATTCTCGCTCATGGCGGTGTCACTGTTGATGACCAAGTGCAGACCCATGTGGACTATCCGCTTGACGAGGGATGTATCGTGAAAATCCGTCGTCATGCCCGCCCGTCGTCAGCTAACAGTCCCCACTATCGGATTGTCTATGAAGACAGGTGGGTAGTTGTTGTCGATAAGCAGCAGGGCGTGTTGTCGATGCCTGTCGGTGCAGGCAGCCTTAACATGAAGACTTTGCTCGACCGTCACTTCACCGAGACTCGTCAGCGTTGCACAGCCCATGTCGTACATCGTCTCGATGCCCGCACATCAGGACTCATGGTCTATGCCAAGAGTGTTGACGTCCAGCAGCAGATGACCGCCGACTGGCACAGCACTATCATCGACCGCCGTTATGTGGCTGTCGTTGAGGGTGTCATGGAGGAGCCGCAGGGTAAGGTAGAGAGCTGGTTGCACGATACCGACCGCATGGTGGTCGTGAGCAGTCCCGTCGATGATGGCGGCAAATGGGCGGCTACCGAGTGGGAACTCATCGAGCAGGCACCGGAGCGTTCACTCCTTTTCCTGCACCTGCTCACAGGCAGAAAGAACCAGATTCGTGTTCACATGGCTGATATTGGTCATCCCGTTGTGGGTGACGGGAAATATGGCCATCAGGATGACCCGGGCACGCGCATGTGTTTACATGCCTTCCGCTTGGCATTCCATCATCCGGTAACAGGTGAGCCTTTGGTGTTTGAAACACCCATCCCGCGTTACTTTGGCACAGCTCTCCACACGGTACAGAATCCTTAGAGCATGATATTGATTTAGTGATAAAAAGAAAAGCAAGCAGCTGAATTTCAGCTGCTTGCTTTTTTGCGGAGTGTGGAGAGACTCAAACAGCCCGCATCCACAATTTTGGCATTGAACTCTACCGGATGAGTTATTTCCCTAGGCTTTTCACTGCTGCCTCGAGTTGGTGCATGGCCTGCTCGAGAACGCAACGAGGACTGCCCATGTTGAAGCGCATGTGGCACTTGCCGGCTTCACCGAACATCGAACCTTCGTTCATCGCAAGACCGGCTTTGTCGCGGAACAGCGATACCACTTCGTCATGGCTCAGGCCCAGTCCCGTGCAGTCGAGCCACACGAGAAAACCTGCCTCAGGCTTGATGGCGACTACTCCGGGAATGTGTTCGCGGCAGTATTGTTCTACATAGTCGACGTTGCCCTCGATATAGTGCAGGCACTCTTCAAGCCACTGTTTACCGTTGCGGTAGGCTGCCTCGGTAGCAATGATGGAGACCAGATTGGCGTTGCAAAGTTCGTTGATTTCAATCCACTTGAAGAACGGTTCTCTCAACTCGGGATTCTTGACAACGCACCACGAACTCTTCAGTCCCGCGATGTTGAATGTCTTGCTGGGAGCACCGCAGGTCACTGTTACGGCAGCAGCCTCGTCGCTCACCGTTGCCATGGCGGTATGCTTGTGGCCAAACAGCATCAGGTCACCGAAGATTTCGTCCGAGAACACGATGACGCCATGCTTGTAAGCCATGCGGGCGACCTCGCGCAGCACTTCAGGCTCCCAGGCGATGCCGGCGGGGTTGTGGGGGTTGCACACAACCATCATGCGCGGTTTCTCCTGCTCCATGATGCGTTCCAGACCTTCTAAATCCATGCGGTAGAAATTGTCTTCGGTCTGAATCAGTGCATTGTTGATGGTGATGCGCCCGTTACCGTCGATGACATCCTTGAAGGGGTAATAGACGGGCTGTTGGATGACAATCTTGTCGCCAGGCTTGGTGAAGAAGTTCACGGCAAGTCCAAATCCCGTCACGATACCGGCCACAAAGGTGACCTCCTCGCGGGTGAATTCAAAGCCATTGCGCTCACGCTGCCAGTCGATGATGGACTGCCAGTAACCGTCATAGAGGCAGGTATAGCCATACACTGGATGGTCGGCCAAGCGTCTAACCAGTGCCTCGGTAATCTCGGGGCACACGGCAAAGTCCATGTCTGCAATCCACAACGGCAGTAAGTCGTCGCGTCCGTAATCCTGTTTGAGTACTTCTATCTTCTTGCATTGCGTGCCATGGCGGTCAATGCAGCGGTCAAAGTCGTATATAGCCATTGCTGTATATGAGATCTAAGGTGATTAATGTCTGTATTAGTTTAACTCGGCGGCAAAATTAGTATATTTTTGTGATATGCAATACTGCTTACTTCTTTTTTCTTCGCCATGAAATCATGCTTTTGTTCAGGTTTTGTTCGTTGACGTGCTTAGATAAGATAAAATGTTATATCTTTGCATGAAACATTAATCGTGAGAAATGCTATGAACAAGACCAGAAAAATCCATTTCATGAAAATGCACGGGGTCGGCAATGATTACATCTTTGTGGACACCTCCCTTTTTCCTATTGACAATCCGCAGGAAGTGTCTGTCGCTTGGAGCCGCCCGCACATGGGCATCGGCAGTGACGGACTGGTGCTGATTGGACGCTCGGCAACCGACGAGGCGGACTTCACCATGCGCATTTTCAATGCCGATGGCTCCGAAGGAATGATGTGCGGCAATGCCAGCCGTTGCATCGGCAAGTATGTCTATGAGAGCGGCATGACCGACAAGACCCAAATTCGCTTGATGACGGCTTCGGGTGTAAAGATACTGGACCTGCAGGTCAATGACTGCGGTCAGGTCGAGATGGTGACGGTCAATATGTTGGCTCCAGAGACCGATAACAAGAGGCAATACCTTGCCGACGGGGAACCCTTGCCCGATGGCGTCTTTGTATCGATGGGCAATCCTCACTATGTTATCTTTGTTGACGACATCAGCGAGGTGGATGTTGCCGCCAGGGGGGCACTTCTTGAGCACCATCCGCGCTTCCCTGAGCGCTGTAACATCGAGTTTGCCCAGGTGCTCCAGGATGGAGCAATACGCATGCGCGTGTGGGAACGAGGCAGCGGCATCACGATGGCATGCGGTACAGGCGCCTGTGCCACAGCGGTTGCCGCAGCGCTGACAGGACGCAGCAGCCGTCGTTCACGAGTTATCATGGACGGTGGCACCCTCGACATTGAGTGGCGCCAGCAAGACGGCCATGTCTATCTCACGGGTCCTGCCACAATCGTCTATGAGGGCGACATCCTTTGGCCATAGCCCAACCCTAACTCTAGTTCACAAGGAACTCCCAAACATCATCTGAAATAAAAAATAAGCGGCTGAAATTCAGTCGCTTATTTTCTTTTGTGGAGCATAGCGGACTCGAACCGCTTACCTCAACACTGCCAGTGTTGCGCTCTACCAGATGAGCTAATGCCCCGATTTGCGGATGCAAAGGTAATACCATTTTTAAAACTGACAAACTTTTTGGGCGGATTTTTTCAAGAATTTGAATTTGAGTGCCCAAAATCTGGAATAAATCAGTTCACGAAATTGACCGAAACGCCGACCTGCAGGCGGGCTGGGTTGAGCGGGTAGTGCGGTGTGGCGAAGTAGGCACTGCCGCTCTTGATTTTCTGGTTGAAGTGGGTCCAGGCGACAAAGAACCGTGCCTGTTTCATCTTGAAGTTGGCATACAGGTTCATAATGGCGAAGTTGCCGCATTCCATCTCATGCTGGCTGTGGAATGTCATGGTCGCAGGGTTATAGACCGGTGCGTAATACTTGGTGTAGTAGTTGCCGTCAACGCCCATCTGCACATGCAACACGCGGGCGATAGTAAACGTGGCATACAGGTTGCTGTAGATAGCGAACTTGGGTAGCGGCAGCACCTCTTCATTGCTGCTGGTCTGCAACGTTACGCTGTTATCCCAGTTGAAGGCCTTGAAATGCAGACCTTGCTTCAACCTTGCGCTCAACACATGGATGGCGCCGCTATGCTGGGCAGGCAGGCCGTCGGCATCCCAATAGATATAATCAGTCAGCGTCTCATAGCCCACGTTGACATTGGTCCACGAGAAGGGAATGTCAAGTTCTCCGCCCACGCGAACGCGCTTGGTTTTGCTGAAGTCGTTCTCCCACGCAAAGTGGTTGGAAACGAAGTTCTTGAGCAGATAGGGTACGGACAGGTTCTTGAAGTAGCCATAGCCCTTGATGCTTACTGAGTCGCCCAGCATCTTGAACCGTGTCGTCACGTCACCGCTCAGGTCGATTTCGCCTGCTACATCACCCAGCACGCCGAATTGTGCTGTTGCATTGTAGCGCAACAGCGAGCCGCGTTGCTTGGTGAGTTGGCCTCCCAACCACAGCAGGCTTTGGGTCGTGCGATGAGGCACGACGGCTGGCACGGTTTCAAGGCCTTCGTGCATTGTGGTTCCGGTAACAGTATCGGTCACCTGGGTATAGCGCCTCACTTCGTGGGTGCCATATACCGAAAACCCGAATTTGGCATACTTGTTAAAGCCTTCAAGCAGTGAAATGCCCAATGTATTGCGCAACCGCCAATAACTCGTTGTCTCATTGGTCCCTTCTGATGAAAGATAGGTGTGGTCAAAGAACTCGTTGTCCTCAGTGCTGGAGGCGTTCAAGAACTGATGCTTGGCGTGTTTGAAGTCAAGGGTCCAGATGAAACTTGTCACGGGCACATAGGTGCGGTCGATAACCGTGTCAGTGATGCTGTCGCGGCGGTAGCGGTAGAAGCCCATTTTGTAGCGTTGGTTCAGCCATAATTGGCTGCCCTCTAGATGACTGTGGGCAGAGCTTAGCCGGGTGGGAATGCTTTTGTTGTCCACACGGGTCACACCGCCTTGCACCTCGGCGGGGTCGGTGATATAACGGTCATCGGTGATGCCGCCGCTCTCCTTGGTGGTGTAGTTGTAGTGGTCGAAGAACGTCTGCAACTCGTAACGGTCACCCATGTGTGAGCCGAATAACCGCCATGTGAAGTCCTTGTCGGCTTGCACGTCATACGAGCCCTTGCTGTAGATGTAGTCGAATCCGCCGCCTACTTGTGTCTTGCGGTCCACGTTGCCTGAGAATTCCAGCTGCGTGCGGTCCAGATTACTGTATTTGTCACCACCTGTCGAGTGGCTGAGCAGGGTCATGGGAATGCGTGTGTTATAGTAGCGCATGGTCCTCGTGTTGTGCATCCACGCCTCAATTGCATCTTCAAAGAAGAATTCGCTCGAGAGAGGACGCTCCATGAAAATCTGATTCTGTCCTGGGGCTCCATAGTTGCCCGTTGTCAACCACGCGTCGCTCACCATCGAGGGGACCATCCTGCGGTGATAATCCAGATGGATGGTGTCGATGGTCGATGGATAATGCAGGCCTAGTGGCTCGCTTACGCTCCATGCCACCGACGGCTCTACCCGCTGTTTCTTTGACTTGGTGGTTGATTTGGTGCTGCTGCCCTGTGACGACGGCTGTGCCACAGCGGGTATCATCGCTGCAGCCAACACGATCATGGCGAATATGACCAGAACCTTTTTCATTTTAGCCTACAAAGATACTGTTTTTTTCTTTCACACAAGGCTGCAGAATCGCTAAGTTGATTTTTCGCCCGATTAAACACCTTTGCGCCTTAGCGTCTTAGCGCGAAGGTTTCACATCGGTTTTTGCCCCGAAGAGCCAATGGGCTAGCCACGGGCTGAGCCTGAAAATGTTGCTGATGATCAGACAAACGGCAATCACCATGATGGCAATCAACGACGAGACAAAAAACTCGATAACAGGCATGGGGTGGTCGCTGAAGAAGGTGAATTCACTCAATCTGCGGGGCAGCAGGAAGAAGTGTATCAGATAGATGTCAAGTGTCCGTCGCCCGACATACTGCATCGTGCGTCCCAACTTGGTTTCTTGTGAGAACACAGCCTGCTTGTTGCGGAAGAACGTGAACATGATGACAAGTCCTGTCAGCGCCAGCATACCTTTCATGATGACGGTCTTGACAGGCAATACGTCCCTGAATGCGTTAACCAGAATGAAGAATACGATGCACACCGCAAGCAGCCACTTGTTGTCCAGCCACTGCTGTACCTTGTCATAATGCTGCTTCACAAAGGTGCCCAGCACGAAGAAAAGGAAGAAGCGCCACTGGTGTGCGCTGATTAGTGCCAGCGCATTGTCAGCGGTTTGATTGTGGACGGTCATTGTAGGCCAGCAGAAGCTGTACAGGGCAATGCCTATCGCGGCTAGAATCCACGCAGCCCAACGGGAGCGCACGAAGAATCTAACGGCAGCATAGAACACATAGTATTCTAGCAGGACGAAGGTGAACCAGTAGCCGCATTTCTGCTTGTCAATGAAACCGTCATAAACCGAGGTGCCCGTAAAGTGCAGATAGACGAGGAAAAACAACAACGGACTGAGGAGTTGCACGGGTATCTTCTTCTTGAAGAAACTCACGACCTGTTTGCCGTTCCATACCACATTCTCCTTGTAAAGGACGAAGCCGCTGATGAAGAAGAACATGGGCATCCTCACCTGTGTTAAAATATGATGAAAGGAGGGCGTGTCGCTGGACAACTGCCAACAGAGGGCTGCAACATGATTCAGCACCACAAGAAACATGGTGAATCCACGCAACGCGTCGATGTAGCCGATGCGCTGGGTGCCGTTCATCGTCAGTTTGTCGTTTGTAAGGTCTGTCATCTCTTTAGCACCGCAAAATTAACGGAATCCCGCTGATGTGCCAAATAATTCTGCTCTAAATGAATACCAGGGCTTGCCACAACTGTTGTGCCCAGCCCTGGTGTTGAAAATGGGAAATGATGTCATCAGATGGTGCGCTCCACAGGGAGAACGAAGGCTCGCAAACCCAATTTGGGCGTCGCCAGGTCCATCTGGTGCAACTCGTCGAGAACGACATCCACGCGGCGGTCATCAACCACGGTCAGGATGGCAGATGCGATGGATGGCCAGGCGTGGGTCGCGTAATGCGGCTCACCGGTCTTGCTGCCACGGCCCTGCACTTCACGCCAACCGGTGAAACCACGGCAGTTGAGCAGATGCAATTTCTCGACAATGCGGTCATAGTAGGCCTCATCAAAGGCTATAAATATCGCTTTCATTTTTTCTCAGTTTTCAGTTTTCAGTTGTCAGCTGTCAATGTGATGCCTAAAAACTATTATCTATTAACTATTAACTACTTAGCGTGCTCCTTGCTCATCTTCTTGCGCGTGCGGCGGATGCCGGTCAGTGCAAAGATGGTGTACATCGTGGGCACAAACAGCAGCGTCATCAACGTGGACATGGCAAGACCGCCAATCACGGCGATACCCATCGGGCGCCACATCTCACTACCTACACCCGTACCAACTGCCATAGGCACCATACCCAGGATAGTGGTCATTGAGGTCATCAGCACAGGACGCAGACGTGAGTGACCACCGTTGATTACGGCTCGGCGGATGCTCATGCCGCGCTCACGGTTCAGGTTGATGTAGTCGATGAGCACGATACCGTTTTTCACCACAATACCAATCAGCATGATACCACCAATCATCGACATCACGTTCAGGTTGGTGCGTGTAATCAACAGGATAAGCACGATACCCGAGAAGGCGAACATGATTGAGGTCATGATGATGCCAGGATAGGTGAATGACTCAAACTGGCTGGCCATGACGATATAAACCAGCAGGATGATGAGCAGACCCAAGATAGCCAGGTCACCGAATGAGTCTTGCTGGTCCTCGTAGCTACCGCTCAACTGAATCATCACATCACCGGGCTTGTCCATCTTGTCGATAAGCGGCTGGGCCTCGGCAATGACTTCACTCATCGGGCGGTCTTGGATTACGGTCGATACGGTGATGATACGCTCACGGTCCTTGCGCTCAATCGTGGGGGGATAGAACTGCTCGGTTACGGTGCCCACCTCCTTGAGGCGAACGCCCGTGCCCATTGCGTTATAGAGCATGATGTTCTCGATGTCGCTGATGCTACGGCGGTGTTCAGGGTCATACATCACCTTGATGTCATACTCCATACCGTCCTCACGGAAGTAACTTGCCGTCGTACCGTTGATGCGGTTGCGCAGTGCGGTAGCAGCGGTACTCAGGTTCAGGCCATACAACGCCAGTTTCTCGCGGTCAAAGTCCACGTGGTACTCGGGCTGGTAGTCGCTACGGCTGATGTTGATGTCGGCAGCACCAGGAATCTTCTCGAGCAGGCGTTTCAAGCGCTGGGCAACACTATCGGTCTTGGTGAAGTCGTAACCATAGATTTCATAGTCAACCGTGTTCTGGCCACTCATGCCACCGCCACGGCCACCACCCACATTAACGAGAGCCTTTTTCAGCTCAGGGTAGTTCTTGAGGTCTTCACGCATCATACCGGCAATCTCGGTGATGCCACGCTTACGTTCGTTAGACTTGCTGAGCATGATGTTCATCGAGATGATGTGGCTACCGTTGCTCTGCATCGAGGCGAAGGTGTTGTCACTGCTTGCCTGACCCACAGTGTAGTTGAAGGATTTGATTTCGGGATACTTCTCGGTCCACTCCTTATATATGCGTTGGCTCACGTCTTTAGCCAAATCGACGCGGGAACCGATGGGCAACTCCAGCGAGACACCCAAACGGCCATTATCGTTGGTCGGGAAGAACTCGGTGCCCACAAACTTCATCAGGAACATCGAGGCGACAAACACGCCCAGTGCCGTGGCAGTGGTAATCCAGCGGTGGGCTACGCACTTATCAAGCACCTTGGCATAAAAGTCGTCAATCTTGTTCAGCACCTTAAGAATGGGGCCATATACCTTCTGGAAAATCTTGGTGTCACCCACATTGAGGCGCAACAGGCGGCTACACAACATGGGCGTCAGCATCAAGGCGCAAATCAGTGACAGCACCATCATGATGGTCACCATCCAACCCAGCTGCTTGAACAGCACACCGGTCATACCCTTAACCAGGGTCAGCGGGAAGAACACGGCAATCAGTGTCAAGGTTGACGCCATTACCGACAGGGCCACCTCGTTGGTACCGTTGACGGCAGCCTGCAAGGGTGCCGAGCCGCGCTCGATGTGCGTCGTGACGTTCTCGAGCACCACAATGGCGTCATCGACCACCATACCGATCGCGATGGACAATGCCGACAGCGACACGATGTTCAACGAGTTACCCGTTGCATACAGGTAGATAAACGAGGCAATCAGCGAGATGGGGATGGTTACCAGCACGATAACTGTTGCACGCCAGCGCCCCAGGAACACAAACACCACAATACCTACGAACAACAGTGCAAACAGCACGGTCTCGACCAGCGAGGCGATGGTGCTGCGGATGTTGTCGCTCGTATCGACGATATAACCCAACTTGATGTCGCTGGGCAAGTTCTTCTGAATCTTGGGCAGCTCCTTGGAGATTTTCTCTGAAATCTCCACCGAGTTGGCACCCGACTGTTTCTGCACGATAATCATGGCGCCCTTCTGGCCGTTGTTAAAGCTCTCCTGGGCACGTTCCTCAAGCGAGTCGTCGATGCGGGCAACGTCACGCAGGTGGACCACACCACCCGTTGGTGACAAGCCCACGACCATAGCACCCATCTGCATCGGGTCGCTGAACTCACCCTGCACACGCAGGGGGTAGGTCTCGTTACCAATGTCAAAGGTACCGCCAGGAATGTTGCGGTTCTCGGCACCGATAAGGGCAGCAATGGTCTCGACGCTCAAGTTATAGGCTTCCATGCGCAAGGGGTCCAGATAGACGTGAACCTCGCGCTTGGGAGCACCAGCGATGGATACCGAACCCACACCATCGACACGTGCCAACGGGTTGGCGACGTTCTCGTCAAGGATTTTATACAAGCCCGGCATACTCTGGCCAGCCTGTACAGACAGCAGCACGATAGGAATCATGTCGCTGCTGAACTTGAAGATGATGGGCGTGTTGGCATCGTCGGGCAGCATGCTCGACACCATGTCGAGTTTGTCACGCACATCATTGGTCAACGCTTCGATGTCATAGCCGTATTCAAATTCAAGGGTTACAATCGAGATATTCTCACGGCTGTTCGACGTGATGTGCTTGAGGTGCTCCACCGAGTTGAGGGCATTCTCAAGCGGACGGGTCACGTTCTGCTCGATGTCCGACGCACTGGTTCCCGCATAGCTGGTCATCACCATGATGGTGTTGGTTTCCACATCGGGGAACAGGTCAATAGGCAGACTCCTAAGCGAGAACAGACCCAGCACAATCAGCGCCACGAAGATTAGGATCGTGGTCACTGGTCGTTTTACTGAACTGGAATATAAACTCATAATTAAATGCTATATGTTTAGTCTCTCTAAACACTAAACTCTAAACCTCAAGGTTCGCAATCAGTTGCGAACCTTGAATTTTACTTCTTGAGTTGAACTTTGGCTCCGTCCTGCAGACGTGAGGCTCCTGCGATAACAACCTGTGTGCCAGGCACCAAACCGCCCTTGATTTCGTAACGGTCCTCCAGACGCTGACCCAGTTCCACCTCGCGCAGTTCGACTTCTCCACCCTGGTAAACCCAGACGTAGCGCACGCCCGAACCCACCTGCTTCTGCACGGCGCGGTCGGGAACGACAACGCTGTGTGTCGTGCCGTAGTTGAAGTTCACGCGGGCAAACATACCGGTACGCACCTTGTCGTTGCGGTTGGTGATGGCTACCTCGACCTGGAATGTGCGGCTAGTGGCGTCAACAGTGGGGTGAATCAGGTAAACCTGACCCTGGAATGTCTCGTCGCCATAGGTGTCGAATTTCACAACCACAGGCATGCCGCGCTTCACGTGGGGATACTCGCTCTCGTTCACGTTGACGATGACCTTGAGCGGCTGCTGCTGCTCGATGGTGAGCACGGGAAGTCCTGCGGGCAGGTCGCCGGCGTCATAGTTCTTGGCGGTCACCACGCCGCTCACGGGAGAGGTGAGCACCGTGTTTTCCTGCATGGTGCGGATGGCGCGTGCCGTGGCATCATACTGAGCCTGCAGCTGGTCCACTGTCTGTTGTGTGCCGCCGCCGATTTTTACCAGCTCACGGGCGCGGTCCAATTCACGCTTCGTGTTGGCAAGGGCAATCTGCTGCTGGGCGATGTTCACATCGTCAAGGATGACCAGGCGCTGGCCACGTGCCACGCGTGAACCCACGTCCACCAGGATGCGTTTGATGCGCGCACCGCTGTTCGACGAGATGTTGTTGGTCTTGAACGCTTCGACGGTGCCGGTGTACTCGCTCGTCTGTTTGACTGCTTCCTCACCGATGGTCACTACCTCGACAACAGGCAGCTCTTCTTTCACTTGGGTTGCCTTTTTGTCGTCTTTGCTGGAACATGATGCCAGCACCAGCATGAGCATCACAATCGGTAAAAATTTCTTTGTTTTCATTGTTTTATTGATATGTTGTTGATGTTAATTTCTAACTCTTAATTCCTGACATAGTGCGTATTGCCCAGTACAAACTCCAGGTCGCTCTCGGCTACCAGATAGTTGTAGATGGCTTGGAAGTAAGCCAGTCGGGCTGCCATCAGAGCATCCTCGGTATCGCGCAACTGGATAAAAGAGGCGGCACCGATTTTGAAACTCTTCTGCATGATGTCGTTGGCTTTTTCGGCCATGGTTACGCCAGCCTCGTTGCTCTCTATCTGCTTGAGGTTCTTGGCAATAACGTTGTTCTGGGTCTCTACTTGCATGTGCAGGCTGCGTTCCAGGTTCTCGCGTTGCCATTTCATTTCATCAACGGCGATTTGGGCCTGTTTCTGCTTGTAGTAGCGCTGTCCGCCCTGGAAGATGGGGAAGGCAAGCGTCAAGCCCACATTAGAGGCGCGGCTCCAGCGCAGACCGCTGAAGGGGCTGCCGTTATTCATCGAGTGCCACATCACGCTGGCGCTTCCCGTCAGGGTGGGGTACCAAGCCATCTTCTGCACGGCGAGCGCTTTCTTCAGGTAGTCGGTCTGCAGGTCCATCGATTTGAGACTTGTGTTGTTGGCAAGCGTGGTGTCAGCACCCAGGGTGTTGTTCATTGCACGGGCATACATTTCGCCCCTGAAGTCGTCCAACTGCTGGCTCGGTGCAATCTCGGTGCGCACGTCCATTCCCATGAGCACCTTCAATTGGAGCAACAGGGCGGTGATGGAGTTCTCAGCCTCGAGAATTGAGGGCTCCAGATTGGTCACGGCGACATTGGCACGCAGCACGTCATATTCTGATGCTGCGCCCAGTTCATACTTCTTCTGGAAGATTTCCGCATTCAACTTGGCGGTGGCGTGATTTTCCTCGATGACGCGCTTGCTGTCTTGAGCAAGCAACAATGCGTAGTAGGCTTTTTCCACTTGGTTGACCAGCGACAACTTATTGGCGCGAGCCTTCTCCACGTTTTGCAGAATCTGGTTCTCGCTCAGCTTGATGGACTTCCATAGCTGGGGCACTACTAGGGGAATTGACGCCTGGAAACCAGCGGCATGGGTGTTGTCGCTACCCATCTTGATGGCCATTGTTCCAGCCTCGGTGTCCATGTACATCGTCTGCAACGACAGGTTGCGTTGATACTGTCCTGCCAGATTAACGGTGGGGAGCAGTTGCCCAAGGGCCTCCTTGTGGCTGTAGTCCACGCGCGTAATCTCCATTTCCTGCACCTTAATGGTGGGATTCTCGTTAAGGGCGATGCGGATGCACTCGTCGAGCGACAATGCCAGTTGTGCCTGGGCTCCCAGGACACCGCCTGATAACAAGAAAAGAATAATGTAGAATAACTTTTTGTTGAACATTGTATTATGTAGTTTTATTGATTTTGCTGTTGTTGGTTCTCAAGGTATTCAATCATCTCGATGCCCTTGATGGTCGCCACGCCGCGCAGGAAGCTGATGAACACGTGGTCAAACATGTCCTCCTCCTTGAAGCCGTATTTGGCACCGTTGGTATTCTCGTGCAGTGCGCGCATCGACTGTGAGAACAGGTAGGCTGCAATCTCAGGGTTGATGCGCTTGATCACCAGCCCCTCGTCTTGTGCCTGACGCAGCACCGACGCGATGCCGGCTATCACTGACTTCTCATTCTCGACATGTTTCTCAAAGATGTCGGGATACAACCGCTTGATATCATTGATAAAAGCCACAGATGTTGACTCATACATCTTGCGGGCACGCTGATACACCCGGTACATTGCTTCAAAGCAGTTGTCCGAGGTGCTGAAAATCTCTTTCATCGCAGCGTTCTTCAACTCATGCTCGCGGTGAATGCACTCCCCGATAAGCGTCCGCTTGTCGGGAAAGGTCTCATATAGAGTTCGTTTAGAGATGCCGCAAGCGCGCGCCACATCGTCCATTGTCATCGATGTGGGACCAACACTCATGAGCATCCGGCTGCATTCTGCCACGATACGTTCTCTTGTGTCCATGATTGATGCTTAGTAATTCTATTATTTTTTGTGGGTGCAAAATTACAGAAAACTTTTAAAACTCCAAAAGTTTTCTTGGTTTTGTTGCCGTTTTTGCTTACTTTTGCATATCAAAAGCAACGATAACTACATTAAACATATGAAATCAGCCAGCAATATGCACGAGATATTGGCGTTTCTACGCCAACTCGCTATCAATAACGACCGCACATGGTTCAAAGCCCACAAGGACCAGTTTGATGCCCTGCGCGCACCTTGGGAACAGGATATGCAGCGCCTCATCGGCTTAGTGGCCGATTTTGACCCCCAGGCGCGAGGACTCAACGTCAAGGACAGTGTTTACCGCATCTATCGCGACATCCGCTTCTCACACGACAAACGACCCTATAAGAACTATTTCTCAGGGGTTATCGGCAAGGGCGGGCGCCACACGGTGCAGTCCTGCTACTATGTGCACTTCGGTGTTGAGGAATTTATGTTGTGCGGCGGCATCTGGTGGCCCGAGAAACCCATCCTTGAAAGGCTGCGTTCTCTCATCGACGCCGAGCCCGACGAGTTTCTTGCCATCATCAATAATCCTGCCGTCACATCGCGTTACCAGTGGATGTCAAGGTCGCTCAAGACGATGCCCAAGGGCTTTCCCAAGGACCACCCCATGGAAAAATACCTTAAGATGAAGGAATATCTGCTGGTCATGAACATTCAGGATGATTACTTTGATTGCGAGGACTGGGTCGAGCGTGTCGCCAGCGACTTACAACCTCTCAAACCATTGCATGATTTCCTTAATTATGTGTTTGAATAAAGGTCGCTAAAGTAACAAATTGTAATTTGGGAATTTGCCACCATTTTGGCAAAAGAATCGGCATTTTGTCACCAAAAAATGATTAAATCCGATTTTTTTGCCATCTTTTTGCCCTTTTTTGCGACGTGAAAAAGTTTTTTTTCGTTGTGATAGTGTTAATTTCTCAATATTATAACACCTATTAAAAAAAATGGTAGTATCTTTGCGGGCGATTTTTGGGGGACGAGCTCCCAAAAGTGTCATGAAAACCCGAAATTATTAATAATTATCATAAAAACAGTTTTTAAAAAATCTATGAAGAAATCCCTTATTTTCCTGCTGGCTTTGGCCTCTAGCCTGGGGCTGCATGCCAGTGAAGCCGACTTGGTGATGCCACAGTCGCTGCATGAAATCAGTTTCCTGCACTGGGGTTTCCTGGTGTGCGTGCTGGGAATGCTGTTCGGTGTCTATCATTTCATGAAGACCAAGAGTTTGCCCGTTCATCCCGCCATGCGCGAGATTGGTGAGGTCATCTACAAAACTTGCTCGACCTACCTCAAGCAGCAGGGCCGTTTCCTTGCCATCCTGTTTGTCTTCATCGGTGTGGTGGTTGCCTTCTATTTTGGTGGGCTTAGCCACATGTCGGTGGGTGAGGTGCTCATCATCCTGTTATCGACGGTAATCGGTATGCTCGGCTCTTACGCCGTTGCGGCTTATGGTATCCGCATGAACACATACGCTAACGCACGCATGGCTTTCGCTTCGTTGCGTCGCGACCCGCTGCGCCTGCTCAACATCCCCTTGAATGCAGGTATGAGCATCGGCGTGATGCTGGTGTGTGTCGAGTTGATTATCATGCTGATTATCCTGCTCTTTGTCCCTGTGCATCTGGCTGGTGTATGCCTCATCGGCTTTGCTATTGGTGAGAGCCTTGGTGCCAGCGCCCTGCGTATCGCCGGTGGTATCTTCACCAAGATTGCCGACATCGGCAGTGACCTGATGAAGGTGGTCTTCAAGATTGGTGAGGACGATCCCCGCAACCCTGGTGTGATTGCCGACTGTACCGGTGATAACGCCGGTGACAGCGTTGGTCCTACCGCCGATGGTTTTGAGACCTATGGCGTGACCGGTGTTGCTCTGGTGTCGTTCATCCTGTTGGCCGTAACCAACCCTGAGATTCAGAAGGATTTGCTCATTTGGATTTTCTCGATGCGCGTCCTGTTAGTGATTACTTCGGTTGTGGCTTATTGGATTAATAAGGCATTCTGCAAAGCAAAATATGCTGGAAAGGATAGCCTTGACTTCGAGAAACCGCTGACAAGCCTCATTTGGATTGCTTCAGTGCTGAGTATTATAGCAACCTATTGTGTTTCTTACTTCCAATTAGGAAGAGTTTGTGAACTGATGGGTAATCCCAACTTGTGGTGGCAGTTGGCTAGCATCATCTCGTTGGGTACTTTAGGAGCTGCCATTATTCCTGAAATCACAAAGATATTCACTTCGCCCAAGAGTGGCCATGTTCAGGAGGTCGTGAAAGCATCTCACCATGGTGGTGCTTCGTTGAACATTCTGAGCGGTTTTGTGGCTGGTAATTATTCTGGTTTCTGGTCAGGTCTGGTGTTTGCCTTGCTGATGTTTGCAGGCTATGCACTGTCAACCAGCATCCCGACCATTGATGTATCATCGCTCATGGCTTTGAATTTGCCTACAAATGAGCAGGATTTAATCCAGTTTATTAGTGAACATCCCGAATTGCATCAAGCTCTTAATTCGATGCTGTTCCCTGCCATCTTCGCCTTCGGTCTGGTTGCTTTCGGTATGCTGGGTATGGGTCCCGTGACCATCGCTGTTGACAGCTACGGTCCTGTGACCGACAACGCCCAAAGCGTCTATGAGCTCTCCCTCATTGAGGAAGTGCCCAACAAGGACGAGGAAATCGAGCGCGACTTCGGCTTCAAGCCCGACTGGGAGAAATCCAAGCACTATCTCGAGGAGAACCACGATGATTTTCTCAATCATCCTCGTGATTCAGAAGACCCTCGGCGTCGATCCCGCCGCTCTGCTGAACCTGCTCAATCCTTACACCATCATCGGCTTCCTGCTGGGTGGCTGTGTCATCTACTGGTTCACCGGTGCTTCGACCCAGGCCGTTACCGTGGGTGCCAACCGTGCTGTGGCGTTCATCAAGGACCACATCAAGCTCGATCCTAATGCCCCCAAGAAGGCCGACACCAAGTCGTCGGTTGAGGTGGTTAAGATTTGCACCCAGTATGCCCAGAAGGGTATGTTCAACATCTTCCTGGCCATCTTCTTCTTCGCCCTCGGTTTTGCTTGCTTGGCATCGCCCGGTAGCGTGGGTGGCGCTAATGCCGTTTCGCTGTTCGTTTCCTACCTCATCTCAATTGCCCTGTTCGGTCTGTTCCAGGCTGTATTCATGGCAAACGCCGGTGGTAGCTGGGACAACAGTAAGAAGGTGGTTGAGGTTGACCTCGACCTCAAGGGTACCGACCTGCACGACGCTTCGGTTGTCGGTGACACCGTGGGTGACCCCTTCAAGGACACTTCTTCAGTTTCCCTGAACCCCATCATCAAGTTCACCACCCTGTTCGGTCTGCTCGCCATGGAAATGGCTATCAGCGAGAACTTCCGCGAGTTTGCTCCTTGGGTAGGTATCATCTTCGTTCTGGTTGCCATCTTCTTCGTTTGGCGTTCGTTCTACCGCATGCGCATCGATGACACCATCGACAACATCATCAACGCCTACAACAAGAAGAAGTAATCAATTGTAGAGACGCAAAATCTTGCGTCTCCCAAAAGAGAACCCATCAAGGGCTTAATTGCGAGCCCCCGTCAATATGCAAGGCGGCGAGACCACATCCAGGTCCCGCCGCCTGCTATTATTCAGATGATTCAGTTTTCATGTTTCTGTATTGGGACACGCCGTGAGTTTCAAGTGCGTTTGAGCAGGTCGAAGGCCAGCACAAGGCCAGCGGCCTTGACTTGAATTAACACCATGGCGCAAGTGCCGAAGGTACTTGTGACGTGGTGAGTAGAAAGCAACAGATCTTGGGAAAGTGTATCAATACCACGGACTTTGGTTTTGGCACACTCTCGACGACATCTTCGATGTGTTTACCGGACAAGCTAATGGAAATGAAAAGGTTTCTTGTTCCTTAGTTTGCAGTTGGCGTTCTGCCTTGCGTTGCCGCTGGAACATCATACCCGAGTTTCTTTAGCTCCTCTTCATAGACTCTGAAGACGTGTTCGATTTTTTCATCCTGGGTCATCTCGGCCTCACGGTTGAATATCGATTCATTGGTAAGAATCCGGTTGAGAAGCAACTCCTTGGCTTTTTCTTTTTCCCCAATGCGCAGCAAGAACTCAATAGTGGTTTCGATATCATAGTTCTTGACGAGTTGTTTCTTGATACTGCTGACGTCATTGCACATGAACCATAACTTGTATAGCAAGACAATAACGAAAAAGGCAACGGCAAGATAAATGCCCCATAAGATAATTGATAATAAGACAGCAAAGAAATCCATATTCACAACAATTTAAAAGTTAATAATGATACTGATCCACATAATTACAACAAACAGGATAAAATGCAATATATTTGACAAATAATTGATGTCAACATGAGCTGGTTTGGTCGGTTACCTTTCAGGGAGTGACGACTTGTAGTGGCACAAGGTATCGGTCAATGTCACCAGAAATTGG
>CACZAC010000007.1 GCA_902779125.1 uncultured Bacteroidales bacterium | reverse complement strand
GCGTCGAGACCCATCTTGTTAATGTTGCGCAAGCCTGATGCCGATACGGTCAAGCGAATCCACTGTCCCTGCTCGGGCCAGAAGAACTTGCGGTTGAAGACGTTAACGTTGAATTTGCGTTTCGTCCTGCGCTTGGAGTGCGATACGTTGTTGCCTGTGATCGCCTTCTTTCCGGTGATTTGACAAACTTTAGACATAGTTTCTCTTTTGTTTAGTTATTGTTCTTGTTTTACATTCTCTCGTTGTTGACTCGCGCGCTACATGCCTGCCTGTACACAGAAAAACACTGGCGCAGCACAATAAACCGGGTGTGGACATCCAATCGTGGAGAGGGCGCTCTTCCCCACCGGTGTGAGAAGCCCACCGGCATCAGGGGGTCGAACAACAATCGGGTGTCTCGCTCGTTTAATATCGTCCTACGCTTGACTGCCAGGCACTTAGCATCATAGCCTCGACATCGAAGTTTCAACGATCAAGTGTCACACTCTTGACTTGACTAACGCATGAGCATCATCGCCAGCAAGACATGCGCCGCGAAATCGGCTGCAAAGATACAACCGATTTTTGAACTACACAACAGATTGACAACACTTTTTCATCATTTTTTATCTTAGGAAAATCATCTGATACCACAGACAATCAAAAAACCGTGTGGTCCTAGTGCAAAAATCCAGGGCTTGCCCCATGGAAGGACAAGCCCTGGAAATGATGTATCCGTTTGTGATTGGGAAGTACTTATTTCACTTCCAGCAAACGGTCGACAAGCAAGGAAATGTCAGTAATTCCAATCATGCCGTCATCGTCCATATCACCCTGAGAAGAAGCATTGCCGCCCTTCAACAGCAGGTCAACCATGTTGGATATGTCGCCAACGGCAATGATTCCGTCACCGTCCAAGTCGCCAAGAACCCCATTGGCCTCACCTCTCACGGGAATCGTCACCAGGGGAACTCCTGCATTAGTGCAATAAACCTTGATGGTGGCCTCATGCACGCCGCTCCAGCGGGGGAAATAGCTGATTTTAACCGTACAGATGTTTGCAATAGCACTAGTCTTGACAAACCTTGCTAAGAAATGAACACTGCCCGGACCCTCAATCGAAATGGTGTAACCGTCCCCGTTCAATCCGCCAAAATCAATCATCGAAATGCCACTAGCAGCAGGACTGGCCACCACAGGGGGATTGGTGGGGTCGGTCGGCACCTCGTAATCGGCAAACCTGATAGTGCCGGTTCGGGTAACGAGTTGACCGACATAGGCCGTGAAGCACTCTTGCTGGTTATTCACGAAGGTCTCTTCGGGATAATAGGGGTCGGCTGTAATCGGGATATCGACATCGGCCGCACCCTCGCTCGTGAGGATGAGGTCAGCATTCATCCACCACCATGAGCCGGGGCTATAGGTCACCACTACGGTAGCACCGTTGGCGGCCTGTTCGGGGGTAATGGTCTGGGGTGTCACTTTGTAGTAATTGACAGAGCGCGCCTTGACTTCCAGATTGATGTTGTCGGTCAGGTCGTAACCGGTGACAACGAGTTGTTTCTTCACGGGGTAGCCCACCTCGACAGGACCGAAATCAAGGGCCTCAACGCTGGCCTCGATAACCGGCGTCATGTGGTAACCACGGTCAGAAAAACCAACCGAAGCCGCCCATACCTGTGTAGTCGCGAAAATGATTGAAATCATCAACAGTAATTTAAGTCTCATAATTAAAACGTTTAAGTGGTTGATAATTAACGCCACTTACTTGGCGGAAATAATAATACAAAAATTACATAACAATGATTTACAGATACTTAACATAGCAAGACATTAATTTCCAATCACCATATGTACATTTTTACTGCAAATATCGTCAATAATATTGACCTGTGCAAGAGATTGACCCATAATTCAAGGCAAGCACATCATACAATCGTGCTAAACAGTAATGCCTAGCACGATTACATCAGCTCCAGCCAAAAAACAGACGGGGACGCGCTGCCAACAGGTGTCGCGCATCCCCATCAAAACCATGATTATGAGAAAACTTATTAAAATTACAGTTTCTTAACTATCCGAGAGAGAGGCAATGCCATTTTTCGCTTAATGTCGTTTTTCAGGGGTCTTGAATCCTCAAGAGCCTCCCTTGATTGTTGTTTGGTTAAAAGAAGGTGCGTCGTGAAATATTTTTCGTGTTGACCTTATACGGCGCACCTTCTGCTTCAACCCTACACTTATGAAAAAATAATTAGCACTTTTTTCCCAATTCATGACTTTTTTCTCTAGCAAGGCAATAACTCTTTTTAAATAGTATGGTGCGCTGCGAAGCAGGTGCAGCGCACCTATACCCAAAACCAATCATTTATTAAACCAATGCTTATGAAAAAAAGATTACCACTTAGCTTTATTCACATATCATATTAACTAATTCTTGTTGCTTTATCTACTGATCCCGGCTTGCAGTTGTGATGATTGTTTCTTTGAAAAGGGTGCGTATCAACAGGTGCTACGCACCCAAAACAGTCATCTAAAAACTTCACTCATGAAAAAACTACTATTACACTTTAAACTATTAATCTCTGGTCGCCGGCACGCTGGCCGTTGACAATTGAATTTCATCTTTACGAGTTTGCAACTCCGGGAGAGGACGTGATGAGGGAAGCGCCAAGCGGAAAGCGTCCGGCGCTTCCCTGTATTCACTGTTCCAAGTTAAAAGATAATAACATCCTGTATGTTGATGCCCAAGCCCGACCATCTGTTCGATTCCGGTCAAGCCCGACAGTGTTGCCCAATCGGCCTGCAATTGCCCTGGAGAGCTGTTCTGACCTTCAGCACCACACTCTGAAATCAGGTCATAAACCACTTGTGACATCCCTGCCGTGATGGCCAGGAACACACAAATGCAAATGAAAGATAACAAAAGAGGTATCATAATGTTCAGATTTTATAATTGTCAATATAATAATTAGTAGTATTCGGTATGTGTTTCCATCATCACTTTCATGGCCTGACTATGCAGTAAGTTCCCAACAGCCTATCAATGGCGTGAACAACTTGCCGCATAGCAAAACATGCAGACCATAACAATGCCGAAATAATGGAAACTGTTTCATATCCAAATAATTTGCACACCGCTCGCCATTCCATCTAGGCTACACGGTTGTTTGTTTAGTTGTTTTGACTCATGTAATATATATAATGTAAAAAAGCCGCCCATCGACCCAATCGGATACAGGTACAGCTATCAACACTCTATTTATTACATTTCATCATTTTTATAATTAGTAATCCTTGATATCGCTGCAAATTTAGAGTTAATATTTATATTATGCAACTAAATATTGAAAAAAAATTTCAATTTAACAAATAACTACTGTTTTCGGTAGTACTGCGGTTAATTCAGCCGAAGGTTCGCCCGCAAAACCATTACAGTTAGCAGTTTGTAAAAGATAATCAATTCCTAAACGAAAACAGAACTGCCGTTTTCAGTATGCCGACAAACTATAAGTATCAACAAGCATCGCGTGCATCCGGGAAATGAAAAAAACACTATTACAAGGCATTTACAAAAACAAATAAATTTTTTTTTGAAAATGTTATCATTTTGTTTTGTAAATCGAAAAAAAGTGTCATGAGCTATGGAATGTAAAATTGTTTATCGCAAGCTGTGAAGCCGCGAATGACTTTAAGTGCTTAGTAATGGTTTGTTTTACAGAACGATAACCCAGGCTGCGAGCCTGGGTTTTTCGTATTTTTCATGGTAGTTCAGATACAGTAATGGCGCAGAAAAACAATCTGCGCCATCGCTGCTATATCAGGGATATTAATTTCTTAATCCAGGGACCGGTCGTGAGAAGTGCTTAGCTTAACGCAGCGACACCTTGATGTCATCCTTACCCTCGGCGAAGTCGAGCTTGCCTTCCTTGGCGAGCCAACCCAGAGCGCAGTGCATCTCGTTCACTTTGAGCTTAGTTACCTTGCGCAGGTCCTTCAGATAAAGAGCCTTCTTTGCATCGTTCAGGGCGTTCCACACGAGACCAGCCCAATTACCAATGTTTTCTACGTTGATCATAAAAAATAAAACCTTTAATAAAACAATCAATGATTAGTTAAAATCGCTGCAAAGGTACATTTTTTTTGAAAACTGCCACAATAATCCAAGAAAAATCTATGCAACAAGTTATGCAACTCATTGATTATCAACAATAAGCGCTATACTATAATTTTGGTAGTAAACAGCAAAAAATATGTTATTATCGGAAATTGCCACCCAGCAGGCGATACAGGTCGAGCGTAGCAGCAAAGTCGCTGCGCTGTCCGTCGGTGAGCATCTTTACATGGTGAATGCCACGAGTGCTGACCAGCTTGAGTGCCACCCAGTTACTGTGGGCAAGAGCATAGACCAAATCCTTGTAAGACGCCGTGAGCACATCATCGCTTGTCTCACAATAGAGCCCATCGGGCAACGTGCTATGGTGATGGTCGCTGGGATAGAACAGATAATCATAGCCGTCGATGCTGAAAATCAGCTGGTCAAAGTCAAGCGGGTCATCGGCACAGTACCGCACACACAGACGCAGAGGGCCGGGCAAACTGTCACCCTCGGCCATAGCAAAAGCGAAGTACACCTCGTTGCTGGTGGGTGCGAAAGAGACATATTTGGATACATAGTCACCGTCCTCATTCAGTACAAATCCAGGTATCAGTTGGTCAATCGTTCTGGTTACAGGCAGGTCACGCCACTTCATTCGGCGGTAGCCAAACTCTGTCAATGAATAGTCTATCGCCAACAAGGAATCCAGGGCGGCCTGTTCCTCAGGCGTTTTGCTGGTGCCTAACTGTCGCGGTTTCAGACGTCGCCCCTCGACGGCAGCATTGTCCTTTAAGGCAACAGGCGGCAGGTCGACAGTACCCCACAGGTCATCGCTCGTGTCCCAGGGATCATCCTTGGGCTCGGCTTTGCGTGCCATCTGCTCCTGCAGTTTCTTCATCGCCTTGGCCCGTTCACGCTCGGGATGAAGACGACGTATGCCACGCTGGATGCTCGGGTCCTTGTCGTCATCGTCACGGGTTGCACTTGCCATCCCAACAGGAGCGGCAAGAAGGATGACAAGCAGCAGCAATATGTATCTCGTTAATCTCATTATCTTCACTTATATTTGCCCGTGGCGATAGCCGTTTTGAGGGGCTTGATTCTTTACAGCAGGGAGAGCAAGAGCAGTTGTGCCTCAAGGGTGGCACGAGTGATGACGCGGTCGCGGTCACCGGGCAGCTGCTTGAGCTGGATAACAACACGGTTGCCACATTTGGCTGCCATCCACACGGTGCCGACAGGCTTGGTAGGCGTGCCACCGCCTGGTCCTGCGATGCCGCTAGTGGCAATGGCGCAGTCAGTGCCGATGGCACGGCAAGCGCCCTCGACCATCTGCCGCACGACGGGTTCGCTCACTACTCCATGGTCGATGATATCCTGCTCGTTGACGCCCAGCAGCGACATCTTCACCTCATTGGCATAGCTCACTACAGCGCCCTTGAAGTAGTCACTGCTGCCGGCGATGCTGGTAATCTGGTGGGCGATATTGCCGCCCGTGCAGCTCTCGGCAGTAGCGAGGGTCAGCCCACGCTCACGCAGGCGGTCACCCAAAATTTCGGGCAGCCGCTTGTCACCGTCGGCGATGATGTGACCGCCCAGGATGTCGTGCAACTGGCGCGACAGGCGTTCCATATCATCGTTGATCTGGCGGGCATCGGTCGAAGATCCTGTCAAGCGCAGGCGGATGATGCCGCCCTCGGGCAGATAGGCCAGATGGATACCGTGAGGCAACTGGCGCTCAAATTCATCTAACTGCATCGCCAGTGCCGACTCGATGATACCCGTGACGACAAAGGTGCGGAACTCGATGTCCTCACCGTCGTTGAAGCGTGCCAGCAGCTGCGGGATGACGGCGCGTTCCATCATTCCCTGGAGCTCAAAAGGCACCCCAGGCATGCTCACCAGCACCTTGCCATCGCGCTCAAACCACATGAGGGGCGCCGTGCCCACCTCGTTCTGAATAACGCGGCACGACGAGGGCACCATCGCCTGCAGACGGGTGTACTCGTTGAGCTTGAGGTGGCGACGTTCCATCACTTGACGCACATTGGCCTCGACAGCCTCGTCAAGGACCATTTCGCCGCCGAAGTAACGGCACAAGGTGGGCTTGGTGATGTCATCCTTGGTCGGTCCCAGGCCGCCGGTCATCAGCACGACATCGGTCTGGGCAAAGGCGCGGTCGATGGCAAGTTTAATCTGCTCGGCATCGTCGGGAACGACCTGAATGGTATTTACATCCCAGCCGCGCGGCGTCATGTGACGTGCGATCCAGCCTGAGTTAGTGTCGGTGACCTGCCCTATGAGCAACTCGTCACCGATGGCAATAATGCTGTATTTCATGATTCAGTTTTCAGTTGTCAGTTTTCAGTTATCAGACTTTAGACTTTAGGCCTTAGTTTTAGTTACAGGGCGGGAATTTCCTTGGCGGGCCAGCCGTAGTCCTGATAGTACTTGACAGACAGGTTGTTGGCTTTCACATAGTCGGCAATAGAAGCAGCGCGGGCATTCTCACGGTAATTCTCATCGCTGTTAGCAGCATGGAAGGCATCATAGTATTCGCCAAAGATGCGTTTGGCACTCTCTAAATTGCCATGGCCACTCTCAACCTGCTCAAATGCGACGACCTGGTATTCACCATTTTCATTCTTCTTGATCAACATCTTGCCAGGATGGTCGCCGCCCGACACACACTTCAGTGTATCACCAGCCACCTTGTAGTTAAATACCCAGTAGTCGCCCCACATGAATACGCTATCGGCTTTCAGGCCATCAGAACAAGTCATCGCTATCACGGGAATGCACATGTCACCCTCGGCATATTGTGCCCCAATCGTATCAACCAGATACTTATTAATAGCATCGATGATAACGTCACCCTCCTGGGCTGTATCGGCAGCCAAGGTGTCCTCTGTAGCCTTACTAGCATCAGCATTCCCATTGCAGGAAGTCAAGCAACCAACGCCGCAAAACAGGATGGCGGCCAGCATCCACAAATTCATCTTATTCATAGTTCGATTCCTATTATATTGATGTTATGCTGCAAAGGTAGTAATTTTTTGCTTGTGTATGACTAATAGCACTTTTTTGTCTCCCATTTTTTCAAGTTCGACAGGGATTTGCAGAAAAATGGAGAAAATATGCTACCTTTGTAAAGTTTTGTGACACCTGGTTGCATCTGAAGGACAGAAGATGAATGACAGGATTTATTAACCTATTTAAGTCAACGCATTATGAAACGCGAAGATCATATCGATGAGAAGTATGTTCCTACCGAGGAGGATTTCGCTCCTGAGCAGGTCAACGAAAAGGAGCAGTTGCTCAAGTCCATCAGGAAGGGCTGTCGTTTCTATATCGTTTTTTATTCCATTCTGGCTATCACTTTTGCTCTCGAAGGCTTCATCAAGTTAGACGACGTGAGCGACAGCAAACTGTATCTGTGCCCGCTCATTGCACTGATGCTGGTGTTTGCGTTGGTCATGGTGTTCTATGCTTTCATCTATGACCTCGTCCGTCGTTCCTCGACAGCCAGCGAGATGCAGCACTTCCTCAAGCTGCTTGGAGCCGACTCCCTTTTCTCCAAGCTGATTCTCATCATCATGACATTGTGCTTCATGATGGCTGCTGCCTTATGGCTTCTGGACAAATGCCCATGGTATTTAATCCTACTCGCCGCCATCGGCATCGCAGCTTTAATCGGTGGGGTGTGGTGGCTCCTCAAGAATTCAGGGAAAGGGAATCCTGACGACATGAATATTGAAAAACTACGAGCCCTGGAAGAGAAAGAAAATCAATCGTTGTGAGCGATGAAGAAATAACCATGTGGGAAACTAATCTGGAATAGAGATGGCACAGACATTATTGTGGTTGATTATAGCATTTGTGACGCTGGAATTTATCGTCAGCAGCGTGTTGTCGTGGTTGAATACCACGTGGATGACACATCCCGTGCCGCCCGAGTTGGAAGGGCTGTATGACGAGGAGAAATACCGCAAACAGCAGGACTACATGCGCACCAACAAGCGCGTGTCGCTCATCGCACGCTGCGTGTCGTTCGTGCTGACGCTGGTGATATTGGGCTTTGGGCTGCTGGGATGGCTCGACAACCAGTGCAAGGCGTGGACCGACGTACCCGTCTTGCAGGTGATTCTGTTCCTGGCTATCTACAACCTGTTCAACACCATCATCGCACTGCCATTCAGCTATTACTCGACCTTTGTCATCGAGGAGCGTTTCGGCTTCAACCGCACGACACACAAGACCTTTTGGCTCGACACGCTGAAGTCCTTTGCCGTCTCTACCGTATTGAGTGCTGTGCTGATGGCCGTGGTTTATTGGCTGTACCAGACCTTCGGGCAGCAATTCTGGATTTGGGCGACACTGGTGTGTGCCGTGTTCATCATCTTCTTCTCGATGTTCTACAGCAACCTGATTGTGCCCTTGTTCAACAAGCAGACACCCCTTCCCGAAGGCGAATTGCGCGACGCCATCACAACGGCCATAGCAAGTTTCGGCTCACGCTTCAAGGACATCTATATCATCGACGGCAGCAAGCACTCAACGAAAGCCAATGCCTATTTCACGGGCTTTGGCCCCAAGAAACGCATCGTGCTGTATGACACCCTTCAAGACCAGATGACCAACGACGAAATCGTCGCCGTGCTGGCGCATGAGTTCGGTCACTACAAGCACCGCGACACTTTCAAGAACATGTTCATTTCGATTGCTATGGTGGCCGTCAACCTGTTTATCTTCTCCCTGCTGGTCAGCAATCCTGACCTGCCCGCAGCACTGGGCGGTACAGCGCCGTCGTTCATCCTGTCGATGGTGGCGTTTTCGCTACTGTTCTCACCCATCGACCTGCTGCTCAACCCTGCCAGCAACGCCATCTCACGTCGTGCCGAATACCGCGCCGATGCCTACGCTGCCAGCCACGGCCATGGCGAAACCCTCATCAGCGGACTCAAGAAACTCGCTGCCCACGGCTTGAGCAACCTCACTCCGCACCCCCTAGTCGTGTGGTTCAGCTACAGCCACCCCACCCTGGCACAACGCATCCGCGCCATCCGCAGTTCAAACAACAAGGACAACAACTAAACAACCGAGACAACGGTCATAAAAGAAAACAATAAATACAATAAAAACAATTTATTGCCTCAAGTCCACGATATTGTGGCAACCATGTGTCATCACATGGTTGCCACATCTTTTCATGCCCCCCAAAAAGCTGCGGAAAACCTACATATCTCGCTCATAAACAACGACTTTATAGCATCAAAGCAATTAGCCAGTAGTGTTAAACTTATCTCGCCGAACGGGGAAATTTAGTCATTTAAATTCCTTCTGCTTCTTTTATTTTAGCAATGATTTCGGCACGTATTTCCGGGCTTGTGCCATGAACGGCATAGCGGACAATTCCCATTTTATCGACAACCACTGTAAAGGGGAAACCTTCGGTCCCAATCCAAGACATCATACCCTTGGCTTCAACGAGGTGTGTCCAAGTGAAGTGGTGTTTTTCGGTTATCTTTTGGACAACCTCTGCATCATGATAAGTGGCAGAGAAAAACATGACATTAGGGAACTGTTCTTTCCACGTTGATAGTTCAGGCATTTCGGCACGGCACGGTCCACAACCGGAATACCACAGGTTGAGCACCATCACATGACCTTTTACACTGTCGTTGGTCCATCTGCGTCCTTCTAAATCTATTTCGTTAAATGGAGGGAATGGCTCACCTGCCTTAGGTGAGTAGAAAGTGCCGTCTTCCTTTACGCCCGCTTGAGCCAATTCCAACATCGTTGCCATCATATTGGCACCATTCAGGAACTGATTGGCATTGCGTACCTGTTCGCGGGGTATGGCCTGGCTAATGACAGATTCGGGTAAATCGACATCAAGTCCAATGGCGAGTATCTTGTTTCCTTCTGAATCTTTCAGTCGTGTATAACTTGGAATGACATCTTCTGGGAGTTGTGGTAACTCACGAAAAAAATAGCCATTGACTAAGAACTTTGGGATAATTGTATCTGTTCTTTCCTCTTGCGCTATCGCCATAAGAGATATCAGAGCAAAAAGGGCGATTACTGCAAATCTAAGTGTTTTCATTTCAATAGATTACAATTATTTTTGTTTTGATTTTTATCGTTAATTATCTCTTTTAAAAAGTCTCCAAAAAGGAGGCTTTTTTCAGATGATGACTCGCTGGAAGGGGGGAGCGGTGATGTCGCAGAAGTCTTTGTCGAGGAATTTGTAGTGGCCGGCGATGGCTATCATGGCGGCATTGTCGGTCGTGAAGACACGTTTCGGGATGAAAGCCTTGAGACGGTGACGGCGGGCGTAATCCTCGACTGCGGCACGCATACCACTGTTGGCCGACACACCGCCGCCGATGGCGATGGTCCGTATGCCAGTGTCCTTGATTGCCTTGCCGAACTTGTCCATCAGAATCTCGATGATGGTGCGTTGCAGCGAAGCGGCCAAATCAGCCTTGTTCTCCTCGATGAAATTGGGATTTTCCTTAAGGGCATCGCGCAGGGTGTAGAGGAACGAGGTCTTCAAACCGCTGAAGCTGTAGTTATAGCCATCGACATGAGGTTTGGCAAACTTAAAGGCTTTAGCGTTGCCCTCGGCTGCCAGACGGTCGATGACGGGGCCACCAGGATAAGGCAGACCCATGACCTTGGCACACTTGTCGAATGCCTCGCCAGCAGCATCGTCGATGGTCTGTCCCAGCACCTCCATATCACGGGGTGAATTAACCTTGATAATCTGCGAATTACCGCCGCTGATGAGCAGGCACAGATAAGGGAATTCAGGCACCTCGGCATCGGGGTCCTCCTTGACGAAGTGGGAAAGCACATGACCATGCAGGTGGTTCACATCAACCAGCGGAATGTCGAGCGCCAGTGCCAAGCCCTTGGCAAAAGAGGTGCCCACATGAAGCGATCCGGGCAGACCGGGACCGCGTGTGAATGCGATGGCATCGATATCCTTGCGGTCGATGCCCGCCTGACGTATGGCCTCGCTCACGACGGGCACGATGTTCTGCTGGTGGGCACGCGAAGCCAACTCGGGCACCACGCCACCGTAAGCCTCATGGACCCGCTGGCTAGCAATGACATTACTCAACAGCACGGTATCGCGCAATACCGCTGCCGACGTGTCGTCGCACGACGATTCTATACCTAATATCGTTACACTCATCAGTTGTCAGTTCTCAGTTCTCAGTTTTCAGTTGTCAGTTTTCAGTTTGAGGGTGCAAAGGTAGTAATTTTTTCAGAAGCGGAATCCCGCTGAGAGGTCGAAGTTGCTATAGCTATTGTAGAAACTGTGCAGACGGCTCTGGTACCAATGTCCCTCATGGTTGAAATTGAAAGCATAGAAGAAGTTGCCCGCCGTACGCACCAGCGCCATTTTAGCCGTCAGATTGGTGGACAAGAGCGACCGCTTGCCGTCGATGGAGTTGGGGAAACTGTGACGGTAGCCGATGCTTGGTGCCACCGTAATGTTATAGAGCCAGCCATGATGGAAAACCCAACTGTAGCCATAACCAAACATGAATCCGAAGTCACGGTAACGGAAACGGTAATCAGTCACCTTGTCGGGCAGATATTTCTTGAGGTCATCGTCCAATTTGCTCAAGTCCATGACCACGTCCTGATGGCTCAGGTAGATGCCCGTGAGTAATGAGCCGGAACTGCGCTTCTGATACTTGGAGAAGCAGTAGGCAGCCGCCTGGGAATAGTGGGTGTGGTTAAAGATATAATAGGCATCCAGTCCATAGCCCTCGCGCTTGAGCCCAGGGAAAATCCTGCTGCCTAACCATCTGCCAAGGCGGTTGATGTGTACCGTACTCTCGTCGTTCTTGCGGTAATAGGCCTCGACAAAGATGCGCGACGTGGTAAACGAGAACTGAAGCCTGCGGTTGCGGATGAAGTTGCCTGCCAGCAGGTCTCGCACGTTGAACATATAGGTAAAACTCAAGCCCATGCCCGAAATATGGAAACCGAAGAGCGACGTGACATCACTGTTCATCTGGATTGGGGTCTTCCAGTTGCTCAGATGACCACTGTAGAAATCAATCCAGTTGTTGTTCTTGACCATGACTTTCCACTTGCGACCCGTGTATTTTCCGGGATTCTCCACATAGGTGGTATCATAGTAATTGAACATGTAATTGGCCCAACGGTAACCCTTAAAACAGAAATCAATAAACTTAGGATACAGAATGCTCGTGTCGTTGATGTTCCATCCCTGCCTGAAAATCTGCTTTTTCCAGCGCTCCTTGAGCGGAATACTGTCCAGTGCCATGGCTACACTGTCGAGACGCACGGCAAGGGTGTCAACGGTAGCGGGTGCGACGACAATGCTATCTACTTCCAGAGTAACATTTTCCTGTGCAGCACATATCATCACACTGCTGCAAAATGCAACCAGCAACCCTATGAGAAACCGCTTTACCATCATCTGTCGATTGAGGGTGAATGGGCTGAACGCAACGTGACCATGGGAACAGGGTAACGCACACTGGTGTCACCGTTCTGCTCAGGTGATTGAATCCGGCCGGGCACACTGTCCTCCTTGGAGCCCGGCACATTGAGTTGTTTTTCCTTCTTCCTCGCCTTGGGCTTGTCGAAGTCGTGTTTCCACACAATACCCACGCCCTGGGTGGTCAACGCGTTGCGCAGGTAGTAATTCTGATCATTGAAGTGGTTATAGGCCTTCAGGCGGATAGAACCCTTGCTGTTGAGCAGGTATTCCAGGTCAAAGTCACCAATGAAATTGGTGTTGGTCGTGTTGTAAGTATTGTCCCTATATCCGAAATTGCCGTTGAGCAACAAGCGGTTATTGAGCAACTGGCTGGAAAGGGCGACATCGACCTCGACATCACTGAAGTCACCCTTGTTGGTTCTCACATTGGGTGCAATGGAGATGTTCTCGGACATCTTGCCCAAGATGTTACTCAACTGGCCCGCGATGGTCGATGAGGCCACCGAAGTGAGGAACTCGTTCTGGTGAGCCGAGGTTCCCATGTACTCAGGTGTATAGAAGCGGTTGAGTGCCAACAGGTAGATAATCTGGCGGTTCATCATCTCATCGGTACTGATGATGCTCTTGACCTTATTGTGAGCCTCGGCGGTGAGTGACGGGAACTCCAAGTCAAAGGATATGTCAGGTTGGCTGATGATACCCTTGGCACGCAGCACGGCAAGAACAGGCACACTGGTACGTTTCAGGTCGGGGTCCTCAGCGAAGGACTCGTCCAGGTCGCGGATGTTGGCATTCAGCGTGTAGAGGGCCTCCAGGTCAAGTATGGCGGCATAGGGGTCGCCCTGGAAACTGATACTGCTGCCGTCGCGGATGGTAAAGTCCTTGAGGATAACATCCTGCAACGTGAAATTATAGGTACCCTTGTCAAGGGTATATTTGCCGTAAGTTTCCAACTCACCATTGTTGTTATAGGTGAGGCGCATGTGACCACTGCCCGTTGCCTTGATGCGGTCGCCGCCGACGGGGTCCATTATCACGGTGAGCGCCAAATCGGGCGTAATATCGCCTTGCAGGTCGATATTATAGGCGCTCGGCTCGGTGTTCACCTCCTGTTTCACCTGCTGCTTCAGCTGGCTGAGAACCAAATCCACCGAATCGATTTCCTGCTCAGATTCTTGGATGGCAGGCGCATTGCGGTCACGGAAGGTAATGAAGTCATAATTGTCGGCTTGCTCGGTATCGCTCATCACCAGCGTGAACTTGCTGTGCGGTGCCGACGACATGTTGACACTGATGTTGACGATACCTGGGCCACCCTCAACAAAGCAGGAGCCATTGCCGTAGATAGTGCCGTACCAATCGGGATTGATAGTCGGGTTGGTATCGTAGCTCAAGAAATTGCGTGCATCGGTAATGGCAAACTTGAATTCCGGGTCGTGGAAGGCGTCATGCTTGAGCCATCCGCCCAATTTCGCCTCGTGGCCATCACGGTCGTGGATGGGGATGCTCTTGAACTCGATATAGTCGGGAACAATGTGTATGGGCGCGTTGCTGGCGGTATAATAGCAGTTCACATAGTCTATCAGGAACCGCAGCGAGTCGGCCACTACGTCACCCTTCAGGTTGATGGTGTGGAAATTACCGAACAAGGTAGCCTTGCCCGACATTTCGCCCTGCACGTCACTGGTAAAGGCCTCCATGTAGGGTTTCAGGAAGGCGACATTGGCGTGGTCGGTGTCAAACTCGATGTAAAGCGAGTCGTCGGCGACATAAATGCCACCGTCGAGCTGGCTCTTGCGTCCATTGGGCTGATTGATGTCACCTGTAACCATGATGCCGCGCGTGTCATTGTCGTAATTTACAGCGATGTCAAGGTCGCCCATGACGCAGCCGTTATAAGAGATGTTCTTGATGTTCAGGCTAGGAGTGTACAGCCGCGGATTACCTGACAGCAGGTCTCTGGCAAACACCTTGCTGGTCGCCCTGCCACCGAAGTCCACATGGTCGATAGCCAGTGTCTCAAAAATATAGTCCAGATTCAAGTCATTCATCTCGAGGCACAGTTCATCGTCGGGGTCATGCGATACCGTTCCGTTGATATGGATGAACTGGTCGTGGCGGCCGCCAGCAAGATTCTCCACCTCAATTACACCGTTTTCAATGCCGATACGACCCCTCTGTACTTCCCAGATGGTATCGTTAAATACCAGCTGCGACGGGTGGATGTCAATATCGGCCTTAAGACCGCCATCGGTGCCGCGGTTGAGCAATCCCGTCAAGTTGAGGTTGCCATGGAAATCATGCTCGAGGGGCATGCGCCATGCCAGGTTAGCATCAATGGTGTTGTTCTGGCCACTGGCATCAAAGTTGAGGTCTATCATGCCCTTCTTGGCAGGATAACTCGACTGCAGGTTCATCACGACCCTGTCGTTGATGCTATCCAACTCAACCAACAAGCGCGTTTGCTCGATGACCTTGTTGTTGCCCTGCACAATTAACGGGGCATCTACCACCAGGTCAAATGTCTTGTCACTCTCGTTGAGGTTACCCTCGATAATGGTGCGGTAAGCCAGGCGGAAAGGCAGGTTGTGCATCTCATGCAGCGTCTCGTCGGGATTGACGACGAGATTCAGGCGCAAGTTGTTGGGCAAGCCATCGTGGGTATAATTGGCGTAGTCACCAAAGTACTCCGGGAAGGTGCCTGCCAACAGGTGCTTGACCGTGGGCACAATTGTCTTGAAGTCATATTCACCCGAAATGAAGCCATCCAAGTGGTCGCTCTCGATGCTGATGATTTTGTCATCGGGACTATTGTCGGCATTGACCTGCAGATGATTGAATTTCAACCCCTTGCCCTCGTTGTTAACAAAAGCGAAATCGTTGACTTCGAGGTGGCCCGACACATTATCGGGCGAGTTGCCCCAGAACGAGGCTGTGGCTGTCGCTTCCAGTCGGTGATCGGGATATTTGTCGGTGAGTCCCAAGCGGGCAAGATTCAGCCCGCTTGTTTCCACATTAATGTCATAATTGGAGTTCTCGCCATTGAGCACTGCTTTGCCGTCAAGCTTGATGCGGCCATTGACATCATTCATCGACAGCATACCCGTAAAATCGTTACCCTGCTTGTCCACATCGGCGGTAATGTCGTGGTAGCGTGCACCCTTGAAGTCGATAAACGGGATGTGTCCCTGCAGATGCCCCGACACGTCTTTGCCGGCCATCAAAGCGTCCACCTGGGCATCGATGGCAACCTGCCCCAGCAAGTCATGCTTGTCCAGCAGGCTTCCCAGATTCAAGCCCTCGGTCTTGACATGGCCCGTGAAACGGTTGGTGCCAGCCTGTTGTGCCAAAGAGCCGTTCAGGTCGGCATTTCCCAGCGAGGTTCCCACCTTGCCGTTAAACGTTGTTTGGCTAGGGCGGTTGTGCAACTCACCGTCGATGCTCACGTTGCCGCAGCGCGAGATGATACCACGGGCCTGTGGCGAAAGTTTGGGAACGAGATTGGTGAGTTGAGACAGTTTGCCAGCCGAGGCGTTCAGGTTGATGCGGTCCAAGTCCAGCGAGCGGTATCCGCCACTGGTGGGTAGCGTCATGCCGCCTCGGGCGTTGAGCGTGAGGCCTCCATCGTCCGAGCGAAGGCTCAGAACCGGCACCTCAATGCGTGAGCCGTCACGTACAACAGTTGTCGTGATGTCCCACGGTTCATTGAATTTCTTAAGTTCCGGAGCAAAGGCTGCCAAATCCGACGGGGTGATGGTGCTGCCAGGGGTGCTTATGCTCAACGGCATCTGCCGCAGTTCCTGCCCTAAGTTCTTGAGCGAGGAATACTCCAGATGCAGGTCATCCAGGCGTATATCGCTATTAGGTAACTGCAGCTTGATGTCCTGGACGTCAAGAGCATTATCGGTGATATGCACATTGGTGGACAAGCGCTTGAGCGACAATCCACTGCCCTCATCAAATGAGAGGCGCTTCACCCTGATATCAAAGTCGTTGTTCTTGAGCTGCGGGAGCGTCAAATCGGCACGCAGGTTACTCACTGCCAAATGGTTGGGGTCGAAACGGCCGGGCTTGCGAGGTTGGTCAAGCACATCATAGGCCAAAGCCGATTGGCGTATCACCACCGTCTTCACTTGCACATCAAACGGCTTAGGAGGCTTGTCTTCCTTGGGTTTGAAGGCATCGATAATGAATTGCAGATTGGTGGGACTATCTTTGTCGGGGCGCGTCACATGACCGTTCAGACCGATGATTTCGCCATAGGTGATAACGATGCGGTGGTCAGTTATCAGTTCCTTGAGACTGATGCCTGCCCCCAATTTATCGATAGCGAGCAACGAGCCACCCTGCTGGTCTTTGACTAAAACATCATTGAGTTCCAGCTGATTGAAAGGTGTTATCGAGACAGAGCCTATCTTGACCTCGGTTTCCAGGAATTCGCTCAATGCTTTTTCACCTTTTTGACACAAGCGTTCCTGTACCGGAGGCAACAGCAGCAACAGATATAGCAGTGCAAAGAGGGCAACGACAGCAACCAATGCGGTCACTACCACACTGCGCAACACGTTGTATGTTCCTTTCGAGATATTCATTGACCAGTTTTAGCGCCTGTACTGCAAATCCGATGCCACCGTAGTCCTGTCAAACTTAAAAGATGTTATTTTCACTCGGGCAATTCGTCACACTGAGCCAGCCACAGCCTTGACGAGGCATCACTGGGCATGCGCCAGTCTCCACGTGGCGACAGAGAGACACTACCCACCTTGGGGCCATCGGGCAGACACGAGCGTTTGAACTGCTGTCCGAAGAAGCGTTTACAGAAGGTGCGCAGCCATTTTTTTATCGTCGCATTGTCATATTCTCCTTTGAAGGCCTTACGGGCCAAGAAGTAGAGTTTGACTGGCGTGAAGCCATAGCGCAGCATATTGAAAAGGAAGAAGTCATGCAACTCATAGGGTCCCACTATATCCTCGGTCACCTGCAAGATAGTACCGTCTTTGGCAGCAGGCGTCAACTCCGGGCTGATGGGAGTATCGAGCACATCGAGCAGGGTAGCACGGATGGCCTTACCTTTTTCAGTACCGTCATCAAGCGATGAGGCGAACCAGCGCACTAGATGGCGCACCAGCGTCTTGGGAATGCTCACGTTGACATTGTACATCGACATGTGGTCGCCGTTGTAGGTTGCCCAACCCAACGCCAGTTCCGACAAGTCGCCAGTACCGAGCACGAGACCGTTAATCTTGTTCGAGAAGTCCATCAGGATTTGGGTGCGTTCACGTGCCTGGCTGTTCTCGTAGGTCACGTCGTGGTTGTTGGCATCGTGGCCGATGTCCTTAAAGTGCTGGGTCACAGCAGCAGCGATGCTGATTTCATGCAATGTTACGCCCAGCGACTTGACCATCTCACAGGCATTGGTGTAAGTGCGGTCTGTTGTACCGAAGCCCGGCATCGTGATAGCGTGGATGTCCTTGCGGTCACGCCCCATGCGGTCAAATGCCCGCACAGCGACCAACAAGGCTAGCGTCGAGTCCAATCCTCCCGATACACCAACGACTATCGTCTTGATGCCGGTGAAGTCCAAACGACGCATCAGGCCCTCGGTCTGGATAGCAATGATTTCCTCGCAGCGGGCAGTGAGGCGGTCGTCCTCGAGAGGCACAAAAGGCAGGCGGCGCACGGGGCGCAGTAATTCCATTTTCTCATAGTCCAACGGACCGTTTACCACCATAGGCACGCGCTCAAAGGGAGTACCGAACTGCACCATACTGTCGGCAAAGCTGCCGTTGATGCGGCGTTCGTTCTCGAGAGCGGCAATATCGATATCGGCAATGGACATCTGGGCCCGAGTCGTGAAACGTTGCCCCTCGGCAAGCATCTTGCCGTTCTCGGCAATAACGGCGTTGCCGCCAAAGACGAGGTCGGTCGTCGATTCGCCATAGCCACAAGAGGCATAGACATAGGCGGCAATGCAATGGGCACTCTGGTGCTTGACCAGGTCCATCAGATAAGTGTGCTTGCCGATAAGTTCGTTGCTCGCCGACAGATTGACGATGACGTTGGCACCGTTAATGGCTGCAATACTGCTGGGCGGAGCAGGTACCCACAGGTCCTCACAGATTTCCACTGCCACGCGGGCACGTCCAGCCTCAAAAATCTGATGGGTGCCGAAAGGCACTTCTTCGTCGCCCACCGTGATGCTGTCCTTACTGGCAATGGCGGTGATATTACTCGTGGTAAACCACCGTTTCTCGTAGAACTCCTTGTAGTTGGGGATATAGGTCTTGGGCACCACCCACATCTCGCCGTGATTGAGCACCACAGCACAATTGAACAGATGGCCACTGCAGCGCAAGGGAGCACCCACAACCGTCATTACCGGCGTATCCTTGTAATGGTCACTCAGGGTAATCAACGCCTGCTCGGCAGCGTCGAGCAACAACTCATTGCCGAACAGGTCGGCACAAGTGTATCCCGTCACACACAATTCGGGCAAGACCACGATGTGGGCACCAGCCTTGACGGCCTCGTCAATGCTCTCAATCATGTGAGCCACATTGTCGTCAACATCGGCGACATTTACCTGAGGCACAACAGCTGCCACACGCACCATACCATAGTCAACAACTGCTTTCTTGCTTGTCTTTGACATATCCTTAGCTATCGTTTCATTTGGTTTAACTTGCAAAATTACGAAAAAAAAGCGCAAACCTAGTATAAAAAAGTTCACTTTATTTGAATTAAACGTTAAGCATCGCATATTTCTCTACAAAAACTTGCATGTATCGATGAATTGCAATATCTTTGCAACAATCAAACGAATGTAAAACTACTAAAAAGGAAAGGATATTATTATGAAGAAAATCTTTACACTGCTCTTCTGTGTTGTTGCTATGGGTTTTGCTGCTAATGCCAGCGATTTCCCCATGGTTGACAGATGCATCAACGCACTGCTGGGCATCGATCAGCCTGCTACTCTGATGGCTTCTAATCTTGACGCCAACAACGACGGCATGCTCTCTATCGCCGATGCTGCCACCCTTATCGACCAGGCCTTGGAAGCCAATGCCATCAACCGTGCTCCCGCCCAGAAAATCGACATTGACCGTCTGATGAAAGAAGCGCTTGAGACCAAAACCGGCGATCCTGACATCGATGATGTACAAGAAGCCGTTGACGAGAACAGCAACGATCAGAAATAACGAGGCATGAAGCATCATTTTAAACAGTGGCGGGGACTTGTGTTCTCGCTATTGCTTATAGGCACTATGGCGTCATTGGCATCATGTGGCAATGACGAGCCGTCATCGACGACCATCGACTATTATCTGGAAGTTGAGCAAGAGTTTCTCGTGAATGGCTCCAGCACAATTGCCCAACAGTACTTCAGCCCTATCAAGCGCATGAAGGAAACCATCCGCACAGTCTATCCGACACCCAACCAGCAGGGTGATGACAGTGCGGTTCTCGCTGCTTGTGACAAGGAATACCAGGAGTATTGCCAGATGTATCAAGGCGAGCCCTACGACCACATCACCTGCCTGTTCAGCCTGATGCGTGGAGTAAAGGTTGGCAATGTCGTCAAGCAGAGAGAAAAATTGAGGACTTACCTCTATGATATCAATCCCAAAGAGATTCCCGGAAACTGATATCAGCGTTTATTACAGTTGGTCTATCAATTTTATCACCAAGCGGGGGAGGGCGTAGTCGCCTATCTCCCGCTCTTTTATCCATATATAGTCGGGGGGTAAGTCAGGACGTGATGACGGTTCTGCAAGATAAAAGTCGGCCAGAAGGACGCGGTGGGTGAGCACATGTTTTACACCACTGGCTACCAAGGTTAACGGACAGCCCAAATCGGGCAAGGGAGCATCCTCAATAAACAACGGTTCCCATAGACCTTGCCAGATATCTCCCGCGGGGCGGCGGTGCAGAGCGGTCATCCCGTCATGGCGCACATAGACGTAAGAGAAACGGCGTTCTCTCACTTTCAGTTTCTTTTCCTTAACAGGCAACTGGTCAACGCGCCCCGTGCGCAGGGCATCACAAGTATCAGCAACAGGGCAATCCAGGCACCGCGGTGAACGTGGTGTGCACCACGTGGCGCCAAAATCCATCATCGCCTGGTTAAAATCCGATGCCTTGTCACGCGGCAACAGTTCATTGGCCAGTTCCTCAAAGCTATGCTTGCCGCGCGTGGTGTTGATGGGCACATCGATGCCATAGTGACGGGCGAGGACACGATAGACGTTGCCATCAACGGCGGCAGCAGGCAGATTAAATGCCATCGACCCCACCGCGGCGGCAGTATAGTCCCCCACCCCTTTCAAGGCACGCAAACCCTCGATGGTGCGCGGGAAACCGCCCTGCTCGACAATCTGACGCGCGGCGACGTGCATGTTGCGGGCGCGGCTGTAGTAACCCAGCCCTTGCCACTGGCGCAGCACCTCATCCTCACTAGCGCTGGCTAACGCCTCGACCGTGGGAAACCGTTGCATGAAACGGTGCCAGTAGGCCGTCCCCTGGTCGATGCGCGTCTGTTGCAGGATAACCTCGCTCACCCAGATGCCATAAGCATCACCGATGCCACGCCACGGCAGTTCGCGCCCATAATGCGCAAACCACCTCAACAACGCCGTGGTAAAAGATGCGTTATTATCCATCTGGTGACTTGTTTCCTGCTTTACTATAGTCGCTATAACCGGACTCTACCCTTTACTTAGAAATCACTCCAGGGGGAGAATCGTTTTGAAGTTTTTCCAGTTCTTGGCGCTACGATAGGCGTTTACCGATTCGGCAGGCACATGCAACTCTACCTTGTTGTTGCTCACAGCGTTGAGCTTAGGCGGCAACACGGCATGGCACTCGATGCGTGTCAGGCTCTTGCACTTCTCGGCAACTTTTTTGCCTATCTCGGTCACAGTCTCGGGGATAACGAGTGTGGTGATGGCGGTCTCACGCAGTGCGTTGTCACCCAAGAAGCACAAACCCTTGCCAAGATTCACCTCGGCCAATGACGAGCACTCGCGAAAGGCCTCTTTATCAATCGTGACACAAACGTCGGGTACGGTAACGCTTGTCAAACCCTTGCAGTTCTTGAACGCCCGCTCACCGATGGTTACCAAGGAGCCAGGCAACTTCAGTGAAGTCAATGCACAGTTCTCGAAGGCCTCCTTATTGAGGGTTGTCAGCATGGCGGGCAAGGTAATCTGGGACAATGCCTTGCAATTCTTGAAGGCGTGTTCACCGATAGTGTTGATATCAGACGACAACTTGACCGAAGTGAGCGCCGTGCAACTCTCAAAGGCCGATTGGGGCACAACACCTAAATTCTCGGCGATGACCGTTCCCAGAGCCTTGCAGTCCTGGAACGCCCTTTTGCCAAGCTTTCTAACTTGAGCTAAATCCACTTGCTGCAAATGGCTACAGCCATAAAATGCCGCCCCGCCGATTTCCTTGACGCTGCCAGGAATGTTGACAGTGCGCAACTGGGGGCAATTATAAAAAGCCGACGAGCCGATTGTTGTCACACCGTCGGTGATATCGACGCTAGAGAGTTGCGAGTAGGCAAAAGCATTCCAAGCAATTGCTTCCACGCCATCGGGAACGACGAAAGAGCCCGTGCGTGCAGCAGGGCAGCACAACAGCACTTGTCCCGTGTTGTCATAGAGCACTCCGTCTTCGTAGGTGTAATAACGGCTGCCGTTCTCAACAGTGATTTCTTCCAGTTTCTTCATCGTACCCAGGTTGTTGTCCACAATCTTGGCCGAAGCGGGCAAGTCGAGCAGGATGAGCGGCGTTTCATCGAATGCTGCAGCGCCTAGCGTCATCAGTCCTCTAGGCAGGTTCACACGCTGCAAGCCAGTTTCCTGAAAGGCTTTGTCGCCGATTTCGGTGAGGGAGCGCGGCAGGGTGATGGATTTCAAACGAGAGCAAGAACTAAAGCATTCTTCACCAATGCTTTCCAGTCCCTCACTCAGCATGATATATTCCAACTTATTGCAATTGCTGAAGGCATTATCGCCAATGGTCCTCACTGTTGACGGCATGATGACCTCTTCAAGGTCGCTGCATCCACGCAGGGCGCCATTGCCGATGCGCTTGGTGCGCTCGGGCAGCACGATGGAGCGCAGGTGACTGCAATGAGCCAAGGCATCTCCCAGCACATCGCGTTCACCATTGTTGCCAAACAATCCTTTGGTGCCAGCACTCATGATGCGTGCACGCTCCAATTCCAAGTCGAGGTAGTTATCGACTTTGCGGTCGTGGTTATCGACACAACGCGAACGCTTACACAGTTTCTTGATGAACTCAAAGTCCTTAGAGTCCATTGGACCCTCAACATGCAGCAGGCGCACCTTTTCCACCATGCCAGCGGGCACCTTCTCCTCAAGGGTGCCGGGATTGTTCAGGCGCACTTCAACGACGTCGCCATAGGAGTCGGCGCGGCTGTAACGGTCACGATAGCGCTTGTCTCCACGGCTACCATACTGTGCAGTGGCAGGCATCACGGTTGCCACAGTGAGCAGCAACACCATCAAGCATTTCAGCAATTGTCTGGTTTTCATATTCAAATTCTATATCTAGATTGGTTTCTCGACCGCAAATTTATGAATTATTCCCGACAGAAGCAAATAATCTTTCACAATCAGCCCCTGCTACATGAACTGCAACAGGGGCTGTTATATTTCACGTTGTTAAGTCAAATCACTTGACAAGAATCTTGCGGCCATCGCTGGTCACATAGATGCCGGGGGTCAGGTTAGCGGCATCGACACGACGGCCCATCAGGTTATAGTACTCAACTGACTTGTTGTCATCAGCTGTAATTGAGGTGATTGAAGTCGTGTTGAGGTCATACCAGCCAATTTCTGAAAGATTGGTCTCGCCTCCACCCTCATAAACGCTCTGAACACCGATGCGCTGGATGTCAGGACCAATAAAGTAAACCACTACCAGCTGACCGCCCACCAGGAAGTTCATGTCGTCGTTGAAGGTATAGGGGATGACTGTCTGGTCATCTTCTAAGCCATAGATATCGGCCCAGAAGATGTAAGGCTCGGCGCCCTCGCCATAGTCGCAGAAAAGCTGATAGCCCAGCTTGTCAATCAACAGGGGCTTGCCATCAACGTCGGTCACGGGAATGTCGAGAACCAAGAAGCCAAATTCATCTTCATCATAGTACTCGTAATACGCCACACTGGGGTCAGCGGGAACAGCAGGTTCGTCAGCCATCGGCGTGAGCATGACATGACCCAACAAGTCATACCAATTCACTTCCACAGCGTCGGCGCAGATGCCATACCACTGCTCAGGAACAAGGGCTCCTGTCTCGGGATCGGGCGTCAAGGTAAACAGCTCGGCGTCGTTGGTCTCGGGAGTGCAGCCCATGAAATAAAGCGGATAAACTTCGCCACCGAACACGAACGGACCGAAGTACTGGCCATTGTCAAAGACATAGCTGTCACCCTCGCGATGACCTTTTACCCACGCTTTGGGCAGATAAGAGCACAGACCCTGCACATAGATGTCGTCGCCATCAAAGCCCACTTGGGCAACAAGCATCAGAGGCTCACCTTCGAACCATTCACCGATGTCTTCATAATAGCCCATGTAGAAACCTGTCAGCAAATAAGGCTGGGTCTCCAGACCTTCGGGTACCTCAACGGTATTGGCATCGGGCGTGATGGACATCTCACTGTCATACATATAGTACCAACCCACATGGTCGGCATAAGCATTCTCAAGGATGTAACATACCTGCTCCTGGTCCAGGAAAAAGACATCAGCACGCTCATCGAAGTTGAACACAGCATCGATAGGCACATATCCATCTTCTGTTGGCGACACCGGGTAGAAATAGAGGTCGTTGCCGTACAGGCTGCCGAAGTACTGAGAGGGGAAGGTGACTTGAGTGAAGTCTTCATTTAGCGTTCCCTTAATCCAAGCCTCGGGCATATAGACGCTGAAGCCCTGCAAGTAGACGTCGCTGCCGTCAATACCAATCTGCAACATGCGGTCCACCACTTCCCAACTTGAGCCGTCAAAGATATAGGCATTCAAGCGATAGCGCTGGGTTTCGAGTGTGGCGGGAGGTGTCACGGCTGCATCGTTGAGTTTTGGGGTTCCCGCCCTCAATGAGGGGGAGAATTCGGCACGAGGTGCATTGAAGGTGGGGTGTGCCTTGCCTTGGGCAGGCTTGGGCAATTGCACGGTTTGCACCTGGTATGCGTTTACCGCCATCGACAAGACAGCAGCAAATAATAAAAGAGCAATTTTCTTCATAATTGAGATGGTTGTTAATGTTAAAAATGAAAACTAATTAAGAATATTTGCAAATATACACACAAACCTTTCATCCAGCAAATAAAAATTGCTCAAAATTTCTAACCCTACAGAAAACCACCATTTCAAGCACTATGGGATAAAGTGCTCCAAGGCTTAACATCATTTTGCTGTGATGAGGTCAAAAAAGAAATAGATGGCAGCATATTGCACGGGAACATCCTTTGCGTAGCCAATGGTACTATTGCTGCTGTCCCTGACAGTGCCGTCTTGATAGATTCGTCCCATATAGGAATTGTTGCGGTTGCGCACGGTGCCATCGCTCTCGATTTTACCGATAAAAGAATTATTGTTGTCACGCACGGTTCCGTCGCTGCTAATGGTTCCAATCAACCTATTGCTGCTGTCACGGATGTCGCCATTGCTGCCGATGCGGGCAACGTAAGAATTGCTGCTGTTCCTCACGGTGCCGTCATGTTCGATTCTGGCTATCATCGAGTTGTTCTTGTCACGTATCGTCTGAGCCTGTCCCATCTGTGCTCCACTCACAACGATAAAAAGAAGCAGAGTCAAGACAACCTTGATTATATTTCGCATTAAATGTTCCATATTTTCCAACTGTTAAGTTTTGTCATTGCAAAGGTAATTACAATTTATTGACACAACGAAATAAGATGCAGAAAACATGGGCAATTCGACCTTAATATTTAAAAAACTAAGGATTCTTAGGAAAAAACAACGGATTATGGTGATGTTTTTAAAGAAAATGGCTATATTTGTGCCGAAATGAAAATTAACCCTTAAAAAACTCATTAACATGATGACAAAACGACTTTTTATTACGCTCCTTGCATCCATTATACTGTTGCCCATGCTGGCACAGGAGCAGAGTGGCAAGAAACAGCTTTTTACACCGCCCAAATTCAGCGGCTTCGCCATGGCCTCTTATCAAGCCACATTCCAAGATAGCGGTAACAGCAACTCGTTTGACCTGAGGCTTGTCAGGGCATCAATCGAGGGCCGTATCCTAGATGATTTCTATTATAAAATCCAGGGCCAAATCAATGGCAATCCCACAACACTGGGCAGTAGCCCCAGACTGGTGGACTACTTCATGGAATGGCAGAAACTGGAGTTCTTCCGCGTGAAATTTGGTCAGTTCAAACGCCCGTTCACCTACGAGAATCCGATGAATCCCATTGACCAGGGCTTCATGGGTTATTCGCAGCCCGTCAGCAAGTTGGCTGGCTTCAGCGACCGCACGGGTATGCATGCAAGCAATGGCCGTGACATCGGTCTGCAGTTCCAGGGCGATTTCCTCAAGACCAGCAGCGGACGTAACCTGTTGCACTACCAGGTGGGCGTATTCAATGGCCAGGGCATCAATGTCAAGGACGTGGATGAGCGCAAGGACATCATCGGCGGCGCTTGGGTTATGCCCATCGCGGGCATGCGTATCGGCGCCTTCGGCTGGGAGGGCTCCTTCGCCCGTAAGGGAGGCGGCCAGACCGTGAGCCTGCGCCAGCATCGCTATGCTTTCAGTGCCGAGTACAAGAAAGGCGACCTGCAGTTGCGCACCGAGTATATCCACTCGACAGGTCGCGGCTTCGCCACCACCTACCAGAAGGCTGCTGATGCCAACGACCTCACTATCAAAACCTATACCGACAAGAACGGTAACGAGGTTGCCAACGACAAGAGCGACGGTATATATGCCCTCGCCATCGTGCCGGTGGTAAAGGACAAACTGATGGCCAAGGCGCGCTATGACCTGTACCGCCCCACTGCTTCGAGCGTGGCGGCCAAGACCAACTATGAGGTGGGTCTTAACTACCGCTTCTGCAAGTACCTTGAAGTGCAGACCGAGTATTGCTTTACCCACGACCGCGCACTTGCCAAACCCGACTACAGCACCGTGTTTGTTCAAGTCTCCATTCGCTATTAATTATAAACCATACAGCTAGTGACTAGCAACTAGCAACTAAAAAACAAAACGACATGTCATTAATTATGATCATTCAACTCTGTATCGTGCTGGGCGCATTGTGGCTCGGCTCGCGATACGGTAGCCTTGCCCTAGGTGCCATTTCGGGCATCGGTTTGGCTATCCTTGTGTTTGGCTTCGGTATGAAACCGGGTAATCCGCCTACCGACGTGATTTACATTATCATCGCCGCCGTCACCTGCGCTGGTATCATGCAGGCCTCGGGCGGTATGGACTGGCTCATCCAGTTGGCAGAGAAGATGCTGCGTAAGCATCCCGACCGCATCACCTTCCTTGCTCCGCTGTGCACCTTCTTCCTGACGGTGCTCGTTGGTACGGGTCACGTTGTTTACACGCTGATGCCCATTATCTGCGACATCGCCATCAAGAAAGGCATTCGTCCAGAGCGCCCTTGCGGTATCGCAAGTATCGCATCCCAGATTGGTATCACCTGTTCGCCCATCGCTGCTGCTGTCGTGGCATTTATCACCATCTCGGGCTCTAACGGCTATAATGTTACCATCCCACAGGTGCTGATGGTGACCATTCCCGCCTGTCTGCTGGGTATCATAGTCGCCTCGATTGCTTCCTATAAGCGTGGTAAAGACCTGGATAAGGATCCCGAGTTCCAGAAAAAGATTGCCGACCCGGCCCAGCGAGAGTACATCTACGGAAGCAATGCCACCACCCTCGACAAGAAGATTGCTCCCGAGAGCAAGCGCGCCGTATATATCTTCTTCGGCGCCCTGTTGGTGATTGTGTTCTTTGCTATCTTCCAAGACCTGTTGCCTGCTTACGACACCATCAAAGCCATTGATGGTGATGCCACCGTTGAACTCATCGGCTCGCGTGTGACCATCACTGCCGACCAGTTGGCCAAGTTGGGCATCGCTGTTGAAGGCTTGACCAAAACGCATCCCACTCCATTAAAAATGAACCTCGTCATCCAGATTGTGATGATTACCGCTGCTGCGTTGATGATTATTTTCTGCAAGGCAAAGCCCAAAAAGGCCATCTCTGGTCCCGTTTGGCAGAGCGGTATGGTTGCCGTTGTCGCCATCTATGGTATCGCTTGGCTCGCCGACACCTACTTCGCTAACTATCTAGGCGAGATACAGGAGATGCTGGCAGGCATGGTAGAGCATTACCCGTGGTCGATTGCCTTTGCCTTCTTCCTGGTTTCGGTGCTCGTCAACTCCCAGGGTGCTGTGGTCGTTTCCATGCTGCCGCTTGCCTATGGACTTGGCATTGACGGCTGGATTCTGCTGGGCGTGTTACCCTCGGTTTACGGCTACTTCTTTATCCCCAACTATCCCTCGGATATCGCTACCGTGAACTTCGACCGCACGGGCACTACCGTCATCGGCAAGTACCTGTTGAACCACTCGTTCATGATGCCTGGTCTGGTTCACACCATTGTGGCATGTGTAGCCGGCTACCTCATTGCCTTCCTCTACCACTCCATGGGTTGGATTTAAACCTTAGGGATTGAATATGAGTGACTAGAGAAATATCACACTCAAGACTAAGATAGCACGAGCCTGCAAATATCGGCTCGTGCTATCTCGTTTAAACTATCAATGTCAATACTTAGTCCTCGACGATGACTCGGGTGACGATAGGTTTGCCGTTCTCGTCAATCAATGGGGTCAATCCGGCACCATTTCCTCGAGTCACAAAAAGGTAGTTCACGCCGGTCACGGTGTCAACAATAACTATTGCCTCGTTGCAGATACCTTTCATCTCCCTGTCTCGCCATACAAATCTTTTCGGTTCCTTGCCCATACGTTATAATTGTTTTTATTACTTGATACTGCAAAGATAATCATTATTTGGAAATAATACTTATATTTGCAATGATTTATGGACTAACCAAAACAGGAAGGATGCAATATGGAATTGAAGGAGTTTATTGAGAATTATCGGGAAGCGTTCGGTGATAACGCACAGTTGCCCTTGTTGTTCGGCTATAGCGACACGCCAGTGGCACAGACAGCCAAAATCGGGGGATGCTTTTTCAAGGGGTTGCAGGCAGCGCGTGAAGGTACGCCAGTGGCGCTAAGTACCGATGTCATCGGCTGTGGTGGCGGCAAATTGTACACAGGCTTCAGCGATATGCCCGAGCGGGTACCTAACTTCGTGTCGTTGACCGAAAAATACAAACGCACGCCCGAGATGGTTGCCGACTATGTCAAGAATCTGGAAATGCCCCGCGCCACCAAACGCTACCTGAACTTTATAAGGGCAGACCAAGCAGAGTCACTCGAGGGGTTTGAGGGCGTGATGTTCTACGCCACTCCCGACGCACTGTCGGGGCTGTGCGGATGGGCATTCTATGACAGCAACGAGGCAGATGCCGTGGTTGCTCAATTCGGGTCAGGTTGCAGTACGGTGGTATCGATGGCCGTGGTCGAGAACTCTCGCGGTGGTCATCGCTGCTTTCTCGGACTGTTCGACCCGTCGGTACGCCCCTGGGTAGGCAAAGACGAATTGAGTTTCACCGTTCCAATGAGCCGCTTCAAGGTGATGACAGGTACGATGAGGGAGTGTTTCCTGTTCGGTTCCCACGCCTGGGAACGTGTCAAGGCACGCCTGTAAAACATGTTATATAATGTGAATTGCCCCGCAATCATTTTGAATTACGGGGCAATTGATGTAAATTTGCCGAAACAATTCAACTGACTTTATTATGAAACGCTATTTCCTCTTGATTTTTACGCTAGTGGTGCTCACATTGAGCGCTCAAGGGCAGTTTGCCCCATCTGTCAGCAGTCCAGACATTACCAAGGACGGAACGGTGACCTTCAGAGTGAAGGCACCGGGTGCCGATACCGTGCAACTGATTATTGACTCGCGCCTGGATACGCTGATGAAACGCCAAGGCAATGAGACCTGGAGCATTACCCTGCACGGCTTGAAACCAGACCTGTATATGTACTATTTTCTCGTCGATGGCATGAAGGTGCTCGACAACGAGAACGCCCACACGCTGCGTGATGTCAAGAGCGTAATGAACACTTTTGTGCTCGACCCCAAGGGCGACTGCCCCATGGCTACTCACGACGTGCCGCATGGCGAAGTCAGAGCCGTATGGTATGACTCCCCTACCCTGGGCACCACACGCCGAATGATGATTTATCTGCCGCCAGGTTACGAACTTAGTCGCCAAAAGTATCCCGTGTTCTATCTCTTGCATGGCTCGGGTGGCGATGAAACGGTATGGCTGGAACAGGGCCGTACAGCACAAATCCTCGACAACCTCATTGCTGAAGGCAAAGCCGAACCGATGATTGTCGTGATGCCCAACGGCAACATTGATGAACAAGCCGCCTCCAACATGAGTGCCCTAGGTAATGTGCAACCCACATTTGCCCACAAGCATTGGATGGACGGCGCATTTGAGGAAAGTTTCAAAGACATCATGAACTGGGTGGATAATAACTACCGTACCCGTCCTGCCAAGCGTTACCGCGCCATCGCTGGCTTGTCGATGGGCGGCTACCACTCACTTTATATCAGCGCTAACCAGCCCGAAGATTTTGCTTACGTCGGACTGTTCTCACCAGCCATTAACCGCATGGACAACGGCAAGAGCAAGATTTATGACGACATCGAGGCCAAACTGATTACCCAATTCAAGCAGCGCCCTAAACTGTACTGGATGGGTATCGGTGAAAAGGATTTCCTCTACAAGGACAATGCCGAATTCAGGAAAATGCTCGACAAGAATCGCCTGCGCTACACCTACCACGAGAGCGGCGCCGGTCACGAGTGGGCCAACTGGCGCGACTATCTGGTGATTTTCACGCAACAGTTGTTTAAGTAAGTTTTCAGCAAGATTACTAACACCTAACTTTTCACACCTATTCTAAATGCTCGAAACACTCATTCAATTTTTCACCCAATGGGGCTTTCTCGGACTGTTTCTGGGATCGTTCCTAGCTGGTAGTATTGTTCCGTTCAGCAGCGAGGCTCTTGTCATCGCCTGTGTAGGACCGTTGCACATGGATCCCGTTACCAGTCTGTTTGTGGCTCTGGCGGGCAACGTGAGCGGCGGCATGACTTGTTACTATCTGGGGCACTTGGGAAAAATTGAATGGATTGAGAAATATGCCCACGTCAGCGAGGAAAAACTCAACCGTGCCCTGCATTTCATGCACAACCGCGGTGCTTGGATGGGATTCTTCGCCTTCATTCCCATGCTGGGCACTGCCATCAGCGTTGCGCTAGGCTATGTACGCTCCAACGTGTGGATTGTGCTCTTGACCATGACCATCGGCAAACTGCTGCGCTACGCCGCCATCATTTGGGGTTCCCTGAAACTCATCGACCTCTTCTAAAATTCGAACAATCTAATGGATTCTGATAACCAAATAACAAACAACCCAAGCGAATATCTGAACTTTCGTGACGATATCATGCGTCGCATTCGCAGTGCGCAGTATGATGTCATGCGGGCTGTCAACAAAGAAATGATTTCCCTTTATTGGGATATCGGCCGGCAAATCACCGAGCGCCAGAAAGCACTTGGATGGGGAAAATCTGTAGTTGAAAATCTGTCAAAGGATATCCAAAAGGAATTCCCAGGGATACAAGGATTCGGTGTCTCTAATCTGCGTGATATGGCTCGTTTTTACTCTGAGTATCAATCCAATGTAATTCTCCAACCATTGGTTGGTGAAATTAGTTGGACTAAACATATCCTGATACTCACAAAGTGCAAAGATACGCAGGAACGCCGTTTTTACATCCTTGCTACCAAGCGCTTTGGATGGACAAAAAATGTACTTCTCCATCAGATTGAAGCAAAAGCATTCGAGAACTATTTACTTGGCCAAAGTAATTATAACCAAACATTGCCAGATACCATCAAACAACAAGCCGTATTAGCATTACGTGATGATTATTCACTGTCTTTTCTGGATATTGCTGGTGATCATTCCGAACATGACTTGGAAACAGCAATAGTTCGCAACATTCGAGCGTTCTTGATGGAATTTGGACATGATTTTTCTTTCATTGGCAATCAGTATCGTCTTGAGGTTGGCGGGCAAGAGTATTTTATAGACCTGCTGCTTTATAGCAGACGAATACAGGCAATGGTGGCAATAGAATTGAAAGTAGGCGATTTCAAGCCTGAATATAAAGGCAAGATGGAGTTCTACCTGAATGTACTTGACGAAACGGTGAAATTGCCTCACGAGAATCCGTCAATCGGCATCATCATCTGCAAATCAAAGAATCGCACGATTGTTGAATACGCATTACGTCACAGCTCATCGCCCATCGGTGTCGCCACATACAGCATTTCCAGTGAACTCCCAGAACATTATAAGGAAATGCTGCCCGCCTGCCAAGACATTGCGGCAAAAGTCGACCACTTACTCAATGAATGTTAGTATAATCTTTTCACAATATCTTAAATAAATATGACACCTATTGAAATCCATAACGAATTGCTGGCTGGTCGCATCATTAAGCATCTGGAGCGCCGCCACTTTAATGCCCACTACTGTGCTACTGCCGAGGAGGCCATTGCACTTGTCAAGTCACTCATGCCCGAAGGCAGCAGCGTCAGCTGGGGCGGGTCACAGACCATACGCGAGATGGGGCTCACACAGCGCATCATCGACAGCGGCTGCTACAAGGTCATCAACCGTGACTTAGCTGAGACACCCGAGCAGACGCGCCAGTGCTACCTCGATGCGATGAACGTGGATTACTTCCTCACCAGCGCCAATGCCATCACCCAAGACGGCATCATCGTCAACATCGACGGACGAGGGAACCGCGTTGCTGCTATCACTTGGGGACCACACAACGTGATCCACGTCATTGGGATGAACAAGGTGGCACCTACCATCGAGGCCGCTCTTGCCCGTGCCCGCAACATTGCCGCGCCCATCAACACCGCTCGCTTGGGCTGCGACACGCCCTGCCGTCTCGACGGCGTGTGCCACAACTGCAACAGCCCGCAATGCATCTGCAACTACGTCCATTTCACCCGCAACAGTTTCCCTGCCCACCGCCACACCGTCATCCTCGTCGGCGAGAACTGGGGCTACTAAAAAGAATGAATCAACAACAACATATTAATTTGATAATTAAAAACAACATAAACAACTGAGACAATCTTCCATACAATATTAAGTGGGCATCGTTGTTTTAGTTGTTTTTTAACTCACTGATGATGGATAAAGGATTGACATTTATTGGGATTATACCGGCGAGGTTTGCCTCGACTAGGTTTCCTGGGAAGGCGCTGGCTATGCTAGGCGGCAAGATGATGATAGAACGGGTATATACCCAGGTGAGCAAGGTGCTTGACCGCGTGATTGTCGCTACCGATGATGACCGTATTATGGCGGCTGTGGAGGGCTTTGGCGGCAAGGCGGTGATGACGAGCACTGAGCACCGCAGCGGCACCGACCGTTGTCAGGAGGCATACCTGAAAAACGGTGGTGGTGAGGATGTCATTATCAACATCCAGGGCGACGAGCCATTTATCCAGCCCGACCAGCTGCAGGCCATCATGGCGTGCTTCGACGATGCTGGGACCGACATCGCTACTCTGGTGCGTCCGTTTGACGCCAGCCGTCCCTACAGCGAATTGGAAAATCCCAATTCGCCCAAGGTGGTGCTGGACAGCCAGATGCGTGCCCGCTACTTCTCGCGCTCGGTCATTCCTTTCATACGGGGCAAAGAGCGTGAAGAATGGCCCAGAATGGCACAATACTACACCCATGTGGGCATGTATGCTTATCGCGCCAGCGTTTTGGCCGAAATCACGCGCTTGCCGCAGTCGCCTCTGGAACTTGCCGAATCACTGGAACAGTTGCGCTGGCTTGAGAACGGCTACACCATCAAAGCGGGTATCACCACCACGGCTACCATCGGCATCGACACGCCTGAGGACCTTGCCCGAGCCGAAGAATACCTTCGTAACTCACATTAACACGGCCACGCCAAGGCGAGGCCCTACAAATCACAAACTATGAAGTCTTCAATTCTCACGATAAGTTGTCTACTAATCGCAATCTGGGCCAATGCCCAGCCCGCAGGTGAACCGTGGATGGACCTGCAAGTGAACGAAATCAACCGTCTGCCGGCTCATACATCATTCACTGCCAATGATATTGTTGCCTCACAATCAAACCGTTACTTATCGCTTGATGGTGACTGGAAATTCCATTGGGCAGCAAACCTTGACCAGCGACCCACCGACTTTTGGCGCCTCGACCTCGACGACAGCACCTGGGGCACAATGCCGGTGCCTGGCATGTGGGAACTGAACGGTTATGGCGACCCCGTGTATGTCAATATCGGCTTCCCGTGGCGCGGCAATTGGGAAAATGACCCGCCCCGTGTACCTGTTCAGGACAATCATGTTGGCACCTATCGCCGCCACATTACCTTGCCCGCCGACTGGAAGGGGAAGCAGGTCATCGCCCACTTCGGGAGCGTGACCAGTAACATCAACCTGTGGGTCAACGGACAGTTCGTGGGTTATGCCGAGGATAGCAAAATGGCTGCCGAGTTTGACATCACACCCTATCTGAAAGATGGTGACAACCTGCTGGCGTTCCAAGTGATGCGCTGGTGTGACGGCACCTATAGCGAGGACCAGGACTTCTGGCGCCTGTCGGGTGTGGCACGATCAAGTTACCTCTATTGCCGTGACAAGAACAACCACATCGATGACCTGCGCGTGACGTCGAGCCTTACCAATGATTTCAAAGACGGTACATTGATGGTTGCCCCAGTCATTACAGGCAAGGGCACGATGAGTTACCATCTCTTTGATGCTCAAGGTAACGAAGTGACCATGACGCCTGCTGGCGAAAACCGCTGGATTGTTCCCACTGCCCATCAATGGACCGCCGAAACGCCCTACCTCTATAGCCTCGTCGCCACGCTTACACCAGCAGACAAAAAAGCAAAAGGCGAGACGACCACAATAAAAGTGGGCTTCCGCCGTGTGGAGATTAAAAATGGTCAATTGCTGGTCAACGGCAAGGCTGTGTATTTCAAGGGCGCCAACCGTCACGAGATGGACCCCGACGGCGGCTACGTCGTATCTCGCGAGCGCATGATTGCCGACATCAAGGAGATGAAGCGCATGAACATCAATGCGGTGCGCACCTGCCACTATCCTGACGACCCGCAGTGGTATGACCTGTGTGACGAGTACGGCCTGTATGTCATCGCCGAGGCCAATCAGGAGGGCCACGGTTTCCACTATGACCCCAACACGGCTCCGACCTACAAACCGATGTTCGCCAAGCCCATCCTGGAGCGCAACCAGCACAACGTGAGCGTGCAGTTCAACCACCCCAGCGTCATCGTGTGGTCGCTGGGCAACGAGACCTGCGACGGGCCTAACTTCACTGCCGCCCGCGACTGGATACGCTCTGTTGACCCCTCACGCCCCATCCACTGGGAACGTGCCCAGGGCGGCGAGAATACCGACCTGATGTGCCCGATGTATGCCTCGCCCGAATGGTGCGAGCGCTATGCCAGCAAGCCTGAGAGCACCAAGCCGCTCATCCTGTGTGAATACAACCACACGATGGGCAACTCGGGTGGTGGCTTGATGGAATATTGGGATGCCGTACGCCGCCAGCCCAAGTTCCAGGGCGGCTTTGTGTGGGACTTCGTGGACCAAGGTCTGCGCGTGAAGACCGCCGACGGCAAGGAGTACTTCTCCTATGGCGGAGACTACAACACCCACGACCCCAGCGACAACAACTTCAACTGCAACGGCCTCGTGAGTCCCGACAGGGTGTGGAATCCCCATGCCTATGAGACCGCCTATTACTACCAGAACGTCTGGGCCGAGGACGTAAACGTGCAACAAGGCGATATCGCTGTGAGAAACGAATTCTTCTTCCGTGACCTGAGCAATGTGAAGATGCGGTGGCAACTGCTTGTTGACGGCCAGTCGGTCCTCAACGGCGAGGAACTGAACCTCAACGTCGCCCCCCAAGGCCGCCAGAGGCTGCATCTGCCCATTGAAAACACCCTCGCCGCGCTTGACCCGAACAGCGAGGTCATGCTCAATGTGGACTTCATGCTCAAGGGTAAAGAGCCATTGATGGAGGCTGGCCAGCGCATCGGCTACGGCCAATTGCCCATCCGTGAGGTAATGCCACAAGCAGCTGCACAGCCCAACAAGAAAACCGATTTCAAGATAACCCGTGGAAAAAACTTATTAGTTTCTTGGAAAGATGGTTACATAAGTTTCAGCGATGTGACAGGAACGATAACGGACTATAAGGTTAATGGTGTTACGCTGCTGGGTGGCCCGTTTGGCAGCACATTGCGTCCCAACTTCTGGCGCGCAGTGACCGACAACGACATGGGAGCCGGGTTGCAGCAAAAGTTGAAAATATGGCGCAATCCCGTGATGAATCTGACATCGTTTGGTGTGGACAAGAAAGTTTCCAACAAGTCTCAGGTGACCGTCGTGGCCCGCTACGATATGCCCGAGGTGCATGCAACGCTCACGCTGACCTACGAAATACACGCTGATGGCGTATTGTGTGTCACTCAAGGCATAGCCTTTGATGAAAGTTATACCGAAATACCCGAGATGTTGCGTTTCGGTATGGTGATGGAGTTGGATTACGGGATGAGCAACAGCGAGTTCTACGGCCGTGGCCCCATTGAGAACTATGCCGACCGCCGCTACAGCCAGCGCTTGGGTATTTACCGCCAAAGTGCCGACGAGCAGTTCTATCCCTACATCCGCCCGCAGGAGACGGGCACCAAGGGCGACATCCGCTGGTGGTGCCAGACCAACAATCGGGGAAACGGCTTCAAAGTAACTGCCGACAAGCCATTCTACGCCAGCGCATTGCGCTATTCTGTCAATACACTTGACGAGGGCAACGAGAAGCACCAGCGTCATCCGTCAGAACTCAAAGAGAACTCCCCGTTCCTCTTCCTGACGCTTGACAGCGAGCACTGCGGCGTGGGCGGCATTGACAGTTGGGGCGCCCGTCCGCTGGAGCAATACCGCATTCCAGCCCATGACCGCACCTGCTCCTTCACCATCACACCGATTGTTGCCGACTGACAATTGGAACTGATTTAAACAACTGAACCATCTGAATGTTCTGAGAATTAACTCAGATTTTTCAGATGGTTCAGTTATTGTAGCATTTAATGATGTGCGAATGCTTCTCTAAACTCTAACCACTAAACTCTAAACTGCGAACGCAGCGAGCATTACTACTCGCTGTAGTTGTGGTCGATGACGATGGATACTGTGTCGTCGGGGACAAGGGGCTGAAGTTCGGCCCGCAGTTCCTCGATAAATGCGGCATCGTCGTGGATGGTAAGGTCGGGGACAATATCGATTGAAACACGTTTTTCGTCCTCAAAATAGTAGAAGCCGTGAACTTGGGTGACATGTTCATGGGCCGCTGCGGCCTGCATGAGGGTGTGCTGCAACTGAGCGCGCTTGTTATCGCCTGTGGCGACGGCATACACGCCGACGGTCATGATAATGCCATGCCGGTCAAACATCTCCTCGCTGATGCGGCGCGTCAGGCCGTGAATCTGATGGGCGTTCATTGTGTCGAGGACATTGATATGGAGCGACCCGATTTGCACGTCAGGGCCGTAGTTGTGCAGGATGATGTCAAACACACCGCGCACCTCTTCATGTTCACCGACCTCTCGCTTGATTTGTGACAACAGTTCGGGAGAAATCTTGGCGCCGAGTAGCTCGTTGACTGGCGAAGCCAGCATCTCGATACCAGCCTTGATGATGACCAGCGAGATGAGGGCTCCCAGGATGCCGTCGAGCGAAACATTCCACAACAGCATTACACCAGCCGAGATGAGTGTCGCCAAAGTGATGATGGCATCGAACAAGGCATCGGAACCCGAGGCGATGAGTGCGTCGCTCTTGAGTTTCTCTCCCTGCGACTTGACATATCTGCCCAGCACGAGTTTCACCACAATCGCCACGATGATGACGATGAGTGTCGTGGTGGTATAAGTAGGTGTAGTCGGCTCAATGATTTTTTTGACAGACTCTATAAGCGAAGTCACGCCAGCCGAGAGCACAATCACGGCAATGATGATGGCACTGAAGTACTCGATGCGCCCGAATCCGAAGGGGTGTTTCCTGTCGGCGGGGCGCTGCGAGAGTTTGGTGCCTACGATGGTGATGACGCTCGAGAGCGCGTCGCTCAGGTTGTTCACGGCATCCATGATGATGGCCACCGAACTGGCCAACACGCCCACTCCTGCCTTAAATGCGGCCAACAACACATTGGCGATGATGCCAATCCAACTGGTCCTTATAATCTGTGAAGAACGATCCATGATTTGGTTTTTTGTTTTAGTCCCTGGTTTTATTTATGATATTGCGAAAATTTTCGCAATAGATAAAATATTGACTTATAATTGATTAATACAAGAACCCAAAGAGCCATAGGGGAATACGATTGCCATTACCAATTTCGATATCATCAGCGGCAAGGTAACTGTTAGGCATATCTTTGATTTGTTCATAGGATTTGCGATGGCCACCCACCTCAATTATATAGGTATTATCAATCATGAAGTCACCATTGCCGCTGAAACTTAACTCGTGGGCACTGAATAACTGATTGGAGAAGAATGTCTCGCGTATATTCCCAATATTGATATCGCTTGCCAAGGCGAACATCAAGTTGGTATTTTCGAGATATACTTTCTCGGGTTTGATCATTTGCTGCATATTGCTTTTCCCTTTAAACAGCATATTGATGAGAGACGCTCTTTGCATTGTGCGCAATAGTTTATGTACCGTCTGTCGGTCGCATTCCAGTGTGTTGGCAATGCGGCTCACGTTGACTGTAAAAGGAGAAGTTTTGGCAATCAGAGAGAGCAATCGCTTGATGCGGTTAATCGTGTTCAGCTCTACTGATTCGGCTTGAGGGATATCTTGCTCAATGACGTTCACTACCATCTGTCGTAAAGCCATCTCGTACCCCTGGGTCAGCTCATGATAGAAAGGATAATACCCATGGCGCAAGTATTCCTCAAAATACTGTAATACATGCACTTTACTGGTAATCGCCATAGCCAGATTAACATGATGGCCCAAAATTTGATCGAGTGTAGTTGGTTCAAATCGAGCGATGCCATTGAAATCAAGGTATTCACGGAATGAGAGTCCTTGCATGGTGAAGAAAAGGCAACGACGAGACAAGTCGGCTTTGGATTGGTCAATTTTCAAGACGGAAGATCCTGTGAACACGACATGGAAACCTGGATAACGGTCATAGATGTTCTTGATTTCTTGTGCCCATGAGTCTTGAGGGTAACGATGCACTTCGTCAAGGAATAGGTGTGTACCGCCATGCGTATAATGGTACTCGGCCAAATCGATTAAACGATTCTCGTTGAACCACAATTCATCTAGAGAAACATACAGAGCCTGATTACTTCCTGCGGGAAATGCTTCAGCAATACGCTGCAATAGCAAGGTGGTCTTGCCCACTCCACGTGCACCACGTATGCAGAGCATTCGTGTTTCCCAAGGCAACTGATCGTAAAGGTAACGCTTACGCTCAGTAGTCATTTGAGAAACAAGTCGATAACTATTGGTGTATAATTCTTGAATATCCATATCTTGATAGTTTTTGTGCTGCAAAGGTAGCTGTTTTGTTGGTTCTTATCAACAAAAAATTGAAAAATTGTTGAATGAAATCAACAAAATTTTCAAAAGTTGTTGTTTCGAATCAACAATTTCGGCGGATTATTCAAATATTTAATGGATTTCCTTAGGGCTGCCAGAGGAAGAGGCCTGCAGCAGTAGCAAGCTGTCGGACCAATTCAAGCAAGACCGGCGACGGGTTGTAAAGGGTAAGATTGGTGTCGCCGCCACTGGCAGTAATCAGAGCCTCGCCATCGTCAATCAAGACGCACAGGTGTCCGTTTTGCAGACTTTCAGTCAGCCACTTTTCCAGCATCCCGGGGTCAGGATAAAGCCATTCATCGCCACCATCGCGGCTTACCAACAGGTCATGGTAGCAATTCAGTTTCAGCAGCACATCGGCAAACTGGCGGCACAAGCGTTCATGCCTTGCTCCTGTCAAATAATGCTGCTCAATGGCAAAAAATTGGCCACGACTCTCCTGTGGTACCTGCATCGGCAGGAAATCAATCACCCAATAGGGCGCTTCCAACAACCGTTCCGTTACTTTATCAAAATCCTGTTCCATATCTTCCCGCAAAGATAGCATTTTTTTCAAATCTGAAAAAAATCAGGGTGGCATGTTTGTTTTGCCACCGAAAAACACTACCTTTGCAGATTATAACCAATAAAACAACTCACCGTGAGCAATAATAACGACAACAATACGGGCGGCTTTACCCGCTTTCGTGACCGCCATCCCATCCTGGTCAATTCTGTCCTGATGGCACTGGCACTTGTGGCGTTGGGCTATATTGCCCTGCTGTTTATCGACGTATTCACTTCCCATGGCCAGCAGGTGCAGGTGCCTGACGTGCGCAATATGCCATTGGAGAAAGCCATCGAAATCCTCGATGACGCTGGACTGCGTTGGGAAATCAGTGACTCGACCACGTTCTATGAGAACTATAAGCCCGGCACGGTCATCGACCAGGACCCCAAAGCCAAATCCTATATCAAGAAAATCCGTATCATCTACCTGAGCGTGAACGCAATGCACGCCCCCATCATACCCTTACCCAAACTGGTTGACCTGCCTGGACGACAAGGTGCCGCCATGTTAAAAGCGATGGGCTACAAGCATGTGGATATCGACAGTGTTCCTAGCGAGATGGGCGGACTCATCCTGCAAGTTACCGTTAACGGCCACAACGTGGCTCCCAACACACCTGTCAGTGTGAACAGCCAAATCAAGATTATCGTTGGTGACGGCTCTATTGTGGATTTGAACCCTGAGCAGGTTATCGATCCCGCGCTGATGGACTCCATCGACGAGGCCAACTACAAGGATGCCCAGGAGACCTATGAGCAGGAGATGAAGGAAGCCCAGGCCCGCGCCGAGCAGGAACGCCGCAACCAGGAATCTCAGGAAAAGCGCGACACCAAGAAGGACGAGAAGAAGTCTGACAAGGACAAGAAAAAAGACCAGGACAAGAAATCCTCGGACAAGGACAAGAAGAAAAACTGACCAGTCATGGCACTTGACGATGAGCTGCTTGATGCCGAACTGGAAGCAGGTAGCCACGAAATTCAATATGATTATAGCGAGCCCGACTTTACCGAGGACGGGCGAGACTACTGGGAGCACTACCACTATGTGGTGGAGCCAGGCCAGGTATTGCTGCGCATCGACAAGTATCTGGTAGAACGCATCAAGGGCACCAGCCGCAACCGTGTGCAGAACGCCGCCGAGGCGCAATGCATCCGCGTCAACGGCCGCCCCGTCAAGAGCAACTACCGCGTTCATCCCGGCGACGTCATCAGCGTTGTGATGGACAGACCTCGCTATGAGTGTGAAATCGTCGCTCAGGACATCCCCTTGAATATCGTCTATGAAGACGCCAGCCTGATGGTGGTCAACAAGCCCGCCGGCATGGTGGTGCATCCAGGTCACGGCAACTTCGACGGTACGCTTGTCAACGCTTTGGCATGGCATTTCAAGGACAACCCCGACTATGACGTGACCGACCCTCGCCTGGGCCTCGTTCACCGCATCGACAAGGACACCAGCGGCCTGCTCGTCATTGCCAAGACGCCCAATGCCAAGACATCACTAGGCGCACAGTTTTTCAAGAAATCGACCAAGCGTCAGTACATTGCCGTCGTGTGGGGCGAAATGAAGCAGGAGGACGGCACCGTGACGGGCAACATCGGACGCGACCCGCGCGACCGTGTGCTCATGAAGGTTTTCCCTGACGGAGACCAAGGTAAACACGCTGTCACCCACTGGCACACCGTCGAAAACCTCGCCCACGTGGCCGTCGTGCGCTGCCAGCTGGAAACAGGCCGCACCCACCAAATCCGTGTCCACATGAAGCACATCGGGCATCCGCTGTTCAACGATGCCCGCTACGGCGGCGACCAGATTCTGCGCGGCAACCGCTCTTCCAGCTACGCCCAATTCATCCACAACTGCTTCGAACTGTGCCCCCGCCAGGCCCTCCACGCCAAGACCCTCGGCTTCGTCCATCCCGAGACCGGCGAGCAGATGGACTTCGACAGCGACCTCCCTGCCGACATGGCCGCCCTCATCACCAAGTGGGAAGACTACGCCCACAACCTCGCCAGCAAATAATAACCATATTTCCAACGAAAAGATAAAGGGAAAACAATAAATACAACAAAAACAACTCTAAATTATTGATAATTAATAACTTGGAGTTGGTATTTCACTTCTTCCTAAGTGAAGTTATGTTGCAACCTAATCGATTGAGGGGCTTTTACTCAATGCTGCTTGTTTTTCTGTTTATTGTAAGTACCCATAAAAAAGCGGTTGATTTGCCGCATGGGTAAATCAACCAACCGCGTATGAGTTGAGAAGACGGTTTTAATTCTATTTACGGGTGGCGCGTACGGCACGGATAGTGTTGCCGACGTAGCGGCTGTCGTACCATATCTCCTGTTCACCCCATTCATTAAAGAACAGGATATAGGCGTCGCCCTGGTCTGCCGCTTCGATAGTGAGCTTGTCGCTGGAGCAGCGTGTGCGTGACCAATAGTAGGCGCACCTGCCATCGTGATAGAGACGACTTGAGCGGCCGCCTGCAGCGGGAAGGAATATGGATTTGCCATTGCGACCGGTTACCAAATAACCATTCACTCCGTTTTTCTGAGTCCGTTCCCAGTTGCATTTTTCCACCAGCTCTTGCAACTGTTCCAGTGTCGGCATGCGCCAGTTAGAACCCATGTTCACGTATGCTGCATCGTCTTCAAGTTCAAGCTCTGTCTTGCCATCTCCCTCGACCGAAGTATTATTTATCCAACTCCAATTAGAGTACTTAAACCACCTCTCTTCCACAAGATGATAAAAATGATCGCTAATGGTGTCATAGACCCAATGAGCCCATTTGTAGTTTTGCCATTCATATACATCCTTGGGTGTGGTCTCGCCCCAAGCGAAGTAGTCGCCATATTCCTCGGGACAGTCGGCGCCAACGTTGCACGTCGCCCACAGCGTTCCGCTGGGCAGGCCCAGGTCAACATACTCATGATTATCGTGAACCGCAGGTTCGTTTTTGTCGTCATCGCATGAAATGAAAACAAAAGGCATTGTCAATGCAACGGCCAAAAGCAACAGCATCTTCTTCATAGTAAAATCCATTTTTTGTTAGTGTTAAAATAATGATTCTTCTCCTAGATATTCAAGTTAATTATGAATATAACGAATAGAATCTGGAATTATTATGAAGTCTGTCCTCTATTTTCATGTTTGCAATGCCCAAACCTGGCGCCATGCGCTCTTTTTCTCCTGATTCTGGAAGATGAGGGAACACCGATTTGGGGATGATGCGATCGACGATGGGCAATGTGCGGTCTGGATGCTGGGGGCTGTTATTTACGCTTATTTCTTGGGTTTTCTTGTAAAAATTGTGTTGGGCGGGTGCATTTATTGTGGAAAAATGTTATCTTTGTGGGTTAAAGAAGAATGAAACTAACCTGAGGGGCGTTGAGGCGTCTCCATAAAATCACTCAAACCACTATGATAGAGAACGAGAACATTCCCATTCCTGTGGAGTATCAGGACATCTGCCCGATTCCTGACAAGGATTTCCAGACTGCAATGACCATCCTGGTTCAAGAGCCCGGTTTCCAAAAAATTGTGGCTATGGCATTGCCTAACTACAAGTACTCTGAGCTCAAGCATGTACTGCTGGGCATCAACTCCAAACACGAGTTCCAGGTCAAGGTGATGAAGCCCTTTATCGAGGGTCTGATGGCCAAGACGGGCACGACGCTCACCACGAGCGGTACCGAAAATCTGGACAAGGAAGTGCCTTACACCTTTGTCACCAATCATCGCGACATCGTGCTCGACTCGGCACAGCTGAGCTACCTGCTCATCAAGGGCGGCCGCGACGCGTGCGAAATCGCCATCGGCAACAACCTGCTCATCTATGACTGGATTACCAAACTGGTGCGCATGAACAAGAGCTTTATCGTGAAGCGCAACCTGGGCCGCATCCAGACGTTGACTGCCGCCGTGCAGCTATCGGGATACATGCACTTTGCTGTCGAGCAGAAGCGTTCCTCGCTGTGGATTGCACAGCGCGAGGGCCGCTGCAAGGACAGCAACGACCGCACGCAGGAGAGCCTGATTAAGATGCTCGCCTACGGCAACCGCGACAAGTCGTTCATCGAGAGCCTCAAGGAACTGAACATCGCACCCATCTCCATCAGCTATGAGTATGACCCGAACGACTACCTCAAGGCCAAGGAGTTCCTGTGCAAGAGCAAGAATCCCAACTGGCGCAAGGCGCCCGAGGATGACCTCATCAGCATGAAGACCGGCATCATCGGCCACAAGGGCGAGGTGCACTATGCCTTCACACCCTGCATCAACGAGGAGTTGGACAATATTCCCGAGGGTCTCGACAAGTTCCTCGAGGTGGACCGCGTGTGCGCTATCATCGACCACGCCATCCATCAGAACTACAAGATTTACAAGACCAACTACATCGCCCATGACATCCTGTTTGACGACAAGCACTTTGCCGACAAATACACGCAGGAGGAACGCGAGGCATTCGAACAGTACCTCTCAAGCCAGATTGACAAGACCGAGGGCATCAAGCTGAGCGAAGCTGACCGTTTCTACATGTACAACAAGATGTTGCAGATGTACAGCAACCCGCTGAGCAACTACCTGGAAGCAACCAAGTAATTAGTTGGGTTAGGAGTTAGAAGTTAGGAGTTAAACTGACAACTGAAAACTGACAACTGAAAACTGAAAGCTAAAAAAGGATGAAGATTCACTGGTTAGGATTAATCGTCGTGGCGGTGCTCTGCATCGCCATGGACGTTTATATCTGCCGACGGCTGCGTCGCACTGGATACCGTTGGTCCTCATGGTTCAACGCCGTGCTGACGATATTCACCGCCGGACTTGCTACCGGTGTAGCAGTCATGCCCCTAAGCGATGCCACGACCTCCAACAGCACCTTCGTCGCGGGACAATACATGCTCTATACCTTCTTTGCCATTCTAGCGCCCGTAGCGCTGGGAACGCTGATATATGGCATCGGACGACTCATCAAGCAACGGTGGATGACGGTGTGCGCCTTTGTTGTCGCGGCACTCGTGTTCGGCGTGATGTGGTGGGGAGCAGTCGTCACGCCTGGCAAAATCGAAGTGAAAGAGGTGGAGCTGGCATTTGACCGCTTGCCCGATGCCTTCGACGGCTACCGCATCGTGCAGTGGAGCGACGCCCACCTGGGCACCTACAACGGACGCACTGCCATTGTCGAGCGGCAGATACAGACCATCAACAACCTGCATCCTGACATGATTTGCTTCACGGGTGACCTTGTGAGCCGCAAGACCGATGAAGCCCTGCCCTACCGTGACCTGCTGGCTCAGTTGCATGCGCCCGACGGCGTGTTCTCGGTGCTAGGCAATCACGACTACGACAACTATGTGAATTGGAAGAATGAGAGCGACAAACTCGCTGACCGCAAGGCCCTGTGTGACCTGCAAGAAAAGGCGGGCTGGCGGTTGCTAAACGATGACTATGCCATCATCAGCCGCGGTGACCAGCAGATAGTGCTCATCGGAACCGAGAACTTCGGCGACCACCCGTTTGAAAAGCGTGGTAACCTCGCCAAAGCCTACAGTGGGCTGAATGATGGCAACTTCAAAATCGAGTTGCAACACAACCCCTATGCATGGCGCGCCAACACGCTGACCAACAGCAATATTGACCTGATGCTGGCGGGACACACCCACGCTTGGCAGATTATGCTCACATTGGGCAACTGGCGCTGGTCACCGGCATGCCTGCGCTACCCCGAATGGGGCGGAGCCTACAACGAGGGTAACCGTTGGCTTTATGTAAACATCGGCACAGGCATGGTGGGTCCACCCATGCGCATCGGCGCCACACCCGAAATCACCGTTATCACCCTTCGAAAAAAACACTAAAAGTGAGGAGTTAGGACTAAAAACTGACAACTGAAACTGACAACTAAAAAATGGCCGACAAACTATCGACGCTCATTTCCCAAGAGCTCAACATACCCATCAACCAAGTGGCAGGCACCGTCAATCTTCTCGATGACGGAGCGACCATTCCTTTCATCAGCCGTTACCGCAAGGAGATGACTGGCAACCTTGACGACTTTTCCATCCAGTCCATCGACCAGCGCTTGCGCTATTACCGTGAACTGGAAAAACGCCGTGCCACCATCCTCAAGACCATCGAGGCGCAGGACAAACTCACACCAGAGCTGGCCGACCGCATCAACAACTGCTGGGATGCCAACATGCTGGAAGACATCTACCTGCCCTTTAAACCCAAGCGCAAAACACGCGCCGAGGCTGCCCGCCAGTTGGGTCTGGAACCGCTCGCCAAAATCATCATGGCACAGCGCGGCGGCAACATTGAGGAGCGTGCCCGACAGTTTGTTGACGGCGACAAGGTGCCCGATACCGATGCCGCCATCACCGGGGCTCAAGACATCATCGCCGAGTGGGTAAGCGAGAACGAGGCAGTGCGCAACACCGTGAGACGCGGCTTCAAGTATGACGCGCGACTGGTGTCCCACTACGTCAAGGGAAAAGAGATTGAAGGCCGAAACTATGAGAACTACTATGAGTACTCGATGCCGCTCAAGCGCGTGTCCAGCCACCAGCTGCTGGCCATCCGCCGTGGAGAGAAAGAAGGTTTCCTTAAGGTGGGCATCGAAATCAACGACGACCGCACACTCGACAATATCGCCCGCATCGTAGTCAAGGGCAACGGCGAAGCATCGCAACTGGTCGAGGAAGCTGCCGAGGACAGCTTCAAGCGCCTGGTCAAGCCGTCGATTGAAACAGAATTCGCCTCTGCAGCCAAGGAGAAAGCCGACGATGAGGCGATTGAAACCTTTGCTCAAAACGTGCGTCAGCTGCTGTTTGCGCCCCCGTTGGGCCGTAAGCGTGTGTTGGCCGTTGACCCGGGATTCCGCACAGGCTGCAAGGTGGTCTGCCTTGACGAGCAGGGCAACCTGCTGCACAACGACGTCATCTACCCCACCGCACCGCACAACGACATTGCTGGAGCGACCAAAAAGATACAGACGCTGACCGAGGCCTACAAAATCGATGCTATCGCCCTCGGCAACGGCACGGCAAGCCGTGAGACCGAGCGTTTCCTGAAGAAAATCCGTTACCGCCGCAATATCGACGTGTTTGTCGTGAGCGAGAACGGTGCATCCATCTACAGCGCCAGCAAGATTGCCCGCGACGAGTTCCCCGATAAGGACGTGACCGTGCGCGGTGCCGTTTCCATCGGGCGACGATTGCTCGACCCCCTTGCCGAACTAGTAAAGATAGACCCGAAATCCATCGGTGTGGGACAGTATCAGCACGATGTGGACCAGACACGTCTCAAGGAAGCGCTGGATTTCACCGTGCAGAGCTGCGTGAACAGTGTGGGCGTGAATGTCAACACAGCCTCCAAGGAACTGCTGACCTATATTGCCGGTCTGGGGCCCACACTCGCACAGAATATCGTCGATTACCGTGCCACCAACGGGCATTTCACATCACGGCACCAGTTGCTCAAGGTCCCCAAACTGGGTCCCAAGACGTTTGAACAAGCAGCAGGCTTCCTGCGTGTGCCCGAGAGCGACAATCCGCTGGACAACAGTGCCGTCCACCCCGAGCGTTATGCCCTGGTGGAGCAAATGGCACATGACTGCGGATGCAGCATCGCCGACCTGATTAAGGACAAGGCACAGCGAGAGAAAATCGACCTGCAACGCTACCTGTCCAAGGACGTGGGTGAGCCCACCTTGCGCGACATCATGAGTGAATTGGAAAAACCCGGACGCGATCCACGCTCGACAGTTCAGGTATGGGAATTTGACGAGAACGTCAACGACATCAAGGACCTGCGCGAAGGCATGGAATTGAACGGTATTGTCACCAACGTGACGCAGTTCGGCGCCTTTGTTGACCTGGGCATCCACAAGGACGGCCTTGTCCACGTTTCGCAGATGCCCCAGCGTGGCATCCCTGCCGCACGACAAGTCCACGTCCATCAGCACGTTCGTGTCGTCGTTTCCAGCATCGACCACGACCGTGGCCGCATCGCCTTGTCAATGAAGGGCGTGGAACAGCCCAAGTAAACCTCGACCGCGGTGCCTTGTCCAGTGGACGTCGGCTCTGCCGACGTTTGCACGACTATTTTTCAATGAGAATGCGGAGTAGTACTCCCGATTTTCAACGTTTTTCCAAGATTAATTCATAAATACCAACTAATAAGTGATAAGGAATATGGAGAAGAAAGAGAAACAAGAGAAGATGCCCGTTAGTGCACAGTTAAAGGCGTGCCGCGTGATTGGTATCGTGCTGATGGTGGCGGCCATCGCCTACCTGGTGTGGCCCGGCGACTTTGACCACAAGGGCGTCGTGGGCTATGTGGACGATTGTTTCCTGTTCATGGTGGCCTTCACGTTCACCAGGGGCAGCTTTATGCGTCCCGAACGCCGTTACATCCGTCGCCAGCTCTACGCGCTGTCGTCACTGTTCGCCTTGCTCGCCCTGTGCTGGACCATCCTCATGGCCTTCACGAAATAATGGTCCACAGTGGCCTACACGAAAATGTGTACAAAAATGTGTACACACTAAAAAAACAACTTTTACAACGATTCTTTGACAACGGACGACCTTGCCTTATTTTGTCGTCCTAACTATTTATCCTGCTTGCTTTCATGAGGTAGCGGCGCACGGGGCGGTCATAGAAGCGCCAGCAGAGCCATGCCAGCAGGATGCAAGCCACGGGCAGAGCAATGGCAACAGGCCACACGTCATTCATCCTGGCAATAGGCACGAGATTGCCGTCAAAGCCGATGTGGGCATAGAAGAGATACATCAAGGGGTAATGGACAGCATATAGCGGATAACTCAGTTCTCCCAAGAAATGACTCACACGCCGCGTGATGCCACCAACTGCCAACTGTGAAGCTCCCAGCCACACAAGGCACGGGAACACCAGAATGACACACAAAGCGTCATACAAGCCATTCTGCCATGGCTGCAAGTCGCCAAACGTGAGCGGCAGGCAACCCACCAGGAAAATGATGACAGCACACAACCAGAAAGTCCCCCCTACTCCTTTCAACGGACGGAACACCCGTGCCATGAGCATACCCATTGTGTAAGGGAACAGCATGCGTACCAGTCCCGTCCACAGGCCTCCGTCATCCATCGACCATCCCACGCCCAGATATCCATCTCCCACTGCAATATAAGCCAACAACGAGCCCGACACAGCAGCCAGCACAGCCAGCCACTTTGTAGGTAAGCGGCGCAGTAGCAGCGCGTATAGTATATTGCCGATGTATTCAAAAAACAGCGACCACGTCGGTCCATTCAAGGGGAACATTTCGCCATTGCCGCGCACATCGGCTGCTGCTCCTGGCCATAAAGGCAACATCAGCATCCCCATCAGCATGGCGACCATCACCCACCCCACTGAAACATGCGAACCATCCCAACGGACACTGCCCTGCATGAAAAAGCACAAGGCCCCCATGACGGCTCCGATAACAACCATCGGATGCAGGCGAATGAGGCGACGCCTGAAAAAATTCCCTACCGTGAGTCCTTCATTCCAGCGGCTGTCATAGGCATATCCGATAACAAATCCCGAGAGCACAAAAAAGAAATCCACGGCAAGATAACCGTGGGGAACTGGTGTCCAGTCAAAACACTCAAACACATGATACACAATCACCATCAGGGCTGCGACACCGCGCAACCCGTCAAGGATATCATAATGGGGCTTGGACTGGAATCGTTGCATTAGGAATCCTAACGGAATAACGCATTACACAGGCACGACGAGCATGGGTGTGTCGGTCTGGAACAGGACACGGTGGGCGATGCTGGGGTTGAACAGACGCGAGAAGATGCTGGATTTCTTGTTGGGGACAGCGATGAGCTGGATATTCTCGTCTTTGGCGAATTGAGCGAAGCTGTCCATAAAGGTCTTGGCTGCAATGCGCTTGGTCTTGAAGGTACACTCGGGATAGTGGTCACGGCAGTATTTCACCAGTTGCTGCAATGACTGGTCCACCAGCCGGCGCTCTTTCTTATCGACCACGGGGATAATGGTAATCTCCACGCCACGCATATTGAACAAGCGCGCGAAGCGGTCAAACGAAATCAAATCCTGCTGGACAAGGTTGGAGAAAAACGCCACATGGGTGATGTCGGTCAAACCCACGTCAGGCATGCCGATGGGCACGGTGAAAATAGGGAATTTACAGGCATCCATCACCTCGCCAGCCACACTGCCGATGAGATTCTGACGACGTCGGTTGGTGCCACTGGTTCCCATCACGATAAGCGCCACGTCATACTTGCGCGCATAATGCAGAATCTGCTCCTCGGGGATACCCTCGGTCACCTTGGTCTCGATTTTCACCTTAGGTAACTCGCCGGCAGCGATTTTCTCCTTGAGCATCTGCTCAAACTCGTCCATGCGCTGAAGAGCGGTTTTCTTGATGTTCTTGAAATCATCCTCGGGGCTTTCATAGCGGTCACTACCAAAGGGCAACGACATCGTGTGGCGCTCATTGATGTAGCTGTGCAACAGAACGACACGCCCACGACTGCGACGGGCATATTCCATTCCCAGTTTGACCGATTTAAGCGAGTACTTACCGAAGTCCACCGGCAACAACACACAGCGCTGATCGCTCGTTGTGGTCTCGGGCGACTCGATAATCTGCAGCGCCAACGGCAGGTCACGCTCACGGATACGCACCCTCACCCCCGAACCGAGCACTTTCTCGTCGAGGTTGACATTGTGCAGTTTCACCTCGATACCTTCTTCCTCAAGGGTATTCTTTAAATCCACCGCACGGTCAAACGTGTGAATAGCGACGGTAATCAACCGGTTGGGATCGTTGTTGTTATTCTTGTTGCAGTCCATAGTGAGTGAGGAATTAAGAGTTAGGAGTTAGGAATGAGGAGTCAGGAGTTAGAAGTTAGAGTCATGACTGATGCCAACTATTAACTATTAACTGTTAGTGCCCGCTTGCTCGAGAATCTCGAGAGCCATGTCAAGAATTTGAGGGTCGTCAAGCACGACCAGTCCACCATCGGGGCCAGGCTCCAAGTGGAAGCCCATATTGGTCCCGAACTCATAATTTGACCCGCCAAAATAGTTGCGCACCGACTGAACCGGCAGGTTGAGTTTGTCGGCGATAGCATGGATGGAGCCTTCGGGAAGACGATTTTTGATGCGTCTCAGTTCATTGAATGTGATGGTCCTCGACATAAGCGATTCTTTATGATTGTTGTGTGAAAATTGCAGTATATCAGTAATTTCCCCCAAAGATACGACATTTTATCCAATTCACAAAAATAATCCCAACAAAAAAGCCCATTTAGCGCTTTCAGATGTTGATGGTGATGAGGGCTGCAGTGAGGAGGCCTATAATGGTGACGGCGACCGATGAGGCCATAAGAGTTGCGTCAGGGCGAGTGTAGTGGCCTCGAGGAAGGCGCCAACGGTGCTGAATCCAACACATCAAGCGCCACACGAGCCAGCCGGCTAGCACGCCAACGACGATGCCGCCCATGATGTCGCCCGGATAGTGGACTCCCAGATAGACGCGGCTGTAGCACTGCAGCAACGCCCATGTGAACAATGAGCAGGTTACCAGCCGATGACGCATGATAAGGGATATAAATGTGGCGACAGCAAAGAAATTGGCGGCATGGCTCGACACAAAGCCGTACATGCCACCGCGATAACCGTTGATAACGTGAACCATATTGTCAAGCGAGGGGTCATGGGTGGGACGCAAACGCTCCACAAGATGCTTGATGAGTCCTGACGACACCTGGTCGGCGACCAGTACGGTTAATCCCAACATAGCCAGCACAAGCAAGGCATGACGGCGGTTCTGGCGCAACAATATCCACACCAGTGCCAGCAACAACAGTGCCGATGACCACTTGGCAGACACCATCCACCAGAAAGCGTCCTGGAACATGTCATGCAGGCCGTTCACAGCCAACAGGGCATCAGTATCAATGTCGTTCAAGTACTCTAGCATCAGTTTCTTGTTTTTTGCGTCTTGCCGTAATTCCTCTAATCTCTAAACTTCCATTGCGCATTAGCGCAATGGACTAAATCACCTCGACGTCCTTGGCATTGAGCCATGCCTTGTGACCGCCTGCAGTAGAAACCTGCAACCACTTGCCATTGGCACCATCGGAAATGGTATCGACAATCTCAACTCGTGTACCTTGTCGCAGTTGGAAAGCTTCTTGGTCCTTGTCACGAGGCTCTCGCGGTGCTTTACTCAAGGTCACAATTTCAGGCATGATGATAGCACCGTTGCCAGCTGTAGCCTTGTTATAGACATGGAAGGCAGCCAGATTGGCCAGGATGCACGCCACCATCAGCACCGCACCGCCAAAGAAACCAATCTTCCTCATCAGCACATTGTCCATGAACAGATAGACAGCCACACCTGCCAGGAACAGCAGGAAGGTGATGATGGCAATGATAGCCCAGGTATTGCTCGACAAGTGGCTCACCGTCTGATCTACCCAGTTGCTGAACCACGAGTCGCCCGCATCATCAGGCAACTGCATCTTGCCGCGCACGAACTCCAAGTTAAACCTCGCGTCACTGTTTGACGGGTCAAGCAGCAAAGCGCGCTCATAGAAGAGCACAGCATGCACGTTGTCCTTGAGGCGATAATAGGTGTCGCCGATGTTGCAGTACAGCGCCGACGAAACGCCGGTCTTTTCAGCCTCCTGCAGATAGAGTTTCAGCGCCTCATTATAGAGTTCCTGCTTGTAGGCTTGGTTAGCGCGGTCGATGTTGGCATTATTGGCCAAAATGGGCAATGCCAACACAGCTAACAATATGGTAATGATGACTTGTTTCATTTTTTTTCAGTTGTCAGTCGTCAGTTTTCAGTTTTCAGTTTTCAGTCGTCAGTTTTAACTCCTAACTTCTAACTCCTCACTTTTAACTCCTCACTTTTCTTTTCACGCTTTCCAGTCGGTCGATAATGCCTGCTGCCTCGTCGAGCACAGCGTTCATATCGCCTGAAGCCAGTTCAGGAGCATACTGGGCAAACTCACACTTGTCGATGAGTGCCATCGACTCCTGGCGCAATTGCTCGTCGATGCCGTACTGTTCCAGCTCGGCATTGATATTATCCTTGCTCAGTTCGCTCACGGGAATCGACAGTTTGTCACTCATGTAGCCCCACAGGGCACTCAGCATCTCGGCATAGAAGCCGCTGCGGTCACCACGCGAAGCAAAGCCACGGGCAGCCTTGAGACGGCGCTGAGCCACCTTGCTGGCACGCTTGGAACGCATGCGGCGCACATCGGCACGCTCCTTCAGTTGCTTGCGGTAATACAGCAACAGTGCCACGAGCGCCAGCAACGGCAAGATAAACCACAACCAGTAAGCCCAACTGTCCACGATGTAGCCGTGAGACTTTTTCAAGCCCAGGTCACCGCTCTTGATGGGACGGATGTCCATATTTTTCATGCGATAGTGGTTACTGGGCTGTCCCTCGCCCTTAGCTACAGTGAGGTGACGGGCGGGCACGTTGACTGTGACATACTTGCCTGCGTCAGGGTCAAAATAGGAAAACTCACTCGCCGGAATTTCAAACTCGCCTGCATATTGCGGGATAAAGGTGTAGTCCATCACAACCCTGCCGCTCATGTCACCGGCGCCGTCGTTGACTTGGACGTCGGTCTTAGGGTCATAGACATCAAACTGGTCAGGGAATTTGACCTCGGGAGCCTTGATGTACTTGATGTTGCCCGTACCACTGATGATATAGCGGTAGGTTGCAGCACTATAGGTCTTGAAGCCGTTAGCGGGTTTGAGGTCGGTGGTGACGTTGAAGCGCCCCACAGCACCTGTGAACGAGGCGGGCTTGGGGTCAGGCAATGGCAGAATGTGGACCGTTGCCTTGTTGCTGGTCACCTTGAGGTCCTTCTCGACAGGTTTGGAGATGGAACCAAAGATGCTGCGGAACGTGTCGAACTGAACCACACTCACATCATAGTTGCCAGAAGAAATGGTGAGGTTGCCACTCTGCTGCGGATAGAGGATGCACTGCTTGAGGATTGCTGTCATGTATCGCTCCCCATTCAAGGTCTCAACCTTGTTCAAAGCAGGCTGAACGGGAATCTCCTCAATCAAGAAGCCATCGAACGAGGGCTGTATGGTGGGCATAAACTGCGAAATCTGGTACTTGGTGTACAATTTGATGGTGCACACGACAGCCTGTTGCTCATAGACGCGCGGTTTGGACATCTCGATGCGCACAAACAGGTCCTTGCCGCTCACCGCCTTGTCGGCAGTCTGCGTCATGGGGTCGCTGTAAGGCGTAGGGGCTCCAGGTGTGGTCTGCCGCTGCGACTGGGTATTGGCATGACTGCCCGACGGCAATACCTCAATGGTGAAAGCCTTGGTAGCCATGCGCTTACCACCCACCACAATCGATGCGGCACCAATGTGGCACTTGCCGGTAGCGGTAGCCTTATAAATCATGGTGTACTCCTCAGTCGAGCTGCTACTTGACTTGCCGTTGACCCACGATGAGCTGTAACTGTGCGACACGCTGGGACCATAGATAAGCTTGGCCCCCGTCACCTCGGGAGGCGTGAAACTGCTACCCTCACCGTTGTTGAGCACAAAAGTGACATTGAACTTATTGCCCTCGACAACCTGGCGCGGCGCCTCGACGGTAAACGATGTCGCCTGTACCGCCATCACGGTCGTCAAGAGCAGGATTGCTATGTTGATGATTCGCTTCATTGACTTTTATCAGTTGCCAGTTCTCACAGAGTATGATAATTACCACTTCTTGTTGGTGCGCTGACGCTCATGGCGCTGTTGCTGAGCCTGCTGGGCGTTGATGCGCTGCTGGGTGGCACGTTCACGGTCCTGCATGGCCTTGAGCACCTGTTCGGCGTTCTGCTGGCTCATGCCGCCTTGCTGTTGCTGTTGTTTATCCTGATTCTGCTGATTCTGGTTTTGGTCTTGCTTATCTTGGTTTTGGTCCTTGTTTTGATCCTTATTCTGGTCTTTATTCTGGTCCTTATTCTGATCTTTGTTTTGGTCCTTATTTTGGTCTTTATTTTGGTTCTTGTTCTGGTCCTTGTTGTCTTGATTCTTATCCTTGTTTTTGTCCTGTTGCTGCTTCTTGAGCTGAGCCAAGCGCAGGTTTTGACGCGCCTGGTTGTCATCAGGGTTGCAGCGCAGGGCATGTTTGTAGAACTCTACTGCCTTGTCATAGTCTTGACGGCCATAGGCGATGTTGCCCAAGTCATAACTGGCTTTACCGCGCAGTTGCTTGTCCTGTGCGCCCTTGGCCAGATTGGTCAAGATACCCTCGGCCTGCTTCATCGGATTCTTGTCGTCGTTTTCCTGTGCGGTGACACTTCCTTGACGCATGAGTGCAGTTGCGAGGTTGAACTGTGCTTTTTCGCTAGCCGGATTGGCCTGCAAGGCCTTGCGGTACTCGACCTCGGCCTCGGCATAGCGCTTTTTCTCATACAGCTTGTTGCCGTTGCGCAGGCACACTCGCTCCTGCTTGGTCATCTTGGGTCCCTTGTCCCCAGCCTGTACGGGCAGAGAAACGCCCATTGCCATGACAGCAAGCAGCATCATAGCCACCAGATGCTTATTTATCTTGTTGAGTCTCATTCTTAATAGTATTGTTTTTCTTGTCCTTTGTAAAGAAATTGTACTTCTTGAGCCACGGATTCTTGCGTTCGAGCAAGAGCAGCAGCGCCAACAGCAACAACAGCGCCAGCGTGGCAAACACGGGGAACTGCTCATCGTGTTGAGTATAGCTCACAGCAGCCAGGTCGCTCTTGGCGAGTTTGTCAAGCGTTTCCTGCAGGGTCGATACGGCATCAGATGCCGTTCCTGAAATATAGACGCCCTTGCCCGCCTCGGCAATCTCCTGGGCCATCTTCTCGTTGAGATAGGTGGTCACGGGGTTGCCATTGTCGTCGGTCAGGTAGCCTCCTTCCATGGGTATGGGAGCGCCATTAGTAGAGCCCACACCGATCACATTGACCTGTACACCGAGTTTGGCGGCTTCCTTGGCGGCACCGACTGCGTCGTCCTCAAAGTTCTCGCCATCGGTGATAATGATGATGGCTTTCTGTGATTTTTTGCTTTGAGAAAAACCGTTAAGCGCCAGATTAATGGCTGCGCCGATTGCAGTGCCTTGAGTAGGCGCCATACTGGTGCTGATACCATTCAGGAACAGCTTGGCCGATGCGGCGTCACTGGTCATGGGCATCTGCATGTAGGCATTGCCTGCAAACACGATAAGACCCACCTTATTATTGTCTAGGCGGTCGATGAGCTTCTGCAGAATCATCTTGGAGCGCTGCAAGCGACTCACATCCTGCGGGTTATCGGTGCTTGACGCATTCATCGAGTTGGACACGTCAACAGCGACCATCACCTCGATGCCATGGACCTGTGTAGTTGTCTTGCTGGAGCCGGCACGGGGACGGGCAAGTACCACGATGACCATCGTGAGCAACAGCAGTTCCAGTACAAGTCTAATCCACGGCTTGTAGCGCGACACCTCGGGCATCAACGGCTCGATGGAAGTGCGCTTTCCATAGCGCTGCAACCGCCGCTTGCGGTCATTGCGGTTCCACAGGAACAGCAGCACCAGTGCGGGCAGCAGGAGCAGCAGGTAGAAATATTGCGGATGAGCAAAATTGATCATATCTTAGTTTCCAGTTTCTAGTCCCTAGTTTCTAGTTGTCAGTTTTCAGTTTTCAGTTTTCAGCCAAAGGGTAAAACTCAAGGGATATGCCTTAACAAGGTGAAGTCCATCAGCAGGCTCAGCAGCAGCAACCCGAGCAAGAGCAGTGCCCACGGCTCGTAGTGGTCTTCGGTGTGGGTGAAGCGCTGCACGTCCATGTGGGTCTTCTCCAATTGGTCGATTTCCTTGAAGATGCTGCGCAGCACACTGCCCGAAGTGGCACGGAAGTACTTGCCGCCCGTCTTCGAGGCGATGGTCTTCAAGGTAGCCTCATCAATGACCACGGGCATACGCTGATACTGGATATTGCCGGCATAGTCGATAGCAACGGGATACTCGGCAGTGCCGTTGCTGCCCACGCCGATGGTGTAAATCTTGATGCCATACTTGCGGGCGATGTCGGCGGCTGTGTTGGGTGCCACCACACCTGTATTGTTGGAACCGTCGGTGAGCAGGATGATGCTCTTGCTCTTGGCCTTGCCGTCACGGATGCGGTTGATGGCGGTAGCAATGCCGTCACCGATGGCAGTACCGTCCTCCAACACGCCAACCTCGGTCATTCCGATGGCATTGACGAGCGTTGCATTGTCCATGGTCATGGGCACCTGAGTAAAGCTCTCGCCTGCAAACAGCACCAGGCCGATGTTGTCATGGTCACGGCCGCTCACAAACTGGGTTGCCACCCGCTTGGCACTCTCAAAACGGTTTGGAGAGAAATCCTTGGCGAGCATACTGGTGGACACGTCGAGGGCAATGACAATGTCGGTACCCTCCACATCGCTGGTTGACCAACTGTCCTTAGTCTGCGGGCGGCACAGTATAATAATGAGACATGCCAACGCTCCCATCTTGAGGGCAAATGACAGGTGCTTGAGCCATACCTTCCAACTCGTGCCCATGCCGTCAAACGCACGCGTTGATGACACGTTCATCTCGGGTTCATTCTTGTCCTGACTATAGACGTACCATGCGATGAGAGGTATCATCAGCACGGGCAGCAGCCATAGCCATCCTGGGTGAGCAAGGTTCATCATTCCTTCACCTCCTCCTTCTTTTCGGGTTGTTCAACGGGGCGCGTCGCCTCGACAAAATTCACGGCACGCTGATAAGCGACCTCGTTGTCGTCGGCAAGCGGACGGGCGTTGGCAAACTTCACGATGTCAGCCACCTCGAGAATCATCTCGAGCTGCTCGTTAACCGCCTTGGTCTCTTTGTTCTCCTTCAAGGTGTCAATAATCTGCGACGAGGTCATCTCCACGGCATTGATGTGGAAACGGCGGTCGATATACACACGCAGGATGTCGGTCAGACCAGTGAAGTACTCCTTCTCCTGTCCGTTCTGCCACAACTGGGCAGCCTTCAGATTCTGCAGGTTAATCATCGCTTCCTCGTAGGGCGGCAGACGCTTCTTAGTGGGTTTCAATGGATTGATGCCCTTCTTGTAATACTTGCGATAAGCCCAGAAGCCTGCACCGATAAGCAACAGTGCCAGCAACCATGCCCACCAATAGTCAGGCAGCCAGTCCAGCAAGTTGAAGGGGACGTCCTCGACGGGTTTGATGTCGTGGATATCCTTCATTTGGCTCACATTGACAGGCAACACCTTGAGCGATAACTGGTTGCAATAGGCGGTATCACCATTTACAACGTATGGGATGGGCTTGATAATCCACATTCCCGAATCAAAACTCTGGATAATCAGGTCACGGTTGATCTGGATGCGGTTGTTGCCCAGGTCGGTCGTGTCGGCGGCAGGTCGCTCGGCAATCTCGACCATTGCGTTGAGGGTATCTAACTGCTCACCGGGAAAGAAACCCCGCGCGTCCTTGTCCTGGGTAATCTCCAGGTGCAATGCGGTGGTCTTGCCCATAAGCAGCGTGACACTGTCGAGCCGCGCCTTGAACGTGACATTTCCGCCCCAAGCCGTTGACGCGGCAAGCAGCACGACGGCGGTCATCACGATATATTTCACTTTCTGCGACATTTTTGGTTTTCAGTTGTCAGTTCTAACTTCTAACTCCACGGTTCTTGAACAGCCCCATCAGGGCGGTGACATAATCCTCGTCGGTCGCCACGCTGGCCATATCCACATTGCAACGCTGCAGCGTGCCGTTGACCGCCTGCTGCTGGTTATACCACCAGCGGCTATAGGAGTCACGCACGCGCTTGCTGCTGGTATTGACCCAGCGCACAGAGCCTCGCTCGGCATCACGCATTCGCATCAATCCCACGTCGGGCAACTTTGCCTCACGCTTGTCATAGACCTGCACTGCGATGACGTCGTGCTTGTGGTTGGCAATGGAGAGGGCCTTGCTGTAGTCATGCTCGTCGATGAAGTCGCTCACCACAAAGGTGGTGCAGCGTTTCTTCAAGGCGCTGGTCATATATTCCAGGGCCATATTGATATCGGTACCAGTGTTCTCGGGCTGGAAGTCAAGCAATTCGCGAATGACAAGCAGAATGTGCTTGCGTCCTTTCTTGGGCGGGATAAACTTCTCAATCTTGTCGCTGAAGAAGATGACGCCCACCTTGTCGTTGTTCTCGATAGCCGAGAAGGCTATAGTGGCACCTATTTCGGCCATCATCTCACGCTTGGCGACACCCACAGCACCGAAATCCTTGCTCCCGGATACGTCCACGAGCAGCATCACCGTGAGTTCGCGCTCTTCCTCATACACCTTCACATAGGGGCGGTTGTAACGAGCCGTGACGTTCCAGTCGATGTCGCGCACGTCGTCACCATACTGGTACTCGCGCACCTCGCTGAAGGTCATACCCCTGCCCTTGAAGGCCGAGTGGTACTCACCGGCAAATATGTTCTGCGACAGGCCCTTGGTCTTGATTTCAATCTTGCGGACCTTGCGCAACAGTTCATTAGTATCCATTGATTATCTAGTGAACAGTTAATAGTTAACAGTGAATAGTTTTGTCATGCTCATTAGAAATGTGCAACCATCAGCCTCAAACTATTAACTATAAACTATTCTCCATTAACTGTTAAGGTACTGCAATCTTGTCCAGAATGTTGCTGATGATTTCGTCGCTGGTGATGTTGTTGGCCTCGGCCTCGTAGGTCAGACCCAGACGGTGACGCATCACGTCGTGGCAGATAGCGCGCACATCCTCGGGGATGACATAGCCACGGTTGCGCAAGAAAGCATAAGCCCTCGATGCCAGCGCCATATTGATGGATGCACGGGGCGAAGCGCCAAACGAAATCATGCTCTTGAGGTCGTTCATGCCGTAGTCGGCAGGGAAACGGGTAGCGAACACGATGTCCACTATATACTTCTGGATTTTCTCGTCGATGTAAATCTGCTGAACCACCTTGCGGGTGTCAACGATGTCGGCGGGCGTTACCATCGGGCGCACCTGCACGAGGTCAGGAGCAATGTTCATCTTGATAATCTCACTCTCCTCGCTCTTGCTGGGATAGCCGATGAGCACCTTCATCAGGAAACGGTCCACCTGGGCCTCGGGCAACGGATAGGTGCCCTCCTGTTCAATGGGGTTCTGGGTGGCAAGCACCAGGAAGGGGTCATCAAGACGGAAAGTCTGTTCACCGATGGTAACCTGGCGCTCCTGCATGGCTTCGAGCAAAGCGCTCTGCACCTTGGCAGGTGCACGGTTAATCTCGTCGGCGAGGACAAAGTTGGCAAATACCGGACCCTTCTTGACCTCGAACTGCTCCTTTTTGATGCTGTAAATCATGGTTCCCACCACATCGGCAGGGAGCAAGTCGGGAGTGAACTGGATGCGAGAGAAGCGGGCGTCGATCAGTGATGCCAGTGTGCTGATGGCCTTGGTCTTGGCCAAGCCAGGTACACCCTCAAGCAGCACGTGCCCGTTGGCGAGCAACGCGATGAGCAACGAATCCACAAGATGTTTCTGGCCCACGATGGTCTGATCCATGCCCTGACGGATCATGTTCACAAAATTACTTTTACTTGCAATCAGGTCATTTAATTCCCTGATATTGACTGTTTCTGCCATAACAATATAGTTTTTTCTTTAATGGTCTTAAATAACAACGTGCAAAAATACATCTTTACCCAACACCCCCGCGTGAAAAACACGTTAATTTAACACATATATTGTTAAAAGCTTAACACATATCTGAGAAACGCCTGCCAATAACCATATAGCGGCTTTGACAGGCGTTTGCCCAACAAAAAAAAATCCCCGACTCGCGCCGTGGATCATTTTTGAAAAAATCTAATTAACCTCTAATACCATTAACATAAACCTTAAAACTAAATCTTAACCTTTTCACAATAACCTCATGCCTCACGGCAACGATTGCTTGCATCATTAAATCTGGCGCAAAATTACTGCTAAATATGTTATTAAACATAATTTTCAAGCAAGAAAACGCAGTTTGTTAACTTTATTTAACATTTATAGACTTATTTTCAGTAAAATTGGCCACCAAAAAGGGTTAATCAGTCCATTTAGACCAATTAACCCTGAATCTTTTCTGGCTATTTCAGCCAGCGCCATCATGGCAAGGGCATCATTTGTAGGACAACAGCATGTACTGATAAGGTTTCATCGGGAACCATTCCTTCAGTTCGATGCTCTCACCGGTCATCAGGTCGGTGGCTGTCCTGTTAGCCCACATAGCCGGGAGCTGGTAACTGTGGGCATCGCCCCTGACATTGACCATCACGAGTACATTGTCGTTGTTGAGCACGCGCTCGACACACAGCACATTGTTCTGATCATCGTCAAATGGGAGTACCTTACCACTGCTGCGCAATGACGGATGTGCATTGTAAATGGCAATGAGTTTCTTGTACTCTTCGCGCATGTCGGGATTGGCATTCCAGTTTACAGGCACATAATGGAAGAAGTTGATGGTTTCGGGATACCCCACTTCCTGCGAGCCGTAAACGAGCATGCCGCCGTGCAGCATGGTAGTGGCAACAAAGGCTGCCATCGATGCACGTGGACCGCCATAGAGTGTAATCGGCGATGCCTTGGTAGCCTCATCATGATTGGTTGTGAAGCGCAGCTTGTATTTGTCTTGAGTCAGGTCAGCATACTCGTGCTTATCTGCTTCAATCAGTTTGCCCACCTTGGCTCCGTCTTTCATTACCTCGGCAATGGCACCCATGAATTCCCAAGCGTAGTTCAAGTCAAAGCCAGCCACAAAGTTCTCAGGGTTGGAACCCTCGGCAAGCATGATGAGCTTGCGGGGATTGGCGGCAACGCGTAGGCTCGTAATGGCTTCCCGCCAGAAGTCTACCGGCACCTGGTCGGCCACATCGCAACGGAAACCGTCGACACCGACACTATCCACCCAAAACCGCATCGCATCAATCATGGCAGCACGCATATCCTTGTTGTCATAGTTGAGGTCAGCGACATCAGTCCAGTCGGTACCAGGAGGGAAGATAATGTTGCCCGTCGAGTCGTGAGTGTACCAGTCGGGATGTTGCTTGAGCCACTCGTTGTCCCATGCCGTATGGTTGGCAACCCAGTCCAGGATGACGCCCATACCGCGTTCGTGACACGCCTCTACAAGTTCCTGCAGGTCCTTGATGGTGCCAAATTCCGGAGCTATGGCCTTATAATCCTTCACCGAATAAGGAGAATTCTTGCTCTTCTCCTCGCCAATCGGATAAATCGGCATGATCCACAACATGTTCACGCCCAAATCAGCGATGGTATCCAGACGGGCTGTAACCGCCTTTAAAGAATTGGACGGAGCAAACACACGAGGATTGACCTGATAAAGTACCACGTCAGCCACTTCGGGCACTTCAAACCCATCGCTTACAAGCGTTGCACGATTGTTCTTGGGGTCACATGCCACGAATAGCGCCACCAGCAGGGCGACTAATAAAAGTGATAACATTTTCTTTGTCATAATGCTGTCATTTTATCGGTTTAATGAATTATTGGCGGTAAAGATACTAATATTTTTGCAAATTGCAACTCAAATGGGCTAAAAAACACATATTACATGCATTCTTGCTATCTATTTTTCCTTCATAGCGCGCAAAACTACGGCTACTGGAAGACATTCTGCTTGAAGGCAGCAAATTCCTCATTGTCCATCTCGATGATGGTCAACGTGATGTTGCCGCTATCGTTGCTGCCGATAACAAAGACGAGAACGTGGCCATCGATGCTGTAACCGGTCTCGATGGTGCCCTCCAGGCTGCCCATGCGCCACGGCATCGCCATGCGCGCGTTACTGCCCTTGAGCGCGTTCTTGATAGCAAGTTTGACCATGTCGATGTCCTTGATGGCTACCGTGAACATGGTGAGGGCATTCTCGCCGCCGCCAGTCTGCGTGAAGTCATACTTGTCACTCAACCACAAAGCCACGTCGCTGTAGTGGTATTTGCTGGCGTCGTAGGCGGCTTGGCGTTGACGCTGTTTTTTCTCCTCCTGGCGGGCAAGGGCTTGCTGTTGACGCTCTTCGGCCTGCCGCTGACGTTCCTCGAGCCTCAACTGCTTCTCCTGTTCTTTCTTCAGAGCCTCTTGCTCCTTTTTGGCTTTTTTCTCTTCGGCCTGGCGCTTGCGTTGTGCTTCTTTCTCGGCTTTTGCCTGCTCACGTTGCTTCTCCCGTTCCAGACGTTTGGCTGCCTCCCGCTCTCGTCGATTGAGTCGTTCTTGTTCACGCGAAATCTCTTCGCTGTTCTCCTCGGTCAGTTGTTCGTCTGTCAGGACTGACCCGAGAGCAGTTTGCTTGTCTTCACCCTCATCGGGCAGCACGACGGGCCTGCGGTCACTGCGCGCTCCACGCTTGGAGGCAGCAGGCTTTTCCTGCTTGTTCTCTTGCTTGGATTTTCCCAGCGTCTTGTAGGCGTTGGCGGTCTCGGTCACACTCACATAATAGGTGCCGTCTTCCAGCGCTTTGTCCTTGACGCTGAAATGGAATTTGTTGCGCTCACAGCGAAACTCCTTCCAATGGGTGGTGCCGGTAGCTTGCCAGTCGTTCATGGCCCTGACACCGTCATAGCTTGCCATAATACGATCGATTAGGTCGCACGTCCGCTTGCGGCTAAGCCCCTGGGGCGTGTTCAGGAAGTAGGTCACATTGCCCGAGGCAATCTGCTGCCTTGTGTCACTGGCGCTGGGCGTGTAGTAGTACTCAAAGGCATTACCTTGTACAAATGCGTCTCCCACCACCTCATGGAGAAACCACTCGACAGGGACGTTATCATCAGCTTCCTGGGCATTGATTGCTAACGCAAAACACGCCAGCAGACTCAACATGATGCTTTTCACTCTCATAGCCGCAAATTTAATCTCTTTTTTGATTTACTGCAAGATTTTGAAAGTATTTTTTCATTTTCAAATGACGATTATTTACATTATTGGTAGAAAAAGTGTAAAAACATTTGCTTATTTCAAAGGAATATGCTATATTTGCGGCGAGAGATGTTCTGTTCCATCCGTACTTTCACGGAGCACATAGATAAAAGCGTGTTGTCCCCAATTGGCAAACAATGTCCCTGCGCTTTTCATTTACTAATACTTTAATGCCAAATTCGGGGGACGTCAGGAGGCACCAGTAAATATTATGAAAAAGCTATACTCTTTACTCATGATCGTGCTGCTGGCAGGGCTAGCCGCACAGGCTGCCACCAACTATGGCATTAAGGTTGCCGGTGTGAATGTCACCAGTGACAATGCCTCTGGAGTTACGGGCACGAATATCAGCGGATCGGTAACCTATAACAACTCGACCAAGACGCTGACGATGACCAACGTCACCATCAATCTCACCAGTGGCAGCGAACGCGCCCTGCTCAACACAGGCTGCTCGGGACTGACTGTAAAATTCGTCGGTACCTGCACCCTCAAGACCACCAACAAAGCACCTATACGCTCCGAGTGCGACACCTACTTGTACGCTCCGTCGTCAAGTTCTGTGGTCAACGTCACTGGCGTCAACGAAGGAGCCATCTTTATGGCAGGCGACAATCACACGCTTCAAATTGTCGGCCCAGGAAAATTCAATATCAGCACCACAAAGTGTCCCGCGATTGAAGGTGCCGAATCCTCGGGTCAGCTGCAATCAGGTTACTTTGTGGAGTTTTATGATGTAACTGCCGAATTGTATTCTCCCGAGAATGCATTGAGAAGGCTCTATGGTGTGAAATTCCATGAATCCAGCCACATCACGTTCAAGGCCACCAACAATGCCGACTACTCTATCGCTACAAGTATTCAGGGTTTTGCGTTTTTTGGTAACGAGACCGTCTTGGCTCCCATAGGCGCCTATGCCAGCAACAGTGCCGGGTCCTTCCTGGACAAGGACGGCAACCGCATCAAGTACCAGGACGTTTATGTCAGCGACAACTATGCGTTCATCATCAATGCCACCAACTTCCCTGACCCCAACTTCAAGAACTACATGCTTTATCTCTATCCCAAGGGATACGTGACGCCGACCGAAGTGCAGAACCTGACAAATCTTGACCTGCACGGCCTGGGTATGTACGATATAACAGGTATCGAAAAGATGCCCTACCTGAAGACGCTCTATTGCAACAACAACGACCTCACGTCACTCAACCTTAGCAGCAACACCAACCTTACATACCTCAGTTGCTACAACAACGGGATGACGTCGCTCAATGTGAACAACTGCACCAAGCTCACCTATCTGGACTGCGCGACCAACAACTTGACGACGCTCAACCTGTCGAACCTGACTGCCCTGCAGACGCTCTACTGTAACAACAACAAGCTGACGTCGATTTCATTCGCTTCCAGTACACCCAACCTGCAGACAGTGAACTGCTCCAGTAACAAGTTCACCCATTTCAACCTGTACGACCGCTCAGCCCTGAAAACCCTGAATATCTCCTATTGCCCAACGATGACCATCCTGCAGTGTTTCGGCTGCGCTTTGACTTCGTTGAACGTGACCGGAAATACTGCGCTAACTGACTTTGATTGTTATTATAACACCAACCTCAGCAACATCACGGGTCTTGCAGATTGTGCTGCAACAATGGAGAAGTTCAGCTGCCACCACACCGCCATTTCCAATTTGGACGTTGCCAACAATATGAATAACCTGAATTGGATCAATTGCTATGACACTAAACTCACTTCACTCACCTTGACAAACAAGAGCAAGCTGACGGCCGTCCACTGCTATAACAATCCGCAAATGACAACACTTGTCGTCAGGGACAACAGCATATTGACCACCCTCTATGCCAACAATTGCTCGTCGCTCAACTTCCTTCTTTGCAGCAGCAATAAGCTGACCACGCTTTCAGTAACGGGATGCACCGCCTTGACCGACCTGCGTTGTTTCTATAATTACAATCTGACCACCATCACGGGTCTGGCCGACTGCACTGCCTTGACCAATCTGACTTGTAATGAATGCGCCATCACCAGTTTACCCCTCTCAAACGCCACCAACATCGCCACTATCCACGCTGCCAGCAATAGGCTAACCTCGTTGAGTCTCACGTACAAGAGACAGCTTAAAGACCTTGACGTTTCATACAATACGGCGCTTACCTCGCTCGTATGCACTGGCGACGCCTTGACCACATTGAATGTCACCGGTTGTGTCGCTTTGACCCAACTGGGTGCAGGCGATAATGCCAACCTGACGGCCGTCACTGGTCTTAACGACTGTACCAACATCACCTCACTGAATCTCAATGACTGTAATTTCTCCACGCTGAGTGTGAACAATAAGACCAAACTGACCACCCTCAAATGTAACGGAAACCAGTTGACCTCGCTCAACGTATCAGGGTGCAGCGCTCTCACGACGATCGAATGCTACAAGAATAAGATCACCGGCTCGGGCATGAACATCCTGGTGAACAGCCTACCCACGCGCTCGACCAGCAACCCGGGCACTTTACGTGTCATCTACCACACTGGCGAGAACAATGCGATGACCGCCGCCCAAATCACCACAGCCACCAACAAGTACTGGATGCCCAAGAAGTACAACGGTTCTGCCTGGATGGACCTGACAGCGACCCTGCGTGGTGACGTGAATAGTGATGGCAGTGTGACCATCGCTGACGTGACCGCACTCATTGATCTGTTGCTCAGTGGCAACACTTCCGGCAATGACTCTGCCGACTGCAACATCGATGGTTCCGTGAACATCGCCGACGTAACCGCCCTCATCGACTACCTGCTGAGCGACAGCTGGTAATGCTCGTGTTACTCGCAGTTTAGGGTTTAGTGTTTAGAGTTTAGAGGGTCATCCGCATTCCATTATTCAGGAGTGCGGATGCCTTGATTTAGATGACTCAATTTGGACGATTGGAGAATAATGATTACCTTTGCAAGAGGAAACAACCCACAAAACTATGAAACTGAGACACCTTATATTAAGTATTGTAGCGGTGGCCGCCGTATTACCGGCTACTGCCGATGTGCATCCGCGCTACACCGCGGTAGTGAGTGACGCAACCTCGACCTATGTCACCAAACGCCCGCCCGCCGAGGAACGGCTGTTCACCAGTGTGATTATCGAGAAACGCATCAAAGAAGTGCTGAAGAAAATCAAGGGCAATCCGCGGTTGGCGTGGATGTTTGAAAACTGCTTCCCCAACACGCTCGACAGCACGGTGCATTACCGCCTGACTGACGACGGCGATGACGACACATTTGTATATACGGGTGACATCCACGCGATGTGGTTGCGCGACAGCGGTGCCCAAGTGTGGCCCTACGTCAAGTATGCCAACAAGGACGAGAAACTGCGCCACATGCTGCGCGGCGTCATCCTGCGCCAACTCAAGTGCATCGTTCTGGACCCCTATGCCAACGCCTTCAACGACGGCCCGACAGGCAGCCAGTGGCAGGAAGACCTGACCGACATGAAGCCTGAACTGCATGAGCGCAAGTACGAGATTGACTCGCTGTGTTACCCCATCCGCTTGGCCTATGAGTACTGGTTGGTAACGGGCGACGACAGCATCTTCGGCGACCTCTGGGTCGAGGCAATGCAGGCGGTGTTGCGCACCTTCAAGGAGCAACAGCGCAAGAACGGCGACAAGGGTCCCTACAAGTTCATGCGCCGCGATATCGATGCCAAATCGTCACTCACATGGTATGGCTGGGGACCTCCCGTAAACCCCGTCGGACTGATTGTGTCGTGTTTCCGTCCCAGCGACGACGCCACGGTGCTGCCTTTCCTGGTGCCCAGCAACTTCATGGCTGTCAACTCGCTGCGCAAGGCGGGTGAAATCCTTCAAAAAGTGAACCATGACTACCTGCTAGCCGACCAGTGCCGCACCCTCGCCCAGGAGGTGGAGGATGCCCTGCACAAGTATGCCATCGTGGACCATCCCAAATACGGCAAAATCTACGCCTACGAGGTGGACGGCTGGGGCGGACGAGTCCTCGCCGACGACGCCAATGTGCCCAGCCTGTTGGCAATGGGCTATCTGGGCGATGTGCCCATGGATGACCCCATCTACCTCAACACGCGCCGCTTTGTCTGGAGCGAGGATAATCCTTGCTTCTTCAAGGGCACGGCATGCGAGGGAATCGGCGGGGCTCACACGGCCTATAACCTCATCTGGCCCATGAGCATCATGATGAAGGCCTTTACCGCCCAAGACGATGCCGAAATTGCATGGTGCATGAGACAACTGCTCACCACCGATGCTGGCACCGGCTTCATGCACGAGTCGTTCCACAAGGACAACCCCCAGAAATACACCCGTGCCTGGTTCGCCTGGCAGAACACCCTCTTCGGCGAACTGGTCATCCACCTCATCGACAACGGCAAGACCGACCTGCTCATCCACTGCCTTGACTAGTGAGGATTTAGGAGTTAGGAATTGGCGGTTACCCTCTAAACTCTAAACTGCGAGCAACGCTCGCATCGGAAAATGCTAAAAAAACTTTTACAATCCCTATCAAATATTAAAATGATGGGGATTGTCTTATTATACTGTACATTCATACTACCTTTGCGCCACATTTATTAAAAAATGTCTAACTCATGAAAGAATACAGACACCTTACAGACCAACAAATCGATGCCTTGAAAAGAAACGACTGTTGGGCTCAAGATTGGAACGAGATACAAGTAACTGATGACTTTGACACCAAGCGCTGCCATCGCGTGCAATTCTATGGTTGGGCACGTCTAGGCGGCAGCGAAGGTACTGTCGAGATTACTGAGGGCTTTGTCAAGAACTGTGGCATCTATAATGCCACGCTGCGCAACGTGACCATCGGTGACGGATGCCTGATCGAGAACATCGGCAACTACTTGAATAGAGTCAACATCGGTGACGGGTGCTACATTTCCAATGTCAGCACCATCGACACCGTGCGCAAACCCAATTACGGTCAAGGACACACAATAGCAGTGCTTAACGAGGTGGGGGACGGCAACCTGTTGCTGCTCAACGAACTGAACAGCCAACTTGCCGCCCTCATGGTCAAGCACGGCGATAACAAGCCCATGATGGAAGCCATCAAGCGGATGGTAGAGCAATCGGTAGCGGCATCGCGTCCCGAGTGCAGCACCATCGGCGACAATGTGCGCATCATCAACACGGGTGTCATCATCAACACCATCGTCGATGACGGATGCCAGATTTGCGGCGTGTCTCGATTGAGCAACTGCACCATCAGAAGCACAATGGAGAATCCTATCATCATTCGCACGGGCGTCATCTGTGAAAACACCATCATCAGTGGCGGATCACGTCTCACGGGCAGCGTCAAGCTGACCGACTGCTTCGTGGGTGAATCCTGCCACCTGGAGAACGGCTTCACAGCTGCCAGCAGTGTCTTTTTCGCCAACAGCTATATGTCCAACGGAGAGGCGTGTGCGGCCTTCTGTGGTCCGTTCACGGTGAGTCACCACAAGAGTTCGCTGCTCATCGGTGCCATGTTCTCGTTCTATAATGCGGGCTCGGCAACCAACTTCAGCAACCATGCCTACAAGATGGGACCCATGCACCACGGAGCCCTGGAACGCGGCTGCAAGACCGCCAGTGGCGCCTATCTGCTGCTGCCCGCCAACATCGGCTCGTTCAGCGTCCTGTTCGGCAAACTGATGTATCACCCCGACACGCGCGACCTGCCTTTCTCCTACCTGATTGCTTATGGCGACACCATGTACCTGAAACCGGGTCGCAACTTCGCCACCGTGGGCCTGTACCGCGACATCCGCAAGTGGCCCAAGCGTGACAAGCGCTATCGTGGGGAGCACCGCAGCGTGGTCAACTTTGACTGGCTAAGCCCGTTCACCATCAGCGAGGTGCTGCGAGGCAAAAAGATTCTCGAGAACCTGCGTGCCGCAAGTGGCGACAATGTGAGCACCTACAATTACCACGAGTATGTCATCAAGGCTCCGTTGCTGCACAAGGGCATCAAGTACTACGACATGGCATTGCGTATCTACATGGGCGCCGTGCTCAAACGCCACAAACCCATACCTCCCGTCTCCAGCGACGGCGAAGGCAATTGGATTGACCTAATGGGTCTGCTCATGCCTCAAAGCGCTGAGGAACAGATTATCGACGATATCATCAACGGACGCCTCGACACCATCGAAGCCGTTAATGCCCGTTTCAAGGAGATTGACGCCAACTACAACGAGTTGCGATGGTCATGGAGCTATCGCGTCATTCTAGACTATTACGGAATCACCGAATTGACCGACGAGGCTGTGGCCCGCATCCATCAGGATTACGTCACCGCCCGTCGCGAATGGATTGCCCTCATCCGCGAGGATGCCGAGAACGAGTACACCCTTGGCGATATCGACCGCGACGTCCTCGACGACTTCGTAACCCTCCTCGACCGCGAGGTCGACTTCGAAAACCAGAAATTGTACATGTAAAATGCGGCGCATTTTACATGTACAAGTTTAGAGTTTAGGGTTTAGAGTTTAGAGAATTAGTGGTTTGAAAGGCCAGCAGCATGGTAAAGAGCTAAAGAATTGCTGCTTATTTTTATTGTTAGAGTTTAGAGAATATGGATTCTTATCAGTTTGAAAAATTAACAGCATGGCAAAAAGCCAAGGAACTGGCTGTAGCCGTTTATCAGATTGTCAACAAATTCCCTCAATATGAGCAATATGCCCTTAGTAGCCAAATAAGGAGAGCTGCGATATCTGTACCATCGAATATTGCCGAAGGAACAGGACGGGTATCAGTGAAAGAGAAAATCCATTTTCTTGAGATTTCCTATGGCTCATTATTAGAAACTTATTGTCAATTGCAGATTGCTGTAGAGTTGAATTACATTTCTCTCGATGATTTAGAAGCAATCAAGCCTCTTTTCTTTGAAACATCTCGTTTAATCAGCGGTTTGCGCAACAGTTACGCTTCTAAATCCCAAAAGGATAGTGACTGAGGACTTCTCCAGAGGCAAAGACATAACGAGACTGATAGAAGAAAACCGCTGGCTCTCTAAACTCTAAACCCTAAACTCTAAACTTCAAGGGGCCGCACCATTTGGTGCGACCCCTTGAATGTAGCGGGACTGAGAATTGAACTCAGGACCTCCGGGTTATGAATCCGACGCTCTAACCGACTGAGCTATCCCGCCATTTGCTAAAAGCGACTGCAAAGGTACAACCAATTCCCGAACTGACCAAATTTTTTTCGAAAAAAGTTTTTTACTGCAATACAAATCGACTCGGCAGGCGTCGTATTCCGCTCCCAATTACGAGAGCTAAAGTCAAGATTAGATGCAGTTTTGGCGTTAAAACTTGTAGGAATGAAATAATACTTCTATTTTTGTAGGGTATGACATGAGCCTATCGACAGAACGACTCAATCGATAGGCATCATAGCACAAGAATAACGATTCAAACGACTTGAGCACATGAAGAAGTTTCTACAATCAGGCGCATTGTTACTGGCAGCGCTGCTCTCTCTGGCAGGCAGCGCACAGGGCGTCTATGGTGACGTAAACGGCGACGGCGAAGTAAGCATTGCCGACGTGAACGAGGTGGTACGCGTAATCGTGGGCAACACAATTCCCACGCCTCCCGACGAGCCCAATGCCGATCCGGTGACCGTGTTTGACACCAATCTCACACCCCGTCACTACTACCGCATTCCAGCGATTGTGCAGATGAGTGACGGCAGGCTGCTCGCCATTGCCGACGACAGGCACAGCAGCGACTCCGACATCGGCGGCAACCAGGGCATCGACATCGTGGGCAGAGTCAGCGATGACGGCGGCACGACCTGGGGCAGCACCTTCATCATTGCCGACGGCAACATGCGTCAGCAGGGCTTCAACAATAGCCACGGTGATGCCGCAGCGATAGCCGACCGTGAAACTGGCAAACTACTCATCATGTGTGCCTCAGGCAAACAGGGATTCCTTGCCTCGACCTTGACCAATCCTTTGCTTGTGGGACGCTACACGAGCGACGATAACGGCACGACTTGGACTGGCCAAGAGGTGACAAGCGACATCTACGGCATCTTTGCCGATTACCCCGAGGTAAACGCCCTGTTCTTCTCCAGCGGACGCATCTGCCAGAGCAGTCACATCAAGCAGGGCAGCCATTACCGCATCTACTCGGCGATATGTACTCCTGTAGGTGTTGGCAGTCTTGTCTTGTACAGCGACGACTTCGGGCAGACATGGCAAGCCCTGGGTGGTCCTGAGGCCAGACCGACAACGGCCCCATTTGGCGATGAAGCAAAAGTCGAGGAGTTGCCCAATGGCAATGTGCTGCTGAGTTGCCGCTCCAAGCAGACCGCCACCAATGGCAGACTCTTTAACATCTACGATTACGCTACACGCTCATGGGGCGAGATGACCGTCAGCAACGACCCGGAATCAGGCACCTACAGCGAGGACTGTTCCTGCAATGGTGAATTGCTCATCGTGCCCGCGATGCGCACCAGCGATGGCCGCCACGTCCACCTGGCATTGCAGTCGGTACCGCGGGGCAAGGGGCGTCAGCGGGTAAGCATCTACTATAAGGAACTGCTCGACAGCAGTGACTATGATGAGCCCCTCGATTTCACATGGGGCTGGAAGTGCTACCAGATAACCGAAAACTATTCGGCCTACTCTACGATGATTGCCACCACCGACGGCAATATCGCCTTCTTCCTCGAGGACTGCAACGACAACAACAGCACGTCGGCCTACGACTTGATTTACAAGACTCTAACCATAAAAAACATAACCGACGGCAGATACACCAATATTAAATAATGAATATGAACGACATCAAGATACCAGTGCTTGCGGCACCGCTGCAAGGTGTGACCGATAACGTGTGGCGCATGGCGCAACACGAAGTGTTTGGCGGTGTGACCGCCTATTATGCGCCATTTATGCGTGTGGAGCATGGCGAGGTGAGGCGCAAGGACCTGCGTGACGTGGACCCCGAGCGCAACCAGGGCATCACGCTCATTCCCCAGATTCTCGCCTGCCAACCCGACCACGCCCTAATGATGGTGGACGCCCTCCGCCAGATGGGCTATCGCCGCATCGACATCAACCTGGGTTGCCCGTTCCCGCCCATCGCCCTGCACCGCAAGGGCTCGGGCATGCTCGCCTATCCCGACCTTGTCGAGGCGCTCTTTAAGGCCCTTGCAACAGTCGAAGACGTGGAGTATAGCGTGAAAATGCGCATCGGTTGGGACCGCAACGACCAGTGGCGCGACATCCTGCCCATAATGGACATCATCAAGCCTGTCAACATCGCCATCCATCCCCGCACAGGCAAACAGCAATACAAAGGCGAACTCGACATGGAGCAGTTCGATGCCCTGCTTGCCGCTTCGGCATGGCCAGTTGTCTATAACGGCAGCCTGCGCACCATCGAGGACATCGAGCAAACCATCCAGCGCTACCCCACCCTTGCAGCCGTGATGGTGGGCAGCGGCCTGGCCGCCAATCCCGGCATGTTCACTCCTGACGCCACGCCCGACGACTACCGCCGCTTCCACGACCTGCTGGTAGAAGGCTACACCGAGCAACTCAACGGCGGCGAGGCCCAACTGGTGCGCCACCTGCAGGACATCTGGCAGACCTTCCTGCCTGGCACAGGCCACAAACTCTTCAAGGCCATCCGCAAGTCCCGCACCCTCGACCAATACCAGAACGCCGCCACCGCCGCCCTCTCCGACGTCGAGAACGCCCTGACTGCCAAGGCCGAAGACAATGACCAAGAAATCATTTCATAAATATCTGGGGCGGCATTCACTGACAAGTCAGCCAAGCAGTGACCACGCACAAGCCCAAGGTTGACCGCTCGATAGCGGTGACGAACCGAATCTCCACGTTCTACAACCAGCAGAACGAGAAGCTGTACGAGGTCGAGACTTCGGGCCTGACCATGGAGCAGGCCCGGTGGATCGAGCAGCTATTCTACAGCCATGACGTGCGCATGGCGACCAAGCGCACCGACTTCTCGCAGGGCTACACTCCGCAAGGCATGCCGATTGTGCTCATCACCGAGCCGACC
>CACZAC010000006.1 GCA_902779125.1 uncultured Bacteroidales bacterium | reverse complement strand
GGCCTTTGTGTAACCCCCGATAAATCAGGCAGCAGAGCAGAGCGAAGGTGGCTGATTCATCGGGGGCATAATGAACCATGACCTGTCGCTGAAGGCGACACCTTCAACATGGGCTAGATCGAATGGGGTCGCTTCCAGCGACGAGGATAGTATTGCACTTCCGTGGGTGATGCAAACCACTTCGCTATCGCTCAGCGGTTTACATTACCCACGGTTACTCAAATGACCGCCCTTTGGGCGTTTTTGTCATAGTCACCTAGGCATTTTCACGTACACTCTATCTACTTGTACAATTAATTCCGCCAACGGGTTAATTAGTAATTATGTTTGATTTCTCGGCCGTTAGGCCGATTATAACTTAGTCAATTGTAGTTTTGCAACGTCCAACCATTACGGAATCACGGGTTACTAGCTGTATCCGTGACGTCGCAGGGGGTGACCCCAACGATGCCATTCGTTTAGGAAAAAGGCCATATATTGTAGTAATATTCATTTTTTCTCATATTTATTGAGAAAGTCCCTTTCCCATGGGCTTTATTGGATATCTGAATGCTAAATAAATGAAAATAAATTTATCTACTAATTGATGGTACCTCAATGATATACGATAATAGGTTATTACAGTTTATAATCAAAAAAAGTGTACGTTTTCATTGATTTTATTTCGACTTTATTACCAGTTTATATGGGAGAATCAAGGAAAGAATCGTGTTTAATTAATGTTATAAAAAATTAAAATATACAAAATTTTCATAGTTATTGTTTTTGGTATTAATTATAATGTATATCTTTGCATGGTTCTTTGTAGGTAACAGAGGTATTAAATGAAGCCGAAACTCAGAGAGCTAGGAAAATATTACCCTATTTTCACACATTAACGAATTAATAAAACTTTTATTAACCTATTAAACATCGGATAAGATGAAGAAATTAGCACTAACACTGTTAATCATGCTGTGCGCGGTAACGTCTGCTTCCGCCTATCAGTATGTCTTCGATTGGGCCGCAATGCAAAGTACGGCCTACACCAATGAGGTCACTCCTCCGACTAAAAATTCGCCGGCGGACGGTGTCGACTTGTATGTACGCACCGATGGTGACAAGAAGCCCACTGTGTATGCTTGGGAAGACAACGGCACGCAGTTATTGGGCTCATGGCCTGGTACCCAGCTGACAGAACTCAAGTCTGTTGCATCCATCAACAACGAGGATGCTAAGCGTGGTTACTACAAGATTCACATCAACAGCACCAATTTCAGGATTCAAGTCAGCTTTAACGGCGATAGCGACAAGAGTGCTGCCGCTATCATCAATGGCGCTGGTGACTATTTTCTGTACTATAATGGCAATTATGCCGACGCGCTCGCATTTGACAACGATTACTACTCGGGCGGCTCGACCACAAGCGGTTCAACCATCTATGCACGCGTGATTGGCGATGATTTTGCCCCCACAATTTACGCATGGTTCCAATACTGGAATACAGGTTGGCCCGGCCAAGGCATGAGCGAGACTCAATTGAATGGCGAGAAGTGGTACAAGTGGACCACGGGTGAGACCGTGTTCCAAGGCATCATTTTCTCAAAGAATGGTGACGAAAACACCAAGACCCACGACATCACTAACGTGCCCGGCGGTGAGAGCTACTACTATTACTATCCTTGGGGTGACTTTGCCAAGTATGAAGTCTATGCCACAATGAATGGCCGTCAGAACAACTTCAAGGAGTGGGATTACACCCCCTTCATGGAAATCAACGGCAAGGATGTGACTTTCACCACTAAGGACAAGTATGGCCACACCGCAACGCTCACTGTCATCTGTAACAATGCTGCTGATGTCGCCAAGGTGAAAGTTGTCAACAATGAGCTGCAATTCCCTCGCTATACCCATCTGAGTTTCACTGTCAATGACGGTTATCATATCAATCGCATCTGGTTAGGAAAACCGACCCAGGGCAATGCCACCTATCAGTTCTTTGATAATGGTGCACGTTATCCCCAGCCCGCTGAGGGACACCAGTATGTGACTGATATGCTTGGACTGTGGAATCACTCTTATGATGATCACCTGTACAATATTTCAAACAACAGCAGCACTGTCACCACCGGTGAGGTCATTGACTGGAACGAAACCTATTTCTTGAGTTCCAAGGTCTATGTGATGAGTGAAGGTATCACTCTGGAAGACCTGGTGGATGCTACTTGGGGTGTTAAGCAGTTGAATTTTGCCTTTGATCACGATCTTGTAGCTGTGGAAGCCCGCGATAACGGTAACCGTGAGGTGCTGATTTGCCGCAGTGTAGATTATGTGGCTAACCACAATCCTATCAAGGAAGGTCAGAAGTCCATTATCGACCCCGAAACGGGTGAGCCCTATGAGTGGTCTGATCCCAACACCAAGCAGTATGCATGGATTGCCCTTGAGCTGCCCGAAGGTACCGACCTCAAGCAGTATGAAGGCAAGCAGCTGCGCGGCATCCATGGTGGCTACTGCACCCACCACGATGACCAGGGCTGGCACATCTCTTGGTACAACCCCACCATGGTCGTAGACGAGATTAGGCCTGACCAGATTGTCGCCGAGAACGTTCCCACCCATTTGAACAATTACACGGTAGCCAACTTGACCGACCAGAGCTATCAGCACGTCTATGATAACAGTGATGTTTGGCCTAACCCCGCTAACCGTCCCAACGAAAATGGTGAAGTGTCGTTTGACGTCACTGGCAAGTACTATCTGATTAAGCCGCGCTTGTGGGAGCTCTGCAATCTCCATCATGTGATGCGTACCGACGATGAGGTGATTTACATTCCTGACTCACGCGCCGTTATGCCCACTGTTACCAGCATAGTAAATGGCGAAGAGGTAGAGGTTATCCAAAACAATGTATTTGAGCAGAATGACGTTGAGGGCTATGCCAACATCCAGCGTCCCTATGAGACTGGATTGAAGTCCATCTGGCGTTATTCCGACTCCATCATGAACTGCATTGGCCAGGAATGGCGCATGCGTTACAAGATTTATTACATCCCCGATGCTCTGGTATTTGCCAGCGACTTCCACCCCAATGACTATCCCCTGGGCGTGCCCGACCGTAACCATGATGAGGAGTTAAGCGCCAATGGTAACATCGGTATGCACATCATCGGTATCCCCGTGCTGTGCAAGTATGAGAAGGATATTCTTATCAGTGCCAGCGACTACTGGAGCCGCTACAAGTATAGCGTGGACAAGAATGTGTACCGCAACGACTTGCATATCGCTCCCAATACGCTGAAAGAAACCTTCGGCAACACCGGTAACTTGCTTGTTTATCGTGAAGAGTACCGTGGCAATGCGTTTGTTCGCGAAGTGCCTATCGCAAGGATTATCCAGAAAACAGCCAGTGGCCTTAGGGCAGGTGGCACTAACCGAGTTGAATACCAGTTGCAGTACCTCAATCTGGACGCTGACAATGAGGCTCGTCGCGATGACCTCTTGAAGCCGAACGACAATAATTCTGATGGTACTATCTTTAAGCCGATTCCTGTCACCATTGCTGCAGCCGATACCGCTTACTCTGAAGCAAATCCCGGATTGATTAACCGCACATTTGTTATCGGTGAGGGTGCTCCCGACCGCTATGTGAGCATTTATGACATGTTCTACAGCAATACGATGTTGGACATCGCCACCAACGAGACTTTGGCAACAGACTACTACTATCGCGTGAAGCCTGAGGAAGAGCAACCTAACCTCGAGGAGGTGTCAGGTTACGCTCCCATCTACAAGACCGATGTCAACATCGTCAACCACGCCACCTATACTCAGGAGGATGTTGACAATGACTTGACCAATTCGTTGCAGGAGAATAATACTGTGACCATCAACTTCACGCCCAACCAGTCGATTCCCGTCACAGAATACCGTGTTTACAGTGGCACTTGGACGGAGTCTGATACTAAGATCAATAAAGATGCCAATACGCTGGTTATTGCTCCCGATAACAAGTTCCTCGCTGAGCCCATTTCGGTTGAGACGTCAGTTCTTCCCGGTAGAGTTCATGTGCCTGAGGCTTATACCGATTACAATAACAACACCTATGGCTGCTACAAGCAGAAGGTGGGTGACGCTATCATTTCGACAGAAGTAGTTCCTCATAATGGTTCTCAATTGATTTCAGAATCCCAAGAGAATATCTATTGGGACTATAAGATTGATGAGAATGGCGACAAGGTTCTTGATTACGATATCGTGACCAAGATGTACCATGTTGACCTCCGCAATGTGACAGCACTGTTAATGGAACAACTGATGAGTGAAGACCTGCCTATTCACGAGGAGAGCCGCTACATGCTCCGTATGTGGCGTCAAGTCGAGGGAGATGATGAAGCTGTTCTGCTCAATACTGAAGACGACTTAACTTCGATTCCAGTGAATGAAGATGGCGATCCTCTGTTCTTTTTCGTGGATGCTGAGGGTAATCAACATACCGGCGAGTTGCTGACCAATTATGGTGTCTTGAATGAGTTGTATGGCGATTCCAACGACTCTGGTGAACAAGATGTATCCCACGTCAGTGATACCTTCTTCCATCATGAGTTGCCCGACGGTGCCGAGATTACTTATTATGCCACTCTCTACGTCTATGACGAGGACGCTGATAAGTATTACGTCAAGAAGGTCTCTGTAACTATTAACGCTGAAAATATGGGCGTAATTACCAATGTCGATGAAGCTTTGGCTGGAGCCAAGACTGTGGCTTCTGTCGAGTATTACAATGCTCTCGGCATGAAGAGCAAGGAGCCCTTCAGCGGTGTCAATGTGATGGTAACCCGTTACACTGACGGTAGCATGAGCGCCAAGAAGATCATGAAATCCAACTAAATAATTTTTCATCATCATTATCCATGTTGCAGGAGAGTGACGTGATGTCACTCTCCTGTGTTTTTTATAGCCCTCTTCAAAGCAAAACAGCGAGCAACGCGAGCATCACGCGGATGCCTCTCTAAACTCTAAACCCTAAACTCTAAACTGCGAGCGTAGCGAGCATACACGTCTTAGCGTGAGGCCAAATAAAGTCAAGCTTGAAAGACCGTCTCGGCAGAGCAAAAGTAAAAAACAAGTTTTTCGTTTTGCTCTTCTCTCGACTTTTCGTAACGTTGGCTGCCGCCCAAGTTACTGACACTCGGAAAATCAAAGAAAAATTTTGTTTTTCTTTGCTCTTCGCTCGTTTAATCGTAACGTTGGCTAGTGCCGAAGTTACTTCGTCTCGGCAGAGCAAAAACAAAAAACAAGTTTTTCCTTTTGCTCTTCTCTCGACTTTTCGTAACTTTGCACGTTTTTAAGCGATTATAATTCTTTTTATAGACCTATGAATATTTCCTATAAATGGCTCAAACGCTATATTGACACAGACATGACGCCTGAGAAGGTGGCCGAGGCACTGACCTCGCTCGGTCTGGAAGTGGGAGCAGTAGAACAAGTCGAAACCATCAAGGGAGGCCTGCGCGGACTCGTTGTGGGACAGGTAATGACCTGCATCGACCACCCCAACAGCGACCACTTGCACATCACTACCGTCAACCTGGGCGACGGCAACGACCCCGTCCAGATTGTGTGCGGCGCGCCCAATGTTGCCGCCGGTCAGAAGGTCATCGTCGCCACCTTGGGCACCAAGCTCTATGACGGCGACAAGGAATTCACCATCAAGCGCAGCAAGATGCGCGGCGAGGAGTCGCTGGGCATGATTTGCGCCGAGGACGAAATCGGCGTCGGCACCAGCCACGACGGTATCATCGTTCTCCCCGAAGACGCTGTGGTGGGCACCCCTGCTGCCGACTATTACGGCATCGAGGATGACTACCTCATCGAGGTGGACCTGACGCCCAACCGCATCGACGGCGCGTCACACTATGGTGTGGCACGCGACCTGGCGGCTTGGATGCATCGTCACGGCATGGACGGCAACCTGCACAAGCCCAGCGTCGAGGAGTTTGCCATAGATCGTCAGGACGGCGGCATCCCCGTCACCGTTGAGAACGCCGAGGCATGCCCCCGCTATGCCGGCTTGACCGTGCGTGGCGTCAAGGTGCAGGAGAGCCCCAAATGGCTCAAGGACCTGCTCCTTGCCGTGGGACAGCGCCCCATCAACAACATCGTCGATATCACCAACTACATTCTGCTGGGCACAGGACAGCCCATGCACTGCTTTGACCTGAGCAAGGTCAAGGGCGACCGCATTGTGGTTAGGACCGTAGAGCCGGGCACCAAGTTCACCACCCTCGACGGTGTGGAACGCACATTGACCGACCGCGACCTGATGATTTGCAACGGCGAGGAGCCGATGTGCATCGGTGGAGTGTTCGGCGGTTTGGACTCGGGTGTGACCGAGACCACTACCGACGTCTTCCTGGAGTCGGCCTACTTCCATCCCACATGGATTCGCAAGACGGCACGTCGCTTCGGCCTGAATACCGACGCTTCATTCCGCTTCGAGCGTGGCATCGACCCCAACCAGGTCATCTATAACCTCAAGCTCTGTGCTATGCTCGTCAAGGAGTTGGCAGGCGGCGAAATCTGTGGCGACATCGTTGATGTGAAGGCCCATGACTTCCCCGGCTTCCCCGTCGAGCTGCACTACGACTATGTGAAGCGCCTCATCGGCAAGGACATCCCTCACGATGAGATTCGCGACATCGTCAAGAGCCTGGAAATGGAAATTACCGCCGAGGACGACGAGAAAATCAACCTCGTCGTGCCCACCTATCGCGTTGACGTGCGTCGCCCCTGCGACGTGGTCGAGGACATCCTGCGCGTCTATGGCTACAACAACGTCGAGTTTACCGATGCTGTTCACGGCAGCCTGTCTAACAAGACCGATGTGGACTGGCGCGACGACATGCAGGAAACCGTCAGCAACCAGCTCACCAGCGTCGGTTACCACGAGATGATGAACAACTCGTTGACCGTGGGTGCCTACTACGAGGGCTTGACGACCTATCCCGCCGACCTGTGCGTCCAGATTATGAATCCTCTCAGCAGCGACCTGAACGTCATGCGTCAGACCCTGTTGTTCGGCGGTCTGGAGAGCATCGCCCGCAATATCAACCACAAGAATGCTAACCTGCGTCTCTACGAGTTCGGCAACGTCTATAGCCACGACGGCAGCATCAGTCAGGAGGAAAAAGCACTCGCCCCCTACAGCGAGAGCACCCAGATGGCGATGTGGCTCAGCGGCAACAACCACGACGAGTCGTGGGCCGACAAGGTGAGGGAACTCACTGTCTATGACCTCAAGGCCGACCTTGAGAACGTGCTGGTTAATATGGGCATCAACCTCCATGACCTGGTCATCGAGCAGTATGAGGACGAAATCCTCAATCCCGCCCTGCGCTACAGCAACCATGGCGGCAAGACCATCGCCGTGATGGGCGTCGTTGACGAGGCGATAGCCAAGAAGTTTGACGTGGACCAGCCCGTCTATTATGCACAGATTAACTGGAACCTCGCCTGCAAGCTGGCGATGAAGAAGGACATCAAGTACACCGACCTGCCCAAGACGCTGCCGCTGCGCCGCGACCTGGCGCTGCTCGTGGACCGTCAGGTAACCTACGACGACATCCGTCGCGTGGTCGAGGCCAGCGAGAAGAAGCTGTTGAAGTCGATGACCTTGTTCGACGTTTATGAGAGCAAAAAGCTCGAGGCTGGCAAGAAGTCCTACGCCATCAGCATGATTCTGCAAGACAACGAGAAAACGCTCAACGACAAGCAGATTGATGCCATCATGAACAAGATTATCAAGAATCTGGAAACCCAACTCGGTGCCAAGCTGAGGTAGTTTTGAGATAAGCTATTAGCAATCAACTAGAAACTAGGGACTAGAAACTAGAAACTGAAAACTGACAACTTAATAGTATAACAACAATGGGAAGAGCTTTTGAATACCGCAAAGCAAGAAAGATGAAACGCTGGGGCAGCATGTCCCGCACGTTTACCAGAATCGGTAAGGAAATCACCATCGCCGTTAAGGCTGGTGGCCCCGATGCCGAAGGCAACTCGCGTCTGCGTGCGTTGATCGCCAACGCCAAGGCAGCCAACATGCCCAAGGAGAACATTGAGCGCGCCATCAAGCGCGCCAGTGAGAAGGATGCAGGCGACTACAAGGAGGTTATCTATGAGGGATTCGGCCCCCACGGCATCGCCGTACTGGTTGAGACCGCTACCGACAACACCACCCGCACCGTTGCCAACCTGCGCAACTACTTCAACAAGAAGGGCGGCAGCCTGGGCAACTCGGGCAGCGTAGCCTTCATGTTCAGCCACAAGTGCTACTTCCATGTAGCTCCCAAGGCCGATGTGGATCCCGATGAACTTGAGTTGGAACTCATCGACTGTGGTGCCGAGGAATTTGCCATCGACGAGGAGGAAATGCTCGTTTCGGGCGACTTCGCTTCCAATGGTGACATCATGAAGTATCTCGAGGACAACGGCTTCGAAATCAAGAGCAGTGAGTTCGTTTATGAACCCGCCGACTACAAGGATGTGACCGATGCCGAGCGTGCCGACGTTGAGGCCCTCATCGAGGCCCTCGAGGAGGATGACGACGTGCAGAACGTCTTCACCACCATGGCCGAGGCCGAAGGCGGCGACGAGGAGTAATTCTCGCTGATTCCATTTCATCAACAAGCAATACAGGCAGTCTCAATCGTTGAGGCTGCCTGTGTCTTGTCGGTATGCTGCGAGAGCGAGGCTGTAGCGCTTTATTCCTTCAAGCGGGAGTCGATGATGATGGTCACGGGGCCGTCATTAACGAGCGCGACCTGCATCTCGGCGCCGAAGACGCCTTTCTTCGTCGGCTTGCCCAACAACTGGGCCAACTCGTCGCAGTAGACATCATACAGCGGCACTGCCAAGTCATGGCCCGCAGCGTGGATATAGCTGGGGCGGTTGCCCTTCTTGGTCGAGGCGTTGAGGGTAAATTGGCTCACTGCCAGCACTTCTCCCCCCACATCGATGATGCTGCGGTTCATCACACCCTGCTCGTCGTCAAAGATGCGCAGGTTCACGGTCTTCTGCGCCAGCCAGCGCATATCGTCCTCGGTGTCGCCCTCACGGACGCCCACCAGCACCATCATGCCGGGGCCGATGGTGCTGTGTACTTTTCCGTCGATGGTGACCGAAGCCTCGGTCACACGTTGAATGACTATTCTCATTTTGCTTTTAGTTTCTAGTTTTTAGTTTCTAGTCCCTAGTTTCTAGTTTTTAACCTTTAACCTTTAACCTTTAACCTCTAAACCCTAAACTCTAACCTCTAAACTTCAGTCCCTAAAATTTTTAGGGACTGAATATCTCACTTCATCCACTTGAAGAGGTCGGCGAAGCTGGCTTTCTTGCCATAGTGCAGGATGCCGCGGCGATAGATACGGGCTGCCAGCCAGGTGATGGCAAGTGCGGTGCCAAAGAGCAATCCAAGGCTCAATGCCAGCTGCCAGAAGGGTACGCCAAAGGGTAGCCTAATCATCATCACCACAGGCGAGGTGAATGGGATGATGGAGCACCACACGGCCGTGGGACCTGAGGGATTATCCATGCAAGCCATGCCGGCATAGAAGGCGATGAGCATGATGAGGATAACAGGAGTGGTGAACTGCGACGAGTCGCTGGGCTGGTCCACTGCCGAGCCCAGACCTGCGAACAGAGAACTGTAAAGCAGGTAACCTCCAATGAAGTAGAGAATGAAGCCTACAATGATGGGGGTATAATTGATAGAGAGCGTATCACGTACAATGGCCTCCATGGCTCCCATATCCTTAGCCGAAGCCAATGCCTCGGGCGACACGGCGTCGGGTGATACATTGCCAATCCCAAATGCGCTGCCAGCTACCATTGCAACTACCACGAGCAACACAATCCAGATGGCCATCTGCGTGAGTCCTACCAGTCCCACACCGATGATTTTACCCAACATGAGCTGGAAGGGACGGCAACTGCTCACTACGACCTCGACAATGCGATTGGTCTTCTCCTCGATGACGCTGTTCATAATCATTGCGCCGTACATGAGCACGAACATGTAGGTAAATATCGAGAGCATCAACCCAAGTCCCATAGCGGCTTCGGTCGAGGACTCCTGCTCATCGCCAGCCTCGCTCCACGTGATGGAGCGCACGTCCACATCGACGTGAGCTTTGTCGACCATCTCCTGGATGTTGGGAATGCCCATGGCGGTGAGATGAGCGGTCTCGATGGTGTCTGAGAGGACATTACGTACGCTGGACACCAGGGCGGGGGTGATAGTTCCCTCGCTGAAGATGTTCACCACGCCGGTGCTATCCACATCGCGCGGGATGATGATGATGGCGTCAAGGCTGCCATTGGCCTTGTCATAGAACTCTCGGGCGTTGGTCACGGTGTCACCCTTGATAGCGACAAAGTTGTACATGTCGTCACTCTTGAGTGCCGCGGCATAGCGGCCCGTCTCGTCGATGACGGCAATCTGCTGGGTATCACTGCCCTTGTCGTTAAGCCATGCCAAGCCGATGGGAACGGCCATGATGAAGATAAACAGCAGGGGCATACCCAAGGTCAAAAAGATGAATGACTTGCGCCCGACAATCGACATATATTCACGGGCGATGATGAGGCGAAGCTTATTCATTGTTCTCAGTGTTTTTGGATTTGACTGTTTCGATGAAAATCTCGTTCATGCTGGGCAACACCTCGGTGAAGCCAGTCAGTCGGTAATGCTCGTTGAGCCAGTTGATGGCGTCGCGCACGTTGACGCCCTGGGTGAGTTTGATGCGGGTGTCTTGCTTCTTCACGGGATCGGGAGGCAGCATCGTGAACAGTTCGGGATTAGGCTCGATGGTGTCGGGCGTCTGCACCGCGATGATGTTCTTCTTGTGCTGCTGCTTCACCTCGTCAACGCTGCCGGTGAGCACCACCTGGGCGTGGTTGAGCAGGGTAATCTGCTGGCACACCTCCTCGACCGACGCCATGTTGTGCGTCGAGAACAGGATGGTGCTGCCCTGGTCGCGAAGGGCCAGGATTTCGACCTTCAACTGCTCGGCATTCACGGGGTCGAAGCCTGAGAACGGCTCGTCGAAAATCAACAACGGCGGGCGGTGGATGACGGTGCCGATGAACTGTACCTTCTGCTGCATACCCTTGGACAGGTTCTCCACCTTCTTGTTCTCCCACTCCTTGAGGTCAAAGCGGTCGAGCCACCAGTGCATCGAGGCAACAGCGTCAGCCTTGGTCATGCCCTTGAGGCGTCCCAGGTACACGATGTGGTCGCCCACCTTCATTTTCTTGTACAGGCCGCGCTCCTCGGGCAGGTAGCCGATGTGGGTGATGTCGTCATCGGTCATCTGCTTGCCATTGAGGGTAACGGTGCCCTCGTCGGCAGCAAGGATGCGGTTAATGATGCGAATCAGGGTGCTCTTGCCGGCGCCGTTGGGGCCTAACAGGCCATAAATGGTTCCCTGTTCCACCTGCATGGATACGCCATTCAGGGCTGTATGCCCCTCGTAGCGTTTCACCACGTTGTTAATATCCAGATAAGCCATATTCTTTCTGTTTTTGTGTTATGATTGTTGAGTTTTGTACCTTAGACGCAAAAAAGGGTGAAAAAACTACACGAAAACGCAAAAATAATGTCTTTTTCTGAATAATTTGCCGTCAAAAAGCAAAATCGGTGGATTCATTGAAGAATCCGCCGATTTGTTGAAACTGTTGTAGGGTTTGTGTGTTTATATGTTTTCTATTCATTCTTTTTCGTTAAATAATTAGTAATCGCTTAGGTTGGACGAAAGGGGATTACATACACACACACATCCTTTCCAGGGTAGCAAGGCAGCTCATCAGCAAGACATGATCAATGTCGAGATGATGGTGATGATGGCAATTGCAATCATTGTGATTGTTACGATACATACTTGCGTTTCCATAATCGTAAAGTTTTAGTTATTATTGTTGTTGTTAATTCTTAGTCCTCCGGGAAGAGGTTCTTCCCTTTTGCTGATACAAATTTAGTGCCGCATTCATCCACACAACAAGTTTTTTTTCATGAAAAATGACGATTGTCCATTTTTTTGACACAATACTGTCCAAATTTTTGACACTTTCGCAATAGGAACCTATTTTGGGTTGACTTTTAGGGGTTAAAAAGCAAAGAACCGGAGGATTCATGCGAATCCCTCGGTTCCTGTCGATTTTAGGTTATAAACTGTCTTGTTTACTGTTCGGGTGACATCACGAGCTCAATCTTGTTGCCGGCATTGTAAATCTGGCGGGCAAACTCGGCGATTGACTCGGGAGTCTGAGCCTTCACGATGTCCTCATAGCCGGAGTAGTCATCAATACCCATCAGCAGGTACTGCTGGAGGATGCTGCGCCAGTACCAGTTCTCCTTGATATTGGTGGCAAAGTCCTTGAGCATGTTCTCCTTAGCCTCGGCAAGGGCGGTGGCATCGATGGTAGTGCAGGCGTTTTTCATCTCCTCGTTGAGAATCTTCAGAGCCAGCTCATGATACTCGGGATTGATGGGAGCTACTGCAAGAACCATCGTGCGGGGCTTGCCGCCTGCAATACCGGGACCGGCACTACCGATGGCATCGGTTGAGTAAGCAGCACCGGCGTCCTCGCGGATTTTCTGCAGATATACGCGGCTCAGCACCTGTCCCAGGATGTTGGCCTTGACAGAGGTCTCGACGCTGTAAGGAATGTTGTCGGCGTGCCAGATGAGAATCTGATACTCCTTGGGCTCTTCCATCTTGCGGGAGAAGTGGCACAGCACTTCGCCAGTGGGCATATCGGTGGTGTTCACCCAGTCGCTCTTCTTGCCCTTCTTGGCGGGCAGGCTGGCGATGTACTGCTCGATGAGCGGACGCATGGTAGCCTCGTCAATATTGCCCACAAACAGGAAGGTGTAGTTGGCAGCGTTAGCGGTGCGCTCCTTGGCAATCTCCATGATGCGGGGCAGACTCACCTGCTTCAGGTCTTCGACACGGAAGGGCTTGTTGCGCCAGCTGCGGTTACTCATGATGTACTGCAGCGAGTCGCTCATAGCACTCTCGGGCATGAGGTCCTTGTTCTTGAGCTGCGTTTCCATCAGGTTCATGGTCTGGTTGAACTTCTTCTCGTCAGGAGTCAGAGCCGTGAAAGTGAGGTAAACGAGCTGCATCATAGTCTCCAGGTCCTTGACGGTACTGCTGCCGCCCACGCCATCGGTGTGGTTACCGACGTTCAGATAAGCGCTGGCCTGCTTGCCGGCAAGTGCCTTCTTCAGTTCAGAGTTGGAGAAGTTGCCCAGACCGGTGTAGGAATCCAGGCTGGAGATGAGTTTCAGGTTGGCTCGGTCATTCTCGCCGTACAGCGACTGGCCACCGCGCTGGAAGGAGGTCATCGTGATTTCGTCCTGCTTGAAGTCGGTCTTCTTGAGCACGACACGTGCACCGTTGCTCAGTTCAAGCACCTTGTAGCCGAAATAGTCGTTCACGCTCTCCTTGACGATTTTGCCCTTCTTGGGCATCTTGGTCATCAGGGGCTCGTCCTTCACGTTGTCCACATAGGGGGTGATTTCGGTGTTGTTGGCGGCGTCAAGAGCGGCTTGGAAGCCCTCAATGGTGGGATATACGGCACCTTCCTTCTCCTGGTTGAAGTCGGTGATAACCATATTCTTGCCTTCGGTGTTGATGTACTCGGGAATCAATTCGTTGATGGCCTCAACGGGGATATTGGGAGCAATCATGCCCATATACTGGAAATCTTGCTCAACCGAGGTGATGGGCTCACCATCCAGGAAGTGGCTGCAATAGCTGCGGCCGTAGGTGTCGTTATACACCTTGTCGCGCTCGTTATACCACTTCTCCAACTGGCTCATGTACTCGTCGCGGGCGCGGTCATACTCGCTAGCGGTGAAACCGTGCTGGGCAGCACGCAGAGCTTCAACAATCAGAGCCTGGGCGGCAGCCTCCGACTTGCCCTCCTTGGGCATGGCTTCCATTGTGAAGGCATCCATCGTCTTGGCGATGCCCAGATAGCTCATGTCATAGCAGTAAGCCCTGTCAAAGGGGCATTCGGGCTCCTGTGCCAGGTCGCTCAAGCGGGTGTTGAGCATGCGGCTGATCATGCCCTTAGCGTATGAGAGGACAAGGTAGTCAAGATTGACCTTTTCCTCGCGGGGGATAGCATCATGCTTGAACATGACGGTCACCTCGCTGTACTGCTGTTCCTTGTCCTTGTCGATGACGATGATGGGGGTCTCGTTGTCAGGAACGGCCTCGTCAACCACCTGTGCAGCGTTGGGGTCAGGAGCGGGAAGACCCTTGAAGAGCTCCTTGATTTGGGCCTCGATGTGGTCAACATCCACATCACCGACGATAACCAGAGCCTGATTGTCAGGACGGTACCACTTGTGGTAGTAGTCGCGCAACTCGTTGTACTTGAAGTTGTCAACAACGTCCATCAGACCGATGGGCAGGCGCTTGCCATACTTCGAGCCGGGGAACAGCGTTTCGAGCTGACGCTCGAGCATACGCATTTCGGGACCCTGGCCCAGACGCCACTCCTCGTGGATAACGCCGCGCTCCTTGTCAATCTCCTCGTCGGTGAGCAGCAAGCCGCCGCTCCAGTCCTTGAGAATCAACAGACACGAGTCGATGGCGCTCTGGCGAGTGCTGGGCACGTCGTTGATGTTATACACGGTCTCGGCAATGCTTGTGTAGGCGTTCAGGTCGCCACCGAAGTTCACACCCAGTGAGCGGGTGTAGTCGATGATACCCTTGCCCTCACCGTTGAAGTGCTCACTGCCGTTGAAGGCCATGTGCTCCAGGAAGTGGGCCAAGCCACGCTGGCTCTCCTCCTCCTGGATGGAGCCCACGCGCTGGGCAATGTAGAAGTTCACACGGTTCTCGGGATAGTTGTTGTGGCGGATGTAGTAGGTCAATCCGCAGTCCAGGTGACCGATGCGCACCTCAGGATCCACTGGGATGGCAGGCATCTCCTGAGCCGACATCACATTGGCGCTGAATGCCACTAGCATGAGCAGCATGACAGCAAATAATTTCCTTACGTTCATAATCATTTGGTTGTAGATAAATACATTTATTTGTTTATGTTGGTTATCGTCTCGATTTTCTTTTGTTTAGACGCAGAAATTACTTCAGAAACTACAAAGTTAACGCTTTTTTTTGAATAAAAAAGAAATAATCCTTATATTATTTTATAAAATGATGATTTTCAGCAAATTACGTCTAGTGAAAAATCATCATCAGCAACACCACCCATGGAGCCCGATGCTTGATGTAAAAACGCCGGTAAAATAGGAGCCAAGGGATACTTGGGCATCCCTTGGCTCGATAGATAGATGTGAGAGTTTATTTTGCAGCCGTTACTTGGCGGGGGTCATGATGACCTCGACCTTGTTGCTGGCTTTCAGCTGACGGGCAAAAGCGGCAACCGTCTCGGATGTCTGGGCCTTTACAACCTGCTCATAACTGGTGACGTTATCAATGCCGCGCTCCACGTAATTGATCAGTTGTCTCATCCAGTAGCCGTTCTCCTTGAGTGAGGACTCGTGGTCCTTGAGGAGTTCGTTCTTGACCTCGTTGAGTGTTGTGGCATCGATGCTCTTGCCTGCAGCAATCAGCTGGTTGTCCAGAATCTCAATGGTCTGCTCGGTGAATTCTGGCTTGATGGGGCAGTAGGCCAACAGCAGGGCGAAAGGATTGTCGCCTTCCATGCTGGCGTTGCCCAGAGTCATGAGGCTATAGGCTGCACCAGCGTCCTCACGAATCAGCTGGGTGTAGACCTTGTCCAGCACCTTGCCCAGCATTTGGGCGCGGATGCCGTGCTCGAGGCTATAGGGCGTCTGGTCGTCGTACCAGATGGACTGGATTGAAGTCTTGGGCGTTTCCATCTGGCGCTCGAAGCGGATGATGTTATCACCCTTGGGGTGCGTTTCCACATTCACCCAGTTGCTCTTGGCGCCCTTCTTGGCGGGCAGGCTGGCAATGTACTGCTCGATGAGCGGGCGGATGGTGGCCTCGTCAAACGAACCGATGAAGTAGAAGGTGTAACCGGCGGCGTTGGCGGTGCGCTCCTTGGCAATCTGCATGACACGGTCCAGGTTCACCTCCTGCAGGTTCTCGGCATTGAAAGGCTTGCCACGCCAGTCGCGGTTGCTCAGCACGTAGGTCAACGAGTCGTTCATGGCAGCCTCAGGCACCTGATCCTTGCTCTTGAGCTGTGCTTCCATCATGTTCTTCAGTTGGCCATAGGCCTTCTCGTCCTTGCGGACGTCGGTGAAGGTGAGGTAAGTCAATTGGAACATGGTTTCCAGGTCCTTGATGGTGGACTCGCCCTCGATGATGTCATTGTAGGTGTCGATGCTGGCGCTGACGTCGACCTGCTTGCCGGCAAGGGCCTTGTTGAGTTCGTTACGGGTGAACTCGCCTAGACCGCACATTCCCATTACGCCGTCATACAATGACAGGTTGGCCCAGTCCTTCTCGCTGTAGAGTGATTCACCGCCACGCTGAATGGCCTGCATGATAATCTCGTCTTCCTTGAAATCGGTCTTCTTGAGAATGACGCGCACGCCATTGCTCAGTTCCAGTTCCTTGTAGCCGAACTGCTTGTTCTCGCTTTCCTTGACAATCTTGCCAGCCTTGGGCAACTGTGCCAGCAGGGGCTCTTGCTTCACATTGTCGACATAGGCTTCGACGGGGGCAGCCAGGGCCTTGTCAAAGGCAGCCTTCAGCGTTTCAGCAGTAGGATAGACGGCACCATCTTTCTCGGTGTTGTAGCAGGTCACAACGAGGTTGCTGCCCGACGGGTCAACGATTTCCCCGAGGTAACCGTTGATGACCTCAACGGGGAGGTTAGGAATCAGCATGCTCATGATCTGGTACTTCTGCTCTACCGAGGGGATGGGCTCGTTCTCGAGGAAGTTCATGTAGTACTGCTCGGCGTAATCTGCGTTGGAAACCTTGTTGCGTTCGTTGTACTCACTCTCCAAGCGACTCATGTACTCTTCTTGGGCTCGGGCATACTCGGTCTCGGTGAAACCGTGCTCCACAGCGCGGCGGCATTCTGTTTCCAGCAATTCCATCGTGGCTTCGGCCTTGCCTTCCTTGGGCATGGCAATCATGTAGAAGGCATCCTTGGTGTTGGTCCACAGGAAGCTGTTGTCCATACTGCCCGCGTCAACGAAGGGGCAATCGGGGTCCTGGGCCAATTCTTGCAGGCGCTGAGTCATCATCTCACCTGCCATTTCACTGGCGTATTGCAGCATCATGTAATCAAGACCACCCTTAGCATCGCGGGGCGTGTGGTCATGCTTGTACATGGCAAAAATCATACTGGTAGCCTGCTCCTTGTCCTTATCGACGACAAAGATGGGCTGCTCGTTGTCGGGCACGGGGTAGTCTTCGACCTTGGCTGCATCGGCGGCAGGGGCGGGGATGTCCTTGAACATCTCCTTAATCTTGCCTTCCATGTAATCCACATCCACGTCACCCACGATGACCAGCGCCTGGTTGTCGGGACGATACCACTTGTGGTAATAGTCGCGCAGCACCTGATAGGGGAAGTTGTCAACGATGTCCATCAGGCCGATAATCATGCGCTCGCCGTACTTCGAGCCAGGGAAGATGTTCTTCAACTGACGGGTGTCCATGCGCTCCTTGGCATCGGTGGTCTGGCGCCACTCCTGATGGATGACGCCGCGCTCCTCGTCGATATCCTTGTCCTCGAGCAGCAGGCCGTGGCTCCAGTCCTTGAGGATGAGCAGACAGGAGTCGAGGGCACTCTGGCGCGTGCTGGGCACGTTGTTGACATTGTATACGGTGTGGGTGAAGCCCGTTCCGGCATTCAGGTCACCGCCGAAGTTCAAACCCAGTGAACGGGTGAAGTCGAGGATGCCCAAACCGGGGAAGTGCTCACTGCCGTTGAAGGCCATGTGTTCCAGGAAGTGGGCGAGACCCTGCTGGCTGTCGTCCTCCTGCATGGCGCCCACACGCTGGGCGATGTAGAAGTTCACGCGGTGCTCGGGATAGTCGTTATGGCGGATGTAATAGGTCAAGCCGTTATCCAACTTGCCGATTCTCACTGCCTCGTCCACGGGGATGGGAGGCATCTCCTGAGCCATTGTCACGTTGAAGCTGAGTGCTACCACCATGAGCAGCAAGACAGCAAATACTTTTTTCACGTTCATCATTTTACTTTTTTGTTTTTATTGTTGATAAATGTTTGTTCCTTTATTGAATTCCACCCGTTAGACGCAAGGGGCTTCAAGAAAACTACAAAAAACATGAAATATTTTTTATAAAAATGGAATAAATTTCATAAACTGCAGATTATCAAATAGATACGGTTTGTGGAAGCTAAGTTAAAGTTATTGGTGTTCGAGGAAAACATCGAAAGATGTAAGCGGTTCGAAGAACCGATTTCAATGAGAAAGACCATGCCAGAACCTCGAAGAGGTTCGCAGCTTGGTCACAGAGCTGAAAGTGGCAAGTGCCTCGTAGAGGAACTTTTTGTTGATAGGCATTTGATGGCTTTGGAAGTTCGTCTTCGACGCACTTTCCATTTGATTCTGCTGACACCAAGCTGCGCCCGTCATCGACGGGGTTGGCTACGCTTTCCTCTTTCACGACTCGGTAAAGCTTAAACAAGTTTAGCTTCACTCTCGCTGCTCCATCGGGTGCATGGTGTTTCACGATTAAAGTCGAGTCTTCGACCCGACCAGCCTCTTCGAGGCAAAATCAAAGTCCATGATTCAAAAGAAGCATATATTTGTTTCATTTTCAACTTATTACAGAGATGTCAACTGATGTTAGCTAACAATGAAGATTTAAAGCCCATAATGCAGTCTAGTCATCTGGATGTTGGTCAGTAGTGTATTAGTCAAGAAACTTGGCTTTAAGTCGCCAATTATGGTGATAAAGCCAAGTTTCGGTGTTAATAATTTTAGTCTTCGTTGAAGAACAAATGCTGCAGCCAGTCACTGAAGCTGCCGCCCAATGTTATTGATTTCGTTCGTTGAAATGAAAAATGGGTATCGCCTTTGACGAGATTGGCGAAAGTCCAAACATTCCCATCATCATAATCATAATCATAGAAAACGGGATTACCACTGCGTGAAACATTCCAATGAGGAGCCTTCTCTAGGGCTTGGTAGAACTCCTCGGATGGTATTGTGTCAAACTCAAAGTATATAGTCTCGTCGATTCGATCCGTTTCGGTTACCGGGGGAAACTCAACGCCCAGCACTTTGGAGAGTGTGTCGCGGTCAACGACGACACTGTAGTCTGCGCGATCGTTCCTGAAAACAACCTTAAATCCCTTCCAGGACTCATTCTCCCTACACGGTATTTCACTTTCGATGTGGATTTTGTCGCCCAGGATATCAGGCCTCTTCTTGTCGGCTGCCAATGTGGTGTCGCTCTTAAAGAAGAGCCTCATGTTGTTTTCCTGTCCTAAATCGAACGTATACCATCTTTCGTATTGACCTTTATCGACCTGAGCCACAATTTTTTGTACCTCTTCAGGTGTAACCTCTTTCAGGAACTTGCAGTACACAACGAAGCGTTCATCGCCATCTGCGAAGTCGGTTATGGTATAATACTCCTCGATGGTGTACTCGGGCATGATGGGAAGGTCAAGTATACTGTCGAGCTCGGCCTTATCCTTGAAGGGCAGCACCGTGCTGTCATCAATTTTGTGCTTTTTCGGTCCGCAAGAGGTGGTGAACACCAATGCGCCAGTCATGACCAGTAGGCCAAGGACAGTCAGGATTTTCTTTTGTGCAGGTTTCATAATGATTGTATTTTGTTAGAGTGAACAGTTTATTCTTGGCTCACGTTTTCTGGGTTACCGTTTTTGCTGGGTGATTTCCTCGGTCTTGACGAGTTCTCCTTCGGTTCGGTCATCGGGGTCGCGCCGCAAGGTATAGTCGAGAGTGGGGGGTTGCTCATTGACAAGGTCAATATAGGCCTTGAGTTTGCTGCCGCGAACACTATGGATTGGGTCGCATTTCATGTATTCCCAACCATAATCCTTGAAACTGGCAGTGGAATCCGATTCCCACCATCGGCTTTGCATTTCTATCTCGCTGAGAAAATGTATCATGATGTCATTATCTACAATAATGCCGGGTTTCATCAGGTAGCGGGACTTGAGGTACAGTCGGGCAGGAATGGTGTCAATATTGATCATCTTATCCCAATATGCTGACCGCCTTGTTGTGTCCCTCGCATAGCCATCAAAATCCTCAAATCGCAGCAGAATGCTCTGCATGCTGTCTTTAGTGAGGGTATCGGTGATGAGTTCACCCTTACCATTGGCGTAAGTAATCTCGATATCCACATAATCCATCAGTTCTTGTGAATACTCCACAGAGTACAGGTATTTCAGGCTATCAACATGCTCGGGACCCTGATTGTTATTTTGTTCACACGATGTGAACACTGCACAAGCCACAACACCCAAGGCTGCGATATATAATAGTGTCGGTTTCATTGTCGTTGTGATTTAGTGGTGATTATTCAGTTTCGTATTCAGTTTCGTCTGGATTTAATTGTCTCCTGATAACAACATCGGGTCGGCTCTTGCCTGAGAATTTGAAGCCGTTTGGGTCTTTTGTCGCCGTGACAAGAATCGGAATGTCATCGTGGTCATTGGCCAAATCAAAGAAGAGGGCCGATTTCTCGCGTTTCAGGTTAAACGAGTTAACAAGGTAATAGTTCAGACTAAACTTGGCTTCTTTGGTGAAAGTGCTAAACTCGGCAAATAGCTCATAGGAGTCTTTTTTGAGTTTACTTTCGGGCTTGGGAATGAAGGTGTAGTCTACCAGTCCGAATTCGGCAGGGAAGGAGTCTAGGCGTATCTTCTTTTCCCAGACTTCTTTTCCTGAGATGGTGTCGGTGACGGTGATGCCGTTTTTGCCCTTGTAGGTAATGGCGAGGTCGGCCATCTTGGCCATGTCACTACTGAGGGCGACATTATAGTATACCGTCAGCTGTCCGTCTTTCGGGTCACCACATGAGTTCAGTGACATGATGGCGAGCAGCATCAGTGTTATATTGAATATCAGTTTTTTCATTTTGCAATTGAGATGAAAGGGTTAATAACAGTGAACCGATGTCATGGGTCAGCGTGACAGGATGATGCCGGTCAAGAAGGTGATGATGGCGACTACAATCACTGCCGCGGTTGCTACAAATGTTTGCTTTTCCATAATCTTATTTTTCTTTAAAAAAACTACGAATTACACGAATGACGCTAATGGTTTTGTCGTCTTTTGTCCTTTTGTTAGTGTGATTCGCGCAATTCGCAGTTAATGAATGATTACTTGTTGAGATAGTCGCTGTAGATTTGCTGGAGCTCGGCAGGGGTGATGCCCACGGCCTTGAGTTGCCCCAGGAAGTAGTCCATTTCGCCCTGCATCAACTGTTCGCGGCGTGACGCAACGATGTTCTCCTTGGCATCAGGACTGACGAAGTAGCCCAGTCCACGCTTGGTGTAGATGATGCCACGCTGCTGCAGGTACTCATAGGTGCGCGCCACGGTGTTGGCGTTGACCTCAATTTCGGCGGCGAGTTCACGCACGCTCGGCACTTTGCCTTCAGGGGTCAGTGTACCCGAGAGAATCTGGTCGCCGATGCGGTCTGCAATCTGCAGATATATTGCTTTATTATCCTTGAAGTTCATAGCTTATTTCCACCATTTAAGAGTTATTACGTCCTTCTGCTTGAAAATCAACCAAGCCAATACAAGACACAGTGTATAGAAAACCACATCAAACCAGAGGTCTATGGTCGCCACTTGATTAGCGAAATAGACACGCATTGAATGAGGTACATAATCACTATTGCCGAATTTGGTGTAAAAATAGGATCCAAAGGCTGCAATCTTGAGGATGGTGATACCGAGTACTACAACAGCCATCTTGAGCGTGGAACGGCGCGGCCACAGCACGCTGCCCATGAAAAAGAGGGCTCCGATTCCCAGTGTCTCGCCGAGCTCAATCATAACACCTGTTTTATCTATCGGATTCGGGTCAGATAACTGCTTCGAGATGCTGTGGAAATTATCTATGAGATTGACGGGGGCGGTGGCAGCGATGCCAGTCTTTGAACCGAAAATGCTGATGAAAATATACCGTGTGATGTCGGCCAGCTGGAAACTGACAGCAAAGATTACAAATGCGCCGATGAAATAAATCAGGAAGTTGGTGATGAACTTCTCGGCACTCGACGAGGGCGATGAGAGTAACGCCACCCGGCCCTGGCGCGTCTTGAGATTATTGAAGGCAAAACCTGCCGTGATAGCAGCGATGAGGCTGAAGAACAACGGATTGATGTTATAGGATCCGCTCTTTGACACCAGGTTGCTGATAATCATCGCAATGCAGTAATACAGATAGACGCCTAGGGTGATGAGTATCAGCGTGCGCCAGTTCTCGGCAACTTCCTTGCGCAGAGTCGCCGTGAAGCGGTTCCAGCTGAATATTTGGTTAGTGTTCATAGTTGTATGCTACTGAATTGTTAATAGATATTAATATTGAGAGGGAATTAAGACCACCACTTGAGTGAGACGACATCCTTGCGCTTGAACAGGAACCAGGAACCTACCCAGCACAGGGCGCTGATGACAAGAGCGATATAAGTAGTTATTCTGGTATAATTTGAGAAAAATGAACTCATTTCGTTAATGTCTGCTGCCTCCGGATTAAAAATGTCTGGAGAAATGAATCCAAAAATCAAAGCAAATACGATGGCGCTCAGCACCGTGTTGATCAATTGCTGGCAGGCAAAGGTCTTGACAATAGCCCAGCGGGGCCACAACACGCTGCCCATGAAATAGATTGCAGGGCCTAACGCCAGGCTTATAAGGGTAACTCCCCGATAGTAAGCCGGGCTTTCAGACAGCATTTTTTCGCTGACACTCATGATACTTTGGGTGCTGTTCAGCAGGATGGAGAAGATGTTCGTGGGACCTGGAACAACAAATGTGTCGCTCTTGAAAGGAAACAATATGGCAATGCGCAGCAGGTCGGCCAGTTGCGCACAGGCAAAGAAGGCGATGGCGACACCGATGACGTAGATGAGCAAGTTGACAATGAATTTCTCGACAGTGGACGACGGTGAAGTAAACAATGCCACGCGTCCGTTCTTGCTCGTGAGGTTGCGGAATGACAGCGAGGCTGCTATTGCGACAACAAAGGTGTATGTCGTGGAAATCATAGCGGCAGGAAGAAAGTCCATCGTTTTTAGCGCGTCGGAATTGTAATCCCTCATCGCATTGGAAATCACGTTGCCTATCACCATGAAGGATGTGAAGGTCAGAATCATGGCCACCATGCCGAGCAGCAGTTGCCGCTTGTTCTCAACAATTTCTTTACGAAGGGCAATCGTGAAACGGTGCCCATCGAAGGTCTGGTTGCTTGTGTTGGTACTCATGGCTGTGGTCATTTTGAAGCGGTGAATAAATTGTGGATGGCTTGGGGATTCTGCAACGTAGCGTTGAACAGCATCTCAAGGTCTACCTTGGTTTCCTCGCCTTCCTGGGCAGGAACGGCACCCAGAGCACCAAAGGGACTTTGGAGCACGAAGATGGGCTGGTCGCCCTCACGCAGCGGGCGGAAGGCCAGACGGCCCATCACATTGGCCATGCTCGTGTTGAGCAGCACCTGGCTGTGTTCGATGATGACGATGTGGTCCAGAATGTCGCTGATGTCGCGCACCTGGTGGGTCGAAATCAGCATCATCTTGTCATCGGCCATACCGCTGGTCACGAGTTTGCGGAACTGGCTCTTGCTGGGGATGTCCAGACCGTTGGTCGGCTCGTCCATGATGAGCACGCGGGTGTTGGTCGCAAAGGCGAATGCCATAAACACTTTCTTCTTCTGGCCCATCGACAGGGCATTGAGTTTCACGTTCATGTCATCGCCCATCTCAAAGATTTCCAAGTAGCGCTTCATGTCCTCCATGCTGAATCGAGGGTAGAACGGGGCATTGATGCTGATGTACTTCTTGAGGCTCAAGCGCGGCAGCTCAAACTCCTCAGGCACCAGAAAGATGTCACTCATGGTCTTGGGGAGGCGGCGGCGCACGTTATCGCCCTCCATCAGCACCTCACCGCCTTGGGGGGTGAGCAGGCCGGTCATCAGATAGATGAGCGTGGATTTGCCGGCACCGTTCTTTCCTAGCAGACCATACACATTGCCGGCATTCAGTTCAAGCGAAAAATCATGGAAAAGATTTCCATTGCGCTTGTTGTAGCTAAAGCTTAAGTTGTTGATCGTAAACATAATAGATAGATATTTAAGTGGGTTAATAATTAACTTATCTAGTGTACTACTTAACTAGTACACTGCAAAGGTATAACAATAGATTTGAATCTACCAAATTCTTTAACATTTTTTAAGATTTTTCTTTTATAGTGTAATTATTCAGCAAATCACCGTGATGCCCAACCCCACGCTAAGCCGCAAGGCGCAAAGACATTGATTATAAAAAACTTAGCGTCTTTGCGCCTTTGCGTGGGGACATATTCGGTGAATAGTTACTTTGTGGTATGACTCTCCGATCCCTCCTGCGACATGATAACATGAGGAATAACACAAAGATTGCGCCGCCTGGAACATTCCAGACGGCGCAATACCATAACAAGCAAGAGTTTTTATTGAGACTCTTCCTTTAGTTGACGCTCAATAACATATCGACGAGTTCAGTCACATCTTCGATGTTTACCTCGCTATCATTGTTCACATCGGCAGCAGCCAGGTCAACACCAGTAGTGTCACCTCCCAGCAGGTAGTCGATGAGCGTGGTAACGTCGACAATGGACACCTCTCCGTCATGGTTCACATCACCGATGAGCACGCTGGGAGTGGTGCCTGGATCGTTGGTGAACTCCATGTTCAGTACCTGGGCAAGGGGCAGTGTTGCCGTGCCCTCGGCATTGGTGATAGTCACATTGATATTGTCGTAGGTGAGCTTGAGGCCTTCCACCGAATAGGTCACGGTCGAGTTGTCGGTCTTGGTGAACTTCAGGTAGTTATAGGTCTCGGCGCTGGCAACCATGGCCACCAGTGCAATCAGCATCGTTATAATTGTCTTTTTCATATTCTTAAGTCTTTTAAATAATGATGTCATTGTTTATAACTACTTGAGGATTACCAATTGGGACCCCAACCACTGCCACTTGAATAGGTCGAAAGACTGACTTGTGAGCCACCAGTTGCATTGGTAGCGCCCTTACCGTTCCAGAAGGTGGTACCGCTTGCCGTCACACCGGTGTAGAGCTTAGGCGTGGACGGAGCCGTCACAACGATGGTCTTGCTGGATGATGAACCACCGCCGCCGGGGCCGTAGCCGCCACCACCAGAGAAGGTGGGCGTGTAAGCTGCAAAGGATACGTTGCTGCCGCTGTACAGGGCAAGCCACTTGTTAGCGCTGACACTGCCCTTATAGCAGGTCTGGCTGATGCTTGCGCCGCTCTCGATGGCACCCATGTTGCCGCCGATGGCCATCAGGTTGGTACCGCTCTGGATATAAACCTTGTAGCCGCCCTCGCTGTTGGCGTCGAGGCCTTCCTCGCTACCGCAGCAGAAGACGTGTCCGCCGCTCAGGTACATGTTGCCGTTGGAGTCGATGGCATCGTTGCCAGTGGCTACTGCATAGACGTAACCGCCCTTGAGGTACATGTGCGAAGCGCTGTTCAACGCATCGTCATAGCTAGTCACCTCGACATAGCCGTCGTTGATGGTCATGATTTTCTTGGACTCAATGCCCTCAGAGCCTTCACCGCCTGTAGCACTCACGGTGATGGTACCGCCGTTGATGGTGATGTTGCCGTCCACCTTGATGCCCTTGGGCGAAGAACGCTTGTCGCTGCTCGACGAGCCACCGCCGCCGGGCCAACCACCGCTGCTGCTCTGGCCGTAGCGAGTGCCCGTGGTGCTCACCTTGATGTTTCCGTCGTTGATGATGAGATCGCCGTCGATGCTCATGCCCTTGTCACCCTTACCGGTGGCCTTGAGGTCAAAGGTACCACCGTCGATGGTCACGTTGTAGTCACACTTGATGCCGGCGCTAGCACTGGTCGTTTGGTCGCTGGCCGTCTCACCGCCACCGCTCACGGTACCGCTGATGTTGCCGCCACTGATGTGCATGTTGCCCTCGCTCTTGAGTGCCTTGCTGGCAGGACCGTTGATGTTGTAGGTGATGGTACCGCCGGTAATCTCCATGTCATAGTCACTCTTGATACCGTGGTCATAGGTGTTGAGCGTCAACGTGCCGTCGCTGACGAGGACGGTGCCCTCGCTGTGAACGCCAACGGCCTCGTCCTTGACGGTGGTGCACTTCATGCTGGCACCGTTCAGGATAAAGGCGTAGTCGGCCTTGGCGCACTTCACGCTGCTGGTGTCAACGGTGCTGTAAGCCCAGTCACCGCCTGAACAATTGATGTCGATGTTACCCGCAGTGCAGGTCATTGTGCTGTCACACTTCATGCCGCGTGCGCCGTCGCCGGTCATGTTGATGTTCACCACAGCCTCGGCTCCGTTGATGGTGAGGTTGCGGTCGGTACCGATACCGGTGGCTTCCTTGATTTTGCTCTTGTCAGCATCCCAAACGGGAATGCCGGTGTGTTTCAGTGTCAAGGTTCCACCCTGGATGTCCACGTTGCCCTCGGCCTTGATACACTTGGTGCCGGCTGCGCTGCCGTTGATGGTGAGCGTACCGCCCTTGATGAGCACGTGTCCGTCCTCCTCGGGAATGGCGGTATCCTCGGCATCTACCTGAATGCCGTCGTCACCGCAACTCTGGATGTTGATGGTACCGCCGTTCATCTGGAAGTACTGTGCCACGTTGATGGCGTCGGCCACAGCGCTGACGATGGTGATGGTGCCCACGGTCTTCTTGACCTCCATGTACTCGTTGCAGGCTAGCGCATGCTTCTTGTTGCCCGTGATGGTCAGCGAGCCGCCCTTGGCGAACTCGGCATGGCCCTTGACAAGGAAAGCAGCCTTCTTGGTGTTGCTGGCGCCGTCGGCAAGGGTGTTAGTTGTGCCGTCAACCAGCTGCACGGCGATGCGCTTGCTGTTTTGGATGTTGATGGCGGCGCTGTCGGGGTTGGTCAGGTTCACGCCGTTGAGCGCCAGCGTCATTTTGTAGGCTCCCGCATGGTAGAAACAGCCGCTCGAGCTGGTGCCTTGCAGGGTGTAGGTGTACTCGGTGGCAACCTCAGCGTCCTGTATGACTGCTACGCGTGCCCCCGTTACCTGGGCGGTGATGTGGTTGGCGATGTTACCTGCCACATACACGTCGGCCACATTGTTGTTGTACTTGACGAGGACATTGTCGTCGGCAAACGTCTCGCTGGCGACAGTTACACTGTCCACATCGGCAAGGGTAAACCCCTTCTCTAGCACGGTAAGCAAGCTTGCCGAACTGTACGGCATCGTGCCCACCGACTGGGTGTTATAAGCCCAGTGCACATGTCCCGTGTGTACCCACATGGTCTGCTGTGCATAGCCCAGAACACCAGCCATGGCAATCATTGTTGCCAATAGGAATCTTTTTTTCATAAATTGTAACTTTAATTGAGTTGGATGTGATTAAAACATGATTTTAAACGCAAAACTAAGTAACATTAATATTAGAAGCAATTTTTTTCAATCAACCCCCCATTTTCATCGGTTAAATGAAGAGAAAAAGAGCAAATAAGCATCATTTATTGGTTCTAGCGACAAATGGTTATTGTGGTGACAATTTCACTACTCCATGGTGTTTTTTTTACGATATGTATCGTTTTTAAGAGTAATTTGTAAATATTTTCCCGCTTTTTGTTGCTTTTTTCTATGAATCAAGTAACTTTGCAGAAAAATTTTTATTTAGAACTATTTATCATTAACCAATATTTGTGGATGCAGAGCGATAATATGCTTGATTGCCAAGGCAATTCCACAATTAGCCAAAATTTTAGAACAATGAAAAGAAACGTACAATTATTTGCTGTGTTAATCGCTGTCTTTTTCAGCTTGTCGGCTTTTGCTGCAGATCCCTATGAAGTGATGCAAATTACACCTGCCGAGGGTAACGTAACGAGTTTGCAACATTTTACCATCACATTCGGTGATATGGTCGTGGTGGTGAATCAACAAGCGATACCCACTCTGGAAAAAGGTGGCGGAGCCACTGTTGAAGGCACCTTGAGTGCCGATGGCAACACTGTGGTAGTAGATTTTGAAGAATGCTATACCGCACCAGGACAGTATTTCCTGAACATCCCCGAAGGAGCGCTGAAGGTCAACGGCAGGGAATTGTTGCCGGTAACATTCAGATTTAACATTGCAGGTAGTATTGAGTCGTTTTATGAGCAAATTACCATCAATCCTGCCGAAGGTGAGGTGGAAAGCCTTCAGAATTTTGTCATTTCATTTCCGGAGTATGTGGGCGAAATCGAATACGGCAGCAAGGCCATATTGACCAACACCACAACAGGAGCGACCTATCGTACTGACATGGAAGATGTGCGCTACAATGTGCTGGCGTTCTTCCCCGAGGAAGTGACCGAACCTGGAGAATACACCCTGACCATTCCCGCTGGTGCTGTCGTTATCTACACCCTGGGCGAGGATGTACATGAGCTCACTTTCAATTACACCATTCCTGGTGGTGCCACAGTCATTCCCGGTGATGTCAATGGTGATAACACGGTGAGCATTGCCGACGTGACCGACCTTATCGATATCCTGTTGGGTGGCTCTGCTTCTTCTCCAGCTGCTGATGTCAATGGCGATAACACGGTGAGCATTGCCGATGTGACCGACCTTATCGATTTGTTGTTGGGCAGCAACTGATATCCATCGGTAACATGCTGTGATTGTTAACTATCATCTTATAAATAATCATCCGATTAGTGTTTAATTAAGTATCATTCAAACTAATGAAAAGAATTGCACAACTGTTAACAGTGTTGACGGCTGTCCTATTCAGTTCGTCGGCATGGGCGGTGGTTGACCCGTATGAGGCATTGGAAATCACGCCTGCCGAGGGCGAAGTGACAAGTCTGCAACACTTCACCATCACATTCGTCGGCCTGTCGGTGGAAGTGAACGAGGAAGCCATTCCCACTCTTGAGAAAGGTGGTGGCGCGACTTATAATGGAACCATGAGAGCCAGTGAAGATGGCACGACGGTGTATGTAGATTTTGAGGAAAACTGTACTGCGTCAGGACATTATTTCCTGAACCTTCCTGAGAATTCTCTCAAGGTCAATGGCCAGCGTATGCTCCCCTTGACTTTCAGGTTCAACATCAGTGGTACAATGGAATCCTTCTATGACCAAATCACCATCAATCCTGCCGAGGGCGAGGTTGGAAGTCTGCAGAACTTTACCATCTCTTTCCCGGAATTTATTGGTGAGATTGCTTATGGCAGCAAGGCGACGTTGACTAACAACACGACCCACAAGACCTATCAGGCCGAGATGTATGACGTGCGCTTCAACGTGCTGATTTATTTCCCCCAGGAAATCACCGAAGACGGTGAATACACCCTCACTATTCCTGCCGGGTCTGTTGTCTTCTACACGATGGACGAGCAGGTTCATGAATTGAACTTTAATTACACGGTTGTGGGTGTTGAACCGTCATTCTATGACATGATTACCATTGATCCTACCGAAGGAATGGTGGAGAGTCTGCAGAATTTCACCATTACATTCCCGATGGATGTGGATTGCCTTGCGCCAGATGTCATGGCAACCTTGACCAACACAACGACGGGAACGTCTTATGATGCTGCGATGAGTTCATTGGACAGCCTGGTATATGTCAGCTGCGATGAGGAAATCACCAATCCGGGCAGATACACGCTGACTATTCCCGTCGGTGCTGTCATCATCGAGGCTTTGGGCGAACAGGTGAGTGAACTCAATTTCAATTATATGATTCCTGAAGCAGGAATGCCCGATTATACCATTAATCCACCCGAAGGCGAGGTGCATATCTTGCAGTACTTCACCATCGCTTACGGGCAAGATGTGGTTGTTGACGAGGCCGTGCATCCCACTTTGTCCAATGATAGCACTGGAGAGTCCTTCGAGTGCAACCTTATGGAGATTGGTGGCAATGCCGTTGTGTATAAGGAATACCCGTTGAGCGTTGTGGGCAATTATACACTCACTGTTCCTGCCAAGTGCATCTCAATTGAAGCAACGGGCCAAACCAATCCCGAAATGACCTTCCATTATGTACTTGTCGAGAAGGAAACCTATGTTCCCCCTGTTATCGAATCGCAGCCTGAAGGTGAAGTGCGGTTGTACCGCCGCACGGGAGGCCTTGTCCGCGAAGTTGAGAAGTCTTATACTATAGAAGAAGGCGAGAATCCCTATGAGCTTGTCTTTGAGCAACAGGAGGGTGCATTGACCATCGTGTTTGCCGACAGCAACAAGGTGTACATCCAGCGCCCTGTTTCCTGGTCTTATTACGACGGCTGGGTTGAAGGAACTTTGAGTGAGGACGGCAAGACGATTACCGTGCCGATGGGACAGTATATCGCCTATGCCAAGTCACTGGAAATGGCTGTCCAGGTAGGTGTGTTCGTGTATAACGAGAGTGCTGGAACTTACTTCTATGAAGAGGCAATCGATGAACTGTACTACACAATTAATGACGATGGCTCTATCACTCAGGAGGATACCGACCAAAGTATTATCCTGGGAACGATGAACCGCGCCTTTGGCGATAATTTCCAGTATCTCGACTACGAGTGGCTGCAATCAGGTGATTATGGCTCTGTCTATATACCCATCAATGAACTTCCCATCACACCTCCTGCCGGCATGTCAGTGCATTCCATGTACCTCACCACTGCCGTTAATGACGGTATGGAATGGGAACCCTATACTGCCAAGGTGAATGTGGGCTTTGATGGCAACGACATGTGGCTGCAGGGTATTTCCGAGTTCCTCCCGAAAGCCTGGATTAAGGGCGTCCATGAGGGTAATAAGATAATTTTCCCCAACTCCCAGTTGCTGGGCGCAAACGACGCATTGCTCTATTTCAAGTGTGCCGAGTTCAATCCTGTCAACGGCAACACGACCCAGAAAGACATGGAATTGACGATAAACGATGACGGCACTTATTCAACATTTGATTATGTCTTCATCACTGCCGACAAGGATAATCTCTACTACATCAATTACTATCAGGGTCTTACGCTCTCAAGGTATCCCGATGTAGTAACGATAGTTCCTGATGACCTTGAGGTCAAGGATTATATCTTCACTTACAAGACCAAGGTCAGCCCCGTTGCACCACTTGTTAACGGTCAGACTAAGGTTAAAGTGGGCTTCTTTGAGGATATGGTATTTATCCAGGGCTTATGGGAATATATGCCCGATGCCTGGGTCGGTGGAATATTGGAAGACGGCAAGTTGGTTATGAACCTTGCACAGTTCATGGGTAACTATAAGGAAGAATACGGTGGCGTTTATCCAATCTTCCTGACCGCATTTAACAATAGCACGGGAATGTTATTGCCTCAGGTGACATTCAGTTACAACGCCACGTCACGCTCCTTCCATGATGCAAGTTCGCCATTGAGCATCGGCATCAACAAGACGGGCTATTTGAGCCTTCAGGATTTCTTTGAGTGTGCGTTGATTCCCGATAATTCGGGCGTTGAATCGATTGTTGCCGACGATGCTTATGTCATTGGTTACTATGACCTGCAAGGTCGTCAGTTCAGCGAGGCTCCTACTACGGGTGGCATCTACATTGTCAAGTACTCCGATGGTACAACCCGTAAAGTATTGAGAAAGTAATTACCTATAAACCAGGTGATTAAATCAGTGTCCCGCCAAGAACCCTCTTGGTGGGACACTTGTTTGTTGTGAGCGGTGCTCAGATGCTGTCGAGATGGGTGATGGTTCTCAGCACCGACAACGCATTGCTCACGCTCGTGATATTGCTGATGATGATGCTGCGTCGGCCGTTTTTCTGGCTCAGGTTGCAGCGTTTGGGGTTCTGCTGCACATAATTCAGCAGGCGTCCGAAGGCTGGTGACTGGTAGTAGGCGACGTTCTCCTCGCCCACCATGAACAGGTGCATCCTCGTCTGGCGGATGACCAGTTTCTCTATGCCCAGACGACGCGCTGTGCGTCGCAGTGGCACGATGCGGATGAGTTCGCTCGCCATGTTGGGGATTTTGCCGAAACGGTCCTCCATCCGCGCCTCAAATGCCTCAACCTGGTCATCGGTCTCCATGTTGTCCAGTTCGCGGTACAGGGTGATGCGTTCACTCTCCTGCGGTACATAACTGGCGGGGAACATCAGTTCAAGGTCGGTATCAACGACGCAGTCGGTGATAAACTCGGAGCCGCCATCCTGCGAGTCTCCGGAGTCACCACCTGGTGTGGCAAAAACAGAGGAGAACTCCTCGTTGCGCAGCTCGGTCACTGCCTCCTTGAGCACGCGCTGGTAGGTCTCATAGCCCAGGTCGGCGATAAAGCCGCTCTGCTCGGCGCCCAGCAGGTTGCCCGCACCGCGGATGTCCAAATCCTGCATCGCAATCTGGATGCCGGCGCCCAGGTCGCTGAAACTCTCGATGGCCTGCAAGCGGCGGCGGGCATCGGTGGCGAGAGGCTTGCCCGGCGGCACGAGCAGGTAGCAGAAGGCCTTGCGGTTGCTGCGGCCCACGCGTCCGCGCAACTGGTGCAGGTCGCTCAGTCCGTAACGGTCGGCGTTGTTGATGATGATGGTGTTGACGTTAGGCATGTCGATGCCGTTCTCGATGATGGTGGTCGAGAGCAGCACGTCATAGTCGTGGTTACCGAAGTCAATGATGGTCTGTTCCAACTTTTCGGGCGGCATCTGTCCATGGCCCACGGCAACACGGGCGTCGGGTACCACGCGGTGTATCATGTTCTCGAGTTGCTCGAGTTGCTCAATGCGGTGGTTGACAAAGAATACCTGGCCATTACGCGAGAGTTCAAAGTTGATGGCCTCGGCGACGATGTCGTCGTTGAGGGTGCCGACTGTGGTGAGGATGGGATAGCGGTTGGCGGGTGGAGTTGTCAGTGTGCTCAGGTCGCGTGCGCCCATCAGCGAGAACTGTAGCGTGCGCGGGATGGGTGTGGCACTCATCGTCAGGGTATCGACGTTGAGTTTCAGCTGTTTGAGTTTGTCCTTGACAGCGACGCCGAATTTCTGCTCCTCGTCCACCACCAGCAGTCCCAGGTCATGGAACTGCACGGTCTTGCCGATGAGTTTGTGGGTGCCGATGAGGATGTCGATTTTGCCCTCCTTGAGGTCGGCGAGCAGTTGCTTGACTTCCTTAGGTTTGCGGGCACGACTCAGGTAGTCCACCCTCACGGGGAAGTCGTGCAGGCGCTCGCTGAAGGTGCGGTAGTGCTGGAACGCCAGCACTGTCGTCGGCACGAGCACGGCGGTCTGCTTGCCGTCGATGGCAGCCTTGAAGGCTGCACGGACGGCAATCTCGGTCTTGCCGAAGCCCACGTCACCGCAGATGAGGCGGTCCATCGGCTTACTGCTCTCCATATCGGCTTTGACGGCTTGGGTAGCGGTCAGCTGGTCGGGCGTGTCCTCATAGATGAACGAGGCCTCCAACTCCTGCTGCAGGTAGCCGTCGGGCGTGTAGGCGAAGCCCTGCTGCTCGCGACGTGCGGCATACAGGCGGATGAGTTCGCGGGCAATGTCCTTCAGGCGGCTTTTGGTGCGGGATTTGATTTTTGCCCACGCGTTGCTGCCCAGTCGGTTCAGTCTGGGAGGCTCGCCGTCCTTACTGCGGTATTTCGAGAGTTTGTGCAGCGAGTGGATGGAGACGTATGCCTCGTCACCGTGCAGGTAGGTGAGTTTAATCATCTCCTGAGGTGTGCCGTCCATGTTGATGCGCAACAGGCCTCCGAATTTGCCCACACCCAGGTCCTCGTGGACGATATAGTCGCCTTTCTCGATTTGGTTGAGTTCCTTGAGCGAGAGGGCGAGTTTGCCCGAACGTGCGCGGTCGCTCTTGAGGTTGTACTTGTGGAAACGGTCAAATATCTGGTGGTCGGTGAAGACACAGAGCTTCAGGTCGTCATCAACGAAGCCCTCATGCAGCGTCCGGAGTACCGGCTCAAAGGTGATATCGTCGCCACGGTCCTCAAAGATGTTGTGCAGGCGTTCAATCTGCTTGACACTGTCGCTTAGGATGACAAGCCGGTAGCCACGGGCCAGGAAGTCGGTGAACGACTGACCGATGAGGTCGAAATTCTTGTGGTAAATGCCCTGGGGCTTGCAATGCAGCGTCAATCGCTTCACACCCTTTTCGGCAGCAGACTCTCCGGCGGTGAAGCCAATGCGTCGCAGCTGGTGCAGACGGCCGATAAACAGGTCGGCATCCACCACCTTGTTGGTGGCGTGGGTATCGCCTTCGTCGGCAATGATGGCGCTGACCGACATGCTCTCACGGGCAATTTCGTTGATGCGTGTTGTGAGCCATTGCTCGCTGCGGCACAGCACGATGGTGTCGTCGCCAATGTAGTCCAGCAGCGACACGTTGTTTTCCCTGCCATCACCGTCCGATGAGCTGTTGTTGAGGATGCTCACCTGCTCCAGGCGTTCCTCGCTGAGCTGCGTTTCGACGTTAAAGGTACGTATCGAGTCGATGTCGTCGCCCCAGAAGTCGATGCGGTAGGGCAACTCATTGCTGTAGGAGAACACGTCGAGGATGGAGCCGCGCACACTGTATTGCCCTGGTTCATAGACGTAGTCGGTTGCCGTGAAGCCCAGTTCGCGCAGCCGTGCCGCCGTCTCGGTCAGGTCAGCGGTGCCGCCCGTGCGCAGCTGCACGGTGCTCGCTTTAACGTCCTCGCGGCGGCGCACCCGCTCGGCAAGCGCTTCGGGATAGGTGACCACCCAGCGCACCTGTGGGTCGTCATACCAGCGGTTGAGCACCTCGGTGCGCAGGATTTCGTTGGGCGCGTCCACCTGGCCGTATTTGATGTCGCGCTTGTAGCCCGACGGGAAAATCAGCACCTGCTTGTCGCCCACAATCTGGCACAGGTCATTGTACATGTAGCCCGCCTCGTCCAGATCGTTGACCACAATCAAGTACGGACAACCGCGCTGCGGCAACGCGGTAAACAGCATCGCCGCGCTGGACCCTGCCAACCCGTCAATCACCGCATTGCCAGTGCCAGCGATTAATTTCTTCACCGCTGCCACCCGGCCTTTGCCGTTAAACAACTCACACAATTCCCGTATTTCCATTGTTCTTTACTCGTTACTAGAGTGGGCATCTGCACGATAAATCTCACGCTAAGTCGCAAAGACGCTAAGTTCGCCAGTTTTTATTTAAACCCTGCAAAGGTACTTATTATTCCTCAATTGCTGCACTAACCGTGATAATAAACCGCCATGACAGCGAATACTGTAAACAATAAGCCCTATGTTTGCACCGTCAAAGTCAAACATAGGGCTTGTATTCTTTTTTTAGCAGGAGTGCGGATGCCATTAGTTTAATTGGCGTGATTCGTAGTTATTTTTTCTTCTTAGAGGAAGAAGTTTTCTTGGCGGGTTTTGTCTTTAGGTGGAGGATGCGGGCGTACTCGCCGGGGTTGTCAAACATCTTCTTGGCGGCGTCGATGTACTCGTCGTCCTTGATGGCGTTCTGGACCTGTCCACGCTGATAGTAGAGCCGTTCCATGATTTCCTGACCGATGAGGTAGGCGATGTCGCGGCGGTGCAGGTCAAGGTCGTGGTCGAGGTCGTGCTTAAGCATCTGCTCGAGGCGGTCGAACTGGACTTCGATAGAGTCGTTCATGTAGCCCTCGGCTGTGGCGGTTTTGCGCAGGGTGGCGAGCTGCTGTTCACACACCTTGTCGTACTCGAACTTGTCGGCATTGATAAACGACTTGAACTCGTTGAAGATTTCGTCGGTGACCTGAAAATCAGCGGGGTCGGCGATTTCGTTGCCGTGCTCGGCGACATACTTGGTGGCGAAGTCAAAGTCCCAGTGGTCGCGCATGATGTTATAAACGATGCGCTTCAATTCGCGGGGCTCAATCTTGATGTCGGGGTCTATGCCGCCGCCCTCACGCACCTCGCGGCCGTGGGCGGTGTAGAAGACACGTGCCGTGCTGTCGGTGGTGGTCTTCTTGTAGGTACCGTCGGCATTGCGGTTGCCGTAGTCCACCTCCTGGATGAGTCGTCCACTGGGGATGTAGTATTTGGCAATGGTCACCTTGAGCATACCGTCGTAGGGCAGTGAGCGTGTGGACTGCACCAGTCCCTTGCCGAAGGAGCGTGTGCCGATGACAACGGCACGGTCAAGGTCCTGAAGGGCACCTGCCGTAATCTCGCTGGCGCTGGCGGAACCGCCGTCGATGAGCACGACGAGAGGAATCTCGGTGTCAACGGGATCGACGGTGGTCTTGTAGGTGCGCTCGCTGGACTTGTCGCGTCCGCGCATCTGGAGCACCTGTGTGCCCTTGGGGACAAAGCAGCCGACAATCTGGATGGCGCCTTCGACGATGCCGCCACCGTTGCTGCGCAGGTCCAGGACGATGTTCTTGACCCTGGGGTCCTGCTTGAGCTCGATGAGGGCGTCACGCACCTGCTGTGCCGACTTCTCGTTGAAGGTCGTCAGGTCGATGTAGCCGATATTGTCGCGTGTCACGCCATAGTAGGGCACGGGGTTGACGCTGATGGTCTCGCGGTTGAACGAGAACGTCTTGATGCTGTCCTCGTCATAGGGACGCACGACGGTTACCGTCAGATGGGTGTTGGCCTGTCCCTTGAGGTGCTTGCTCACCTGGTCGCTGGTCCAAGTGTCGGTGCTGTCGCCGTCAATCATGATGATGCGGTCGCCCGACCGCAAGCCGGCACGTGCCGCGGGGCTGCCCTCGTAGGGACCGCTGATGTAGACGCCTTTCTTGCCGTCGATGGTGCGTTCCATCAGATAACTGCCGATACCGCCATACTCACCAGTGCTGATGGTCATGAACTCTTCAGCCTCCTTGGCGGGGATGTACTCGGTATAGGGGTCGATGTCGTCGAGCATCGCGTTAATGGCGTTTTCGATGGACTTTTGCGCATCAATGGTATCGACATAGAACGTGTTCAACTCCTTATATAAGGTATTGAAGATGTCTAGGCTGCGTGCTACCGCTGCGTCATCGTTCACGGCTTTATCCTCATCGGCGAGGGCAACAGGAGCAGCGAGTGCTGCCACCACACATGCCCATGCGAGATATTTGAGCGTTTTTTTCATTCTGCTATCATTAAATTAGACTGCGAAAATACTACTATTCCCCGAATTTGTACCGTTTTAGGGTGATAAAAAACTTTGAATTTATGAAAAAAAGCAAGTTTTTTCGTTTTTTTATTGCACAGTTCAAAATTTGGCAGTAACTTTGCACCGCATTTTTCGGCAGGGTCTGCCGCAAGGGTGCTGAAAACGCTTCTTTAGCTCAGTTGGTTAGAGCATCTGACTGTTAATCAGGGGGTCCTTGGTTCAAGTCCAAGAAGAAGCGCAACATAATAGATAGATATTTAAGAGAGAGGATTGCTTCTTTAGCTCAGTTGGTTAGAGCATCTGACTGTTAATCAGGGGGTCCTTGGTTCAAGTCCAAGAAGAAGCGCCAAGAGCGAGACTGCGTGAGTAGTCTCGTTTTTGGTTTCTTAGGGAAAAATCACTACCTTTGCCCCGAACAATCATCAATACTTTTGACCAATATGGAAAACATACTCACAGAATTGAGTAAATGGATCGTGGATGCCAGCGATGCAGTGTGCGGCTATCCAGAGTTTTTTCTGCTGATAGGCGGTGGCTTGTTCCTGTTTATCTTCTCGGGTGCCGTGTCCATCAGGCGTATGCCGTGGGCGTTGCGTGCGCTGCGTGACAAGCAGGCCAGTGCCAGCGGCAAGCAGTCGGGCCAGATCAGCTCGGTGCAGGCGCTGTTGAGTGCCATTGCCGCCACAGTGGGCATGGGCAATATTGCTGGTGTCGCCATCGCGCTGTCGATTGGTGGTCCTGGCACGGTCTTCTGGATGTGGGTGAGTGCTCTGGTGGGCATGAGCACCAAGTTCTTTGAGGGCTCGTTGTCCATCATGTACAAGGGCAAGGACAGTGCCGGTGAGGTGCAGGGCGGTCCCATGTATATCATTACCAAGGGTTTGGGCGAGAAGTGGAAGCCGCTTGCCGTGGCCTTCTCCATCTTCGGCCTCGTGGGTACATTATGCTTCATGCAGGCTAACCAGCTGGTGGAGTCGGTGACGACGGTATTTACTACACCGATGGGTATTGAGAACACATTGACCCTGCGCTTTATCATGGGTATCGTGATGGTCGCCATTGTGGGTGCAGTCATCTTGGGTGGTATCAAGCGCATCGCGTTGTTTGCTTCGCGCATCGTGCCCGTGATGGTCGTGCTCTACCTGATTATGGTGCTCGTCATCATGGCGATTAATTTCAAGGAGATTCCCGGTGTATTCGGCCAGATATTTGCTGATGCTTTTGACATGAGGGCAGGCTTTGGTGCCTTTGCCTATGTTGCATTGACGGGCGCCCGTCGTGCCGCCTTTGTCAACGAGGCCGGTGTCGGTACCGCCTCTATGATGCATGGTGCCAGCAAGAACAACGACCCCATCCGTGAGGGCCTTATCGCTATGCTCGGTCCCGCCATCGACTCGGGTCTGGTGTGCACTTTGACCTCGATTCCCATCATTATGGCTGGCAATTATGTGGGCTTGACCGACCCCAAGGGTCTTTATGTAGCCCTTGGTGCTTGGGGACAGTTGTTGCCCGGCATCGGTCACCTGCTGCTGATGGTGATTGTCTTCTTCTTTGCCTTCTCGACGATGTTCTCCTATAGCTACTACGGCCAGAAGTGTACCAACTACCTCTTCGGCGCCCACAACGTCAAGTGGTATAACTACTACTATCTGGCAATGATTGTTGTAGCCGCAATGATACCCCTCAAGGTCATGGTCAGCATCATGGACCTGGCCTTCGCGCTGATGGCGCTCTGTACCATGTTCACCATCATCGCACTCTCTCCCAGAGTCAAGAAACTGATGAAAAGCTACTTTGACAAGTAATTCGTAGCATCAGGAATATAAAAAAGGGGCTCTTCACGCTGTGAGGAGCCTCCGTTTTTTGCTATCTTAAAGTGTCAGCGGATGGAGCGGGCGAAGTGCGCCATCTTAATGGCAGCCTCGGCGGCTTCGGTGCCCTTGTTGCACAGGGCGCCACCGGCACGGTCCAGTGCCTGCTGCAGGTCATCGGTAGTGAGGACACAGAAGATGATGGGCACCGGCTGAGTCGCATTGAGGTAAGCGCAGCCCTGAGTGGCACTGTCGCAGACGTAGTCAAAGTGCGGTGTGCCGCCGCGGATGACGCAGCCTATCATAATGACTGCATCGTAGCGTCCCGTGCGTGCCATCTGTGCGGCGCCGTAGGTGAGTTCCACGGTGCCGGGTACGTGTGCCACGGTAATGTCTTCGTAGCCTTCCTGCTTGAAAAGGTCCATTGCACCTTGCAGCAAGGCTCCTGTAATCTGGTCGTTCCACTCAGCGCAGACGATGCCCACGGTGAGTCCATCCACATGGGGGAGGGTGTGGAGGGCGGCACCACCCTCGGTTTTATTTAATTCTGTTGACATATTGCGGTTTTAAAAGTTTTTAGGGACTTTAGGGTCCTTAAGGTCTTTAGGGACCTTAAGGAGAATGGGTTATAATTGCTTGGGGAAGCGGGCGTTGGTGGTGATATAATCAACCCCCATGGCCTTGACGCGCTCAAAGTCCTCGACCTTGTCCACGGTCCAGACGTTGACCTTGAGTCCGGCGGCGTGCATGCGGTCCACTGCGTCCTTAGTGATGATGGTGTGCACGACGTCCAGGTCCATATTGTACTCGATGCACCAGTCAACCCATTGGTCGATGGGGCCGTCCTCATCACCAGCGAGCACCTGTACGGTGACGTCGGGGTAGTGGCGGTGGATGAAGTCCACCACGCCGGGCATGAAGGAGATGATGACAACGCGATCGGTGCAGCCCTTCTCGTCGATGAGTTTCATCAAGGCGGGGATACCGTCAAAGACGGGTTCGTCCTCGGCTTGGGTGTTGCTGTGGATACTGGTGCAGACCTTGACCTCGACGACAGGCACGACGTTGTACTGATTGCAGATGTCAAAGAACTCGCCTAGGGTGCAAGGCGTTGCGGCATAGGTGATGCCGTGGCGCTTGCTGGTGAGCTGGGTCGTGAGCACATCCAGAGTGGTCATCTTTGCGATTTTGGTAGCGGGACCTCCCAGTCGCTTATAAGAGTCGTCGTGGCTGATGACGAAGGTGCCGTCACCAGTGACGCGAATGTCGCACTCCAATCCCCAGGCTCCAGCTTCGGCACCATTGATGAAGGCGGCACGAGTGTTCTCGACGCCCCATTGCGAGCCACGGTGGCCGACGATGAGTTGAGCTTGCATACCCAGGGTGCCCACGATGATAAGGGCAGCGGTAAAGATACTCTTGAGCAGTGTCATAATATTCATGTTTTTGTTCTTGTTGTTGAGCAATTCCTGTATCTCGTTCACCTCGGCTGTGGCATCGAGGCGCTGGGCAAGCGGCAGCAGCGAACGCAGCAACTGCTCGGCAGCGGCACGACGGTTAATGAGTCGCATGAGGGCCTTGGCAAGTCCGATGGAAAGTTGCAGGTCGCGATGTCCCATTTTCTCACCTAGTTTCTTCTGGTAGCGTAATGCCTTGGTGTAGTATTTGACGGCATTGCGGCCGTTGCCCATCTCGAGCATGATGTCACCCTCCTTGCCTAGCGTGTCCACCAGGTTGGACATGGCGGCGCGCGTGGCGTTGGCATCCCCACTGTTGAGTTCGCTCATATAGAGTTCGCTGGCGCTCTGGTAGTGGGCCAGTACATTCATCTGCTTGGTTTTGGACTTGATGACCTCGGTGGAGGCTTCGACTGCCATCAGCAGCATAGCCGAGAAGCGTGCCTCGTTGCGCTTGGAGAGGCGTTCCAGAATCTGTTGGGCCTTGGTCAATTCCTTGACAGCACGGCTATTGTCACCCATGTCGTGATGGGCAAGCGCCAGATTATAGAGCAAAGCGGCGACGATAGCGTTGAAGTCCTCGGTTTTCTTTCCCATGTGTCCCGAGAGGACGAGCAGGGCATTCTCGGCGGCGCCTAGCGAGAGCGAGGGATTGCCGCTGTCGATGAGCAGCGACATGCGTGCGAGCCACAGCCATGCGGCATAGAGCTCGGGCAGTTCCTGCATGCGGTCGTCGTCATAGATGAACTCCTCGATGACTTGTTCGGCCTCGATGTCGCGCTTGTTGGCGATGAGGTATTCGGCGAAGCACATCTGCATCTCGGTGACGATGCTGTCGTCAAGTCCCTTACTGGGGGGCATGGTGCCGCTTGTGGCCATTTGCGCTCGGGCAATGGTCATGTCGTTCTTGAATCGCGGCAGAGCAATCGTGACGGGAAGTGAGTTCATCTTTTTGTTGGAAGGGACTGATTAAACGGAAATATTGATGGGAAGGGAATCTTAATATTTAGTTCCCTTGGCGATGCTGCCCAGGTAACCACCGTGATGGCGCAGGGCGTAGTCCTCGCGGGTGAAGCCGGTAGCACGCATCGTGTTGACCACCAGCACGTCGCCGATGACGGTCATCACTGTGGTCGAGGTGGTGGGAGTCAGCCCCAGGGGGCACACCTCCTGGGTGTTGCCGGTCCACAGACAGATGTCGGCAAGATGGGCCAGTTCGCTATCCTTGTTGCCTGTGATGACCACAATCTTGAGTTGGGGATACAGGTTGTGTGCCAGAGAGACGAGGGCGCAGATTTCGTTGGTGCGGCCCGAGTTAGACAGCAGCAGGAGCACGTCGTGGGGTTGCACGACACCCAGGTCGCCGTGTTGGGCTTCACTGGGGTGGAGGAAGATGGCGGGAATGCCCGTCGAAGAGAAGGTGGTGGCGATATTGTCGGCAATCTGGCCGCATTTGCCCATGCCCGAGGTGACTAGTTTGCCTCCCTCGTGCTTGACTTGCTCGACGATGAGATTGACCGCCTGCTCGTAGGCATCGGTAACAGGTATGTTAAGGACGGCCTTGCTCTCGGCCTCCAGAATTTCACGCATTGATTGTTTAACGTCCATTGTGGTTGGTATAAGATGATTTCAGCGTGCAAAGGTACGAAATAGTTTTCAGTTGTCAGTCTTCGGTTTTCAGTTTTTGGGTGTGATGCGTTGTTTTGTGGTTAAAATGATGTATTTTTGCAGGATAGTAATCAAAATCAACCAGCAAGCAGGATGTAATTGAAAGATGAACAGGCAAGATATTAAAGAAAAATATGACCGTTTCAAGCAATGGCAACAGCAACCCGTTGAATTTAAAATGAAGGGCGATATTGAGCATGAGTGCCCCTGCTGTGGCCATCGTTATGTGGGAAATTTTTGCCCTTGCTGCTCACAGAAGATAGGCTCGGAACGCATCAACTGGAATAGCGTTCGTCAAGGCGTGATGGATATTTGGGGGCTTGGCACCCGTTCGCTGCTCAATTCGCTTTTGCAATTGCTGTGTCGTCCCGGTCATTTCATCAGTGACTATCTCGACGGCAAGCGTCAGGTGAGTTTCCCTCCTGTGAAGATGCTGTTTATCGTCGCAGTGATTTATTCCATGTTTTTTTATTGGTTTTTCCCTGATGTCTTGGGCATTGATTTCGTCCCTGTTATTGATATAGGAAATGAAGAAACTCAACAAATGACACAAGACGAAATGAATTTGATGAAAAAATATTACAGTTGGTTTCTGTTGATTATAGCAGTTTTAGCTGTGATTCCCACATGGATTATGTTCCGTTACTCTCCACGTCACACAGCCCACACTTTGCCTGAGGGATTTTTTATTCAGGTTTTCCTTGCAAATCTGACACTTGCTGTTAACTTTGTTTTATTTCCAATAGGGTTTATTAGTCCTCTGTGGTATACAATTGTCGGCGTAGTCATTATTGGGATTTATTATCTCATAGTATATCAATATCTGTTTGGATATGGGTTTTGGGGCACTTTGTGGCGTTCTGGATTCGTCTTCATCAGTGCTCTTATATTATCTTCAATCATATCGATTTGGATGGTCATTATGAATTCGGAACTATCCAAAGATATGACAGAAGCGCAAAAAGTGATGGTTGCAATAGGTTTTTCAGGTGGTGTTCTATTGTTAACTTCTATAGTTTTAGCGGTTGGATTTGTAATCAATTATATTGCCACCAGAGAGTTTCGTCAAGAGTTGGAACAGAGGGCAATGTAAGTATTGTCCAGTTTACTCGTGGCCCTCGTGGGCAACGATAGCGTCACGCCATATCTGAGGTATCGGGCTTGGCTGGTTGGTCTGCGGATCCATATTAACCATAATCGTGGCACAGGTGCATTTCACTTCGCGGGTGTCGCAGTTGACCAGGTGCTGCAACAGGGTGAGGCTCTTGTTGCCCAATTTGGCGCATTGGGTGAGTACCTCGACTCGCTCGTTGAAAAGCGTGGGAGCCAGGAAACTGCAGTTCACATTGGCGATGATGACCGTGGGACGTCGCCAATCGATATCGGTCTGCACATTTAACCCTTTGAAATACTGTGTCTTGCCCAGGTCAAAAAACTGGAAATAGACTGAATTGTTGACGTGGCCCAGAGCATCCACGTCGTTGAAACGCAGCTGGATGGGTGTGGTGCACTTGAAAGGATATTGGGCTTCGATAGCGTGATTCATATTTAGTGAATAGTTAACAGTGAATAGTTAACAGTTAAGATTGTTGTTGTTTATTTGAAGATGATTTCGTGGATGATGTCGCGGCCTAGGGCCTCGTTGATGCGCTGGATGAGATGGGCGCGGTTGAGCATCAGTTCGTTGGCGAGCGATGCCGACGAGAGATGCACGGTCATTACCCCGTCCTTGACATAGCGCTTGATGGTGTAGCGGTTGATGCCGTCGCCCACGATTTGGGGCCATAACGCACTGGCGCGGTGCTCGTCGAGCGCCACATCGAGGTTCTCCTTCTTGAGCAGGTCGTTGATGATTTGTCCGACGTTTTTGGCTTCGGTGCGCTTCATGACTGCTCACCTCCTTTCATGACAGTCACGGCGCCGTTCTCAACGTGCATCAGGCAATGGCCACCGCCGTGGCGTGCCACGATTTCGTCGAGATGGGTGCGGTTGGTGTCGGTGATGAAAATCTGGCCGAAGCGGTCACTGGACACGACATCGACAATGCGCTCGACGCGGCTGGCGTCGAGTTTGTCAAAGATGTCATCGAGCAGCAGGATGGGCACTGTCGGGTTGTTGGCTTTGAGGAAGTCAAACTGTGCCAATCTCAAGGCGATGGTGTAGGTCTTGCACTGCCCCTGACTACCCGTGCTGCGCATGGGATGATGATTGAGCAAGAGTTCCAAATCGTCGCGGTGAACGCCGCGCGTGGTATATCCCAGTATCATGTCGCGCTCCCGTGTGGCGGCTAAATGGTCCAGCATGGCTCCGTCATTGAGGTGGCTCTTGTAGTGCAGGCTCACCGTCTCCTGTTCGCCGGCAACAGCATTGTAGTAGTACATAAAGATGGGCATGAATTGCTCCACCCATTGGCTGCGGCGCTGATGCAAGAATGCAGCGTTCCGTGCCATCTCCATTTCCACTGTCTCATACAGTAGCGGGTCGCGCATCTCTTTCTTAATCATGGCGTTGCGCTGCTCAACGGCCTTGTTGTAACGTATGAGGGCTTCGAGGTAGTCGCTGTCGTTCTGCGAGATGATGAGGTCCATGAAACGGCGGCGTTCCTCACCGCTGCCGCGCACGAGGTCCCAGTCCATGGGCGATACCATGACCACAGGCAAGAGTCCGATGTGCTGGCTCAGGCGCTGGTATTCCTTGCCGTCGCGGCGCACCACTTTGCGCTTGCCGCGTTGCAAGGCTATACTGACCTCGAGCGGCGTGTCCTGACGGGTGTAGCTGCCCTGGAGCATCATGTAAGGCTCACCATGGCGGATGACGGCGCTGTTGTCGGCCGTTGAGGCAAAACTGCGGCACATGCTCAGGTAATAGACGGCGTCGAGCACGTTGGTCTTGCCCTGGCCGTTGTTGCCAATCAGGCAATTCAACTTGGGTGAGAATTCCAGTCGTGCTTCGGCGATGTTCTTGAAGTTGAGTATGGTGGCAGTGTTCAGTGTCATGGGTGCAAAATTACATTTTTTTTCTAGGATAATGGCTATCGAAATGGGAATAAAATGCTACCTTTGTCAATTATGATAGAACTATTGACACTGGATTTTGTTCATCCCGTCGAGGGCGTGCAGGCATTCTCGACGACGAGAGGTGAAGTGGACAAGCGCAATGCCTATTCAGGGGTGAACTTGTGTGACTATGTAGGTGACGATGCCTTGCGGGTGCTGGACGCGCGCATTACATTGGCGATGCAACTGGGTGTTGACTTGGATGACATGGTCATGCCACGGCAGACCCATTCGTGCCGTATGGCGGTCATTGACGAGCGGTTCAGGTCCCTGGACATCGACAAGCAGGAGGAAGCCCTTGAGGGTGTTGACGCACTGGTGACGACGCTCAAGGGCGTGGTCATCGGCGTGAATACTGCCGATTGCGTGCCCATTATCCTGGCTGACGGTGAGGCAGGCGTCATCGCCGTTGCCCATGCCGGCTGGCGCGGCACTGTGGGGTGTATCGCAGCCGGTGTGGTCAAGGAAATGTGCCGTCAAGGGGCAAGCGTTGACCGCATCCAGGTGGCGATGGGACCCAGCATCTGTCAGGATTGCTTTGAGGTGGGCGACGAGGTGGTTGAAGCGTTCGGGCAGGCACGATTTGACGTTGATGCCATCGTCAAGCGCAACGATGAGACTAGCAAGGCTCACATCGACCTGCGTGCCGCCAACACCGCTGTGCTCGCTGCAGCCGGCAATCCAGTTGGCAATATAGCGGTGTCGCAACACTGCTCCCGCTGCGAACACGACCGCTTCTTCTCGGCCCGCCGCCTGGGCATCAACAGCGGCCGCACCTTCACAGCCATCCTCCAGCGGTAATGTTAACCCTCTCTTTATAGAAGTCTAGTTCAGCAGCGACTTGGGATGGACGGCTACTCCGTCGACTTCTTTCACGCCAATCAGGTCCATAATCAGATAGGGCAAGTTCTCGCTATTCCAGACTTTTGTGTGATTCTGGCGATATTTGATGCGTTCTATTACATCAGGATGTCTCTCCTGATATAATGGTGAAGCATATATCATGAAAGGTATCTCAACACCATAAGCATAACTCACAGGGTCATTAATTTTACCATGTGTATGGTAATCATGTGAGCTGCGGAACATGTCTTGCCCATGGTCAGGGACATAAAGGAGAATGGTTTCTAAATTTTTATAGATGCCAATAATTTGGTTTACGACATAATCATTATATAAGATGGAATTATCATATGTGGCCAAAGTTTCCCGTTGATTCTTGGGATACTTCAAGTACTCATTCTTGGAAAAGTGATTAAAATCATCAGAATATCGTTTGCTGTAAACAAAGTGAGAACCCATCATGTGATAAATGATGAAATTATGATGATTTTTAAGATTCAATTTCTGGACATATTGATATGAGGAATCAGCAAGGACAATATCAAGTCTATTATTATAGTCTATAGCACCCTCTTGTTGATAATAGAAAGTCTGTTTACAAGAGTCGGCAAATACTCTTGCGATGTAATTGAGTTTTCCGGCACGGGCTTGGTTGCTGAACCAGTAACAATCAAATCCGCAATTTTTCATCAATTCAATGACTGAAGGATGTTCGTACCATTTTGTAATCTTATGCTTTTTGTCTTCTCTATTGAATGTAGTCAACATATACTGTAAAGAAAGAGAAGTTATAGGTGCAGGAGCGTCAATACTATCAATACAGAAGAGCAATGATTTGTCGTAAAGAGCTTTTAAACAGGGATTTGTCATTTTTTCATAGCCAAATAATGAGCTATGGAATCTCGCAAAAGACTCTCCGATAATCAGAACCACATTAGTTGGCATCTCTTGGTTTTCAATAAAGGAAATAATTGGAGGCTCATGAATTAGTTGCGATTCATCAGGCATGTCATAATCATTAAATGTGAGATACATTTCTTTAAAATGTCCGATGGGGCCGTCTTCCCAGATACCCCATTTATAGACTTCCTTCAGAGCACAAATAAGTATAAATCCTAATGCAATTATAGACAATGTTTTCCCGAATTTAATTGGATGGCGATTTGAAAATAAACAAAGAAAAATTAGAAAAAAGAAAACGCTAATAATGCTAAATAAAATGTTGAATGGTATCATATCAGAAGCAAATTCCTTGGCTTCATTAAAATTGGTACCTAATACTAGCATAATGTAATCTGAGTCCACTAACGAATGAAACTCAAAGATACAGTAGATGTTTAGTATAAATAATATCGAAGATACACCAATTAATAAGATTTGAACAAAACGGCGTGTGTTTTTATGCTGAATCAATCCGATGAGTAGAGTAACAAGGTATGATACTAGGGAGCAATGCATGAAAAGGATAAAGGAGTAAAAATACTCGTGATTATGAATTAATCTAACGAAATATGGACTAGTTGCTAAAATAAAGAATGCAGTCAGAAACAAGAGATGCTTCCTAAAAGGCTTTACCAATACTTTACCGATTCTTTTTGTTAGATCACTCAGCATAAAATTCTAGAGATGAGGAATTAGTGATTTTGATTTAATATTATCAGTATATAACAGAATTATTTGACTAAACTTGTCATAGTAGACATTTAATGTTTAATTCAGTAATGATTTGTCTTTAACATCCTTTCCATTGATTTCCTTAATACCTACGATATGCATAATCAGATAAGGCAATTCATCGCTATTCCAGGTTTTGGGATGTTCTTGGCGACTATTGATTAGCGACATTAAATCGGGGTGCTGTTTTTGGAATACTGGAGAAGCATAGATAATAAAGGGGATTTCTACTCCAAGGGCGTAACTGACAGAATCTCTACTAAAGCCATGGGCGTAATAATCAGGTCTCTTCTGATTGCGGTACATGACCTGACCGTGATCAGGAACATAGATAACGACAGCATCTTTGTCGTGGAATAGATTCATAATCTGGCTGACAATATAGTCGTTGTAAAGGATAGAATTGTCATATGTTGCTAGAATGGTTCGGTGTTCTATGGGCTCTGATGCATAATCATCTTCTTTAAAGTGATTGTATTCACTAGGATAACGCATCTTGAAGTCAAAATGTGACCCCATCATGTGATAGATGATAAAACGAGGGCTATGTTTTTGATCAGGTTGATTAATATATTGAAAAGAAGAATCAATTAGGACGTTGTCGTATCTGTCATTAAAACTGTCAGAACCCTCTTGTTGAAGGAAAAAAGGCCGATTGCAAGCTTCGGCATATAATCTAGCAGTACCATTTTTGATGGAATGGCGAGCTTGATTGCCAAACCAGCTGCACCCATAGCCACACTCCTGTAAAGCTTCAATAATTGATACGAATTCATACCATTTCTTGTTTGTATTATTATCGTCGCTATGACTATAGGTGCTTAACATGTATTGGATAGATTCGGCTGTTGTGGGAGCTGGTGAGTTGATGCTATCAAAAGCGAAAAGCAGAGAATTGTCACGCAGTTCACTTAAACAAGGGTTGGTTGGCTTGTCATAGCCGTATAGCGAACTATGGCTTCGAGCAAACGATTCACCGATAATGAGCACAACATTAGCAGGCATATCCTGTTGCTGATTGTTAAAGGAAATGTTAGGATGGGAATAATAGGCATTTAATTGATTGGGCATATCATACTCGAGTAGCTCGGAAAGCCGATAAATGGGACCGTCTTTCCATAAGTACTTGATATGAAAATGGGGTGCAATAGCTATAGTTGTGAGTGCTAAAGCTACAAGTGAAGCCTTTTTTCCTAGATTCATATTGTGTTTGCAAGAGAGCCAGCCAAGACCAATGAGAAGCAATAAAAGGATTGTAAGCAATAGGATAACCCATGTCGGCACCATGGCTGAGGCAAATTCTTTGGCTTCATTTATATCCGTCCCTAATATTAACTGAAGAAGATCGGCATCTAAGAAATATTTAAGATGGAAGAGACAATAGAAATTGATACTGAAATCAAGTGTCGCAACGCTCAACAGGATGATTTGAATGATTCTCCTGATGATAGTTGGCCTGATAAGACCAATGAGAAAAGTCAAGAAGTAAGTCAAGACAAAACAATGCATCATGACAAGGATTACATATACAAAACTTGAAGTTTGCAATGTATTTAGGTTAAACTGCTGAAAAACATAGTAACCAGTTGTTAGCAGGTAGAATATGACCAAAAAAACGAAATGCTCCCTGAAAGGGCGAAGTAGCACCTCGGTTAGTTTATGCAGTACTTTCTTTGTCATAAAATTAGTTTTGCTGGCTATTAACTTACTCGCTAAGAGATGATAAGGTTTTGTATAAGGGTCAATATTATTTATGCGCACCCTAAATAAGATTATGGGTGCGCGTTACTGGTTAGAGTTCTAGTTGATTGTCGTTACAGGGTGGCGTCGCTTTCCTGGAAGGTGGTAGCGCGGCGCACGTCGCCGGTCTGGTAACCCAGTTTGAACCACTTCATGCGCTGTGCGCTGGTGCCGTGGGTGAAGCTCTCGGGTTGTGCGTAGCCCTGTGCGCGCTTCTGCAGGTAGTCGTCACCAATCTTCTGAGCGCAGTCGATAGCCTCCAACAGGTCTTGGTCACTGATGGAACCGAATAATCGGCTCTCGTAGTGTGCCCAAACGCCGGCATAGAAGTCTGCCATCAGCTCCAGTCTCACGCTGTACTTGTTGGCGTTGGTCTGGTTGGTGGCCTGCATCTTGCGGTGGGCTTTATCGAGGGTACCCATCAGGTACTCGATGTGGTGTCCCACCTCATGGGCGATAACGTAGGCTTTAGCCAAACTGGAGTTGTCGCCTCTCACGCCGAGTTGCTTGTCCATGGTCTGGAAGAAAGCCAAATCGAGATAAACCTTCTGGTCTCCAGAGCAGTAGAACGGTCCCATGGCAGCCTGTCCCTGGCCGCAAGCGGTCTGTGTGCTGCCAGTATAGAGTACCAGCGTTGGAGCGGGATACTGGCCAATGCCATACTCCTTGAAAATCTGTGCCCAGATGTCCTCGGTACTTGCCATTACCTGTCTTGAGAAGGTGGCGAGTTCTTCTTCCTCGGGGGTGAATTCGGTTTGTCCTCCTTCGGCTTGCATACCCATTCCGCCTGCCTGTTGTAACACATCACCGATGTTTCCACCCATCAGCAGGGTGATTAGTCCGGCGATAATCAGTCCACCCAGTCCGCCCAGTCCAATCTTGGTACCAGTGCCCATACCGCGGCGATCTTCAACATTTTCGCTTTCGCGTCTTCCGTCAAGTCTCATAGTGATAAAGATATTATAAGTTGTTAATATTCCTTCAAAGAGTGCAAATTTAATGTTTTTTTCGATAAACCATCATTTTTTCGTCCTTTTTTCTGAGAAATCCCCATCGATTTGCAATCGTTTTCGGGCAAATGGTTGAAAAAGTGGATGAAAAAAAGTCGATAATTGTCGCTAATGGTGTACCTTTGTAGTCATCACCAACATAGAATTGTGCGATATGAGAAAGAAAAAGAATCTTGCAATCATCAACGATGACCCGTGGCTGGAGCCTTACAGTGAAGCCATCAACGGTCGCCACCAGGATGCTGTGAACAAGATCGCCGAGCTCACTGGTGGCTCAGGCAACCTTGTGGAGTTTGCCAACGCCTACAACTATTATGGCCTGCATCACACCCCCGGGGGCGGGTGGGTCTTCCGTGAATGGGCGCCCAATGCTACCGAGATTTATCTCATCGGGCAGTTCAATGACTGGCGCGAGTGTGCCCCCTACCGTCTCAAACGCCTTGACAACGGCAATTGGGAAATCGTGTTGCCCGAGCGTGCCCTGCACCATGGTGACCTGTACAAACTGCGCATTCACTGGCAGGGCGGGGAAGGCGAGCGCATCCCAGCCTATGCCACGCGAGTAGTGCAGGACGAGAAGACCTACATCTTCTCGGCACAGGTGTGGAATCCAGCCACCCCCTACGAGTTCAAGGTGCAGAACTTTGTTCCCAACACGTCCCCGTTGCTGATTTACGAGTGCCACATCGGTATGGCACAGAACCGCGAGGGTGTGGGTACCTACGAGGAGTTCCGCGTGAACATACTGCCCCGCATTGTTGCCGACGGTTACAATGCCATCCAGATTATGGCTATCCAGGAACACCCCTATTATGGTTCCTTCGGCTATCATGTGTCGAGTTTCTATGCCGCTTCGTCAAGGTTTGGTACGCCCGAGGATTTGAAACACCTCATCGATGATGCCCACAGCCAGGGTATTGCGGTTATTATGGATATCGTCCACTCCCATGCGGTGAAGAACGAGGTCGAGGGCTTGGGCTGCTTTGACGGCACAGGTGACCTCTATTTCTATGGTGACGAGAAGCGTGAGCATCCCGCGTGGGACTCGCTGTGCTTTGACTATGGCAAGAATGCCGTGTTGAATTTCCTGCTGTCTAACTGCAAGTTTTGGCTCGAGGAGTATAAGTTTGACGGCTTCCGCTTCGACGGCGTGACCTCGATGCTGTACTACAGCCACGGTTTGGGGCAGGCCTTCGGCAGCTATGATGACTACTACAACGGCAGTCAGGACACCAACGCCATCACCTACCTCACGTTGGCCAACGTGCTCATCCACACCATCAATCCCCATGCCATTACCATTGCCGAGGAGATGAGTGGCATGCCTGGCTTGGCACGCAGCTTCAAGGACGGCGGTATCGGATTTGACTACCGTATGGCGATGGGTATCCCCGACTATTGGATTAAGACCATCAAGGAACGCAAGGACGAAGACTGGCATCCCACTTCCATCATCTGGGAGCTGACCAACCGCCGCGACGACGAGAAGACGGTTTCCTATGCTGAGAGTCACGACCAGGCCCTTGTGGGCGACAAGACCATCATCTTCCGCCTCATTGACAAGGAGATGTATTGGCACATGATGACCGACGACCATGACGGCACTGTGGACCGTGGCATGGCGTTGCACAAGATGATACGCCTCGTGACCGCCTCGCTCATTAACGGTGCCTACCTCAATTTCATGGGCAACGAGTGGGGACATCCCGAGTGGATTGACTTCCCCCGCGAGGGTAACGGATGGAGTTACAAGTATGCCCGTCGCCAATGGGACCTTGTGGACCGCGAGGACTTGAAGTACCAGTTCCTCAACAACTGGGACAACGACATGATTCACCTCATCGGTGGTGTCAAAGGCTTCGAGGCACTGCCCGTGCGCAAGTTGTGGGACAAGGATGACGACCAGGTACTGGCTTATATGCGTGGTGACCTCGCGTTCGTGTTCAACTTCAGCCCTAACCGTTCCCATGTGGACTATCCTATCCTGGCTCCGGAGGGCGAGTATGTGAATGTGTTTGATAGCGACAATCCCCGCTATGGCGGCTATGGTAACATCGACGAGGGTGTCAAGCATCTGACCGAGCATGACGGCCTCTATGCTCCCCACCACTTGGGTTGGCTCAAGCTTTACCTGCCTGCCCGCAGTGCCCAGGTGCTGCGTCTCAAACCGGCTCGTAAGCCCCGCAAGCCAGTCACCCGCAAAGCACCGGCGAAGAAGAAATAACTGTTGAGACACAGTTAGTTTAACGACAAGAATGGTGGACTTTCAATGAAAATGAAGTCCACCATTCTTGTGTTGTGTTGCCGATTACTCGCAGGCCGATGTGGAGTTTTGTGCAGTGGCGTCTTTGGGGACGACAGGACTCCACAGGTAGAGTTTGTCGCTGGGGCGGATTTTCTCGGGCACGGCGATGGAGAAGTGTTCGCCTTTGACGGTCTTCTCGACGGGTTTGAGGTCCACGCGGATTTCCTCGATGGTCAAGGGAATGGCGCCCGTAGTAGGCCCGATAATCCACACCTCGTCGCCCACGTGCAACTCGCCCGCCTCCATGAGGAATTCGGCGACACCGAGTTTGCTGTAGTAACGGATGCCCTTGGCGGCATAGACTTTTACCCTTGTTGCGCTGGAACCGTATTTTGCCGACCATTCGCCCAGGCGCTGTCCCAAGTAGTAGCCGTCCCAGAAACCGCGGTTGAAGACCTTTGCTAGCCGCTCGTTCCAGTCATTGATGCGCTCCTCGGTATAGGTGCCGTCGCAGATGGCGCGCAGTGCCTCGTCATAGCATCCGACCACCGTGCGCACATATTCCGAACCTCGAGCCCGTCCTTCGATTTTGAACACCGTCACACCGGCATCCACCATCTTGTTGAGGAAGTGGATGGTCTTGAGGTCCTTGGGCGACATGATGTATTTGTTCTCGATAGCGAGCTCATCACCGTTCACCAGGTCGGTAACCAGGTAGCCGCGTCGGCAAATCTGTCGGCATGCGCCACGGTTGGCGCTGGTGTTCTCCTGATGCAGGCTCATGTAGCACTTGCCGCTCACCGCCATGCACAAGGCGCCGTGGCAGAACATCTCCAGCCTGACGCGCTCGCCGTGAGGCCCGCGAACGTCATTTTCCTCGATGAAACCGGTGATTTTTTTGACCTGCTCCAGGTTGAGTTCTCGTGCGAGCACCATGACGTCGGCCCACTGGCTGTAATAGCGCACCGCCTCGCTGTTGCTCACGTTGACTTGGGTGGAGATGTGTACCTCCACGCCGATGGAGCGTGCAAACAGGATGGTCGCCATGTCGCTGGCGATAATGGCGCTCACTTGGGCGTCGCGGGCTGCGGTGACAATCTGTCGCATGTAGTCCATATCCTCGTCATAGACGATGGTGTTGACTGTGAGGTAACTCTTCATGTCGTGTTCCTGGCACCATGCGGCGATGGTGCGTAGGTCCTCGAGCGTGAAGTTGACGCTGGAACGCGAACGCATGTTCAGCCCCTCGATGCCAAAGTAGATGGCGTCGGCACCGCCCTGATGGGCGGCATAGAGCGATTCCCAAGAGCCCACAGGGGCCATGATTTCAAAATCCTTGCGATTCATATCTTATTTCTTGATAAACTACGAATTACACAAATTTCACTAATGGCATCCGCATATTTATTTTTTCTAATTTTACTAATTGATATACACAGATATATGTTTGTCAGTTATTAAGATGCTGGTTTTTGATATTGCAGAAACGCTCTGTTTTTAAACTGGTTTCGCCAAAATTGGCAAGAATACCCAATTCATATCCTGTAGCTTTCAGGTAATTGATGACTTGGGCTTTTTCAACATCTGATAACTTACTGATGGCTTTCAATTCGACGATAATCTTGCCGTAGCACACAAAATCAGCGATATACTCTTGCTGTAGAGGAACCCCTTTATAGTATATCTTCATGTTGACTTCTCTCTGGTATGGAATTCCCTCATCGATGAATTCGCGTTCTAATGCTTCCTGGTAAACTTTCTCCAAGAATCCGCACCCCAACTCACGATGAACTTTCATCATGCAACCAATAATTTTATATGATTCACTCGGATAGATAATCATGCTTATTAGTCAAAATTCGTTATAATTGAATGCGGATGCAAATTGGTTTAATTCGCGTAATTCGTAGTTATAAGTTATCGTTGTTTCTTGCCGGTGAGGATACCCTTGATGTCGTAGAGCTTGTTCAGAGCCTCCATGGGCGTGAGGTTGTTGATGTCGATGGTGAGAATCTCGTCGCGGATTTGGCTCAGCACGGGGTCATCCAGTTGGAAGATGGACAACTGGTAGCCCGAGCGGCTGCTGGCGACATCGCCCAAATCCTTGGTGATAGCGTTGTCGTTGCGGTTGTTGTCCTCCAACTGCTTGAGGACCTGGTTGGCGCGTTCGACGATGGTGGGGGGCATGCCGGCGAGTTTGGCGACGTGGATACCGAAGCTGTGCTCACTGCCACCCTTGACCAGCTGGCGGACAAACACCACCTTTCCGTTGATTTCCTTGACGCTCACGTTGTAGTTGACGATGCGCTTGAAGGACTTCTCCATCTCGTTCAACTCGTGGTAGTGGGTGGCGAACAGCGTCTTGGGCCGTGTGGCATGCTCGTGGATGTGCTCGACGATGCTCCAGGCGATGGATATGCCGTCATAGGTGCTTGTGCCGCGTCCCAACTCATCGAAAAGGATGAGGCTGCGCTGGCTCATGTTGTTGAGGATAGCGGCTGCCTCGGTCATCTCGACCATAAAGGTGGACTCGCCCAGCGAGATGTTGTCGCTGGCGCCCACGCGGGTGAAAATCTTGTCCACGATGCCGATGCGGGCCTGTTCGGCGGGCACGAAACTGCCCATCTGCGCCATTAGCGTGATGAGCGCCGTCTGGCGCAGCAGCGCCGATTTACCTGCCATGTTGGGACCAGTGATAATCATAATCTGCTGGTCATCGTTGCTCAGGCGGATGCTGTTGGGCACATAGGTCTCGCCCGGCGGCAGCTGGCACTCGATGACGGGATGTCGGCCCATGGCGATGTCGATGTCGAGGCTGTCGTCAAGCACTGGGCGGTTGTAGCGGTTTTCCATCGCTACGCGCGTCAGGGCGTTGAGGCAGTCGAGTTGGGCAATGATGGCGCTATCGTTCTGGATGGCAGGGATATACTCGGTCACGGCAGATACCAGTTCATTGAACAGGCGGCCCTCGATGATGAGTATTTTCTCCTCGGCACCCAGGATTTTTTCCTCATATTCCTTGAGTTCCTGTGTCACATAGCGCTCGGCATTGACCAACGTCTGCTTGCGAATCCACTCCTCGGGCACCTTGTCCTTGTGGGTGTTGCGCACCTCGATATAGTAGCCGAACACGTTGTTGTAGGCAATCTTCAGACTCGGGATGCCCGTCTGCTCACTCAGGGTGCGTTGCATCGCCACCAGATAGTCCTTGCCGCTGCACGAGATGTCGCGCAGTTCGTCGAGTTGGGCATCGACGCCGCGGCAGATGATGTTGCCGCGGTTGGTCTGGTTGGGCGCATCGGGGTTGATTTCGTGCTCGATGCGGTCGCGGATGATGGTGCAGGGGTTCAGTTGTTCGCCCAAGCTGCACAGCACGTCGCAGGCTGCCTGTGAGCAATACTGCTTGATGGGTTCGATGGCCTGGAGGGCACTCTTGAGCTGTACCAGTTCGCGCGGGGTGATGCGTCCCACGGCAGCCTTGGAAGTCAGGCGTTCCAAGTCTCCGATGAGTTCCAGACGTTCCCTGATGAGTTCGCGTCCCTCGGGATCCCGCATGAAATGCTCTACCACGTCCAGGCGGCGGTTGATGGCCTTGACATCCTGGAGAGGGAAGAGCACCCAGCGTCGCATCATGCGTCCGCCCATCGGCGAGATGGTGCGGTCGATGACGTCGAGCAGCGACTTGCCATCGTCACTCATGGGTGCCACGAGCTCCAGGTTGCGGATGGTGAACTTGTCAAGGCGCACATAGCGCTCGGCCTCGATGCGCGACAGGTGGGTGATGTGGCCCAACTGGGTGTGCTGGGTGATGTCGAGGTAGTGCAGGATGGCACCGCTGGCGATGATGGCATTGTCCATGCTGGTGATGCCGAAGCCCTTGAGGTTGCGCGTCTCGAAGTGTTTCAACAGGCGGTCGTTGGCAGCCTCGAAGGTGAACACCCAGTCCTCGAGTTCAAACGTCAGGTAACGCGACGAGAACGTAGCGGCAAAGCGCTGGCGGTTGCTGCGCTCGATAAGTACCTCTTTGGGCGAGAAATTGACCAGCAGTTTATCGATGTACTCCTCGTTGCCCTCGGCGGTGAGGAACTCGCCCGTGCTGATGTCGAGAAACGCCACACCCAGCATCTTCTTGCCGAAGTGGACGGCAGCCAGGAAGTTGTTCTCCTTGCGGTCGAGCATCGTGCCACCGACGACCACACCGGGTGTTACCAGCTCGGTGATGCCGCGCTTGACGAGTTTTTTGGTGAGTTTGGGGTCTTCCAACTGGTCACAGATGGCTACGCGCTTGCCAGCCCGCACCAGTTTTGGCAGGTAGGTGTCGAGCGCATGGTGGGGAAAGCCCGCCATCTCGGTGGCCGCTGCCGCGCCGTTGCTGCGTCGTGTCAGAGTGATGCCCAGTATTTCGCTGGCAGTCACAGCGTCTTCCAGATAAGTCTCATAGAAGTCTCCCACACGGAACAGCAACACGGCGTCGGGATGCTTGGCTTTCATCTCGACGAACTGCTTCATCATTGGCGTATTTAGCGGGTCCTTTGCCATCTCTATCGCTACATTATAAATTGAACTACAAAGGTAATATATTTTCAAACAACCAAAGATATCTGCAGTTTGAAAAAATAATTGTATCTTTGTGCCTCAAAGTAGAGAATAAACCAATTAATAACGATAGAGAAAGATGAATTTTGTAGAAGAACTGAAATGGCGTGGCATGATTAATGACATCATGCCTGGTACCGAGGAGCAACTCAACAAGGAAATGACCAGCGGCTATGTGGGCATCGACCCGACCGCCGACTCTCTGCATATAGGCCACATGGTGGGCATTATGATGCTGAAGCACCTGCAGCGTGCAGGCCATCGTCCCATCGCGCTGATTGGTGGTGCGACAGGTATGATTGGCGACCCGTCCATGAAGTCGCAGGAGCGCAAGCTCATCGACGAGGAGACGCTGCGTCACAACCAGGAGTGCATCCGCAAGCAGTTGGCAAAGTTCCTGGACTTTGACAGCGACGCTCCCAACCACGCCATCCTGGTGAACAACTATGACTGGATGAAGAACTTTACGTTCCTAAGCTTCATCCGCGACATCGGTAAGCACATCACCGTGAACTACATGATGGCCAAGGACAGCGTGAAGAAGCGTCTGTCGGCCAATGCTGACCACGGTATGTCGTTCACCGAGTTCTCCTACCAGCTGCTGCAGGGCTACGACTTCCTGCACCTGTATGAGACCGAAGGCTGCAAGCTGCAGATGGGTGGCAGTGACCAGTGGGGCAACATCACCACGGGTACCGAGCTGATTCGTCGCATGAACGGTGGCGAGGCCTTTGCTATCACCTGCCCGCTTATTACCAAGAGCGACGGCACCAAGTTTGGCAAGACCGAGGGTGGCAACGTGTGGCTTGACCCGAAGCGCACCTCACCCTATAAGTTCTACCAGTTCTGGATCAATGTGAGTGACCTGGATGCCGAGAGATACATCAAAATCTTCACCGATCTGACCGAAGAGGAGATTGCCGCACTTGTTGCCGAGCAGGAGAAAGACCCCGGTCTGCGTCCGTTGCAGAAGCGCCTGGCTAAGGAAGTGACCACGATGGTACACAGCGCCGAGGAATATGAGATGGCTGTCGAGGCTTCGCAGATTCTGTTCTCGAACAAGGCCAAGGACATCCTGCACAAGATTGACGAGGAGACTTTGCTGAGCGTATTTGAGGGTGTGCCTCAGTTTGAGGTGCCCCGCAGCGCCATCGACGAGGGCACACCGCTGATTTCGCTGCTGACCGAGGTGGCTGCCGTCTTCCCCAGCAAGGGCGAAATGCGCAAATTGACCCAGGGTGGTGGCGTGAGCATCAACAAGGAGAAGTTGGCTGACCCCAACATGGCTGCCAGCGCCGACATGCTGCTCAACGGCAAGTACATCCTCGCCCAGAAGGGTAAGAAGAACTACTTCCTGCTCATCGTCAAGGGTTAAGAAATCACGGTATAAAACTAGTATTAACCAACTTTTTATAATACGTTATGGCTGTCACAATTAGTTTCAAACAGACGGTTGAAGGAATCCTGGCAAGGCTTGAATCCTGTTCTACTCCTTTGACGCAGAATGAGATTGAGAACATCATCATTCAAGAAAAAAACATGATGATGGTTCAGCAAATCGATTTTGCCAATGGAGGCGAGTTTTGCAGTTTCATGGACAACCTGGTAATGCAAGCGAGACGCACATTTGCCAATGGTCCCCTGACGCAAAATGAGATTATAGCGTTCTTCAAGAACGTGAGGGATAATCTGCCGCCCGAGAAGAATTGAATTCTTTCATAAGTCGGCTGATACTAGCGGCAATTTGGCTTCGGCGTGAGCCAAGCGCCGCAACATGACGATGAGAACAAGAATGATTGTGCAAAAAAAATTGCTAAAAAGGTTGTAATTCCAAAAAAAGCAGTAATTTTGCACCGCATTTGAAGCGGCATGCCGCTCGAGTGACATAGGATTGCCTTGTAGTGTAATGGTAACACAACGGTTTTTGGTGCCGCATTTCCTGGTTCGAGTCCGGGCAAGGCAACCACAAGAAAAGGAGATAAACATCGTGTTTGTCTCCTTTCTTGTTTTATGACCACAACATGGAATGAATCAAACTAATAGGGGACAGTATTAGTCCCTTAATGAAATAATTAGTACTTTTGTGCATCTAACCAGCACTTTAACTATTATGCGACTCCGCCACATATTCTTGATTACGGCATGCTTGATGGCCAGCGTGGCTTTGGCTCAAGGCCATAACGACACCATCAGGATCATGACTTTTAACCTCCATGCCGGCCATGATGCCAGTCTGATGCAAATAGGACTTCTCATTAAGCAATACCAGCCCGATTTTGTTGCTTTGCAAGAAGTGGATAAAAACACCCGTCGCTCTAATTGTCCGCATCAGAATAATCGCGATTTTATCACCGAATTAGCCTACTATAGCGGCATGGAAGGACTGTTTGGACCCACCATCAAGTTCAGTGGGGGACTCTACGGCATAGGTCTGCTCACCAGGCATCAGTTTGTTGATGTGCACAACATCAAATTGCCGCATCCCAACTCCCGTATGGAGCAGCGAGGTCTGCTTCAGGGGACCTTTATCCTGCCTGATGGCGATACCATCGTGATGGCGTGCACTCATCTTGAGGCCTTTGACAGTATAAGCCGTGTAACACAGACTAAGTTCCTTCTTGACCATTTTGCCAGTTCAAAATACCCCGTCATCTTAGCAGGCGACTTCAATGCCTCGCCAACTGATGATGCTATCAGGCTGCTAACAAGTCAATGGCTTGACTGCACTGCAGGCGATTTCACCTTCAGCGTCAAGAATCCCAGCGAAAAAATAGATTACATATTTGCCCGCCCCTCACGGGCGTGGCGGACAATAGAGTCACAGGTAATACCAGTTAAACTGAGCGACCACTATCCCGTCATTGCGACATTGGTGGTCAGCAACGATTGACTTTTCCTCCACGGTAACAGAATTGTCTTGTGTTAACGCTTTGCTGCGGTAGCCCATAGCAGAATCGAACTGCTCTTTCAAGAATGAAAATCTTGCGTCCTAGCCGATAGACGAATGGGCCATACCTTAGCTGAACCAAGGCACCGTTGGGCACCCGGTTGCCTAATTGCTTAGGCCTGGTTCAGCTTGTTGATGTGCTGAGCGAGCTTTGATTTGAGGTTAGCAGCCTTGTTCTTGCTAATCACGTTCTTGCCAGCAAGCTTGTCAAGCATAGCAGTCACCCTGGGCATAGCCTCGGCGGCTTCCTTGGCATCGGTCATCTTGCGAATGTTGCGGACAGCATTGCGCATGGTCTTGCTGTAATAACGGTTGCGAAGACGGCGGGTCTCGCTCTGACGAATTCTCTTAATAGCTGATTTATGGTTTGCCATAATTTATATAAAACTTTGATATTTAGTTGTTAGTAGTAGCCCATAGCAGAATCGAACTGCTCTTTCAAGAATGAAAATCTTGCGTCCTAGCCGATAGACGAATGGGCCGAATTGCGGGAATTTTCCGCAAAAGCGACTGCAAAATTAGAAACATTTTTTGAATTGACAAAATTTAACCCGCCGAAATGGCGAAAAAGTTGCGTTTTTTGCCATTTTATGTGTCTTGAATGCCGAATAATGAGTAAATTAGCGCCATGTATGAGAAGTTAAGGGGTATTGTACTGAACACAATCCGCTACAGCGATAAGCACAATATCGTGCACATCTATACCGATGGTCGTGGCTTGATGTCGTTTGCCGTGCCACTGGGCAAGACCCAATCGGCACGTATGCGCAATGCCATGCTCATGCCCCTGTCGCTGGTAACTATAGAAGCGGGTGTGCGCAGCGGGCGCGATTTGGCGCTGCTGCGTGAAATCCAGCGCAATTATCCTCTGGCGACTATCTATAGCAATCCTGTGAAAAATGCCATCGCACTGTTCATCAGCGAACTGCTCACCCATGTTATCCAGGAGCCCGAGGGCAATGAGTACCTGTTCCGTTACATCGAGCAGTCGGTACAGCTGCTGGAGCAGATGCCCGGTCAGATTGCCAATTTCCATATCTGTTTCCTTTTTCACTTGGGTGCCCATTTGGGCATCCAGCCTAATTTGGAGAGTTATCAGGAGGGTTATTGGTTTGACATGACCGATGGCGTGTTTGCCGCTTCGGCCGTTAGGGGACACATGAATCTGCAGCCACAGGAGGCTCAGGTTATCCATCTGTTGTCCCGCATGACGTTTGCCAATATGTCGTTTTTCCGTTTCAATCGTGATGAGCGCAACCGCATGCTCGACGTCATTATCAGTTATTACCGCCTGCACAATGCTGCCATTGGCACATTGCGCTCCCCGGATATCTTGAAACAATTGTTCATATAAACAAGTTCCAAAAGCCGACTGCTTTTGGAACTTGTGGTTAATGCTTAATGTTTAAAGTTTAAAGAGGGGCATCCGCCTTCTTTTGGGCGTCGGGTTTTCTTTTGCGGTTTACCAGCTGCCACCGCCGCCACCGCCGCCGAAGGAGCCTCCACCGAAGCCTCCCCAGCCGCCTCCACCGAAGGAACCGCCGCCTCCCCATGAGGAGCCGCCACGTCCCCAGTCATGTCCGCTGGTGAAGATGATGGGACCGCCCCAGGTGCCAGTGTCACCACTGTTGCGGTTGCCTCCGTTGTGCTGATTGCTCTTGTGTGCAAGATAGAGGAAGAAGGCAAAGATGAAGATAAACATGACCAAAGCAAACAGCGCTCCGTCATCCCCTTGGTTGGCATAGTCTTCCTCGTTGTATTCGCCTATCGCCAGGTCGCGTACGACCTGCGCACCTGCCCACACGCCCCCCAGGTAGTCGTTGTCCTTGAAGTAGGGAATCATCTCCTGGTTGACGATGCGTGTGCTGGTAGCGTCGGTGATAGCGCCCTCCAGACCGTAGCCCGGAGCAATGAAAGCCTCACCCTTGGCTTCGGCAGTCTTGGGCTTGATGAGGATGACGACGCCGTTGTTATTGCCTTTCTTGCCTACACCCCATTGCTCACCGATGCTGTAAGCCATCATGGCCTTATCGTAGCCGCCAAAGTCGTTCATGGTGACCACGCAAATCTGGTTGCTGGTCTCCATAGCGATTTTCTCGAGCGAGTCCTCGAGCCACTGGCAGTCGCCCAGGATGCCGGCGAAGTCGTTGACCAGACGTGGCGGGTCGGGCCGTGCGGGCACTTGTGCCACGGCAGCCATTGTCGTCAGGCACAGCAATATTACTGCTGTGAACTGCGATATCGCTTTATTCCATGTTGCCATAGTCGTGGTCTTCAATTCAATCGTCATCATCGTCGTCAAGGTCGTCGAAGGAAACCTCGTTGCTCAGTTCGTTCTCGTCGTCACGTTCACCAGGGAAGTAATGCGACAGGCGCTCACCGATGCGGGCGATGATGTCACACAGACCGTCAACAGGACGGCCAGCCTTCAGATACTTGCCCAGTTCCTCAGATTCACTGTCCCAAAAGCCCTCGGGTACCGCATCGTTGATGCCCGTATCGCCCAGGATGGCAAACTTGCGAGCTTCGTAGGCGATAAAGATGAGCACCGCATTGCGTCGCTTGGTGGTGTACAGGTGAAGTCGGTTGAAGGTCTTGACGGCACGCTTGTACACGTTGCCGCGGCAGCGGGGCGTCACATGGACACAGATTTCTCCTGTCGTGTGACGCTCGGCAGCGGTAATGGCATCGGCTATGCGCCGTTGGCCCTCACTGGGAATGAAATCGGCCAGTGCCATCGGTTACTTGCCCTCGCTGGTGCCAAAGTCCACCTTGGGAGCCTTGTCGGCGCCTTCTTGAGCCTGGAAGTAAGGCTTGTCACCAAAGCCGAAGATGCCGGCAATAATGTTGGTGGGGAAGGTGCGGCGCTTGGTGTTGTAGGTCTGAGCGGCCTCGTTGAACTTGTTGCGCTCAACGGTGATGCGGTTCTCGGTGCCTTCCAGCTGGCTCTGAAGTTCCAAGAAGTTCTGGTTGGCCTTCAGGTCGGGATAGGCCTCGGCCACAGCAATCAGTTTGCTCAATGCGTTGGTCACATCACCCTGTGCAGCCTGATACTTCTGCAGGTCCTCGGGGGTCATGTTCGTGGGGTCGATGGTGACCTTGGTAGCGTTGGCGCGAGCCTCAATCACACCTTCGAGAGTTTCCTGCTCATGCTTGGCATAACCCTTAACGGTCTCTACCAGGTTGGGAATCAGGTCAGCACGACGCTGATACACGTTCTCCACATTACCCCATGCTTTTTCAACATTCTCTTGTTCTTTAACAAGTCCGTTGTAAATCGATACGCCCCATACTATTGCTACGATGGCGACAAAAATCAGGACAGCAAGTCCACTACATCCTTTTTTCATTGTCTTTTTTAATTTATAAAAGGTGAATAATGTTTTTTCCAAATGGCAAATTTACTGTTTTCCTCTCAAATCTTAGCAATAGTTGTGCCATTTTTTTTGAAAGGAACATTTTTTCCTGAAGAAATAGTGGCGTATCCCTACCAAAATGAAAGGATACGCCGAAGTCTTTTGTTATGTCTACCCGCTTGATGTCAGTACTACAACATGTCGCTGTGGTTCATAACGCGAGCCTGAGCCCAATGCCATGGCTGCGGTAGGACGGTGTTACAGAATTGCGGAACGATACGCGACAGAACCACTCGTCAAAATACCAGCTGCCTCCGCGATAAACGCGTTCAGTTCCTGTCATTGGACCAATCGGATTGGTCAATACCTCGTTGGAATAATTGCCGTACCAATCCTGAACCCACTCGTGTACATTGCCACTCATGTCATACAGATTCAGTTCGTTAGGCATTCTCGTCGCCACATTGTGTGTTCCGTGGTAGCCAGTTCCCCTGAGTTCCCACGAGTCGTTATAGGAATACCAAGCGATCGAAAGAGGGTCGTTGCTACCAGCATATTTATAGCCCATGCTCATGTTGCCTCCACGTGCGGCAAATTCCCATTCAGCTTCAGTGGGCAATCTGAAATGCCTGTCGGTAAGTTCGTTAAGCGCAGTGATAAATAGCTGACAGTCTTCCCATGATACCCGTTCAACAGGCAGAGAATAGCCTGTGAAGTAGCTGGGATTGGAGCCCATCACAGCAATCCATAATGCTTGGGTAACTTCGGTCTGCCCGATGCTATAGGATGCCACAGTGACTTGGTGTGCCGGCTTCTCCTTGCTGCTCGGGTCAGTGCCTTGCTCAGGAGTGGCGCCCATCGTGAATGTTCCGCCCTCAACCTGTACCATGACAAAGTCCACCCCATTGACGGTAAAGATTTCCTCGATTTCTTGCTCGATGGGAGGAAACTCAATAGCCCCCAAGAGATAGTCGATGAGTATTGTTACATCCTCGATTGATAAGATGCCATTGCAGCTCACATCGGCATTATTGGCGTTAATTGCCTGGTTGGCGCCCATCAGGTAATCAATCAGCATTGTGACGTCGCTGATTGTGACATTACCGTCATCATTGGCATCCCCAAGGAGCGTTGCCGCAGCCCGAGCATTGAGCGCCCCTAACAACATCATCGACCATAACAAGATTATTCTAGAATATTGTTTCATGCTAGCAAGGGTTTATTAGTGAACGCGGATATACTTCTTGGCATTGCGGGTATTATCAGGGTTAGTGGTCACCTCAATGTTGATACAGTCGAACGGCTGATTACTACCGTGCCCGCTCATGTTGTAGTATCTCACTTTGGCTTTGCCCTGTGGCTGCGTTAGCACAGCAGGATCTGCTATCACTTCTTCAATCTCGGTAACAGGGTCATATCCTTCATCATCGATGGGCTCAAGATAGAACGACCTCAAAGGTTCATAACCTTTTTCTTCCATCAAATCATCCCAGTTGGCGGGCAACTCCACCTCGACAGTGGACATGCCACCGCCTGGCATGGTCTGTATTTTATTGCGCGAGGCATCACCGGTAATCAAAAATGCCGTTTCCCCCTTGACCATTGTCGGAATGGTCATCATCTGGCTTTCATCGCTGGCATACCATTCAGGCGTGGGTGTCATTTCTGCATCTTCCTCATCTTGCAACTGGGCCATGTATTGCTCCAGCGAGGTGTGGTTGGGATTGATGGCACTGCCGGGGTTGGCGTAATAGTGCGCATATGCCCTCTCATACAATGGACGACGTGCGGTGGCAATGAGTTGGTTCTCCAGGTTATCTATGGTGCCATAAGTTTCCTTGAGATGTGCTGCAACCTCCTCGGTCATAAGGATGGCGCGGTGGGTGTATTGCACACCACTGCCGAGTGCCAACTGGCAACGCTCGGTGATGTCCCAGGCGAGCAATTGCATGATTTTCTCTCCATCGGTGGTTGCCGGAGGCATGTTGTTGCCCCATAACAGAGTGGAGGCCGCTGTCATTGCACTCTCATTAAGGTTTAGTCCCTGTCTCACATGGTAGGGATTCCAACCCACACGCAGGCAAGCCTCGTCATCCTCGGCGAGACACCACGAAACGGGATACCCGAAAGTGCCCATGCGGTCCTGCTTCACATAGTATCCTGCCAGATTGAGCATGGCCAGGTTGAGGAACCGCCCGATTGCTATATTGGCCTGTTCATTGATTTGTCCCTGACCATGGTCCAAGCCCAGCTGGCGGGCTACGGGACCATTGGCCCAGCAATAGGGTACCCAGGCGTGTGTGCTGCCCAAGGTGCGTCGGAACTCACCCGAAGTCATGGCTTTGGTTAACGCAATCAGCAATGGCATGTATTCAGGTTTACAGCCAGCCATCACACCGTTGACCGCGACGTGCCACACGAGGCTTTGACGGTAAGACGGTGACAACACGGCAATGGTGCGGTTCCAGCGGTAGTCGGTATATTTCATAAATTCCTCAACACGCGCCTTGGTAGGAGGAATGATGGGCATACCATCGCTCCACATCATGTCGCGGAAGAACTCGTTTACTTCATCAATTGTGCCGCTGAAGACAGGTTCTTGTGGATTGGCTGCTTCGGGATGGGAGTTTTCTTCGATTTCTTCTTGAGTAATAGGTTCGGTAAGCATATCAAGTATCTGGGGCCACAACACTTCGCGGGTATTCTGTTTGAGTTCTTCCACCGTGTGCGAAGCGAAGGCTCCCGGATATACTGCCACGCGCAGAACGGGAAGACCGTTGTTGTAGGCTGTCGTCTTGGCTTGTGTATCAAAACCAGGTGCCGCAATCATCACCGAGGGGATGCCGATGTACTCGGCTGCAATACATGAGCCAGTCTCCTTGGGCGTGCAGATGCCACACCCGCCGTTACCCGAGATGACAGCGTCAACACCATATTCAATCAGTCGCTGCTGGAAACGCTCGACTTGTGGTTTGCGAGTCCCGGGACCTGGAAACAGCCCTGCTGAGCCGATTTCGCTCAGGACATAGACGGTGGCAGTGGGGAAATACTCCAGAATAAGGTTCTTGAGTTCAACATGCGTCACGCTGGCCATGAACGATCCTCCCACAAGGGCAATGGTCTTTCCGTCGAGTGTCTCAAGACGGGGCGCCATTTCAATCATTTCGACTGACGATTGTCCCATGGGCGACAACACGTCATAGGTACCCAAAGTCTCATCTCCTCCGCAGTCTCCGCTAGGGTCGCAGGTTTGAGCACCAGCGTTCAAAGCAAGGAATAACACGCCCACTGTGAACATAATCCATTGGAAAGTTTTTTGAATCATAATAAAAAAAGAGTTTTGAGGTTTTTACATTAGAGAGATGCAGCAATGCTGCAAAAGTTAAATCTTCTGACCGAGTAAATAATAATGTCATCTTCATTTAACTTTCGGCAAGTTGCGGCATCATATTTAATGTATGCAAAGTAAGACCGACGACAACCTGTTACAGCAGATGCTATCTGACCCGTTGCGGCGTGAGGAAGGGTTCAGAATACTCATGCGCCAGTATGGACGCACCATTTATTGGCACATCCGCCGCATTGTCGTTGGGCATGAAGATGCTGAGGACGTCTTCCAGGAAACGTGCATCAAGGTATTGGGCAGCATCAGCTCCTATCGGGGTGACGGCTCATTGTCCACCTGGCTCTACAGGGTTGCGACCAACGAGGCACTGCAGCACCTCAGGCGGCAAACTCACCTGTTCCATAGTATCGACTCGCTGGGAGACACTTTGACCGAGAAATTGAGGGCCGATGCAATGCTTCAGGAAGATGAGGCAGCGACCCTCTTTCAGAATGCCCTGCTCACATTGCCCACCCAGCAGCGCATCGCGTTCAACCTGCGCTACTACGATGAACTGAGCTATGAGGAGATTGCCCGCATCACGGGCAAAAGCGTGAACACGTTGAAGACCAATTATCACTATGCAACCGAAAAGGTGAAAACTTACATTAAAGAACACTCGAAATGAAAGACTTATTAAATGACATAGGCAAGAAAATGCCTTATCAGGAGAATGAGGCCTATCTTGATGACCTGATAAATCAAGCGACAGAGCAGGCCATCCTGCACGAGCGCAAGAAAAAAACTTCCAGGCGCCTTGCCATGATGATTACCTCGGCAGCAGCAGTCGTGCTGCTCGTTGTAGGTGTTGGCTTGACGGTAATCAACCACGGTAGCAAGACGGTCATTCCCGTCCAACAACAGGTAGAGAGTCCTATGGACCAGTTCCTGAATTCCCTGAGCGACGAGGAAGTGGCACAGTTACCCTACTATGAGATTGAAGAAATACCTGAGTACTAACCAAATAAAACAATAGAAACAATGAAACAGTTCATGATATTATTGATTGCGGCACTTGTCAGCCTCACTGCGGTATCAAACGACGGGAAAAACAGTTCTCTCAATGAACGCTTTTATAAGGCCAAAGTGAAGGAGTTGACTTATAGGCTGCACATCACCGCCGAGCAACAAAAGAAATTTGAACCCATCTACCGAGCCTATTGCGAAGAAATGACCGCCTTGTGGAATGAGCGTTCAAAACCCATCAAGCCCAGCACGAGCACCGATGCCGCAGCCAAGGCCAAGCGCAAGATGGAGATGCAGCAGCGGGCACAAGGCATCCGCATGAAATATATCGACAGGTTTGCCACCGTACTCAATGCCGATCAGGTGGATAGGATATATGAGGTTGAGAGTATCATCCAAAAGAAGCTCAAGGAACGCCGCGACCAAGCCCGCAACCAATAAGTACAAGCATCAATCACATAAAAATGCCGACAAAGAATCATTTCCTTGTCGGCATTCTTGTTAGTTAGCGGTTTCAAAATCAATAGTTCTCGGCCTTGATCTGGAAGTAGGCCTGGGGATGGTTGCACACGGGGCACATCTCGGGAGCCTTCTTGCCAATCACCACATGGCCGCAGTTGCTGCACTGCCAGATGGTGTCACCGTCGCGTGAGAAGACGATGCCCTCCTTGATGTTGTTCAACAGCTTGAGGTAACGCTCCTCGTGCAGTTTCTCGATGGCGGCAACGCCTTCCATCTGCTCGGCAATCTCGATGAAACCTTCCTCGCGGGCCTCCTCGGCCATGCGCTTGTACATGTCGGTCCACTCAAAGTTCTCACCGGCGGCTGCATCCTCGAGGTTCTCGATGGTGCCCTTCACGGCACCGCCCTGCAGGTGCTTGAACCACAGTTTGGCGTGCTCCTTCTCCTGGTTGGCGGTCTCCTCAAAGATGGCTGCAATCTGCACATAGCCGTCCTTCTTAGCCTTGGAGGCATAGTAGGTGTACTTGTTACGGGCCTGGGATTCGCCAGCGAAGGCTTCCATCAGGTTCTTTTCGGTCTTGGTTCCTTTTAATTCTTTCATTGTGGTAGTGATAAATTAGTTGTTAATTGATGTCTTTATTTCCTGCAAAGATAGTATTTTTTTGTAGCCTATCATACAAGAGGCGTCACTTTTTAATGCCAACTCTACGATTTATTGATATCGGCACTGCATCTCTAGTAACAAGTATATTACTAAATCCATCAAGAGTACCCGATGAATCCAGTTGCTTTTCTTTAATTGAAGGCGATGGGTTGATTATTTACTGGTATTCGGGGCGGTGGTGGTAGCCGTTGCGTAGGGACTCGAAGTCGCGGGGTGTGGATTTCAGGGTGGCGGTGTCGGCGAGGATGTCGTAACTGGCGGCAATACCGTCGAGGCTTACCTGTGCTGCGCCTGTGGCGGGGCTGGCAATCTTGGGAATGGGGATGTCCCAGCCGTAAAACTCGTTGAGGGCGGCGAGCATCATGGCGGTGCCTCGCTGTTTGCCCTCGGCGCTGTAGCCGGCGATGTGAGGAGTGGCGACAATGCATTTGTCCAGCAGTTCACGGGAGATATTGGGCTCATTCTCCCAGCAGTCGAGGCCGACGTCACCATGCCAGCCCAGCAGGGCAGCATTGTCGGCAATGGGACCTCGGGCAGCATCGAGAATCAGGCGACAGCGGGCCAGTCCGTCAAGAAAGGCCTGGTCGCACATGTGCCATGTGGGCCACTGACCGTCGCGGGTGAGTGGCGTGTGAAAGGTGATGATATCGCAGCGCTGCTGCAACTCGGTCAAGGGGGAGAAAATGACATCAAGAGAACCGTCCTTATTTTCACGCGGGGGGTCGTTGAGGAGGACGGTGAAGCCCAATTGCCTGCCCCAGCGGGCAACGATGGAGCCAATGTGGCCGACGCCGACGATGCCCAGTGTGAGGCGGTCGGGGGTAGCGATGCCGCGGGCTTGCATCCAGGCATGGATGGCGCAGAATACCCATTGGGCGACAGCGGGAGCGTTGCATCCTGGGGCGTTGCGCACGGTAATGCCGTGGGTGTCGCAATAATCGAGGTCGATGTGGTCGGTGCCGATGGTCGCCGAGCCGATGAAACGCACGCGGCTGCCATCGAGCAGGGCGGCATCACAGCGGGTGCGGGTGCGGATGATGAGGGCGTCGGCGTCCTTGACGGCCTCGCGGGTGATGACACTGGGTTCCAGATACAGAACTTCGGCTCGAGGCTCAATCAGCCCATTGATGTGTGGAATATGGTTATCAATGATTATTCTCATGTCATCATCAGATTAGTGACGGCGAATGCCAGACAGGCAGCAACCAACAGCAACATGAGCAGATAGCGTCGTGAGTTGGTCGTGTGCAGTGTGTGGGCTTGCGCCACCTGGACTGCCACCATGAGGTTAAGCAAAGGCATGTAAACCGTCATGTCGAGGTAATTTAGGCACATGGCGATAGTCATCACGACCAGAATGATAATCAGCACAATGTTGTACACGCGTGTCTGCATTCTGTAATTCATGATGGTGAACAGATTCATGGTTGCCAGAACGATGCCAAGCACCGCTGTCGCACAACCCAGCGTGACTAGCAGGTTGACTTGTGGTTGGTTGATCATCGTCCAGATGCCGTTGATTTGAGGCATGACAAAGTCGTCGGGTTTGGCGATGCCTAATCCCAATACAATCCAGAAGGGTGTCACCAGCCCGATGAGCATGGCAAAGAACCCTTTGAGGTTGAAAACACGCATGTTCATGAACCCCAGCAGAAACGCTGGAATCAAAGCTAGAAAGCCGTAGTGGAACATGCTGCCGGCTGCCACCATCGCAAAAATGAGAAAGATGCTGCGCTGGGCATGCCGATCTTGAAAAGACGCAAACATGGGCCAGAGAGACACTGCCGTAACAAGGCATAACAGGGTGCCCAGATTGAACGAGAGCAAAGCCGCAGGATTGGCTGCCTGCAGAAGGAAAAACACCGAAACAAACAGGTGGGTTACAGACCTCACATAGTTAAACACCTTGTTGAGGGCCAGCATGATGAAGCCTGTTGTCAGCAGACATAAGACATTGACGGCGGCCGAAAGCGGGCCGTTATCCATGAGCAGCCCCTTGAAGGGGAAAAAGATGCCTGCACCCCCAATCTGAATAGGTTTGACGCCCATTGACAAAGCAATAAATGTCATGGCCACCAGTATCAGAGCACTGAGCAGCACGAACGGCCGCCCATTGAAGTACTCGTTGATATGTTCCCTCGTCGTCACCTTTTAAATCAATCATAAAAACAACTTGGACAACTCTCTAACAACTTGATTATATATTAGTTGTATGAGTTGTTCAAGTTGTCTTCAATAGCTTCGTTCTATTGTAGTAGTTGACTTCCTGTTATTTGTTGTCGTCGGTGTCGTTAGGCGTCTGGTCGGTGGGCTCGTCCAGTTCGCGACGTTTCCAGCTCTTGCGGCGTCCGTGGATGATGGGCACCTCCTTGTCGGCGCTGAGCGTGGGTTTGCGGTCGCGCAGGATGCGCTTGGCAAAGGTCTCGGAATGGCGGAATTCCTGGTCGAAGTCGTCATCGTAGCGACCTTTCCTGTCGCGGTTATCCACATCGGACATCAACCGACGGTCGCGGTCGATGTTGGAACGACGACGGCGTTCTTCCTCGCTCAAGGGGGCGTCGTTGCGACGGCCTTCGCCATCAAACCGGCGTTTTGGGCGGTCATCATCACGACGGCGTGGGCGGTCCTCACCTTCAAATCGACGTTTGGGACGGTCGTCGTCACGTCGGCGTGGGCGGTCATCGTCGCGACGATGCGGACGGTCCTCATCATCAAATCGACGTTTTGGGCGGTCGTCGTCACGTCGGCGCGGACGTTCCTCGCGTCCCACCTTGTTATAGTTGCCCTTGCTGCGCTCGCTGGCACGGAAGCCCTCGTTGCGGATGTGCTCTCCGCGTTCACGCAGGTTATCATAAGTGCCGTCAAAAATGACATATTGCAACAGTTCGCAGTCCAGACCGCCGTTATTCAAGGCATATTTCACCGACGGCTTGAGGCCAATCTTGAAGTATTGTTCAGGATCGTAGCAGATGAGCCATGCGTTATAGCCCTTGAACGTGTGCTTGAGTTTGAAGCCCAGGTCGCGATAGAACTGCTCAATGTCTTCGACATTCAGCCTCTCTCCGTAGGGCGGGTTACTGATGAGAGTGCCCCCCTCGGGAACCAGTTCGATGTCGTTGAAGTCGCGGCGTTCCAGTTCAATGTATTTGTTGAGTCCGGCGCTCTTGACGTTGGTGCGTGCGATGGCGATGGCCTTGCCCTCGATGTCGCTGCCGTAAATCTTGTGAGTGAACTCACGCTCGGCACTGTCATCGTTATAAATCTTGTCAAACAGGTCGGAGTCGTAGTCGGGCCACTGCTGGAAAGCGTAATGGTCGCGATAGACACCCGGCGCGATATTGGCGGCGATGAGAGCCGCTTCGATGAGGAACGTGCCCGAGCCGCACATGGGATCAATCAGGTCGGTCTTGCCGTCCCATCCGCTCAACAGGATGATGCCTGCTGCCAAAACCTCGTTGATGGGAGCGTCGGTCTGTGCTACGCGCCATCCTCGCTTGAACAGCGGGTCGCCGCTGCTGTCGAGCGACAGCGTCACATCACGTCCAGAGATGTGGATGTCGAAACGGATTTCGGGGTTGGTGAGGCGGATGCTGGGGCGCTTGCCGTATTTCTCGTTGAAGAAATCGGCGATGGCATCCTTGACACGATAAGTGACAAAGCGTGAATTGTTGAAGTCCTCGCTATAGACGGTGGCATCGATGGCAAATGTGGTGTTCACTTGCATCAATTGTTCCCAATCAAACGATTTGAGCTGTTCATACAGGTCGTCGGCACCGGTGGAGTGCAGATGCAGGAACGGCTTGAGTACACGTATTGCCGTGCGGCAAGCAAAGTTCGCGCGATAGAGCATCTCCTTGTCACCCATGAATGAAACCACGCGGTTCCCTTCTTTCACATCCTCGGCGCCCAGGGCGCGTAACTCGTCGGCAAGAACACCTTCCAGGCCAAGGAAGGTTTTAGCCACCATGTCAAATTTATCGGTCATCATGTTCTGGTTAAAACTCGTTGTGGCTGCAAAGTTACTCCAAAATGAGAGAAATGGAAAAGAAAAACCCGTTTTCTTTATCATTTTCGACTGTCAGTAACTTCAGCGAACGCCAAAGTTACTCTAAAAATAGACATATAAAGAAAAAATAAGTATCTTTGCACGAAATTATTTATCAATCAATTACTATAAAAATTCAATGGAGAAAATTCAAGCAGGTAAGTACGTTGAACTCGTATATGAAATCTTTGTCGTTAACGGAGAGGAAAACATCAGTGTGTTCAAGTTCAATAAGGAGCATCCCGATGCCTTTGTCTTTGGTATGGATTTGTCGTTGATCGAGGGCTTCCAGAACCATATCATGGGCCTTGAGCAGGGCGAAAAATTTGATTTCACCCTTCAGCCCCATGAGGCTTTCGGCGTAAAGAGCCCCGACCTGATTTATGAACTTGAGAAGGAGATTTTCCATGTCGATGGCAAGTTTGACGCCGAGAATATCCGTCCGGGTGCCCGCGTGCCCATGATGACACAGGAAGGCATGCGCGTCGAGGGTCAGGTCATCAAGGTGACCGACGACAAGGTGTTCATGGATTTCAACCACCAGCTTGCTGGCGAGACTGTGCGTTACAGTGGCTATGTGCAACTCGTGCGTGACGCTACGCCCGAGGAGTTGCAACCCAAGCATCATGGCTGCGGATGTGGCTGTGAAGAGTGCGGTGGTGGCGACTGCGGCCATGAGCACGGCGAGGGCTGCGACTGCGGATGCGGTGGCTGCTAAACGAGTGGCTAATTATTCGAATTTTACGAATAGTTTTTTGTTAATTTGTCGAGGTGCAATGCTAAAAATATATAATAAGGCATGAATTAAGGAAATTTTTCTTTAATTCGCGTTGCTCATTATAAAATAATGCGTAATTTTGCCGTCGATTTCAAATAAGGTAATTTCTAAAACATTAATAATTAAATATTTATTATGGCAAGATTTGATAAGGCTATCTTAGCAGAGAAGTACGGTATCACTGGTGTTACCGAGGTGCTCTACAACCCCACCTATGAGGTTTTGTTCAATGAGGAGATGAGGCCCGAGCTCGAGGGCTTTGACAAGGGTCAGGAGACCGAGCTGGGTGCCATCAACGTGATGACCGGTATTTACACTGGCCGTTCGCCTAAGGACAAATTCATCGTTGACGATGCCAACAGCCACGACAAGGTGTGGTGGACCACCCCTGGTTATCCTAATGACAACAAGCCCGTGACCGAGGCCACTTGGGCTGCCCTGAAGGACCTCGCTGTAAAACAGCTGAGCGGCAAGCGCCTGTTTGTAGTTGACGGTTTCTGCGGTGCCAACAAGGATACCCGCATGAAGGTGCGCTTCATCATGGAGGTAGCATGGCAGGCTCACTTCGTGACCAACATGTTCATCCGTCCCCAGAACGAGGAGGAATTTGAGCAGGAGCCCGACTTCACCGTATATTGCGCCAGCAAGGCCAAGGTGGACAATTTCAAGGAACTGGGTCTGAACAGCGACACCGCCGTTGTCTTCAACGTGACCAGCAACGAGCAGGTTATCCTCAACACTTGGTACGGTGGTGAGATGAAGAAGGGTATGTTCTCGATGATGAACTACTTCCTGCCGTTGAAGGGCATTGCAGCCATGCACTGCTCGGCCAACTGCGACATGAACGGTGAGAACACCGCCATCTTCTTCGGTCTATCGGGAACCGGCAAGACCACGTTGAGCACCGACCCCAAGCGCAAACTCATCGGCGACGACGAGCACGGCTGGGACGACAACGGTATCTTCAACTTCGAGGGCGGTTGCTATGCCAAGGTTATCAACCTCGACAAGGAGGCTGAGCCCGACATCTACAACGCCATCCATCGCGACGCACTGCTCGAGAACGTCACTGTTGACGAGAACGGCAAGATTGACTTCGCCGACAAGAGCGTGACCGAGAACACCCGCGTGAGCTACCCCATCTATCACATCAAGAACATCGTGCGCCCCATCAGCCACGCACCCGCTGCCAAGCAGGTTATCTTCTTGAGTGCTGACGCATTTGGTGTACTGCCTCCCGTATCGATTCTCGACTCTGAGCAGACCAAGTACTACTTCCTGAGTGGTTTCACCGCTAAGCTCGCAGGTACCGAGCGCGGCATCACCGAGCCCACCCCCACCTTCAGCGCTTGCTTCGGCCAGGCATTCCTGGAGCTGCATCCCACGAAGTATGCCGAGGAACTCGTGAAGCGCATGGAGATGAGCGGTGCCAAGGCTTACTTGGTGAACACCGGTTGGAACGGCACTGGCAAGCGCATCTCGATTCGTGATACCCGTGGCATCATCGACGCTATCTTGAACCACAGCATCGACAATGCTCCCACCAAGGTGATTCCTTACTTCAACTTCACCGTTCCCACCCAGCTCGAGGGCGTTGACGCCGGCATCCTCGACCCGCGCGACACCTATGCCGATGCCGCACAGTGGGAAGAGAAGGCCAAGGATCTGGCAAGCCGCTTCATCAAGAACTTCGTCAAGTACGAGGACAACGAGGCAGGCAAGGCTCTGGTAGCCGCCGGTCCCCAGCTCTAAACAAGGGCAATAATAAAACAAATTCAATAGTTTTGAGGGCGATGTCTAAACAGGCATCGCCCTCTTTTTGCTTGAATATCAACTAAAAATAGATTATTTCAGAAAAAAGTTACATTGATGTAACTTACATACATGTAACTTTTTGTAATTTTGACATTGGAATGCGAGTACTGATTGTCAATACGGCCGAACGGACGGGTGGGGCAGCGATTGCCGCCAACCGCCTGCTGCATGCGCTGAACAACAATGGCGTGGAGGCACGGATGCTCGTGCGTGACCGCAAGACCGATGCCCCTGAGGTGGTAAACATACCACAGTCATGGCTGTTGAAGGCCAAATTCCTTTGGGAACGCGGCGTTATCTGGCTGAACAACGGCTTGAGCAAGCAGAACCTGTTCCAGGTCGACATTGCCAACACGGGCACCGACATCACCAGGCTGCCCGAGTTCCAGCAGGCCGACGTTATTCATCTGCACTGGGTCAATCAGGGTTTTCTCTCACTCAAGAATCTGGAGCGTATTCTCGCCAGTGGCAAGCCTGTGGTGGTGACGCTACATGACCAGTGGTATTTCACAGGTATCTGCCATTACTCGGGTGGCTGTGACAAGTACCAGTCGCAGTGTGAAAAATGTCCGATGCTGAAAGGACCGGGTTTAGACCTGGCACGGCGGGTGTTTGACCGCAAGCGGGAGATGTACAAGGACAGTAACCTGACCTTTGTGGGCTGCAGCCGCTGGATGGCCGACCTTGCCCGCAAGAGCCGCCTCACGCAAGGCTATGCCGTCCTCAACACGCCTAATGCCATCGATACCAGCGTGTTCACCCCGATGGACAAAACGGTAGCGCGGCAGAAATTCAATCTTCCCCAAGACATGCGGCTCCTGCTCTTTGGTGCCCAGCGCATTACCGATGAGCGCAAGGGTTTCAGTTATCTGGTCGAGGCTTGTGAACACATCAGCATGCATCATCCTACTCTTCCAGGCAAACTGGGCGTTGTCGTGCTGGGCGGTGATGCTGAGAGCGTCAAGGAGGCGCTGCCGCTACCCGTCTATACGGTCAATTACCTGAGCAATGAGGCTGAAATCGCCGAACTCTATAATGCCGTGGATTTGTTTGTTACCCCCTCGTTGCAAGACAACCTGCCCAATACCATTGTCGAGGCTATGGCATGCGGCGTACCCTGTGTGGGCTTTAACGTGGGTGGCATCCCCGAGATGATTAGCCATAAACAGGATGGTTATGTCGCCGACTATTGCGACAGTCTGGATTTCGCTCAAGGCATCTCATGGTGTCTCAATGACGAGCGCCTGCCTGCCCTGAGTGCAGCAGCCCGAGCCACCGCCCTCGCCACCTACAGCGAGACCGCAGTAGCCCACCGCCACCAGGCTATCTACGAAGCCACCCTCAAGAAGAATCAGCATTAAAACAAACCTTAGTAGGACCTCGCCTTGGCGTGGCCGAAAAAATCAGCAAGAAAACAATAAATACAATAAGTACAATGGATTAAATTCCAATAGTTTGTACTTATTGTATTTATTGTTTTCAGTTTCCCTCGTTATAGTAGTGGAAATGCTAACGAGTTAATGGCTTAAAAACGCTTTGGTCACTTCTTGACTGACCAGTCGATGGCGGTGGCGAGTTTGCGGTCGTAGTACTGGCGAAGGTCGGTCCAGCGGTAGTAGGGGCCTTGAACCGGCTTTACAGGCAGCAATGCCTCGTGCTCGTTAAGGAGAACCTTGACCAAGATGTCGTTGGCAGGGTTGCCTGTCGTTCCCGTGGGGCGGTAGAATACCATCTGGATGTTGCAGGCCTTGGGGATGGTGTTATAGTCCTGCCAGTGCTCATGCAGCGTTTCCAGGTCGTCGCAGCTGTAGTTGACGCTATCCAGTTCCATGAGGCAAGCCAGGGGCAGCACGCAGGTCTCGTGTCCGAAGCGCAGCGAGGCACCGTGTTCACCAGTGGCAATGGCGTCGTCGGCCTTTTGAATCATGTCACGCAGCAGGGCACGCTCGATGAAGGGCATGCGGTTGCCGTTCTGGGGTGCGTTGGCCCAATGGATGTACCAGTAAATATTCTTCAATCGCCACAGTTCAAAAATCTCGTTGCTGTTGAAGTAGTGGTATAAGTTAATCATGTCGAAGAACTGATGTCCTTGCAGCGAACCGGCGATATCAAACACGTCGCGCATCAGCTGGTTGCAGTCCAGGTTGGCAGCAGCCCATTCAGGGTCGTTCACCAGTTGGGCGATGAAGCGCTCAGATTGCAGGTGCTTGTTGTACATCTCATCTGAGATGTGATCCACGCTCTTGCGCAGGTCATTGGCCAGGGTGTCCTCGCCATATCCCCATCCCATGTAGTACATGTCGTGATAGCTGGCATCGGTAGTAATGCGCAGGTTGGGATTGAGTGAGCGCAGGCGCATCGTCTCGTTCTGCATCGAGAGGATGCAACGGATGATGACGGTCGAGCGGGCATCAATGCGGGCATCGCCCTGGAACACCTGGGGGAAGTTGTCAAACATGCGTTGGGCGATTTCCTGGTGCTGCTTTGCACCCTCGTCGCTCAGGTCACCGGCACGCTGCTTTGAGGTCTCATTGACAATCATGAGCTGGCGCAGCAACAGGTCACCTTGCAAATTGAGCATTCCTGCCTCCTTGGCCTTGAGTAACTGCTTGTAGGGACGCTCATAGTAACGCCCGTTGGTCAGCCAACGGCTGCCGTGACGTCCGTAGTGGTCGATGTAGAACGGCTCGTAGCCCGCAGGTGCAGCGGTGAGCGAGGGCACCTTCATGTCGGTGCCGTAGGGGTAGGCGTAGTGGTTGCTTGCCGAGCGGTCAAAGTTGTTGATGACCTGTTTGCGAGGGTTGGTGGCACTCAGTGTCAGACACGCCGTAATGGCTATAATGATAAAAGTGATGCGTTTCATTTGTTCAGGTCGATGACAGGTTGACGGGAAAGTTTATCGATAAAATAGTCGCGCACGTCGCTCCAGTGGTAGTAGGGGGCAACGTCGGTGGGGACGGGCAGGGTCGCCTCGTGCTCGTTCAGCAACGGCAGCATCAGGATGTCGTCGCTGCCAGCCTTGCGGAAGTAGACGAACTGGATGTTGGCAGCCATCGGGAACACCTTGTAGGTCTGCCAGTATTTGTCCAGGTTCTCGAGGTCGGTCGTGCGGTAGTCGGTACCGTTCAGACCCATCAGGCAGCAGAGCGGCAGCACCACACTCTCGTGGCCGAAGCGCAGCGAGGCGCCCGGTGTGGGGTCGTCGGTCGTGGTGGCGCGGTCGGCATCCTCGATGAAATTGCGCAGCAGGTTGGCCTCCATATAGTCCACACGGCACTGCGTCAATGGCGTCTCAGCCGAGTGGATATACCAGTAAGCATTGTTGTAACGCCACACGCTGTAGATGTCCTCGTCGGTGAACAGGTCATACATGTTCACATTCTCGAAGCGATAGTGGCTCTGCATGTTACCATTCACCTCAAACAGGTACAGCATCATCTTGCGTGCATCGTCTTCACTGATGTTGTTCTTTACCCACTTCTGGTCATTGAAAAGCTTTTTGAGGAACTTTTTGGGGTTTACCCACTTCTTCAGGCACTGCTTTTCTGTTTCGGCCATCTTGTTGCGCAGCGGCTTGACGACGCTGTCGCTGTAGTTCATGTAGTACATTGTCGCCTGGCTGGCGTCGGTGGTGATGTTAAGTCGCGGATTGAGTGAGGCAAGCACATCAACCTCGTTCTGCATCGAGAGGATGCAGCGGATGACAACCGTCGAGCGTGCCACGACATCTGCTCCGTCGCGGAACACCTGCGGGAAGTTCTGGTACATGCGTCGGGCGATGCCCTGGTGCTGGTCAGCGCCCAGATCGCTCAATTCGCCCAGTCGTCCTTTGCTGGCCTCATGTACCTCGCGCAGGATGTCAAGCACCTCTTTGCCGCGTGGCGTGAGTTTGCCGTCGTTTTGGCCTTTCTCCAACATCTGCAGGGGGAAGGAGTATTTCTTGTCATTGATTAGCCAACGGCTACCGTGGCGGCCGTAGTGGTTGATGAAAAACGGCTCATAGCCTGCAGGTGCCGGGGTGATGGCTGGCAGGTTCTTGTCAGGATAGGCCTGGTAGTTGTTGGCGCTCAGTTTGGGGTTCGCCTTGAAATCCTCGCGCACCCCAGCGGTGAGTGTCATGATGCCAACTAAGGCAATGGTAAAAAATGAGATAAATCGCTTCATAGCTTTTCGGTTGTATCGATTAATGTTGCAAATTTACTCAATAAATGTCAATGACGGTCAGTTTACCCCTATTTTATTGTAAGTCATCGCTATTGTATGGTTAAAAAAAGCAAAATACCATATTTCTGTCTTGATACTAAGCCAGTAAGGTGTATTTTTGCACCGGTGCATTTGGGCACACTTTTTGCAAGGAACAAAAAGAAGGCTTTTGCCTACGGCTTTTTTTAGCAATAAACATTGGCTTTTTATCATTAAAGACTGATTATGGAATTTCATCTGATTAGAAATGGAAAACAGGAAGGTCCGTTTTCCATCGAGGAATTGGGTCAGCAAGGGTTGACCCCCGAGAGCGAAGTGTGGGCTCCCGGCATGAGCGACTGGCAACAGGCTGGTGATGTGCCCGAGTTGACCGCTGTGCTCCAGCGTGCTGAGTTTGAGGCTTCGCAGCAGGCTGCCCGCATGGCCGAGAATCAGGTGGCAACAGGACAGCCCTATGAGCCCCCTGTGTCTCCTGCCCAGGCACCGCCCCAAGTGCCGCCCCGTTATCCCACGCAGCCCGAAACCAAGAAGAGCGGCTGCACCCCGTGGCTCATTGCTGCCCTGGTGCTTGCCATCTTGTTTGGTACGATGGTAATGACTTGTCCTGACCGAACTGACCACGAGGCTGCCATCCAAGAGGTGACCAAGGCTTGGGTGGGCGACAAGGTTGATGAGAACCTGAGCGGTATCACCGGCGTGGGTGGCGTGTTTGGCGACTTAATCAACAAGGCCCTCAAGGAACTCACGGGCTTTGGCACCGACAAGGTCATTTCCAGTTACCTTGATGTCAAGAACTATGTCGTCTGCTCGGTGGGCCGCATGAGCATCGGTGACAACGAGGAAAAAATGGTTTCGCTGGGAATGTTCGGTCACGTGTTTACTTTCGGCAAGGAAGACATTGAGAAGGCATGGAGCAAAGCGATGGATGACTATGAAGCCAACCATCATATCACTCCTGCTCCCGAGCCTGACCAGCAGGACGAGTACAGCGACGAACAGGACCAGGACGAGGAAATGGTGCCTGACCCCCGAGTGTTGCCCGACAGCGTCATGGGTATCGAGATACCCGAGGGCATGGACAGCATGGTCAACCAGATGGCCAACGAGGCTATCCGCATGGCCAAGGAATGGGCGAAGCAGCAGATTGACAATCTGGGCAAGTAAAAAAGTCCTATAAACCTAAAAAACGAATCACGGGCCGACAAGTCCGTGATTCGTTTTCATTTTGTCCTTAAGAAGCTCATCAAAGCCCGCAGGCCTTCATGAGGAATATGAACATCATGCCGAACAGCAACCAGGTGAAGCAGCCAAAACGGCGGGGTAAAGGTCTGCCTTGATGAGGTGTGCCGCTCTGCATGGTGTTTTGAGGCGGGATTCTGTCGTAGAGTCCGGTGTGGGGGATGAGGATTCTACGGGGACCGCCATTGTCGTAGGGGCCGATGATACCGCCTGCCTCGAGCTGGCGGATGAGTTCGGCTGCACGCTCATTGCTGATGTTAAAGCGGTCGCGCAGCATCATGGGCGTGATGGATGAACACCCGGTTAGGAACTGCACCGCGTCGTTGTACAGCGGGTCGCTGTTCGGGATGGGCGGCGGCAGTACGGTCACATCCTCGGGACCCAAGTCGATGGCTGTCGTGCTTTTTGCCGGCTCGTCAAAACTGGCGCCACAGTTGGGACAGAAGTGTGCATTGCTGTTGGCCTCGTGTCCGCACTTGGGGCAATTGATTGTGCGGGATGGCTCGACTGTTGTGTCCAGGTCGAGCGAATCATCAGGGATATAGGCATAGTCGCCCACAATCTGCAGTTGGCTCAGGCATTGTGGGCAGATGACCATGTAATTGCTGTTGATGAGCACCTCGGTGCTCAGGTCCATCTTCTTGCCGCATTTGGGACAGGTGTATATCATAATTATCAATCGTTGAGGTTGTAAATATCGCTCTAAATGGTGATTCCTGCAAAAACCGTGCCGCTTTAAAATCAGGGGTGGGGTGGTGAAAAGGCAGCCCTGGAATTGGTTCCAAGGCTGCTGTTATTGTTTTCTCTCTACTTGTGATGATGCGGTGTCAATACTCATCAGGGTCAAAGAAGAAGTCGTCGTCATTGGTCGGGTAGTCGGGCCAGATGTCCTCGATGGACTCATAGGTGTCGCCTTCGTCCTCTATCTCCTGCAGATTTTCGATCACTTCGAGAGGTGCGCCACTGCGCACGGCATAGTCGATGAGCTCGGCCTTGGTAGCGGGCCAGGGAGCATCCTCGAGTTTTGTTGCCAATTCAAGTGTCCAATACATAGTCTTTTTTTGTTGTGCTAATCTTTTATGAAAATATCCTGTGTTCTAAAAATTGCGCAAAAGTAATATAATTTTTTAGATACGGTTCACAATTCCCGATAATTTTTTATGTCAGGCGTCTTTATCCCAATAAATTTCCTCCACCTGGTTGCGGATATTGTTATATCTCGCAAAAACGAAGAAGAAATCGCTCAAGCGGTTGAGGTATTCAAGCACGAGAGGCTCGACGTGTGCCACCTTGGTCAACGACACCACACGGCGCTCGGCGCGGCGGGTGACGGTACGGCAGCGGTCGGCGGTTGCCGACAGGCGTGAGCCACCAGGCAGGATGAAGCCGCGCATGGGTGGCAGTTCCTCGCTCATCTTGTCCATCATTTGCTCCAGTTCGGTGATATCCTCTTGTTTTAGGCCATAGAGGGTGGCGTCGGCAGCGTCGTTGGCGAGGTAAGCGCCGATGTTGAACAGCTTGTTCTGGGCCTTGCGCAGCAGGGCGATGACATCGTGTTCATCGAGCTTGGTGCTGTGCAGCAGCACGCCGATGTTGGAATTCAGCTCATCGACAGTGCCATAAGCCTCGACGCGAACGTCGTCTTTACTCACGCGGTTGCCGCTCACGAGTGACGTGGTGCCGGCATCGCCGGTGCGGGTATAAACTTTTCCTTTCATAGTGTTGTATTCTTGTTATCTTGTTAATGTCGTCATATTGATAACGGACAAAGCCCGTTTATGTTATATCTTGCAGCAAGAAACGTGCCATTACATCCATAACTGACGTAATGGCACATAATCCTTGTGTAGAATGAGGCCTTAGAACTTGAAGAAGTCGCAGAAGATGATGGCCACCGCCCATTCATAGGGGCGGACATCGCAATAACCGAGGGTCTTCGAGTCCTTCATCCTGTCGATGCGTCCTCCGCCACGCACCTCGGCGACAGTGGCGGTAGAACCTGGAACGGCAATCGAGCCGCCGCTGCTGACTGTAGCCACCTTGGTGCCGCTGCTGTTATAAATGTCACCGCTGCTGATGCGACCGATGGTGCTGCCAAAGCCGTCCTTGATGTCACCGTTGCCTTTGGGCAATTGGCCGATTTTTTTGTGCGCCCAGTTATAGACCACGCCATTGGCATCGACAAAGCCACGGTTGCCGTTCTTCTCGATGGTCCATTCCTGTACTTTCGGTGTAGATGTGTCCTTTTTGTTGGATGACTTGTTGGCGTTGGTTTGATTGCTCTTCGTCTGGTTGGCACTTGCCGTGGCTGCTGCCTTCTTCCTGGCTTCCTCGGCTTTAATTCTCTCCTGTTCGGCACGCAGCAGTTCTTCTTTGACCTTGGCCCTCACGGTGGCAATGCCCTGCTTGTCAAACAGGATGCCGAAGTAGATTAAGGCGGCCACCTGCTTGTCGATGCCTGGAGCCTTGCCTATCGCTGCGCCTTCCATGGTTACATTGCCCTGGTTGTCAATGTGTCCAATGGCCTCGCCATCCATCATCACGTCGCCATTGTCAGCCAGGATGAGATAGGGGGCAGTTCTGTGGCAGTTGACCACACCACCGTCGAGCACCTCGCCCACCTTGCGGCCGTCATCAAACGTCACATCGCCGTTTTTCTCGATGGTGTAGATGACATTCTTGCCGGTGCGGTCTCCCTCCTTGTGCAGGTCATCAAAGATAATCTGGCGTTTCTTGCTGCGGTAAAAGCCCCTGTGGTCGTTCATATAGTAGAAATCAACGTCACCGTTAGATTTCTTGATCTCTTCATCAACTTTCTCCTTGACTTCCTTAGCCTTGTTGACGACATTCTTCCCCTTGTTGATAAGATTGCCTAACTGTGCCTGCGCCGGCAGACAGCACATCAACGAGACAATCAGCGCGATAAATCCGGTTTTTTTCATAATCATGATGTTTTAGAGGTTGGTAATTGTTGTTTGCAGCAAATTTAATATAAAATTTTGGTATAATATGCTTTTTGGGCGTTTTTCTTGAGCCGTCATGCAAATTATTTCAGTTGTGACACCCCTGCTCAGAGTAACAGGGCTGCCGCAAGGGCAATGAGTGCGATGGCAGTGATGCCCATGATAAGCGTCATGAGTGTCATGGTGCGGTAACCGTCACCTGCCTTGATGCCGCCAAATCCGGTCACTACCCAGAAGTAGCTGTCGTTGGCATGAGAAACGGTCATCGCTCCGGCACCGATGGCCATCACGACAAGTGTGGCGGCAAGGGGGGTAGTGAAACCCAGCGCGTTCATCATCGAGCCCGAATCGCTGAACATGCCCATCATGCTCGCCGTTGTGGTGATGGCAACAGTCGAGGAGCCTTGTGCTGACTTCAGGATAGCGGCGATGAGGAAGGGGAACACCACGCCCAGGACCTTGAGCGAATTGCCCGACTCCTTGATGATATCGACAAAACCGCTAGCCACGACCACTGCACCCAGCACGCCACCGGCAGCGGTGATAAAGATGATGGGACCTGCGGTCTTGAGCGACGATTGCGTGATATCGTAGAATTGGCCTGTCATCTTCTGTTGCATCAGTAGTGGCAGACAGGACAATAATGCGATAATCAGGGCAATGGAGGGTTTGCCGAGGAAGGTGAAGACGGCAGCGACATCCGTTGGCATGTTCACCAGTGCCGCTACGCTACCCAGCGCTATGAGCACGATGGGCAAGACAATGGGCAGGAACGCCAGCGTGGCGCTGCAACGGTGCTCATCTTCGATGATAATAGCATCGCTGCTAGCATCGTAGGGCCTCGCCTTGGCGTGGCCGCCAATATAGCCTGCAAAGAAATAGGCTGGAATCAGCGACAAGAGCGAAATCACAATGCCCATGCCGATAACCAGCAGCAGGTTGTTTTCTAGTCCCACCATACCTGCTGCCGCTACGGGACCGGGAGTGGGCGGAATAAACACATGAGAGGCAAACAGGCCCGCAGCCAGCGCCAGCATCAACGGCACGGGCGACGTGTTAGACCTGTGTGCCAGTGACTTGCCGATGGGGCTCACCAGCACAAAACCGCTGTCGCAGAAGACCGGTATCGACACAATCCATCCGATAAGCATCATCGCCAGGCGTGGATGTCGTTTTCCTACCACGCGCTCCACGGCGCGTGCCAGCGCGACTGCGCCGTCGGTGTGCTCCAGGACGCTGCCAATCAGCGTGCCCAAGATAATCACCAGGGCTATGCCACTGAACACGCCTCCAAAACCCTTGCCGATGACATCAGGAATGTCGGCATAGGGAACGCCCAGCAACACCGCCAGCAGTATCGCCGTGCCCATTATCGCCAGGAAGGGATGCACCTTCCACCGCGCGATAGCCACTACCATCAGCACGATAGCCGCAGCAAATATCAGTAATGTGCCTATCGTTGTCATACCCGCAAAGGTACGACATAATATCCAGAGTATCAAGCAATCTGCACCCTTTTTATAACACGAATGCCCATAAATGTCCATGAATCATCATAAAATATTTATGACCATTCGTGACCATTCACGGGCATTCGTGTTTATTATCTTGTTTTTTTGCGTATGCCTGGGCAGATGCTTTAGTAGCCTGTAGTAATCAGGTGGATGATGGCATTTATATCGGCAATGGTAATCTCACCGTCACCATTCACGTCGCCAACGATTTCGCCTTCGTAAGCAGGTGCACGGGTGTGGCCTCCGTTGCCACCCATGACGACGATGTCAATCACGCTGTTAGCATCAGCAACAGAAGTCTCGCCATCCCCGTTCACGTCACTAGGAAGATAGTTTGAGTCGATAGGTCTAATATTGTTGAATTTATCCCAAGCGGGGGCATTTCTATATACGTTTACCACTTCAGCAGGGACGAATAATGTGGCAGTTTCATAGCACTCATTGTCAAAACAGTTCTCGTTTTCCATTACGGGCGGCGTTGTTGCCAAGCAAGTTATCTCTGTCAATGCTGTACATCCCGAGAAGGCAAATTCCTCAATTGCCTTGACGCCATTGCCGATGGTGACACTGGCCAGTGAAATGCAAGCTGGATCCTCGGTCTGACCGTAAACATCATCGGCGGCAAATGCCCGATACTTGATGACCTCAACAGAATTGGGGATGATTATCTCCTTCAGATTAGGGCACCCCGAGAACATGTGCCGTCCTATCAACTTAACGCCCTCGTTGATGGTGACGTGAGTCAAATTGGGAACCCATCCAAGGGCACAATTGCCCATGTCCTCAACGCCGCTGCCAATGGTTATCGTCTGCAGATTGGTGCAATCGTCGAGGAAGGCATAATCGCCGATATAACGGACCGAGTTAGGGATGGTTACACTAAGGAGTCCCTCGTAGTTATCTTCAAGAGAAAAACGTTCACTACCGTAAAAGAGTCCGTCTCCCAGACTGATTGTGCCATCTGGTATGATGAAATCAGTGTTGTCGGGGATTCTTCCCTTGTAATGATAGGCTACTGGGCCGGCATAGACAAGGCCGTTGGGCTGTTTATCATACCAATCAGTACCGCCGAAAGCACTAATACCGACGGATTGGAGTGTGTTGGGGAAATCAAAATCCTGAATACTGGAGCAACCGGCAAAAGCTTGATAACCGATAGCCGTGACCGCGTCAGACATCTCAATGGACTCTAACCCTGTGCAGAAGTAGAAGGCACGGGTTCCGATGGCAGTGATGGTGTTGGGCATGATGACCTGTACCACCCTTGGCTGTTCACTGAAGGCATAGTCAGCAATATACTTTGTGCTCGGCTTGATGTCAATGACGGTGTTCATGGGCATTTCACCCTTGTAGGTATAGGCGAACGGTCCAGCATAGATGATGCCGTCGGGCTGATTATTAAACCATGCTGTCCAGCGGAACACGTCCTGTCCAATGGTTGTTAATGACTGAGGAATATAGATGTCAGCCAAATTGACACAACTGCTGAAGGCTTCATTACCTATCGACTGGAGCGTTTCAGTAAATGACAGTTCAGTTAATCCAGTGCAGCCATCAAAACAGTTTTCTCCCACCGTGGTAACCGATCTGGGTATTGATAGACTTGAAAGCCCCTTGCACAAGAAGAATGCATGCGACCCGAGTGTGACAATCGAATTGGGGAGGCTGACACTACTGAGGTCAGAGCAGCCACTGAAGGCATAATTGCCGATGGCTGTGACGGCATAGGTCTTGCCCGACTCATCGGTGACCGCCTCGGGGATGACAATGTCGCCACTGTATTGCGGGGTGCCATAGATGAAGACATTGCTATTGGAGTAATTGACCACAGTGGCGGTGGCGTCCTTCTTGTTCAAGACATAATAGATGCCGTCAGCCTCAAGGTCAAACGCCATAGCTTCTCCCCCGGCATCGCCGTTGATATGGACGAATTTTTTCCAAACAGGTGCATTGCGATAGCTATCCACAGCACTGGCGGGAACATGCAGGGTGGCAGTTTCGTAGTGGGGACTGTCAAAGCATTCCTCATAGTACATTGCTGGTGGCGTCGTTGAGGGACAAGTGATGGTTGTCAATGCCGAGCACATCGAGAAGGCGTATTTTTCGATGACAACCGTAGAGGTAAGAAGGTTGACGCAGGCCAGGCGTGAACACAGGTAGAAAGCACATTCCTTGATGGTGGTGATTGATTCTGGAATGGTGATGCTCGTCAAACCCTGACAGTAATTGAATGCATAATAGTCTATTGTCGTGACAGGGTAGGTCATGTCCTGATAAGTCACGGTAGCAGGAATAATCACGTCACCATGGTAATCACTCAGGTGCATGCCACTACGATATTCTTGAAAGGTGACACAAGCTTCATTGTCCACAATCTTATAATAGATGCCATCTACCTCAAACTCATAGTTGGTGTAGCTGTATGGGCGAAGGGCAAAGACTGAGGCTGGCAGTATGAGTGCCAGCAGCAGTGTCATGAGTTTCTTTGTCGTGTTCATAATGATATGTCGTTTTTTAGTTATTAATTGCGATAGTATTTCATCTGCAAAGTTATAATTATTTTGTCAAAAAAACGCCTCATTCCAATCTCATTTTTACAAATGTAAACGGCTGAAAATCTTGTATCTAAATAATAAAAATCTCATTCTGCTCTCATCAGGAATTTTTATTGGCTCAAAATTGTTAATTTTGCATCAATGTTTCACTGCTTTTAGAGTGAAATGCCTGAAGACCGAACACAAAAAACACTATCAAATGATACATTTCAAGAACATTTTCAGTGCTGTTGCAGCATTCTTTTTCCTATTGTTTGGAGGATGCCACCACTATAGCGCCACCATGCAGGAACTCTCCCGCATCGACTCAATGGTCTATCATCAGCAGGAGAAAGAGGCGTTGGCCACGCTGCAGCAGATGGATTGCGGACGATTCAGCAAAGAGGAACGGGCCTATTATGCTGTGCTTCTATCGATGGCCATGTACAAGAACTACATCCCCTGCACCAGTGACTCGGCCATCAATGAGGCTGTCGGCTATTACAAGAAGTCGGGGGATGACATGAAGTACTTGAAGGCACTTATCGCCCAGGGATGTGTTAATGAGGACATGGGCGACCTTGAACAGGCGGTTGAGAGTTACCATCAGGCCGAACAACTGCCATTATCCGCCGACAGTTCAATGATGGCCTACGCTAAACTGAGGCTGGGCACACTTTACCAGTCACAGGTTATCGGGACAAATACCATCGCCTTGCAGAAATACAAGGAGGCGTTGCCCATCTTCAAATCTCTTGGCGACAAGCATTATGAGCTGGTGTGTCTCACAAGCATTGGCGGCATTTACCGCAATATTGATGAAAAGCATGATTCCGCTGTTTTCTATATGAAAGAAGCGATAGACTTAGCCCAAAAACTGGGTGATGATTATCATCTTTTTGCCAATCGATATCTTCTTTCGGAATACTATCTGGTGCGTGAACAAAATTACCTACTAAGCAAGGAGTATGCGCTGCAAGCGATTTCGGCTGACCCTGCCATCATTGACCATCCTCGTGCCCACTATCGTTTGGCCTCGTCTTATTTGTTCCTAGGACAAGCTGACTCTGCAGTTTTTTATTTGAATAGGGCCCCTCGTGCTGCCAGCGCGAGAGACAGTATCGTTTATTACGAACTCATGTCAGAATTGGAGCACCGCTATTGGAAACATGAAGAACAGTCAAAAAACTACATCCAGTTGGCACATGCTATGGCCGATTCAATGACCATCAATGGCTTGAACCATCGACTATTGGAAGTGGAGAAGAAGTATGATGTCCAGTTGGCGGAGTTGAACCAGGTCAAGAATGAATCCCGCTTGAGAGGGATTTTGCTTTTGGTGGCCTTGTTGGCTTTGGCGTTGCTGGCGTTGGCTTTCCTGGTGTCGCGCTACAGGAGTCAATTAAAAAAGAGGCAGAACGAGGTCGAGATACTGCAGGCAGACCTGAACGACACGCTAACGAATCTGAAGCAGATGCAGGCACGGCTAGATGCGCGCAATCATAATCTGCATGATAATGAGGGCAATGAGCATGGAAGTGATGAACTGCATACCATCGTTAACCAACAAATTGACACCGTACATCAGTTGATGGCATGGTCCTATCAATACGATGGTGACAAATTTGCCGCAAAGTTCAAGGAAATGATGACTTTGAACGGGCAGACCGATGACAATAACTATTGGTCCAACCTGCAGATTTTGGTCAACGAACTGCACGATAATGTGCTCGTTAAGGCACAAGAGGTGGCTGGGGGAACGCTGAACGACAGTGAATTAAATCTGCTAGCACTGTATTGCTGCGGTTTCTCTCGCACAGTAATCATGGTGACGATGGGCTACAAGAGCATCGGCACAGTCTATAATAAGCGACTGCAGATTGCCAAGAAACTCCATGTCGCTGACCTCGATGACTTCGTGGAACCCTACCTCAGCAAAGTGTGAAATGGAATTGGCTACGCCAAGGCGATACCTCCTACAATGCATAAGCCTCTCTAAACTCTAAACTGCGAGCACAGCGAGCATAAAAAGCTTAGTGTGAGGTCAGTGTGCCGATGCCTCCGAAAGTATAGTCCACTCGGCAATCCAAATAAGGAGAAAGCCTGCTTTTTAACGTGTCGAGCCGTCCTAATTTTCCGAGGAAAAATCACATCAAAAGAATTGTCCCTATTTTACCCTTATTGGGGAGGCAAGACGATGAAGTCAGTAATGGAGCAGTCGCTCAAGGGCACTTCATGCTCTTCATTACCATATACATCTTTCGACTCAATGTGTGCGCTCATGTTGATGGGCTCATTGCGCTTGTAGATTTGAGAATGTATATTTCCTGTAGTTGTGATGAGTACATACACATCATTTCCATAACCCCGCATCAACCCACGCCACCACACAAACTCGTAGTCCGTATGAGGTGTAATGAGGGGGTATTCAACTCCATTGATGTACAGCAAATCCTGTTCCTCAATATCATTTTTTGCCAATATGTAAGGGATGCCATCGACCATCATCGCTTGTATCACATCGATGTCGGATGGGAGTTCATGGAATTGTCCTTTGAATTGATACCAATGCCTATATGAATTATCACCAACGACAAACAAATCTTCAGCCCCCTCTCTTGCATAGGCTTTCAGAGTCGCCTGGTAGGATGTAAGGTTACCTATGTCTAACGTAAGTTTATTGCCGTCTATCCAATAGGTGGGAGGGTTCCAAGAACCAATGCCTGCTACAAGATGTCCATCCACCACGTCAAACGAATTATACAGGAAATTGTAGTCGTGAGCATCATATTTATAAAGCTGCTGGTCATTCTTATATATTAAGTAATAGTCGATGGACTCACTTTCATCCAGCTGTAACGTATAGACATCGCCGTTCTCGACACACATGCTCTCGATCCAGTAGGGTGTCTGGAACTGTACCATACCGTTTTTCAACACTTCATAGAGCACGGTATTATTATCAACATGCCTTGATCTGACGGCATACCAGTCCTTGCCTTCACTGGCCAGTTTGATGATGTAGGAGTTCCTAGGGCATTCATAGATGGCGTTCCCCTCGATGTCAAACACATAGCGATCGTTGATTGCCATGTAGATGCGAGGTGGCTTGTTGTAATCGGGCTCGTCATTGCTATCCTTGCTATCCTTGCATCCCATCAGTGCCAGCATCACCAGCATCGCCAGCATAAAAGTGATTCGTTTCATAAATTTACCGTATTAGAAAGTGTATTTAGATTACAAAGGTATTATTATTTCATTTAAAATCATTCGCCCCTGTCATATTAACATTTCTTTAACGATTGATGGGTGCTGCTTCCTGTTTGACTTTTCCGATAGGCGTATGATTTTTTGTCAGTCAAGTCAATCATAAACCATAGCGGCTTAGTGGCTTAGCGTGAGGTTAGGGTGGCTAGGGTGGAGAGGAGTTCGGTCGTGGTGCGGGCGACGAGGGTGCAGGAGAGGTTCTTGCCGCGGGCGAAAGGGGTGCGTGTGAGGTCAGCAAGTTGTTGGATGGTGGCATCGTACATGCCGTCGAGGTTGGCGACGATGACGGGGCGTGTGTCGTCATTGCCGATGGTCATGACGGCGAGGGTAGACATCCACTCGTCGATGGTGCCGATGCCGCCAGGCTGGATGACGAACACGTCACCATGCTCAATCATGTATTGCTTGCGGTCGCCCAGATTGGCGGTATAGACTACCTCGTCACACAAGGGGTCAATGCGGTGCCTGAACATCTCGGGAATGACGCCGATGACGTGGCCACCAGCTTCATGAACGGCGGCAGCGGTGATGTGCATCAGGCCAGCGTTGGAGCCGCCATAGAGCAACGTATGGCCGTTCTGGCCAATCCATGTACCTAGGGCGGCGGCCAGTTGCTGGTATTTCTTCTCCAGTCCCTCCATGGAACTGCAATAAACGACAATCTTCATATTTTTGTTATTTATAAACTACGAATTACGCTAATTATACCAATTGGTATCCACATTCTTCTTTATTGTCGGCGAATTAAACGGATTGACAGGATTAGGCATCCGTTGCGTAGCCTTTGTTTAATTCGCGTAATTCGTAGTTTTTTATTTACAGGACTACTTCGTTGATGATGTGCTTGACTTCCTTGAAGAGGTAGTCGTGGGTAGTGCCGTCCTCGTGGCGCAGGGTGAGAGTGCCGTCGGGGGCGATACATGCCACGTTGGCATTGAAACGGTTGCCACTGGCGTCCTCGTAGGGGTGCAACTCGCCGTCATTGCGGTAGAGTGCAGCCATGTAGCGCTCGTGCAGGTCGTTGCGGGCATTGTCGTCGGCAAGTCCATCTGTCAGTTGCTCGATGCGTGAACAGACGCGTTTCAGCAGCGCCATCAGGTCGTGCTCACGGCCTGTGATATTGATGAGTGAGACCGGGTTGGGCGCATCGCTCAAGAAGCGCTCCTGGTTGACGTTGATGCCGATGCCCACAATGCTGTGGGCAATATTGCTGCCGTCGAGCGAACTCTCGATAAGCATGCCGCAGACCTTCTTGTCACGCCAATAGACGTCGTTGGGCCACTTGACGGTGAAACCTTCGCCAGCCTCGGTGCTCAGTGCCTCGACGACAGCCAGCGCTGCCGCCTCGCTCAGGTAGAACTGGTCGCGGGCCTTGACGGGTGGTCGCTTGAGGAGCATTGAGAAAGTGAGGTTCTTGCCGTCCTCGCTCTCCCAGGAATTGCCCTTCTGACCGCGTCCAGCAGTCTGGCTGGGGGTATAAATGACCGTACCGCCTGGCAGCGTGGCTGCCAAGCGGGACAGGTAAGTGTTGGTGCTTGCCGTCTGGCTGACCTTGATGTAGTGTGGCATGACGGCAGTGTTTCAGACGTTGGGGAAGGTCATCTTGAGCGTGCGGCTCTCATCGTCGTTGACGGTGATGTCCACGCGCACGGTATCGTCGGGCAACAGACCGTCGATGCGCTCGGGCCACTCGATGAAGCACAGGGCTCCGCTGCCGAAGTAGTCCTCGGCACCCAGGTCAACGGCCTCTTCCTCCTTCTCCAGGCGGTAGCAGTCGAAGTGGTAAATGAGTTCGGCGGTGGTGTCGCTGCGGTACTCGTTGATGATGGCAAACGAGGGGGAGTTGGTCACATCGCTCTCGACGCCCAGTTGTTTACACAGCGCATTGATGAATGTGGTCTTGCCGGCACCCATTTCGCCATAGAAGGCATAGACCGTCAGGTCGCCCATTTCGGTCATGAACTTGTAGGCTGCCTCTTCGAGGGCTTCCAGATTGGGAATGGCTATCTCGATAATCTTGTTTTCTTTCATTATATTGTTGATTTATAGCGCATTAAGAAAATATCTCTAAACTCTAAACCCTAAACTCTAAACTTCATGTTTCGGCCACGAAACATGAATCATTACTTGGGTGATAGCGTCACGATGGGCACGAGCATCTCTTCCATCGAAATGCCGCCGTGCTGGAACGTGTCGTTATAGTAGGATACGTAGTAGTTGTAGTTGTTGGGATAAGCGAAGAAGTCACGGTTCATCGCGAAGATGTAGGTGCTCGAGATGTTGGGAGTGGGCAGGCCTACACGCTTGGGCTGCTTAATCTCATAGACCTGCTTGCTGTTGTAGGACAGGCTCTTGCCCACCTTGTAGCGCAGGTTGGTGTTGAGGTTCTTGTCGCCGATGACGTTGATGGGACGGTCCACCTTGATGGTGCCGTGGTCGGTAGTGAGCACGATTTTGTAACCGTTCTGTGCCATGAGCTTGAAAATCTCGAGGACATTGGAATTCTTGAACCAGGACTCGGTGAGCGAGCGGTAGGCTTCGTCTGAGTTGGCAAGTTCGCGAATCATCTTGGACTCGGTGCGTGCGTGGGACAGCATATCCACAAAGTTGAACACCAGCACATTCAGTTCGTAGTTCTTGAACATGCCGAAGTTCTGCATCAGCTTCTCGCCGGCAGCGCTGTCGTTCATCTTGCTGTAGGAGAAGTGAATCTTGCGGCGATAGCGGTCGAGCAGGGTCTGGATGAGCGGAGCCTCGTTCAGGTTCTTGCCTTCCTCGCTCTCTTCGTCAACCCACAGGTCGGGGAACATCTTCTCGATGTCAACAGGCATGAGTCCCGAGAAGATGGCGTTGCGGGCATACTGTGTTGCCGTGGGCAGGATGGCGGTGTACAACTCCTCGCTCTCGACATTGTAGATATCGGCAAGCAGGGGGCTGACGGTCCTCCACTGGTCCAACCTGAAGTTGTCAATGACCACGAAGCAGACTTTCTCCTGGTTGTCGAGCAACGGCAGCACCTTGGTCTTGAAGACCTCATTGCTGCGCAGGGGATGTTCGGGCTGTGTGAGCCAGTTCTCATAGTTGCGCTTGACGAACTTGGCAAAGGCGCTGTTGGCTTCCACCTTCTGCATACGCAGCATCTCGTCCATGTTGGTGTCGGCATTGGAGAGGGTGAGTTCCCAGTGGACGAGGGTGGTGTAGAGTTCATACCAGTCCTCGATGGTCTGCGCCGAACTGATCATCTGGCTGATGCGCATGAATTCCTGCCTGTAATCGCCAGTGACTTTCTCGGTGATGAGGGCGTCGCTGTGCAGGTTCTTCTTGATGGACAGCAGAATCTGCATGGGATTGACGGGCTTAATCAGGTAGTCGGCAATCTCGCTGCCGATGGCCTGGTTCATGATATCCTCTTCCTCGCTCTTGGTAATCATGATGACGGGAACATTGGGCTGCAGGATTTTGATGCGCTGCAGGGCTTCCAGTCCACTGATGCCCGGCATGTTCTCGTCGAGGATGATGAGGTTGAAAATCTGTGTGCCCAGTGCATCGAGTGCATCGCGGCCGTTGGTAACGGTTTCAACTTCATATCCCTTGTTCTCAAGGAACAGAATGTGGGGTTTCAACAGATCAATCTCATCGTCGGCCCACAATATTCTTTCTTTACTCATGCGGTTTGTTTTGCTTTTATTGTATTAATCGTTTTTCTTGTTGGGTCTGACAGAGCGCTGGCTGGGCTTGTCCTGCTTTGACGGCTTGTCGTCATCAGGGCTGGCCTGAGTGGATTGGCTGGATTGACTGGACTGACTGGACTGGGCGGATTGGCTGGACTGGGTGTTGTCATTGGCCTTGCCTTTGTCTTTGTCACTAGCCTTGCCTTCGGCCTTGTCTTTGTCTTTCTTCTGGTTGGCCTTTTCTTGGCGTTCTTGCTCGCGGTCCTTGGCCTCTTGCTTGCGCTGCTCAGCCTTTTCCTTGCGTTCTTGCTCACGCTCTTTCTGCCGTTGCTTGCGTTCTTGCTCGCGGGCCTTGGCCTGTTCCTTGCGCTCTTTCTGCTTTTCTTTGCGTTCACGTTCACGCTCCTTGGCTTTCTCCTTGCGTTCACGCTCACGTTGCTTAGCGAGTTCCTTGCGTTCTTTCGCCTTGTCCTTGCGAGCCTGTTCCTTGGCCTTCTTGGCGTCTTTCTTAGCCTGTTCGGCGGCTTTGTAGGCAGCCTTAGCCGAGTCTTCACGCCACTTGTAGCGGAAGTCACGCTCTTTCTCTTTCTCCTTCTCGGCCTGCTCGATGGAATCTTGCTCAGCGAGTTCAGCGATGCGGCTCAGTTTGCGCTGGTGCTTCTGCTCCTTCTTGATGCTGTCCTCGATTTCCTTCTGGCGCTTCTTTTCGGCCTTTTCACGGGCCTTGGCCTCACGTTCCAGCTGCTGGAGGTGTCTTTCTTCCTCGCGTTCCTGCTCCTTGGTGAGCTGGTCGGTCTGCTGGGTCGATGATGACTTGGTCGACTTGCGGTAGTCTTCGGCCTTGATTTGTTTGCGCTCAGCCTCCTGACGTGCCTTTTCCTCAGCCTCGATGCGAGCCTTTTCTTCGGCTTCGAGACGGGCCTTTTCGGCGGCTTCAGCTTCGAGACGTGCTTTCTCCTCGGCTTCTTCTATAGCCTTGGCTTCAGCGTCCTTCTTAGCGAGTTCGGCAGCCTCACGTTCCAGCTGTTCGGCCTCGATGCGTGCTTTCTCGCGTTCGGCTGCAGCAAGTGCATCGGCTTCGGCCTGTGCTTTCTTCTCAGCCTCGTCGAGTTCCTTCATCTCGAGGTCACTATGCTGTTTGTCGTTCTTCTCCTCAAGGTAGTTGAAGTAATCCTCAAAGGTGCGTCCCTCGTTCAGCAGCAGGTTGAAGTTATCCACACTGATGATGACATAGTGAACCTGTCGCGGAATCCTGATGCTCTGGTCCTTCTCAAAGACGGTGCGGTAATTGATGGCTTCCTTGAAGTCCTCCAAGCCCTTGACCACGAGCAGTCCCAGTGTGCCGAAGTTCATCTGCTCTATGTCATAGTCCTTAACCTTGAAGGAGTTGAAATTGTGCCTTGCCACCTCATAGAGCAGCATATTGCTGTTCACGCTGTCGGCAGGGTAGAGCAGAATGAATACCTGTGGCTTGTCGTTGTCCTCGGCAAAGGGTGTAAAGGTGCGTTCCAACGCCTGGGGCGTGGTGTCATTGCTCAGTCGTGTCGTCCACAGCATACCGCGAGCGTTGCTGCCGCCGCCTTCGAGTCGTCGTCCCTGGTTGAGTTGCTTGATAATATCTGATGCCACGGGCGTGATGTCGGTCTGCGGGTATCGTTGTAGCATGTCCTTGAGGGTCTCCTTGAACTTCTCGTGATTCTTCTCGGTCAAGTAGCTCAATGCGTCGATGAACATGAACTTGGGCATGATCTTGGAGAGCGGGTACTTGCGCATCATCTCGGCGTATGCTTCATGTACCTCACTATGGTTGTTCGAGAGGTAGTTGGCGTATGCGCTTTCGTACATGTTCTCCTGGTCACGGGTCATATTCTTGAGATTCTCCAGATAATTGGGATCCTGCATCGCCAAACCGTATTTCGATTCCGGGAACTGGACGAGGATGCTGTCGCGATAGGGTTCGGCATCGCTCTCCTGTCCGTTGCGCATATACATCATGTACATATTATAGAACACGTCCAGACGATAGGTGTTATCGGGATAGCGTTCCAGCAACTGGCTGAACTCGTAGGCGGCTGCGTCATAGTCCTCCATCTTGTCCTTTAAGATGGTACCCATGTTATACAGTCCTTCCTGGATAATATCATGGGCAGACTGGATTTCCTCTTCGGTTTTGGGAATCTGTTTGAGGTAGTATTCCTCATAATGCGGATCTTCGGAACGTTTCAGAGCTTCCTTATCCACCTTGATGGTGTCACCAGTCAATGCATCGACGAGAACGCTGTCTTTGGGTTCCGACATTGCGCTGTCTGACTCTTCGTCTTCAAACGAGAACGTCGTCTTGTTGCGGCGGCGCCAGTTATCTTCTAGTTTGCGGTTTCCCCATTGCTTCTGGAACTGGGTCTTACCGGCATTCTTGAGTGCCGTATTATAGAAGTACCACGAATTGTCGTTGCTGATGATTTGGGTGGAAGGATCATTTGGGTTACTAATCGAGCTACCTTGAGCATTCTGTTGTGCCAGGTATTCCTCGCGGGCGGCAGCCTCGGCTTCCTCTTTCTCTTTCTTCTTCAGTTCCTCGATGATTTTGCCGATGACGGCTCTCTGCTCTTCGGGCGTCATGGCAGCCAGTGTGAGCAATGAGTCCTGTAGGGTGACGTTTTGGGAATAGACAGCGAGTTCATCGAGCACGTCGCTGCGTTTCTTGAGCATCTTGTAGTTGGGGTAGTCGTCATTAATCAGGGGAATGGCCTCGGCATAGCAGGGCTGTGCCTCGTCATACTGCCGCTGTGCGAAATAGATGCCACCCAGCGTGAGTTGGCTGATGGCCTTATCTACGCCGTTGCGGGTACTCTTCTCGGCAGCGAGTTTGTAGTTCTCGACGGCACGTGTGGTGTCGTTATGCGAGAGGTACAGGTTGCCAATAGCATAATAAATCTGGTCCAGATAGTCCTTGTTGCGGTCGTAGCGGGTCATGCGCTTGAGCGCCTTGACCTCACTGGCGATGTTGGCGCCCTCATAGACGGCGCTCTGCTTGATGCGGGCGTTGAACTTGGTGCGGTAGGTTGAACCGCTGCTGCTGCCTGCCTGCTTGTAGGCGAGGTAAGCGTTATGCTTGTCGCCCACGTCCTCATAGAGCTGTCCCAGCAGGAAACTCATGCGCACCTTGTTGTTGCCCTTGAAGCCCTTGATGGCCTTTGCAAGGTATGGAATGGCCTCTTCGGGCTTCTGAGACTTGACGTAATAATCTGCAAACGCTGCATTGGCAAGCGCGCGTATACGTTTGTTGGTAATCTGGTCCAGATGGATGTGTGATAGCACGTTGTCGGCTTCGGTGGTCCAGCCCAGGGCGCAGTAACACAGAGCCTCGCGCACTTGACATTCCTGCACCAGGTCCTTCTTCCATGTGAAATGACGGGAAATATAGCGGAAAGTAGCGGCTGCATCCAGGAAGTCACCCTTCATGTACTGTGACTTGGCCAGCAGATACCATGCATTGTGGATAAACGGGTTGTACTCGTCGCGGGCCATCCACTCGCGGGTTTTGGCGTCCTTGCCGCCCTTACGTTTTGGCTTTTTCTTGATGGAGTGCAGGGCGATAGCCTTCTCCATCTTCTCGATGGTTTTGTCAAAGCTGCCCGAAGGCTGGGGCGCCTTGGGATTGGAGCGCGCTTCGGCAGGGTGCATATACAGGTGCTGCGAGTAATCGTCCTCGTAGGCGTCCATCATCGCCTTCATCTGCTCGTCGTAGTTGGTTTTTCCGTGGTAATAGACGTTGTATTTGGTCGTGAACGACTGCCAGAAACGTGATCTGGCGGTGTTGGTCTTGTTGCTGCAAGCAGCAAGGGTGACCAGCATCGCAATAATCATCAGTGGTATGAATCGTCGTGTCCTGTTCAAATTTCGATTGTTTTCACTATTTAGTATCTAATAAACGCAGTCGGCGTCATTTTATTGCCCTGTTGCCACTATGTTCGGCCGCAAGTTGCAAAAACTCTTCACGGATTGCAGTAGGCATGACCAGTCCGCGGTGCTTGATGCTCTGTCCCCAACCTAGCAGGTCAGCGGGTTGCAGGGTGTAGAGCACGTCGCGCCATTGCTCCTCTTCTTCAGGGCTGTAACCGTTCTCGTCGCGGTCCTTGAAGGCGTCCAGTTCCTCGTCGTCATAGTAAGTAATCTCCTGCTTGCATGCCCCCTCCAGCAACTGCTCGCTGGGACAGATGCTGCGCAGGCCGCAGGTCTCGTCGGCACAACCCTGTGCCGGCGTATCGTCCTTGTCGTCGCTGGCGTCGGTTTCATCGCCATTTTCGGACACATTCTTGTGGTAAAACAAGCGGTCGATGAGCCACACGATGGCGCCCCCCACGACTAGTATCGTCAATAAAAGAAATATCAGTTTCATCGTGTTTTATCGCATTTCAGGCTCCAAAAATACTACTTTTTTTTGAATCAGCCTTGATGTTCCATTTCCTGAGAACAGTGACTCGGTGAATCTGTGCCAGTTAGATAGCAGTGTTGCTGTAGTTGGCAAACGCAAGCAGTTCTCTGTCACCCAGGCCGTCGCCATAAGCATATAGCAGGTAGGTGTCTCTTGCGGGTTCGAGTTCCAAGAGTCTTTCGACTTTCTGCTGTCCGTAGCAGTTAGGTGTCTTGAAACGGCCTGTAATCACGTTGTTGGAATCGACCTCAATTTCGGTGGCGATAACGGCGCTGACACCCGCTTTTTCACCCCACGGTTGCACCCAGTTGAGGATGCTTCCCGTGATGATGTACACGGTGTGGCCTTGTTTAAGGTGTTTCTCCATTTGCTGAATGGTGGAGGCGTTGCGAATAGTATCGATTTTCTGTGCAAAAGCCTCACCTGCCGTCTGAAGCCGTGAGAAGTCCCATCCCTTGAAGAAGTGTGAGAAGACCCGTTGTTTGGCTTTCCAGTTGGGATACAGATGCAACTTCATCAATATCAGTTGCGGGGAATACAGTAGAAATCCAATCATGAAACGCCTCCATCCGCAGGCAAACCTGATGAACTCTGGGAAGGTGTCACGGGTCGTTAAAGTGCAGTCAAAGTCAAAGGCTGCAATAGTCCTGGTTTTATTGTCTGCCATAGCGCTGACCGTTATCATAGGTAGTAAATAATCAGTGCAAACGAGAGGAGCCACGCAATGACGCAACCCTGGATAAAGCGGTCCTTGAGTATCACTTCGTTAGGATTGCTGTTTTTCTCATCAACCATCATAATCTGCAGATATCGGATGATGCCTGCCAGTACAAAGATGGATGTGAGATAGACATAGGGACTGCCGAAACGCTCCACCACCTCGGGGGAGACCGTGTACATGATGTAACTCACCATCGTGATGCTTCCCACAATGCTAGTCGCTCCGTTCAAGAAACGGACGTTATAGCGATTGGCTGTCTTTCGGGTTGCTATGCCGTCGCTCTCAAACGTCATCACGTCGTCACGGCGCTTGGCAAATGCGAGGAACAACGCGAGCAAGAAGGTCATCAGGACAATCCAGTGAGTCAATATGATACCCGTTGCGGCCCCGCCAGCACAAACACGCAGCACAAATCCCACGGCAATCACAAAAACATCGACGAGGGCAATATGCTTCAATAGAAGTGAATAAGCGACGCTCATCACGACGTAGGCCCCGACTACAAGAAATACCAATCCGTTCCTGCCGTCTGCCCTGTTGATGAGGCAAAGGAGCCCAATGCTGAGGATGAAGCACAGGAGCATGACGATGTAGCCCGTCATCTTGCTGACTTTACCGCTAGCGATAGGGCGGCGGCGTTTGTCGCAATGCTTGCGGTCGGCTTCGGCATCCAGGATGTCATTAAAACAGTAGATGCCGCTGGCAGCCATGCAGAAGGCGAGGAACATCAGGATGCAGGGCAGCAGATAATCCACATCCAGGAGGTGCCTGTCAAAGAACAGTGGCATGAAGACAAACAGATTCTTCAACCATTGTTGCGGACGGAGTAATTTGATGATTTCTGTCATGTCAATGATGTAGCAATTTGGTGGATGAGGTCGAGTAGATATGCATAGTGCCTCTGCTGTATCGTGTTGAGGTGGTCCAGAGGCGCAAAGTAGTTGGGAACAGGGGTCAGCAGCACCAGCAGCAGGTAGAAGTAAGGGGAGCGTAGCAGCCTGTTGCTGCTGATGAAGTTTTGGATTGCCTGGGAAGTTCTCGTCACAATCCGGGGGAAGGGGACTGCCTCATGTTTGAAGACATGATAGAAGAACAGGGTGGAAATTACCCAGTAAGGCAGGGTGCGGCCCCAGTCACATGACAGGACAGTGAACATGGGAATCAATGAGACGAACTGAATCAGTGCCACGTTGCTCAATAACGTGTGATTCAATGGCTTTGGTCGGGATTTGCCCATGGAAACGCTATCGATGCGTGTGAGCAGATAGTAGGCTGACACCATGACAAACAAGGTCAAGAAAACACTATGGACTGACGGGGCTCCGACGCCAAAGTAAGCATGGTAGAAGTGCTTGTCGAAGGTGGTGACAGTGTCCCAACCCAATGCCTGAACGCTTGCTCCGACGACTGACGTACCGTCTGGGTCAGGAAAGACAGAGAACACCCCGCCCCAGGAAGCCCAAATGGCATCGGCTACGCTTTTGCTGCCCTTAAACAGGCATACCATCGCCATGACAGCCAGCACGGGAAGGAAACGCACGAGGCAGTGCATGGCGCTCTGCAGCCGGGAATGCTTGCTGGTGCGGGCCGCTGAATAACTGTATAGCATCAGGATAGGAATGGTGAAGAAAAAGGACGCTTCATGGATAAGCAACTGCAATGCGGCAAGCGCATAAAACAGCACCCATGACATTGTGTGCCTGTGAGGACTCGTTATCGCCGACCTGTAGCAGTAGAAAATCACGAATGTCAATGCCAGCATCAGGAAATCCTTGCGTCCCCAAGGGTTAAACAGGGTGTAGCCGACACACAGCCCCGTGAGGAGCAACAGCGGCGACCAGCCCTCGCCCTTGAAAACCCGGTACAGAATGCACAGAATACCGAGGCTTGACAGCGTGTACAGCAGCCGTACCGCAATCCTCACATCATACATCCGCACTTGTTCGAGGGCTAACAGAATTTGTCCCAGGAGGCCTCGTCTGACGAATCCGCCCTCATAGTTGATGAGCCACTCGCTGATTTCCCAACTCTGATACTTAATCTGAGGCTCAGATAAGTTCAGGAAATCGCCCGAAATGTTCACGCAGAACGCCGTAAAGAAAAACAGAAAAACGAACCACGAACACACCCGTTCCCAATTCGTCCCTGTGATATGTCTATTCCCTTGACTGGTTTTCATGCGTCATTGTCGTTTCTTGTGACCATTGGTCAATACAAAATTACATGTTATTGCCTTGCCATGAGTGGACCATCTGGTTTTTAACATAATTTAGCGTTGCTGATATGTTAAAAAGAATCAAATAAAGTTAATTTATCCGCAATAATCGGTGCTTTCTCTCATTAATTATTGTGGATTTGAGCGAAAATGAGTACTTTTGCGCCAGCATTCGTGAGAGGGGGCGATCGGGCTTCCTCGTTTTTATTATAATTTGGTTTTAGAGGTTAACCAATGTCATGCATTTTAGCCTCTAAACTAGAAACTAGGGACTAGAAACTAGAGACTAAAAAATGATTGACAAGACGGCATTGGAACAAGTGATTAACGAGGCGCTGCAGGGCACCAAGATGTTTCTGGTCACCCTCAAGGTGAGCAAGGACAATGTGATTGACGTTGCTCTCGATAGCGATGAGGACATTTCGGTTGATGACTGCGTGGCAGTGAACGATGCCGTACTCGCCGCATTTGACCGCGATGACGAGGACTATGAGTTGACGGTGGGCTCCTATGGCATCACTTCACCGTTGCTGCTGCCGCGCCAGTACCGCAAGAATATCGGCTATGAGGTCGAGGTACTCACCGCAGACGGCCGCAAGCTCAAGGGCGTCATCGCCGATGCCGACGAAGAGGGCTTCACCCTCACCATGACCGTGAAGAAGAAACTCGAGGGCAAGAAACGTCCCGAATTGGTCGAGGAGGAAGAACGATTCAATTACAACGACATTAAACAAACAAAAAATATCATCAAAATTTAGTTGTCATTTCTCAGCCGACAGTTGCCGGCGTCATCCGCATTCAACTGAAAACTGAGAACTGAAAACTGAAAACTGAACAAAGATTATGGCTAAAAGAGAAGAAGCGGTTAACATGACCGCACAGTTTGCCGAGTTTAAGGAACTCAAGGACATTGACAAGACTACACTCATCAGCGTGCTCGAGGAGTCGTTCCGCAGTGTGTTGTCCAAAATGTTCGGCAACGACGACAACTTTGACGTGATTGTCAACCCCGACAAGGGAGACTGCGAGATTTACCAGAAACTGGAAGTCGTTGAGGACGGACAGGTGGAGAATCCCGTCAAGCAGATTTCCTTGAGTGACGCTCAGGCCGATGATGACCCCGACTGCGAGGTGGGTGAGGAACATTTCCGCAAGATAGACTTCGCTAAGTTTGGCAGGCGTGCCATCCTGAACTTGCGCCAGACCTTAGCCAGCAAGATTCTTGACCTCCAGAAGGACGCCATCTACAACAAGTTCAAGGCCCTTGAGGGCCAGCTTGTGGCAGGTGAGGTCTATCAGGTGTGGAAACGCGAGGTGCTGCTGCTCGACGATGACAAGAACGAGTTGCTGCTTCCCAAGGAGGAGCAGATTCCCACCGACATCTACCGCAAGGGCGATGTGGTGCGTGCTGTCATCGAGAAGGTGGACAACACTAATAACAATCCCAAGATTATCGTGTCACGCACGAGCCAGAATTTCCTGCGCCGCTTGTTTGAGCAGGAGGTGCCTGAGATTCATGACGGACTCATCGTCATCCGTGCCGTCGCCCGCATTCCCGGTGAGCGTGCCAAGATTGCCGTTGAGAGCTATGATGACCGCATCGACCCCGTCGGCGCCTGTGTGGGCGTAAAGGGAGCCCGCATCCACGGTATCGTGCGCGAGTTGCGTAACGAGAACATCGATGTCATCAATTATACCAACAACCCCCAATTGCTCATCCAGCGTGCTTTGAGCCCCGCCAAGATTTCGTCTATCCGCTTGGATAACGAGAACCTGCACGCCGAGGTATTCCTGCGTCCCGAAGAGGTGTCGCTGGCCATCGGTAAGGGCGGCTTGAACATCAAGCTGGCCAGCATCCTGACGGGTTACAGCATCGATGTCTATCGTGATATCGAGACCGAGGGCGAAGAGGATATCTACCTCGACGAGTTCAAGGACGAGATCGACGAGTGGGTTATCGAGGCACTCAAGAATGTGGGCCTCTCCACAGCCAAGTCGGTGCTCCGCATTCCCCGCGAGGAAATCATCGACCGTGCCGACCTGGAAGAGGACACCGTGGACAACCTGCTTGCCGTCCTCAGGGCCGAGTTTGAAGAATAACTGCTGTATTAATTATCAAGGTCACAACAGACCGTTTTATTCACTTCTCACATAGCAACACATAACAGCCGAAAGCATATTGCCGAAAGCGAACCGATAAAAAACATTTTATGGCGATAAAGATTAGTAAAGTCATCGCAGATTTAAACGTGGGTAGGCAAACCATCGAAGAGTTCCTGCACAAGAAAGGCATCGAAATCGACGCCAGCATCAATGCGCGCATCCAGGATGACGTGTATGAGATGCTTGTAAAGGAATTCAAGCCTGATATGGACCTCAAGAGCAAATCTGACAAGATGGCCAATGAGCGTCAAAAGGAGAAGGCTAACAGGGACAAGGCTAAAAGCGAATCCCATGAAATCAAAACCGTGGTTCCGGGTCAGAAGCCCAAAATCCTGGGTAAGATTGAACTGGATTCTGCCGGCAATCCCAAGCCTGCTGCCAAACCGGCGACCGAGGCCCAAGCACCGAAGTCCAAGGAGAAGGTTGAACAACCTGCCGAGCCCGTCGTGAAGACTGAAGAGGAGACAAAGCCTGTCAAGCCCGTAGAGGTGCCTGTACAGGAAGAAAAGGAACCTGAAACCACTGCCGCTGAACAGAGCGCTCAAGTTGAGCCCTCAGTTCAGGACGTTCCCGAGGCTCCTGCTGAGGCTGCGCCCCAACCTGTCGATTCTGACGCCCCCGTGGCCGAAGATGAGCCTGCCGAGCAGGAAGACAAGGACGAAGGCGTATTTAAGCCCGTGTCACAGACCGTCGGCGGTCCGCAACTCAAGGTTGTGGGCAAGGTGGACTTGACATCGCTCAACCAGCAGACCCGTCCCCGCAAGAAGAGTAAAGAGGAAAAGCGCAATGAGCGTTTGGCAAAGGCTCAGGCTGAAGGTGGCGGCAAGCGCAAGCGTAAACGCATCGGCAAGGAGAAAATCGACATTGAGAGCGCTGGCAACCAGACCGCTCCGCAGCCCGGTAAGGGTAAGGGCGGCAAGGACGAACAGTCAGGCAAGCGCAACAAGGAAAAGAAGGGCAGCCGCAAGCCCCTTCGTCCCGAAGTCAATGAGGTGGATGTTCAGCGCCAGATGAAGGAAACGCTGGCACGTCTCACTGCCAAGACCAACAAGAAGGCAGCCGCCCGTCGCCGCGAGAAACGCGAAGAATTCCGTGAGGAGCAGCGCGAGGAAGCAGCACAGGCAGCAGCACAGAGCAAGATTTTGAAACTCACCGAGTTCGTGACAGCCAATGACTTGGCTAGCATGATGAACGTGCCCATCAACAAGGTTATCGCCACTTGTATGAATCTGGGTGTGATGGTGAGCATCAATCAGCGCCTGGATGCCGAGACGATTAACATCGTGGCTGATGAATTCGGTTTCAAGACTGAATATACCAGTGCTGAGGTCGCTGAAGCTATCAGTGAAGAAGAGGATAAGCCCGAAGATCTCGTTCAGCGTCCTCCCGTGGTGACTGTCATGGGTCACGTTGACCATGGTAAGACCTCGTTGCTGGACTACATCCGCAATTCTAATGTGATTGCCGGTGAGGCTGGTGGTATTACCCAGCACATCGGTGCCTATAACGTGAAGTTGCCCAACGGCCGTCGCATCACGTTCCTCGATACCCCTGGTCACGAGGCGTTTACCGCTATGCGTGCCCGTGGTGCCAAGGTTACCGACATCGTTATCGTGATTGTGGCTGCCGATGATAACGTCATGCCGCAGACCGTTGAGGCGTTGAACCATGCCTCGGCTGCAGGTGTGCCCATCATCTTTGCCATCAACAAGATTGATAAGCCCAGCGCCAATCCTGAGAAGATTAAGGAAGAACTGGCTGGTATGAACTACCTGGTCGAGGACTGGGGCGGCAAGTATCAGAGTCAGGATATCTCGGCCAAGAAGGGTATCGGTGTGAGCGAACTCATGGAAAAGGTGCTGCTTGAGGCTGATATGCTTGACCTTAAGGCCAACCCCAACCGCAAGGCTACGGGTTCCATCATCGAGTCCTCGCTGGACAAGGGCCGCGGTTATATCGCTACCGTGCTCATCGACAATGGTACGCTCCATGTGGGCGATATCGTGCTTGCCGGTACTCACTTCGGTAAGGTAAAGGCCATGTTCAACGAGCGCAACCAGCGCATCACCGAGAGCGGTCCCTCGACCCCTGCACTGATTCTGGGTCTAAACGGTGCTCCCACCGCCGGTGACAAGTTCAACGTCATGGATACCGACCAGGAAGCCCGTCAGATTGCCAACAAGCGTGAGCAGCTGCAGCGTGAGCAGAGCCGCCGCACCCAGCACCGTGTCAGTCTGGAAGACATCGGCCGTCGCCGTGCTTTGGGTGAGTTCCACGAGCTCAACTGTATCGTCAAGGGTGACGTGGACGGTTCTATCGAGGCACTCAGTGACTCGCTGATTAAACTCTCGACCCCCGAGGTTCAGGTGAACGTCATCCACAAGGCTGTGGGTGCCATCACCGAGAGCGATGTCACTCTGGCAGCAGCCAGCGATGCCTACATCATCGGCTTCCAGGTACGTCCGTCGGCTTCGGCCAAGCGTGCCGCCGAGCAGGAGGGTGTTGACATCCGTCTGTACTCTATCATCTATGATGCTATCGAGGAGGTGAAGAGTGCTATGGAAGGTATGCTCTCGCCCGACATCAAGGAGGAGGTTACCGGCAGCGCCGAGGTGCGTCAGGTTTACCACATCAGCAAGGTGGGTACGATTGCCGGTACCATGGTGGTAGAAGGCAAGATAAAGCGAGGCAGCAAGGTGCGCGTAATCCGCGACGGTATTGTAATCCACACTGGAGAACTGGCTTCGCTCAAGCGCTTCAAGGATGATGCCAAGGAGGTAACCAGCGGCTACGACTGCGGTCTGAGCCTCAAGTCCTACAACGACCTGCAGGAAGGTGACATCATCGAGGCATTTGAGGAAATCGAGGTACAGAAGACCTTGTAATCAACTCATGAACTATTACCTGAATATAGGTAGTAATATAGGTCAGCGGCGCGATAACCTCTATCGCGCCGTTGTCGCTCTTGCTGCATCCACAGGCGGATGTGCTGTTTCCAGCATCGTCGAGAGTGAGCCCTGGGGGTTTGAGAGTGAGAACCGGTTCATGAACCTCGGTGTGAGCCTCGTCAGTGACATTGAGCCCCATGAGATGCTTGACCTCATCCACGATATCGAGCATCGGCTTGGCAGCGCGTCTCATCGCGATGAGCAAGGCAATTATATCGACAGGCTAGTGGACATCGACATTGTGGCCATCGATGACCTCGTCATCAATACGCCCACATTGCAGGTGCCGCACCCACATCTGGCAGAGCGCGACTTCTTCCTGCGCCCCATGATGCAGCTGGCTCCCGAGTGGCGGCATCCCGTCACGGGACTTACAGCCGCCGAAATGCTGGCTGGTGAAAGCCGCCAACCATCAGATACCGATTAAACGTCAATCACGTTTTAACGTCTAAGACGGCGGTTATTAAAACATCAGAGAAATAGATGAAAAGTCATCAAAGGATTGACCCTTTGATGACTTTTATTTTACTTGCCGTAGCCGTTGGCTTTGCGGTAGTGGTTGGGGGAGAGGCCCAAGTGTTTTTTCACATATTTTCCGAAGAACGAGAGGTTGTCAAAGCCCATCTCGCTGGCTACTTCCTTGATGCTCAAGTCGCTGTAGAGCAATAGTTGCTTGATGCGGCCAACGATTGCCGTGGCGATGATTTCGCTGGCGGTATAGTCGCTGTGCTTGCGGCACACGCTGGTAAGGTACTTGGGCGAGACACACAATTCATCGGCATAGGACTTGACGCTGCGGTTCACGTTGGTGCTCTCGGCGAGCAGAAGCATGAAACGGCGGTAGATGCGGTCACCTTGCCGCAGCATTTCGTTATCGCCGTCGTCGTCAAGGTGCTTGTTGAGGTTGGACAGCAGGTCGTAAGCAAAACAGCGGATGATGTCGCGCACAGTTTCGCGTCCGGAGTTCAGTTCCTGATGGTCCATCTTGAAAACGAGCAATTCATAGTATTTCATCATCAGGTCCACCTCGTTCTGTTCCAGTTTGATGACCGGATTGGCCATGATGTGCATGATGGACTGCAGCAGGCTCTTGTTGAAGAACCCAAAACCGATATCGGTGCTCATGGCGCAGATGATGCAGCTGAAGTTCTCGGTGTGGTGAATGTTGTCAACGACCATTTTGCGGTCCACAAACAGCGAACTGTTCATGTCCAGCCGATGGGTGACGCCGTTCAAGTCCAGCGTGAGACGTCCCTTGGTTACCATGACATAGGCGAAGAAATTCACCTTGAACTGCTTCATCAGCCCAGGGATAGACGTAATGTTATCGGCAAAAAAGATTTCGCCGTCATTGTATTTGAGGTTGTGATAAACCTGCGGCACATCGTGCAGCTCAATTTCGGTAATTTTGGTCGGTTTCATGATTCAGTTTTGAATTTGCCTGCGAAGGTATTAACTTTTTCCCACAATTGCAAGTATGCTGTGTGACTATTCACTTCTGACAGGTCATCATGCAGAGTCACCACGCCACACCGAACCCGAATTCTGAGCGGGCTAGGATACTTATTGATAACCGCCGTAATGAACGACCGCACAAAAAAGGAATCGCAACTGCGATTCCTTTTTCATTCAGTCATGATAATATGCCTTAGTAGGGCATTGACAAGGGATTAGTTACCCGACAAGATTTGGTCAGAGAGCATTGTCACGTCAAGAATGGAGATATAATTGTCTCCACTCAAGTCGGCACAGATGGTGCAGACCTCAGCATTACCCAGCAGATAGTCGATGAGGATGGTCACGTCGAGAATAGAGATTGTGCCATCGTGGTTCACATCACCCAATTCAAAGCCGTGGCCGTTCTGGAACAGCGTCACTTCCTGTTGGTTGCTCCATTCACTCTCGGTACCGTCAGTATACAGGGCTTTCACCTTATAGACATAGGTGCCCTCGGCCTCAAGGCCAGTCACAGTGTAGAATCTGTCAGTAATGTCTGTGATGAGACGGTAGGCGGCATCGCCTGTTTCGTTGGCGCTGAACTTGGCTCCAGTGGTGATGTCACCAGCATAGATATACACGCTCTCGATGGCGATGTAGTTGGCACGAGCCTGAACACGCACACGGTCGCTTGATGAGCAGTTCAGTACAACGGTGATTTCCTGGAAGTCGTCTTCATCCGATGAGCCAAGCGTGAAATCACTCTGAGCCGAGCCTGTAGATATTCTGACTTGGCCTACACCATAACTGGAGGGATAATAGGACTTAATCCTGGCCACTACGGTCACCTTGTTGTTGCCAGTCAGGTCAAGTGTCGGGCTAACGAGAGCGCCATAGGTGGTGCTCCACCAACTGGAGCTGGCTCCCGTGATGACAAAGCCGCTGTTGACGTAGAAAATATTCTCGGCACTCCATCCGTCAGGCAGGTAGTCGGTAGCGGTGCTGGCTACGTTGGGCAGTGTACCGTTATCGTTAGTCACAGCCTCAACATCGGTCAAATCGCAGACTCCGCCCTCAACGGGAATGGGCCCGTCGGGTTTGGTCCTCACCTCGAGGGTATAGCTTGTCACATTTTCGGCAGGAGTCTGGTCGGTCCAGTCTGCGCGGAATTCGGTCAGGTTGATATACTCCTCGACAGCGGGTTGCATCACGGGAGTGTGAGTTTCGATGAGGCCCTGTCCCGTCAAGTTAACGGTCACATTTTCGGCACCGTTGCTGGCGAGGGTCAACTCTGCAGTATAGTTCTGCACAGCCGTCGGCGAGAAAGTAACCGTCACAGTCACACCATTGGCGGCATTACTGCTGTTGATGACCGCGGGATTAACAGCGAACACGCCGTTGGGATCATTAAGCGTCAAGGTGATATTGTTCGTCAATGCCAAACCGGTAACGGTGAACGTCTTGGTTACACTGGTGTTTACTTGTGTAGCACCGCAGTTGACGTTTTCGGCCGAGACCTGAATCGTGGGGTCGGTGATGGCCCCCTTCATGTACCAGAAGCTGGCTGTTCCGTCGCCATTGATGACCATTTCGGTCACGGGTTTACCCAGATAACCTGCATTACCCGTAATATTACCGCTGGCGGTCATGTTGAGCTTGGCAGCGGGTGTCGAGTTGTCAGTAAACTCGGTTTTGTTATTCTGGGGCCAGGTGTCGCCGCTCTCGTTATTGGTCGACAAGGTGTTGTCGGCGGGCATGATGGTGACCAGCTGGATGTTCTGGTTGTTGGGCGTATTGCCCGACCAGCGTTCGGCACTATAGGTGATGTGGTGAATCAATAGCCCCTGACCAGGCAGATATCTGTCCCAACCCTGCTGCCTGCGGTTCTCGATAATGAAGTACTCGTTGCCATTAATGTCGCTCTGGAGGAACAATGCTTTGTCGGTCTCTTCATTTTTCTGGTTCCAGATGGGCAAGGTGTAATGGGTTCCAGGATTGGGAATGACATAGTCAATCCATCCCATAAAGTTCTTCTCATAGGCCGAATAGCCCACGGGAGTATAGGTGTCGTTGGCATAGCAGCCGGTGTCCATGATGTCCCAGTAGCCCATGCCGTAGTGGCCGCCATAGTTGGTGTCATAGAAGTCGGGCAGACCCAGGCAGTGGCCGAATTCGTGGCAGAAAGTACCGATACCATCGATAGTGGTTGTGTTATCGCTACTGCCATGAAGCTCGTTGAACACAGCAAAATTGTTCACATAGACGTTACTGCCGTTGGGACGGAAGGCTCCGTTACCGCCCATGCCGTAGTAAGAGGCCGACTGGAGATTCCAGTTGCAAGGCCAGATGGCACTGGGGACGGTGTATGAGGCTTGAGCTTCGCCTACACCGGCGTAAATGACGATGACCACGTCGCAATAGTTATCGCTGTTGGTATCAAAACGATTAAACGACACACCGTCGGCAGCAGCCATCTGGCAAGCCTCGGTTACCATCGAACCCAAACCCTTGTCATCACCGCCCGAAGTGTTGCCGCCGTAGTACTGGCGGTTCTGGCTCAAAGTGTAGATACCGAAGACTTCAAAATCAGGGTCATACTTTCCATTGGACTGGTCCTTGAAATACTGCTGAACGCTCGTGTTACCCGTCAGCATGGCTTGGATGATTTGCTCACGGGTGTTATTGAATCTTTTGTCTTGGTATTCGACAAGAATGATGGGCACCTTGCGGGCTCCCAACGATGGTACGTCGGCGTCGGCATTGCTGCCTCCAACGCCAAAGAACGGACGCCCCTGTATGGGCTTGAATTCCTTGTGCGTCATCGTCAGGTTGCTGTGCTGGGAGACGATAAACGCTCTCTCACTGGCTGAGCGCTGACTGGGCTCATGGGCGAGCACTGTACTCATACCTGTTAATGAGGACTTGTAGTAATAGTCACCGTCATCGCCCAAGGCAACCATCAGGCCATCGCTGGTGAGCAGGGCATGGTTAAAGGCGTTACCTACAGCTTGTACCCTCAGGAGTGTGCCATCACTTTGCTTTAATGTGACCCAACCGGGTTTAGCGGGCACTGCTACTGCTGCTAATGCGCAACTCAGCAGTAGCATCAAAATCATAGAAATTCTTTTCATTTGAAACTTGAATTTTGGTTTTTGGTAGTTTAATTAGTCACTAATTATAATAAAACGGTGCAAATATAGTAATAATCTTAAAACTTCAACCTTTTTAAACTTTAATTCAGTAAAAATCACACCATATTCCATAAGGCAAGCAGATGTCATAGTACAAAAAAGACTAATGCGGCATTGACCGCATTAGCCTTGTGTTTGGGTCGGGGTGAGAAGACTCGAACTTCCGGCCTCCACGTCCCGAACGTGGCGCGCTAACCAACTGTGCTACACCCCGAAGCTCGTTTGAGCGGTGCAAAGGTACTGCTTTTTTTTAAAACTGAGCAATATTTCGCCAATTTTCTTTAGTGGGCGTCGAGCCAGTTGCTGGCGGCACCGTGGCTGGCCGTGAGTTTCACTTGGCCCTTGTAAACGCCTTCCATCTCCTCGATGACGATGCGCTGCACATGTTCGAGTTCGCTGGGGATGACGTCAAAGTTGAGTTCATCATGCACTTGCAGAATCATCCTGGACTGGATGCCTTCCTGCATGAAGCGCTGGTAGATGCGTACCATGGCCAGTTTGATGACGTCGGCAGCGGTGCCCTGAATGGGGGCGTTGATGGCATTGCGTTCGCTGAAGCCTCTCACCACGGCATTGCGGGAGTTGATGTCGGGCAGCATGCGTCGGCGACCGTAGAGGGTCGTGACATAGCCTTTCTCGCGCGCTTGAGCAATGCTGCGGTCAATGTAGTCGCGCACCTGCGGGAAGGTGGTATAGTAACCGTCGATAAGCATCTTGGCCTCCTCGCGCGGTATGTTGAGGCGCTGGGCAAGCCCGAAGGCGCTGATGCCGTACAAGATGCCGAAGTTGGCGGTCTTGGCTTTGCGGCGCTCATCGCTGGTGACCTGTTCCAGTGGCTTGTGGTAAATGCGCGCAGCAGTGATGGCGTGGATATCGTGGCCATGGGCAAAGGCGTCCAGCATGGTCTTGTCATGGCTCAAATCGGCGACAAGACGCAACTCAATCTGTGAATAGTCGGCGCTGAAGAACACGTTGCCCTCGGCAGGGATGAAGGCTCGCCTAATTTCTTTGCCGTCATCGCTGCGCACGGGGATGTTCTGCAGGTTGGGATTGGTCGAGGACAGTCGCCCTGTGGCTGTGACTGTTTGGTTATAGGTCGTGTGGATGCGCCCGGTGCTGGGGTTGATGAGGGCTGGCAAAGCGTTGACATAAGTGGACAGCAGTTTGCGTATGCCTCTCAGTTCCAGGATTTTGTCAACGAGCGGATGACGATCCCGCAGCTTGAGCAGGATATCCTCGGTCGTGCTGTATTGTCCTGTCTTGGTCTTCTTGGCCTTGGGGTCGATTTTCAGGTGGTCGAAAAGGACTTCACCCACTTGGGCCGGTGACGCTGTGTTAAAAGGCACGCCTGCCAACTGATGGCACTCCGCTTCCAGACGGTTCATCTGTTCGGTCAGGGCTACGGAATATTCCTTAAGCGCGTTCACGTCGATGCGAGCACCTGCCAGTTCCATGCTAGCCAATACTCTAATCAAGGGTAACTCGATGTCGTTGAGCAGTTTTTCCAATCCTTGCTGCTTCAACTGGCTGTTAAGCACATCGGGCAGTTGCAGGGTCAGATCGGCAGCCTCACATGCCCATCTTGACAGCGCCTCGGGTGCCACTTGTTGCGGTTTGAGCTGGTTGCGGCCCTTGGGACCCAAGAGGCTCTCGGGGGTAATGGCGGTGTAATGCAGCAGTTCGTAGGCCATTTCGGCAGTAGAATGCCCGCGTTCGGGTTGCAGCAGGTAGTGGGCAACAGCGGTATCATAGTAGGGAGCCGTGAATGGAACGCTGTGACGGTCCAGGGCAACCATGGTGCGCTTGATGTCGCTGCCCACGATACATGTCTTGCCCGAGAACAGCGGTGCCATGGCCTTGAGCATATCGCTCTTGCCGTTGCACTGGACGAATGTCGCCTCGTGAACTTTTCCGCACAATGCGATGCCCAGGATGCTTAGCTGCATGGCACTGCTACCCGTGCCCAAAAGGCTCACGGCGACGCGTTCTAGCCCCAGCATCTCGCTCACCAGTGTTGCTGCCTCGATGGGTGAGGTGACGAGGCGATAGTTGTGGGGCACATCGCTGAGTGTCTTGTGACTGGGCGTAGCGTTGTCGGCAGTTTCTGGCGGTTCGGGATTGTCGAGGTCAAAGAGCGACAATTGCTGGCGTGGGGCAGCAGATGGGGCGCTTGCAGGACTTGCTGGGCTGACTGGTTTGACTGGATTAACCGGGCTTGTTGGTACATGGCTGGAACCTTCCAATCCGGCATTGGCATCGCCGCCGTCGATGAGACGTTGGGTGAGTGTGCGGAATTCCAGTTCATTGAATACCGTGCGCAGCGTGTCCAAATCGGCTGGCTCACGGCGCAGCGCATCGGCATCGAGTGCGACAGGCACATCGGTGATGATGGTCGCCAGCCATTTTGACATACGTATCTGGTCGGCGTTTTCCACGACCTTCTGTTGCAGGGCGCCCTTGAGTTCGTCGGTGTGTTCCAGCAGGTTTTCGATGGAGCCGAACTGCTGGATGAGTTTCTCGGCGGTTTTGGGTCCCACGCCGGGGCAACCGGGAATGTTATCGGCAGTATCTCCCATCAGTCCCAGAATATCGATAAGCTGTTTGGGGGATTGTATGCCGTATTTGGCATTAATCTCGTCCACTCCCAGAATCTCATTCTTGCCGGGATTGAAGATTTTGATGTTTGGAGTCACCAGCTGGCCGAAGTCCTTATCGGCAGTGACCATATAAGTAAAGAAACCTTGTTGCTCTGCCTCATGGGAGAGGGTGCCGATGACATCATCGGCCTCGTAGCCCTCGATTTCAAAGATGGGTATGCGGTAGGCCTGGAGGATACGTTTGATATACGGCACGGCAACGAGGATGCCCTCGGGCGTCTTCTCGCGATTGGCCTTGTAGGGCTCGTAACTCTCGTGCCTGAAGGTTTTGCCTCCAGGAGGGTCAAAGCACACGGCGATGTGTGAAGGCTGCTCACGCTTGAGCAGGTCTTGCAACGTGTTGACAAAGCCGAAAATGGCCGATGTGTCGATGCCGGTAGAGGTGACACGCGGGCTGCGAATCATGGCATAAAAAGCCCTGAAAATGAGCGCATAGGCGTCAAGGAGCAGCAGTTTTTTGGTAGGTTCCATAATGTAGCGATTGTTTTAGGCCATAAAGGTAGTGTTTTTTTCTTTGAGATTCAAGTTTTCAGTTTTTTAAGTTTTCCCCTGTTGGGGCTTTTTGTCTTGTTCTGGCTCCATTCTGGACGTCAATTCAATTTTTACTCTTAAAAATGGTGGCTCTATCGGGAATTATTATTATCTTTGCAGGCTATGGCAAAATCGTTGAAATATATACAAGAACAGTTGAGTCCCGAACTGGACGCGCTCAATAATATCATCGCCACAACATTGACGAGCAACAGCGAACTCACTAACAGCATCGTGACCGCCTATCTCAAGAGCAAGGGCAAGATGTTGCGACCCATTATCACGCTGTTGAGTGCCAAGTTCTTTGGCGGCATCAATGAGAAAGCCCTGCAGGGTGCAGCAGCTCTCGAGATGCTCCATAACGCATCCCTTATCCATGACGACGTTATCGATGAAGCCACCGAGCGCCGTGGTCTGCCCACCATCAACAATGTGTGGAGCAATCATGTGGCTGTACTGGTGGGCGACTTCTTTGTTACCGGAGCCTTGCGCTGTGGTGTGGCTACCGGTGACGGACGCATCCTGAGCGCCCTTGCCGATATGGGACGTGACCTGTCTCTCGGCGAGATAGACCAGGTGGACATTGCCCGCAACCACAACATCGACGAGGCAACCTATATGGACATTATCCGCGCCAAGACGGCATCGCTGTTTGAGTGCTGTGCGGTTGTGGGCGGTTATGCCAATAATGCCCCCCAGACGGTCATCGACGAGTTGCGTCGCTACGCCCGTTTGCTGGGAATCTGCTTCCAAATCAAGGACGACACATTTGACTATTACAACGATCCCATTATCGGCAAGCCCACGGGCAATGACCTGCGTGAAGGCAAGGTGACTTTGCCGCTGATTTATGCCCTGCGTCGTGATGATATGCCCGAACGGGACGCCATGCTGGCCATAGTGAACAAGGAGACGCTCTCGAGCGAGGATATCGACTTGCTCATCGACTATGCTAAGCGCGCAGGAGGCATCGAGTATGCCTATGAGACGATGCGCCGCTTGCGTGACGATGCGACGACCATCCTGTCACCCTATCAGCCTGATGATACCGTGGACCAGTTCAGGGAGATTTTTGACTACGTCATCGAGCGGAAGCTTTAGGCTTTTTCAGCACGGTTCCTCTTCACCAATTTCAAATTACTGATCAAAGTGCTGCAGGCATTTTTAATAGCGGGTCGCATCGAGGCTGGCTGTGACGAGGCCGGTCGAGGGTGTCTGGCGGGCCCAGTGACGGCAGCTGCCGTGATTTTGCCGCCCGATTTCCATGATGACCTGATTAACGACAGCAAACAGCTGACCGAGCGCCAGCGTGAACAATTGCGCCCCATTATCGAGCGCGAGGCAGTGGCGTGGGCCGTTGCCATGGTGTCGCCACAGGAGATTGACCGCATCAACATCCTGCGTGCCAGCATCACGGCGATGCACCGTGCCCTGGACCAGCTCACTGTGCGTCCCGAGGGCATTCTGGTTGATGGTAACCGCTTTTTCCCGTATCATGATATTCCCCACACCACCATCGTCAAGGGTGACGGCAAAATGCTCAGCATCGCTGCTGCCTCGATTCTTGCCAAGACCCATCGTGACGAGTTGATGTGTCAACTTGATGCCGAATTTCCGCAGTATGGTTGGGCGCGCAACAAGGGATATCCCACACCCGACCACCGTGCCGCTATCGCACAGTATGGGGCTACACCTTATCATCGCCACACGTTCCAGCTGCTGCCTCAGCCCACGCTATTCGACAATCTGTGACATCATTACTGCTCAGTCAGGGACAAAACATGTTCTGATGATGCTATAAAGACAAGAAAACATCCGCTCCCGAAAGGGGGCGGATGTTTTTGTCATGAAGTGAACACCGAACAGCAGTTCAGTGCGAACACTTGTGATTACCACTGGCCACTTACCAAGTAGTCGATGAGTACAGTAACATCAGAGATGCTTGTCTCACCATCCAGGTTACAGTCAGCAGCTGCAGAAACTTCACCACCACCGACCAAGATGTCGATGAGTGCAGTAACGTCAGCGATAGCTACCACACCGTCACCGTCAACGTCGCCACGGATAACATCAGTACCCTGAGCCTCGGTAACAGCGATGGGCATAATCTGTACGGCATTGTTGTAGTAGCTTACCATACCCTCAACATCATAGGTCTTACCCTCCTCGATGGTGGGATAGGTGATGCCGAACTGGTTGTAGATAGCCATACCGTTAGCGGTGTAGAGATACTTGGGATCCTCAGCAGTGGTCAGGGTCAGGCCCTTAACAATCACGCGCTCGTTGATGTTGTCGGTGGTCAGCTGAGCCTCGGTGTACTCGTTAGCCTCGATGGTCTGCAGGGGCTCTTCGCTTGCAGTCACGTTGTAGGGATACTGGTACTCGTGGATAGTGCCACGGAACAGATAGTGCTGGGCTTCCCATTCCTCATTGAGAACGGTACCTTCGGCGAACTCGGGAACCTGGCTGCCGTAGATCAGGCCATAGCCACTATCATCCTTAACCCACAGGTTGCTACCATTCTGGTAAACAACAACTACGTTGCCGTAGAATACAAAGTCCTTCTTGTTCTCCAGGTTGTTAGCCTCGGCCAGGGTAGCTACCTCAACGCGCTTGGTGTAGGTAGCAGTAGCCACTTCGCTCTGAGTGCCGTTGAGTTCAGCATAAGCCTTAACGGTAGTTGTCTCGGTCACGGTGAAAGGAGCTTCGTAAACCTCATACTCGCCATCGTTGAGTGCGTAGTAAATGGTAGCACCCTCGGTAGCGCAGGTGATGGCAACTTCCTGGCTGCCAACGAATGCTCTGCCACTAGGATCGAATACGGGCTTAGCAACCTCGGTGATATCAATAATCTCACCGGTAGCCTTGTAGATATAAACAGGCTTCTGGTTGTTGGTAGCACCATAGCAAGAGAACAGCACGGGGTTGTTTGTGCTGTTGAAACGAACGACGTTGCGCTCGTTGGTGCCCTGGAACACGATGATAGCGCTGTCGCCATCGATGGTGATAGCAGCGTTAGCGTTGCCAAGAGTGTCAACGGGGGTTTCGAGCTTCATCTGGTTGCTAGTGCTGCTGGCTGCATAGAGGTAGCCTTGAGCAGTCTTGAGGTTCCAGTTTGCGTCAGCAGCCTCAAGGGTGATGACGTTAGCGAGATCGGTGACAATCTTGCCATCGGTAATGGTTACATCAACACCGCCAAAGTTGTTGCCACGGCTATCGCCCATAGCGAAAGCAGCGTCATCCTTGAAGCCCACGAGGATAATCTTGTCGCCAGCGGCAAGGTCATTCACGTTGGTTACAGGAGCAAATACGTTGCTCTCGGGATCGGGATCAGGACCAGGACCAGGGGTCTCACCGTCGAAGGTAACAACCATCTTCTGGATGCGCACCTGAGAACCGGTATTGTTGGTGAAGATGATGTTTGTGGCTTCGCCACCCCAAACACCGTCTGCATAGGTGCCGCTGTTAGCACTGTTATTAGCCCAACCACCCTGTGAGAAGGTGAACTCAATCGAGGTGATGTTGTTCTCGGCAGCAACAGTCATTGTGTTGTTGGCGTACAGACGCATACTTGTACCACTGGTGTAATACTTGGGGGTAGTGCCACCATTAGCGTTGAAGGTCATCGATACACCATTGATAGTGATGGTCTGACCATCAAAATCCTGTGCGTTGGTGTAGCCCTGAGTGCTGAAGTCAATAGTTACAGAGCTAGCGGCCCAAGCCGACATGGTCAGCAGGGCAATCGTGAGGAGAGAAAATAATTTCTTCATAAAAAACGTGAATGAATTTAGAAGTTAATGAAATATGTGAATAAACAAAAAATGTTCATTTTGAGCGCTTTAAGTGAGCGAGGTCCGTTTCATGGGGGCAAAGGTAGGAACTTTTACTTAACTGTGCAATACTTTGACTATAAATCTTTTTGGACATGAATCAAGGCCTCTTTGTCACTTACAATATATTAAAACCAGAGGCGCGCTTCTAGCAGCGAGCCTCTGGCCAAAATCTGTGGTTATGAAAAATTATTATGTCTTCAGTCGTTAGTGGCTTGAGGCACTTTAATGTCGGCCCCTAACACTTGACTTTTTAATACATCACCTTGCTGGTGCGGCTGCTGCCGTCGCTGTAACGGGTCACGATGATGTTCATGCCGTCGAAGGGACGGTCGCTGGTCATACCCATCGGGTTGACGTAGGTCACACCAACCACCTGACGGTCAGGATTCAGTTCCATGACCCAGGTAGAGATGCCATCACCATCACCATTGCCTTCACCAAAGCCATAGCCACCGCCGTCGCGTGTGGCACGGGTGTAGTAGGCGCGAACGACAATCCTCACGTCAGCATCCTCGCATGGAGCACCAAAGGCATTCTGCAGCTTGGTATCCCAGTCATTGGGGATGTCTCCATTGGGCTCAATCCAGTCGCGTCCGATGGTGAATGACGTCTTGCCGATTGCGGATTGGTCAACCTCGAAGGTACCTAAACAGTACGGCAGTTCAATCGGGGTGGTGCCTTCGATTTTACCAGTAGTGGTGTTGCGCTCGAAGTCATAGATGACGTCATCGCTCAACAGCCATGCGCGTAACATGTAGGGAATGTGGGTCTCACCGCTCAAATCCTCGGAATTGATTGTGATGACAGGCGTGTAAACACAGTATTCTACACCATTCTGGTTCCAACGGCCGGCTGGACGCTGGTCACTCTTGGAACCGCCAACGAGTACCTCGAGGGTGATATTGTCAACATTCTTGGTGCGGATGGGGGCGCCGTAGGTGTTACCCTGGGTACCTCCAGCGACAATACTGTTGGCAACGGTCACGGGAACGTAGTCATAGGCCTCTTCCTGCTGGTCGTCCATGGGGAACCACATTTCGGTCTCGTCTTGACCGAAGCTCATGGTGGTTTCGCCTGCTACGTAGGAATTGCCCTGGTGGGCTGCCGTGCCGACACTGCTCCAAGTGTTGCCGTTGGCAGGCTTGTGCTTGAGGTCGTAGCCGGTAATCTGCTCGTCACTCTTCACCAGGATGCTCACGCCATCACTGACGTCGTCATAGCTCAAGCTCATGTCAATATCGTTTTCAACATCATTCTGGCTGAAGATGTAGGGATAACCATTAGGAGCATTGGGATTGACATCGCTCTTGTAAACAGGAATCTCAACCATGTTACTGGTCAGCTTGCTGCTGATCACGTAAGCTGAACCAGTCACATCTACAGTGAATACCAAATCCTCTCCATCGGGAATAGGAATGGTCACGGTGAACGAACCGCTGTAAGAGGTCTCGGCTGTTGGCGTGAAGGTTACGGTAAGATTAAGCGTGCTGCCAGGAGCCAGTTGTCCGCTGGTAGTGGGACTGACAGTAATGCCCTGAGGCAGGTTGGTTGCATTAATTGTTGGAGTGAAAGGCTGGTTACCCGTGTTACGCACGGTAACAGTCTGAGTTGCAGTCGAGCCAACTAACACATTTCCAAAATCAACCGGATTAGGCGTTACAGTACCATTAGTGATGGGAGTATTCACCTCAGAGGTAAAGGTCACCTTCGGCAGGAAGTTCTGAACACCGCCTGAGTAAACAGTACTGAAGTCAGCGTTGTATGTGCTTCCATTGCTATAGAAACCACCGCCAGTTTGGGTTATGCCATAGAAACCAAAGGTTCGTGAACTATAGTGTCCCGTGCCACTACCATGATTGGTTTCCTCAAAGTCAACAACAAGGTTTCCACCGTTATATTCAAATGGAGTGTCAAATACAATAGTCCACGTGTCACCACCTGACGGTACGTCAAATCCTGATTTCACGATGTCCATGTCAGCAGGCTGAAGGCGCACTGTCCCAGTATAGTTGGTTTGATTAGTCGTACCAAGCCTTACAGTCAACTGCCCACCATTGAAATTGAAATTACCGTTGGCATAGAATGTCATTGAAGTGATTACCCTACCTGAAAGGGAGCTTACCATGCCCTCGGGATAGATCATCTGGTTTTTCTGGTAATTATCGTAATAATAACTATAAATGGGCAGGTAAGTATTGACTTCTGTACCGTCACATATGGTCAAGTCGTTCGTGCAAGCACCATTTAGGGTAATGGTTACAGGATCGGCTCCAGAGCTGGTTAGAGTAACAGTCGCAGTGTGGGTACCAACAGCACTGGGCGAGTAGGTCACTGTCAAGTTACCACCACTAGTGCCCAAGGTAGCAGGGGTCACGCTAAACACACCATTGGCATCGTTCAACGTAGCAGTGATATTGCCTATCAGGTTCAAACCAGTGACAGTCACAGTCTGAGTTGCGGTTCCACCAGGAATACTACTCAAGTTGACTGTATTCGATGAAGTCTGGATGGTAGGATCAGTTGCCTGAACATCGATATCAAGGTCATCGACATATAAATGCCATTGGTCGGCAATTGAGATACAATGAATGCCAAAGTAATAGTTGCCTGTTGTACTTACAGACACTTGGTCGTTACTGAGAGTGTAGTAATTTTCATTAGTTACATTTTGAGCTGCAATGACACTCGTTCCATTGCTAAGAGCAGTTGCTGTGTTAGATGATGCCAACTTGACCTCTATTCGTTCAGTATATCCATCTGCTCTCGTTTTAATGGAGAACTTGTAAGTCTTTCCAGCTTCTAGCCTAATAGCCGAAGTCACGAGCCAGTCATCTGCAGCTTGGTTGCTATCATAAGTATAACGCGCTTCTTGACTACTATTGTGAGCCCAAGTATTGCCACCATTGTTATTAATAACCGTCCACCAGTTCCACTCAGTTGTTGAATTAAAACCATTGGAGTAGGGCGGCACCGTTTGAGCATTGAGGCTATTTCCAAGTGCTGCTAGGGCGAAGAAACCAAGCAGCAGTGTATAGCGTAATTTATTAATTATCGTTTTCATATCATTGATGTGTTTTAGTCGTTAATAAAGCCCTTTGCCATTCATCACACTGAACTTGTGATTATTAACACTGTTCTTGACACCCTTTGCCATGTTCTTGCCTTGATTATTGCTGACATGGCGAGGAGCGCCCGATGCAGAGCCATTGCCGCTTGAGATGATGATCTTTGACACGTCAACAGAATATGGATCAGTAGGTATGCATGCGAACAGAATGGTGCCGTTGGCACATACCGGAACTGTCCAAGTGTAGGTTTCTCCAGCGACGAAAGTATGGCTTACACCGTTAACCATCATAGATCCATTGCCATACGTTCCAGTATCAGCAATGATGGTAACATTAACACTGTTTCCAGCAAAATCGTTTGGCATGGTATAAAGCACATTGCCGTCATTGTTAAACCAGAGACAATATGTGCCCTCATCCACGAGGCCTACAAATTCATAAGACCAGTTGTTGGGGCCCGTTACTACGATGCCTTCAATGGTGCCGTCACCATTCTGGTAGTCTGCACTAGCATAGAAATCACTTACAGAAGAACCGCTACTCGGAAATAATATGTTGGCATCGACTGTTGCCGTATAGGAGTAGGAATCGGGATGAGCATTGAGTTCTGTCGAAACCGAGAAGTTGTCAATCAAGTTGCTCATGCCATCCAGTGAGATCAGGTCATTGGGAGAAAGGGCAGAAGTCGTACCAAATGCCGCCTCATTACTCCAACCGTTATTGCCTTTTGTGCTGAGCGTAGTGGTCACGTCATATACGGGAACCATTGGCTCCAAAAAGTCAACTTCAATTTGCGTTATGCGGGGTGACTGTGCAGTGCTCCAGTTACCATAATAATCTTGTGTCATACCTTGAATCGTGATGACATCACCTACATTGACACCGGTCACACCAAAATCATTCCAGGTGTTAGCTGATGCCTGGTTAATCCAGCCACCAACACTAAAATAACCTTGTTGAGTCGTATAGATTCTCACAAGAATTTTGCCATTGTGAATGTTCAACCCAGCGGGAATAGTGAAACTCAGATGGTTACTTGATCCACTTTGTATATAAGCATATCCATTGCGATTACCATATAGCCCTGATGAAGTCCAGTTCGCAGGAAGACTTGCATCAAGAGATCCAGATGATGATACGCTCGTAAAACTCAGAGAACCAATGGGGTTTTGCGGATAGGTCTGTGGCGTACGCATCACGTTAACGCGTGCGAACTCCTCGGGGTTCCCCTCGTTGGCTCCGTCCTTAATACCCTGGCGGGCAATGGTGATAATGTTGTTGCCGTTGTTCAGCATACCGGCGGTAATCTTGTTGCCGCTGGGTTGCGTGAGTTGCAACGTGTTGGTGTAGGTGTTGGTCTGTGCAGCTACATCATATACACTCTGGTTGTCGACAACCGTGAGCGAGAGGCGCTCAGCGGGAGATACTGTCGCTTGCTGTTGTGCAAACGCGTTCGTCCAGCCTACTGCCAGGAGCAGGCCGAACAATAAAAGTGTTAGTTTCTTTTTCATTTGTTAAAGATTTGGTTATTAATATTATATTTATTCTTAGTTCCTAAATTATTGACTAGAAAAGCCATATTGCGCATTTGCTGTCTGAAAGTATATCATCACTTATCCGTCATGAATAGCATGTAGAGTGAGCGGTTATGATTTAACACTCAAGCAAGCGTTCAGAAAAAGCTTCTACTAGGCTTATATGATTTAATTATAACCTGCAAAATTAAAGTGTTTTTTTATTATTACAAAATAAATTGTTGTTTATTATTCGATATTCGCAAAATATCTGCTATTCTTGATAACATATTTACCCGATACTGATAGGAATCAGCACCGGGTAAAGTGTGTCGATAGAGCGGGAGAGTAATTGACCGCCAGTCTTAGAGATGGAAAGCGTATTTGACTCCCAGGACAGAAACAGACTGGTTGCGGTCCTTGATAATCTGGAAGCGCTGCTCGATAAAGAAGTACAGGCTCTCTTGGATACGGTACTGGGCTCCGAAACCGATGTTGGCACCGCAGCGGTTGAAGCTGCTGCCAATCAACGAGTCGTCATACTTGAATTTGGCGTAACTGAAGCCTGCCATCGGGTACAGGGCGAAGGTGTTGCCCGTGGGGATAATGTAGTGGACATTGAAATTGAAGTTGTAGGCCGAGAGACCGTCGTTCTTGAGATAGTAGATGAACTCGGGAGCAAAGCGCAGGTTTTTGATGGGCTCATATTGGAGCTGTGCACCGAAACCTGCCATGGAGTTCTTGGAAGCGTAGTCGAACTGTGCCGCAATCGAGAGGTCACCTTTCTCAGCGCGAGCGCCCAGGACAGCCATGATAGCCACGAGGGCAAAAAGTATGGATTTTTTCATCATTTTGTTGTTTTATGATTTGTTGTTAAAAAATCTTGTGGTGTTAACATTTTGTCATGTTTATCGGTCAGAAGGCGAATCTGGCACCCAGCATTGTCACAGCCTGGCAGTTGTTTTTCATGAACTGGAAACGCTCCTCGCCGAAGAAGTAGAGGTAATCCTTGAACTTGTACTGGATGCCGCCACCGACATTGCCTCCAAAACGGTCGTACTTGTGACTGATCTTAGTCCCGTCCTCTTCCTTGTACTCGGTCTTGATGTTGACATAGGAGATACCTGCCAGCGGATAGATGGCGAAATGCTCGTTGGTGTGGAACAGGTAGTGGGCGTTGAGGTTGAAGTCATAGGATGTCCTGTTCTTGTTCTTGAAATAGAGAATCAGCTCGGGTGCAATGCGCCAGTTGCCGGCGGGCTCAATCTGAATCTGGAGACCGATACCGGGTTGGCTGCACTTGGAGCCGAAGGCTAATTCAGTTGCCACCGAGAGGTCTCCCTCTTCAGCGCGCATTCCCATGACTGCTATCACAGCCATCAGGGCGAAAAGCATGATTTTTTTCATCGTTGTTATGAGTTTTTAATTGTTATTTATGAGTTTTCTAGTTGTTAATTGTCGTATTGTTGTTGTAATTTGGCATTGCTGCGTTGTGGAAGCCGTGGCGCTGCCGTGGCACGAGCCAGGATGTCGATGGCGGTGTCGAGGATGGCGTCATGGGTGTGGTCATCCTCGTCCATGTCAACGCGCACGTCGGGCGCTACGCCAAACTCGGTGAGCCTGCCCTGGGCATCCATGATGGGGCACGATGAGAAACGCACACGCCAGCCGTTGGGCAACTCACTGGTGAAGGGGAGGCCGCAACCGCCGCCGGTGGTGTCACCCACAACGGTGACCTGGTCTAAGGACTTCATAATCGACACGAAGTTGTTGGTCGCGCTGAAGGAGCCGCGGCTAGCCAGCACTACGACAGGTTTGAGGTAGTGGATGTGATTCTTGGTGGGCTCGAAATAGTAGGCATAGGGCTCCGAAAGGTCGTTGTGCCCCTTGCCCGTCTTGTGGCAGATGTAGCCCGCGAGGGTTTTCTCGCCGATGAAGCGCGAGACGAGGGTCTCGACGTTGGTCAGGTAGCCGCCGCCGTTGTCGCGCACGTCGATGATGAGGCCGTCGGCGGTGGAGAGGTAACTCAGAATGAGGTCAAGGTTGCCCTCGCCGATGACCGACGAGAAGGAACCATAGTACATATAGCCGAAGTTGTCGGGCAGAATCTGGTACTTGATGCCCGACGCCCTCTTGTAGTCGAAGTTAAGGTAATGCTGGTCAATAAGGCGCTCGTTGTAGTTGACGGGCCATTGTTCCCACACCCAGTAGCGCGACACGTCGTGACTGGCGATGAGGTTAGTGTGGCCGTCGCGCAGCTCCTTGAGCATATCGCCGCACACGTCAAACAACTCTCTGTCGGTCATGTCGTTGGACACCAGGGCGCGGTAACGGCTGTGCACCTCGTTCCAGTCCACCTGCTTGTAGTCAAAGAAGCTGTAGTGCTCGTCCATGATGGTCCACAGTGCCTCGAAGTTGCCCACCTGGTCCCGCTCAAACTCATCCTTCTCGGCACAACCCCAGCACAGGCAGCACAAGATCAAACAACATAAACAACATTGAACAACCGGAACAACATTCTTAAAAAATACTCGGTTGTTCTTGTTGTTGATGGTTGTCCTTGTTGTTTGATTGAATCTGGATAGCATTGTTATTATTGTATTTATTATTTTCGTTCTTTAAGCTTTAACCTTTAATCTCTAACCTGCGAGCGCAAGCGAGTTTAGAGGGAGATGCCGAGGACGATGGAGTGGGTGACGTCGTGGACATGGAGGTTGTTGACGGTCCAGTGCTCGAGGCGGTTGCGATAGCCGATGCGCAGGACGGTCTTGCCCAAGCGCAGGTCGGCTCCCAGGTAGTTGGTCATGTCGAAGCGGTTGCCCCACCAGCCCAGGTGGGCGAGGTTCTTGTGGTTGCCCAGGTAGATCTCGTAGTAGCTCTCGTCGTACTCGGGTGCGAAGAACACGCCGGCGACAGGCAGTTGCAACTGATAGCGCAGGGTGATGGGCAGGCGCCCCAGAAGGGGGTTGAACCAGGCCATACCCGTTGCGCCCAGATTCCAGTGGGCCCTGACGGTGACAGGGTTGTTGCTGTTGACGGCATCATAGACGATGCCCGCGCGCAACTGCGTCATGGGTCCGGCCGAGAAGCCCAGCCGCGGGTGTATCAAGCCCAGCCAGGCGTGCTGCATGTTGAACGAGATGTCGCCCATGACCTTGTGCAACTCGTTGTTCTGGGCGTTGTTCTCCACATAGTTGTAGCCGGCGCCCACGCCCAGTTGCCACAGCCACCTATAGCGGTTGACCCAGCGCGTGGCCTCGATGGAGAGGCCCAGGTCGATGCCGTCGTAGGTAATGGGCGTGAGGTAGCTGTCATGGACCGAGGCATAGCCCGCGTCGAGCATGAATATCGACTGATTGGGCAGCACCGCCGATCCGGGTATGTCAGCGGGTTCGGCCGCAACGCTCAAGCTGCAGCACAGCAGTAAAATAAAAGGAAGACAATAAGTACAATAAGTACTATGGCATCCGCACCGTTTTTTCAATGCGAATTTCTCGAATTTGACAAATTCCATGAATTTTGAAAACAAACAATTCGTGAAATTAGCGTAATTCGCATTAGCTCCGCAGGTTATGAATTTGGATAGCATTGTCATTATTGTATTTATTGTCTTCCCTTTATCTTTGTAGTTTTCTACTCATCGAAGGGAAGGCGTTGCTGGCCCGTCAGCTCGTTGAACACGTCTTCCTGACTGATGTCGCCTGTGGCCTCGTCGCTGCCGGTGTCATCAATCGGTGCCACGACAGTAGCAGCCTCCTCGACGGGTGCCGGCTCTCGAGGCTCGATTTCGGTGATGGAAGCCACCTCCCAGTTGGTGACGCGTTTGCCCTTGGCCTTGAAGGTCTTGACACCGATAAACTCCTCGGCATCAATCACAAACGGCTCGCGGAAGGCATCGCCACCGCCCATCTTCACCTCAAAGCGCGGGCATGGCTCGTCGCTCAGCAACAGCAGGCGTGAGTCGGGATTGGTGCCGATAATGCTCTGCTTCTTGGTGTTGTCCTCGAGGGTGAAGCGCTTGACGTAGGGGTGACCTTGGTCGGCATCATCAAGCACGGCAGTCCACACCTTGTCGGATACGAACTTCTCAATGCGCAGGATGCCCTCATCGTAGTGGTTGGTTGCCTCGGCACTGGTGGTATAGAAGTCACCATTGCCCATAATGACGAGGATGCGGTCTTCGCCGCCGAACAGGCCCAGTGAGCGGCCGTGGCCCTCGTAGTTGATGCGCAGGATGTCGGGGTCAAACCACACCTCGCGGTCGCCCAGCGTCGATTGTCCGGCTTCTTTGAGGGTGATGCGGTGTACCTCGTTCTTGGTGACGATGTTACCGCGTGCCTGCTTGCCTTTGATGGCGAGTTCGGCAAGGTCCACGTCAAATTGCAGAATCTTGAGCCTGAACTTGGGTTTGAGGGTGATGCGCAGCACCTCGGCCTCGCCATTGGGATTGGCAGTGAACCAGGTAATCTTGCTGCCAGGCTTGCCCTGGGTGATGTCATATTCCTTGTCGCGGGTGATGCCCGTGACGGCAAAGCGCTTCATGAAGGTGGTACCGCCTCGGCCGTCAAGATACAGCACGTTGTAGATGGTGCGGTCGTCACCTTTCTTGAACACGTTCAGGTAGAGGATGTTCTTGCCCACATACAGTTTCTCAGCCACCTTGACGACTTTGAATTTACCGTCCTTGTAGAAGATGATGATATCGTCGATGTCCGAGCAGTTGCACACAAATTCGTCCTTCTTCAGGCCGGTGCCGATGAAGCCGTCTGCACGGTTGATGTAGAGCTTCTGGTTGGCCTCGGCAACCTTGCTGGCGACGATGGTGTCAAACTCGCGGATGATGGTGCGACGCGGGTACTTGGCGCCGTATTTGGTCTTCAGACCCTTGAACCACTCGATGGTGTAGTCGGTCAAGTGGGCGAGTTTGTTGTCGATGTCCTCGATGCGCTCGTTGAGACGCGCGATGTTTTCCTCGGCCTTGTCGCTGTTGTACTTGATGATGCGTTTCATCGGTATCTCAAGCAGGCGCAGCAGGTCGTCTTGGGTAATCTCGCGGTAGAATTGGGGCTTGAAGGGCGTCAGTCGCTTGTCGATGTGTTTGAGGGCGCGCTCCTGATCCTTGGCGTTCTCAAATTCCTTGTCCTTGTAGATGCGCTCCTCGATGAAAATCTTTTCCAATGACACATTGTGCAGGGTTTCCATCGTCTCGCCACGCTGGATTTCAAGTTCCTGGCGCAGGATGTCGCGTGTGCGGTCCACGCTGTAGCGCAACACGTCGCTCACAGTGAGGAACTGCGGTTTCTGGTCCATGATGACGCAGCAGTTGGGCCAGATGGAGATTTCGCAGTCGGTGAAGGCATACAGGGCATCAATGGCGATGTCGCTGCTCGTGCCGGCCTGCAGCGAGACGATAATCTCGGCGGTTGCACTGGTGTTGTCCTCAACCTTGCGGATTTTTATCTTGCCACGCTCACCGGCCTTGAGGATGGACTCGATGACGTTGCCCGTGGTCTTGCCGTAGGGCACGTCCTTGACCAGCAGCGTCTTGTTGTCAAGTTTCTCGATTTTGGCACGCACGCGCACGTTGCCGCCGCGTTCGCCGTCATTGTAGTGGCTCACGTCGATGTAGCCTCCCGTCTGGAAGTCGGGATAGAGGTGGAACTCCTCGCCACGCAGGTAGCTGATGGCGGCGTCAATGACTTCGTTGAAGTTGTGGGGCAGGATTTTGCACGACAAGCCGACGGCGATACCCTCGGCACCCTGTGTGAGCAGCAACGGGAACTTGGCGGGCAGGGTGAGCGGCTCACGCTTACGTCCGTCATAGGACATGCCCCAGTCGGTCACTTTGGGGTTATAAACCGCATCAAGGGCAAATTCGCTCAGGCGTGCCTCGATATAACGTCCGGCAGCCGCACCGTCGCCGGTGAGGATGTTACCCCAGTTACCTTGGGTGTCGATAAGTAGCTCTTTCTGACCTAGTTGGACAAGCGCACTGTAGATTGAGGCGTCACCATGGGGATGATACTGCATCGTCAGACCCACGATGTTGGCGACCTTGTTGAAGTGGCCGTCATCAGCCTCCTTCATGGCATGCATGATGCGGCGCTGCACGGGTTTGAAGCCGTCCTCGATGTGGGGAACGGCGCGCTCGAGTATCACATAGGAGGCATAGTCGAGAAACCAGTTCTCGTACATGCCGCTCAGTTGCAGTTTCTTATCTTTGGGCACCTGGTAGGTAGAATGGGCCTGCGGTTCATCGCCATCGCCATCGTTGCCGTCACCGCCCTCGGGGGCGGGAGTGCCGCTAGCGTTGCCGTTGTCCGTGGAGTTGTCCTCGGCAGGTTCCTGAGGCTCCATGCCTTCCAGTTCGTCGTCGTCTTTTTTCATATCTATAGCGTTTTAACCTGCAAAGATACAAAAAAGTTTTCAGTTGTCAGTTTTCAGTTGTCAGTTTTTTGTTTGTGACAGAGAAACTGGAAGGAAACCGGAAGGGACTGGATGCTTACAGGCCGGTGATGCGGACGACTGCCCCAAGGGGTTTCAGGTTGTCCTCGTTGCCGCCGTTGGTGGTCAATATCCAGGCGAGCGGCTTGTGGCGCTTGTCGTCGGGCAGTTTGGGGACAACTGCATAGCCGTCGGTGAGGAAGACGAGTCCGTCATACTCCTCGTGCTCGTAGTAGAAGTCGATGGCGGGCTGGAAGTCGGTACCGCCACGTCCTGTGACACGGATAGAGCCGGTCGCCTGCTTGAGGGCGATGGGCTTCTCGGTCGTGATTTTGCTGTCAAACTCGATGACCTCGATGCTCTCGATACCCTGCTTGAAGAAACGGTTGATGACGGCAAGGAATTTCTTGATGTCCTCGTCAGGGACGCTGCCGCTGACGTCAACGGCGACAAGCAGGCGTGTGCTGTAGGCATACTGGCTGCCCATTGCGTCAAAGCCGTAGCGGCGGTTGGGGCGCATGCGCGTCAGGTGGCGCTTGGTGCTCAGGATGGAAGCACGGAACTGGCTGAGGATAGCGCGGAAGTTCTGTTTGCTCACCAGCGTGCTCTCGATGAGTGCCCTGAGGTCACCGCCGAGTGAGCCCCACTGGTTGCAACGCTGGGCGGTCTCAATCTCGTGGTTGACCTTCTCGCTCATGAGTTCGTCTTCCTCCCATAACGAGGCACCGGCATCGGCCTCGAGCAGGTCATCAGTCAGGTTGCTGCCTTCGCCGTTGCCTTTGAGAGGCAGGTCCATATCGATGGGAACACCGTCTTCATCGGCATTCTGCTCGATTTGTACGATTTCGCCCGCCATGAGCGAATAGTATTGCTCAAAGGCCTGGTCGCGCGGGATGTCAAAGATGCGTGGCGGTTCCAGCCCGATGGTGTCCATGCCCTCCAGGTTGTCACACAGGGTGAGGTCGCTCGACAGGCGCATCACATCGCGACGCGGGTTATAGGGCTGGCGCTGGTAGGGGTGCTTGAGGATGATGCGCACCACCTCGGCTTTGAGTCTGAGTGCCAGCTGGTTGTCATCGAAGTGTTCCAGCCTTTCGGGGTTGTACTCGATAATTCCCTTACCGCAGCGCATGTCGCATCCCATGTTGTCGTTACGCTTGATGGCGTGGGTACACAGCACGGCAAACAGGAGCGGTTCGGTGAGGAACCAGTCCTGTGAGAGGGTCTTTATGCGCTCGCCGACGGTCATAAGTTGGCAATCATCTGGTTAATCAACTGCAACGCGTCGCGGCAGTCCATCATGATATAGGCGTTGGCGTTAGGATAGGTCGCGTTCTCAAAGAAGGATGCAAAGTGGGCGATGGCCTCTTGACGGCCGTTGCTCAGCATCCAGTGGATGTAGCGCACCAGGTTGCGGCCGACAGCCTCGCTCTCGTCCTTTTTCACGCCCAGTTCCAGCACCTGGTAGATGCCCTCGTTGATGATGGCAATCTGCGGCATGGTGTAGGTGGCGAGGTCGTTCTGACAGGCGGCGAAGTCGTTGAGCACGTCGCGGGCGGTGAGCATGCGCGACTGGTTGAGCGACTGCATGAACATCGATGCTGAGCGGGCACCGATGACGCCGGTAATCATCTTGGCAAGGCGGTTCATGTCGGTGATGTGGCCGCATGACTTGAGCAGTCCTGAGACACGCACCCAGGCACGGCGGTCGGGCGTCTTGTCAAAGGTGCCCTTGTTGATGTCCACGTTCTTCTCGAGTTCGTCGGGGTGCTCCTCGATGAAGTTGATGACACGCGGGTCCACGTCGTGCTGCTTGGCCCAGAAGAGCCATTCGCCCACCGTGGGGCTGAAGAAATAGACGTTGAAGCGTGACACCAGTGCCGGGTCGAGGTCGGTCAACTGGTACTCCTCGCCGTCGTTGACAGCAGCGATGACACGACTGCCGGGGGGCAGTGAGCGTCCTGCCAGTTTGCGGTTGAGCGACAGGTCCATGACCGATTGCAGGATTTCGGGGCGGGCACGGTTCATTTCGTCCAGGAAGAGCACCACGGGCTTGTCGTCCATGGGGAACCAGTAGGGCGGCATGAACTCGGTCTTGCCGGTTTTCTCGTCCTTGTTGGGCAGGCCGATAAGGTCGCCCGGGTCGCTCATCTGTCCCAGGAACAGGGCGATGACGGGAATGCCCTGGTCCTCGAAGTGACGGGTGATGATTTCACTCTTTCCGATGCCGTGTTTTCCCACGAGCAGGATGTTTTGTGTCGATGGCGTGGTCTCGAGAATCGTCTTGAGGTCGCCGGTGTTGATGGTGATAGCCATTATTTAGTTTTTAGTTTAGAGTTTACAGTTTAAAGAGCATCCGCCAGCCTGGGTGGAGCTTGATGTCTATTCCCTTGATGCGGTTATCCATTCTACCTTCTTGCGGGGGCCGGTGAGGCGGTAGGGGAACAGTTTGGCCAGTTCCACCAGTCGGGAGATGTAGGCCAGGTCGTGGTTAAGGCGGTCGGTGAGGTCGCCGCACTGGTTCAGGTCGATAATCATCGCCTTGCCGCCGTTCAAGCGGATGTGCAGTTCGCGACGCCCAGTCTCCTCGTCCTCGGTGAGGTGGTAATGGTGCGGCTTGCCCTGGAAGTAGTCGTCCACCTGTTGCTGCAGGGCGGTTTTTGGGGCTTCCTCGACCGTCTTGCTGCCCGTGCCGTCGAGCAGACGGTGCAGCCACCCCTTGATGCCGCTGGGCTGGGGTGACGGAGCCTCATCCTTCTGCTGGACGGGTTGCGGCGCCTGTTGCCAGTCGTCTCGCACCTCGCCGCGCACGGTGAAACGGCCGTCGCGTGCCATATAGGCAAACTCCACCATGTGGGGCTTGACCAGGTCCAGATGGTTGATGAAATCGTCGTGGGGAATGGGCAGGTCTAGGGTTTTGTAGCGGTTCAAGTGGATGAGCAGGCGTGCCTTGTGCCCGTCGGCGTGACGCTTGTCAAAATGGTAGGTGATGCCCGTGCCGTCAAAATAGCGCTTCAGGTAGGCATCCATATTGTTCATCGCCATGTTGCGCATCTTCACGCCCTTGCTGTCGGCCTTGAAGGCGGCGGCAAGCTGATCTCGCCACTCCTCGGCGTGGTCAAGGAACACGCGGGTGGCTTCGACGATGTGGTTACGGTTGATGACCTCGTTGGGGGCGCCGCTCCACTGCTGGTGGTAGTGCATGTCGTCGATGTCGATGCGCGCCCTCACGGTAGAACCTTGCACGGCATGACATAATGTCAGTCCGCAGGGCGATTTTACGTTCATGCCCACGACATAATTGCCCATGTCCACCAGTTCGACCATGTCCTCGGTGACGATGCCGTTAACGAGTTCGCGCTGTGCCGCTTCATATTCCATGAGCATCCTTGCGCTCAGTCGTGGCCCCGTCATTTCGTGGCCGTTGACACCCGGCCTGTCGCCAAAGGCAGGCTTCATCGTGTGGTCGATGATGCCAGCCACTCGCTGCGACTCGGTCCCTTCTGCTTCGGTATAAGTATAGATAAACATACACCCATAACCGAAGCAAATACCGTGCCTGTCAAAAAGGTTGTCAGTTTTTCAGTTCCACAAACGACCTCCGCGCTATTGAAGCCTCACGCTAAGACGCGAAGTATAGAAAACAATAAGCACAACAAATACAAAGCGGATGCCACTAAACTGCGAGCAAGGCGAGCATCACGCTATCTGACGATGATTTTCTTGCCGTTGTGGATGTAGATGCCGGGGGCGGTGGGGACGTCCTTGCCCACGGGCTGGCCCATCAGGTTGTAGTAGTTGTCATCCTGCGGACGGCGCGGCGACTTGTCGGCCACCACCTCGTCGATGCCTGTCATCACGCCCTCGCGCCAGCGCATGCCCTTGTAGATGATTTTGCCGTCCTTCACCACATGGCTCAGACCGCACCACTCCTGATAGTAGGCATTCGGGTCTGGCTTGCGCGTGAACGGCGTCAGCAGGTCACCCATGTCATAACTGTCAAAACCGATGCCCTCAACCACATAGGCCAGCACCTCGCCATCCTCACCGATGTAGGCAAATCGTTTGCACTCCTCTGATATGCCATCGATAGCAAGCGGCTCAACTTCAATGAGGTTCTGTCGATTCAGTTCATTACTGTTCTGAAAGCGGATATAGTAATTTGGTGAATAGGTAACGTCAATGTCTGATCCACTGAGACAACACATGTACAAGCATTGTTCATATCCATTGTCATAGAAATCTATCATATTGCGATATTCCTCTACCATTCTCTGTAACGGTTTGTTATCTATTGAGATAATGTTACGGGATGTTTCGGAATTATGAATAATAGCCATTCTCTCACCATCATCTCTCCTGTCAATTCGAGTGCCGGCATAACGATAGCAGTCATAGTAGTGGTCATACTCATAACCTTCAGTTGACGGGCGCTCGCTAAGTGCATATATGTAATAACTGCGAACGGTGTCTCCATTCTCAACACAGACGCGCTCATAAACCCATTGAAGGTCTGTTTGGCTCAAGGGAACAAAGATATCTTGCCCTATGGATTCTCCTTCACCGCGGTAGATGACTGAATCGTTCTCCAGCATATACTTAAACAGGAAACTGTATGAACCGTTACCACCGTAACAAGCAGCAAACGGGTAAGAATAATAAATGCCATCATAACCTACGCCCTCTACTAGGCAATAGTCCTCACCATTTGTGCGGAATATGTAGCGATTTGCCAAATGGTTCCCAACTGTAACTTTGTCGCTTATTATTGGGAACACAATGTCACCATAGTCTGCTAGAACTTCATTATTGTACTTGCTCAAAAAGGTAATTGGATCATTGAAATCAAACAGCACATACTCCTCACCTGCCACTATTTGGGCAGAAAGCTCGGTGTCTCTCCAATTGCCTACAGGACACTCAGGTATCGTCTTTCCATCGGGAACAATACTGTAAACAACCTTGTTCTCCTCTCGCATAAAGGCAACTATGGTGTCATTGTCCTTGTTGATGGATTCTCCTTGGTATTTATGAAGTGCTTTGTATGTCTTTCCGTCGATTACAGAATCTCCAAAGAACTCCACAGTATATTGGGATGACTGTAAACCGTTTGCTTGATATACCCACTTGACGCCTTCACGGACCAAAGGCACATACTCGTATTCCTGGGCCACCGCCTGGGTCATCCCCAGCAGGGCTAATAATGAAAATAGTAATGTCTTTTTCATAACATGAATGTTTTTAATGGTTGACGATGATTTTCTTGCCGTTGTGGATGTAGATGCCGGGGGCGGTGGGGACGTCCTTGCCCACGGGCTGGCCCATCAGGTTGTAGTAGTAGTCGTCCTGCGGACGGCGCTGAGACTTGTCGGCCACCACCTCGTCGATGCCATCGAAGGCACCATGACGGTAGCGCATGCCTTTGTAGATGATTTTGCCGTCCTTCACCACATGGCTCAGTCCGCACCACTCCTGATAGTCGGCATTCGGGTCTGGCTTGCGCGTGAACGGCGTCAGCAGGTCACCCATGTCATAGCTGTCAAAGCCGATGCCCTCGACCACATAGGCCAGCGTGTCACCCTGTTCGCCAATATAA
>CACZAC010000005.1 GCA_902779125.1 uncultured Bacteroidales bacterium | reverse complement strand
CCACGTTCCTGGCACAAGGTGTAATAATCGGGATTGGGGCACTTCAATGCCACGGTATCGCCAGCGGGGAAGTTAAACACCACGATGTCCATGCGCTCCACATTGCGCAAGCCTTTCAGGCGATGATAGTCAAACTGCGGGTGCTCGATATAGGACTTGCAGTTGAGGATGGGCAAGGTGTTCTGTGCCAACGGGAAGTGCAGCGGTGTCTGCGGCACGCGGGGACCGTACACCACCTTATTCACCCACAGGAAATCGCCCGTGAGCAGCGATTTCTCGAGCGATGACGAGGGAATCTGGTAGTTCTGACCGATGAACAGGAACAGGAAATAAACCAGCACCAGGGCATAGACGATGGCGTCCACCCAACTCATGAGGGTGCGCATCGGGCCTTTCTTCCAGCCTTTCCACGCGCCCCAGGGGATGAACTGCGTCAGGTAGATGTCGGCAAGCAGCAGCAAGCCCAACAACAGCAACGGGTTGCCCACCCAGATGGTCCACAGCACATAAATCAGCGCCACGATGCCGAAGCGACACCAGCGCGTCTTTTTCACACGGCCAAGGCGCTCCTTGAGGGAGCCTGTCTGACGTACGTACTGTTCTTCGTTCTTCTCTTTATTCTTGTTCTTGTCGTTTGTCATAATAATCTATTATTGAAAAAAATCGGTGCGAAATTAATAAATAATGTGGAAATAAGCAGTAACTTTGCCCAATAAGAAACGTTTTTTAGATAATTTTGGCGTCACCTTAACAAAAATCAAATAAATTTGCTTTTGTATTCGGTTTATTGCACAAATTTTTAGGACACATTATGAAGATAAGCAAGATTATATCACCAGGCGAAACCATCATCTATCAGCCTCGACTCAGCAAATGGGCCTACCTGCGCCTGGGCAGTTTCATCCGCAACCTGACAACGACCATCTTTGTGAGCGACAAACGCTTTTTCCACAGTTTCGGATGGATGCACCGCCATGCCCATGAGATTGTCATCGGCAAGGTCGAAAGCATCCTGGTGGAACAGAGTTTCTGGGGCCGCATCTTCAACTACGGCACCATCAAGGTCTCGGGCACCGGCGCCGGCACCATCGTGCTGCACTACATCAAGCGTCCCATCGAGTTCCAGCGCCAAGTCCGCGCCATCCAGGGCGCCGGCACTGCCCCTAATTCATAAATTCGCACCCATTATCAAGGCTTCAGTCCAATGTCGCTCAATATAAAGAAATCGGTAGCTGCCAGCATGCCTGCTATGTTAAAAGGACATCGCATGGTATTGATGCTGTGTCTGTTCTTTGCCCTGAATATGCATGCCGAGGTGATAGACCTGAAGTGTGAAGGGTTAACAGCACCTTTAGGCATCGACACGGCAACACCGCACTTCAGCTGGAAACACACGCTCACCCACAACGGCGAACGCCAGACGGTCTACGAGATTCAAGTCGCCAGCGACAGCACCGCCTTAGTCAAGGGACGAGCCGACCTGTGGAAAAGCGGACGGATAGAAGGCGACAATCAGGTGATGGTTCCCTATCAGGGCACCCCGCTGGCTGAGCGACAACTATGCTACTGGCGTGTCCGCACCTGGGACGAACGAGGCCATCGCTCGGCTTGGAGCGGGATTGAGCGCTTTGCCGTGGGCATCTTGGGCGAGATGTCGGGGCAATTTATCGGCAACGTCCAGGGCGACACCCTCGCCTCAACGCCGATGTTCCGCAAGACCATCACCGTATCCCGCACCCGCAAAGGCATCGCCACGGTGCTTGTTCACATCAACTCATTAGGCTACCACGAACTTCTCGTCAACGGCTCACGGGTGGGCGAGCACGTGCTGCAGCCTGCCGTGTCCCAGCTTGACCGGCATTCCCTCATCGTGACACAAGACATCACGCCCTACCTGCATGAAGGAGAAAACGAAATCCTCATCGCAGTGGGTCAGGGCTGGTACCGCAAGACTACCTTCGGAGCACAATATGACGGTCCCCTGCTGAGGGCTGAAGTCTGCCAACTCGTTGACGGCCGTTGGAAGATACTCGCTGCCACCGATGAGACATGGGAGACGGCCTCAAGCGGCTACAGTTACACCGGCACATGGGCGCCGCTACGTTTCGGCGGTGAGCGGCTGGATGCCACCACAACGGCCGTATGGCACCCAGCGAGCGCATTTGCCGTGGATAACATGCGTGCCACACCTCAAGCGTTTGAGGGCAACCGCATCATCGACATGCTCTCGCCACGCAGCATTACCCGTCAGGAAGACGGCTCGTGGCTCATTGACTTTGGACGCGTCATCACAGGGTGGCTGCAAGTCGAGTTCGCCCCGTTGCAGCCGGGACAAGAAGTGACGATGGAATACAGCGACCACATTCCCGAGGGCGGCACCTTTGAGTGCCAGGAGGGCGAGTGTGACTCCTATATAGCGAACGGCAAAAGAGACCATCAGGAGTGTTTCCGCAACAGGTTCCACCATCACGCCTTCCGTTACGTGCGGCTTAAGGGCGGCGACTTCAGCACAATCAAAGCGCTACAAATCAGCGCTCTAAACCCCGAGGAGGCATCTTCCTTCGCCTGCTCCGACACCCGCCTCAACGCTGTGCATGACCTGATTCACTACACGATGCAGTGCCTCACCTTTGGCGGCTACATGGTGGATTGCCCCCACCTGGAGCGCATGGGCTACGGCGGTGACGGCAATTCATCGACAATGACGTTACAGACCATGTATGACGTCGCACCCACCTATATGAACTGGCTGGACGCTTGGGGTGACCTGATGGACGAGGAAGGCTCGATACCACATGTCGCACCTGCCGGCAGCGGCGGTGGCGGCCCTTACTGGTGCGGATTCATCATCAAGGCCCCCTGGCGCACCTATCTCAACTATGGTGACAGCCGGCTGCTCTCACGCCATTATGAGCAGATGAAACGCTGGCTCGGTTATGTCAAGAAATACAGTGCCGATGACGGCCTGCTGCACCCCTGGCCCGACACCCGAATACGTTTCTGGTTCTTAGGCGACTGGCTTGCCCCTAAAGGCGTTGACGTAAAAGGCGAGTCGGTCCTCCACGCCAACAATTGCTTCATCAGCGAATGCTTGGGCAACATGGCGGACATCGCCCGCTTGCTTGGCCATTCCGATGACGCTCAGGAGTTTGCCGCATGGCGCGAGCGCCTCAAGGTGGCCATTCACAGTCAGTTTTACCATGCCGACAGTCACTGCTATGCCAACGGCACACCGCTTGACAATGCTTATGCCCTGCTGGCTGGAGTGCCTCCCGACAGTGCCATTGCCCGTCAAGTGCAGCAGCAACTCATCACTGACTCCTACGGCAAATACAACGCACATATCGCTGTAGGCCTGTTCGGTGTGCCCATCTTCACTGAATGGGCGACAAGAGAGCGCCAGAGTGACCTCATGGCGACCATCCTGCGCCAAGAGGATTACCCGGGATACCTGTACATGATCAACCACGGCGGCACCGCCACGTGGGAATCGTGGGATTCGGAGCGCAGCCGCGTCCACAACTGCTACAACGGTATCGGCACCTGGTTCTATCAGGCCTTAGCAGGCATCCGTCCCGATGCCACATCACCAGGCTATCGCCATTTCTTCATCGACCCGCAGGTCACTGATGGCGTAACTTGGGTAAAAGCCTCAAAGCCTACACCCTACGGTGACATCAGCGTGGAAATGGCCGACGGCAAACTCCACCTGACAGTCCCAGTGGGGACAACAGCCACAGTATTTCCCCAGACAGCCCAGCAGCAGACCTTCCCTGCAGGTCGATGGACTATCGAACAGAAAAAGTAACAAAACATCATGCCAATCATAGAGATCAATACACTGGAGCAACCTGGAGTCGAGGTCTATGGAACCTTGACCGAGGCGCAGTTGCGCAACCGCCTGGAGCCGGACAAGGGCATCTTCATCGCCGAGAGCCCCAAGGTCATCCACGTTGCCCTGGATGCGGGTTACGAGCCACTGTCGCTGCTGTGTGAGCGCCGTCACATCACTGGTGATGCCGCCAGTATTATCGAGCGCTGCGGCGATATCCCTGTCTATACAGGCGAACGTGACCTGCTGGCAAGACTGACGGGCTACACCCTGACACGCGGTGTGCTGTGCGCCATGCGCCGTCCCACCCCACCCAGCATTGAGGAGGTCTGCCGCAATGCCCGTCGCATCGTTGTCATCGACAGCGTGACCGATACGACCAACATCGGTGCCATCTTCCGCTCGGCAGCCGCATTGGGCATCGATGCCGTGCTATTGACGCCCACCTCATGTGACCCGTTGAACCGCCGTGCCGTGCGTGTATCGATGGGGTCGGTCTTCCTCGTTCCTTGGACTTGGATTGAGGGCGAAGTAACCCCGACACTCAACGCGCTTGGATTCCGCACTGCCGCCATGGCATTGAGCGATGATTCCATCACCCTCGATGCCCCCGTCTTGAAACGTGAACCCCGCCTGGCGCTCATCATGGGTACCGAGGGCGACGGCCTCTCCCGTGAGGCCATTACAGCAGCCGACTACGTCGTACGCATCCCGATGCAACACAATGTCGATTCGCTCAACGTTGCCGCCGCTGCCGCAGTTGCTTTCTGGGAACTGCGCAAAACAACAGACAATCAATGACATAAAAAATATCAGAACTATGAAACCACCAAGAATCAGAGTTAGAATGCCTCGAACAGCCCGCGCCTGGGCTTATGGCTCCACCTGGAGAGAACTTTTTCTTACCATCGTGGGCACCACCATTTCTATTGTATTAACCTTTGGTACTGCCGCTTTGCTCGACAGATGCGAACGCGTCGACGACCGCAAGATGTCGGCACTGATGGTATTGAGCAATATCGAGAGTTTCTCACGCAACGTGGACTCTATGGCAATGGATATAGCACGATGCGACTCAATTGGCACCTGGCTGCTCAGTCTGCCGCAAGACAAACTCGACTTAATTCCCCCCAAAGAGGCCTCGGACATCATCAATGAGGTGATGGGCTATGTGAATTTCCTATCACACGACAAGACGGCCGAAAGCATCTTCAGCAACAACATAGAGACGTGGAAAAACATGGACAGTTTCCAGTTTATCGATAACGTGGGCAGATGTTTCGCCAAGATGAATGCCGACGAAAACAACTGGAACGAATGGGTGACTGATTTTGAGGCCGCCATCAACCACGTCGTCGAACAAATGAAGCCCAACGAGCGCACCCTAACCAAACTGCTCACCGACAATGTCGTGCGTCAAAAAATTGAAAGCTTCCATGTGCGCAAGAACTGGCTCGATTATATTTCGACTTACAACCGCTACCTCAACAGCCAGAATATGGTCATTATCGGCATCGACAAGCAGGAAGTCATGTCCTTCACAGACGAGCGAGCCCGCGGCATCAATACTCCAGAGGAAGAACCCGTACAGTCCTCCTTCCGCACCAAACAACTCTCGGTTGACAGTCTCACTACTTTGCGCTCGCGCATCCAGCACATCGACAGTATCCTTAACAACCAAAAGCGCTAATAAGAAGCACCAAAATAAAAGCGGCCCGAATCTTATTCGGCCGCTTTTTTGTCATTGCATTTAGCTCATAGGCTACCCCATGAAGTTGGTGAAAACGTTGATGAGCCAGCCACTGATGGCCATGTAGATGGTAATGCCCACAATATCGTTGGTCACTGTGACGAAGGGGCCCGTGGCAATCGCCGGATCGATTTTCAATTTCTCCAATACCAGCGGTACCACCGTGCCGAACAACGAGGCAAACATCACCACAAGGAACAACGAAGTGGTCACCGCCGCAGCGGCGATGTTAGACTTGGTTGGATCATTGTCCACGGGGAAGAAACGGGTGTACAGGAAAATGAGCAATCCCATCACCAGCGCATTGATAAGTGCCGTACTGAATTCCTTGAACAAGTGCTTACTCACGTGCTTGATGTCCAAACTGCCATTGGCAAGACCCTGCACGACGATAGCGCTCGACTGTGTGCCCACGTTACCGCCAGTACCACCAATCAGCGGGATAAACAGTGCCAGACCTGGCAAGACACGCAACAGGTCGGCATCGCCTTCACCACCGCCCAGAATCAAGGCGTTGATAATACCGCCCACCAGTCCGATGAGCAACCACGGCAGGCGGGCGCGCACCTGACGGAAGACGTTGTCGTCGGTCTCGATGTCGCCCCAGATACCTGATGCCATCTGATAGTTGTCCTCTCCCTGTTCACGCACACGGTCGATGATGTCATCCACCGTGATGCGTCCCACCAGTCGCCCGATGCTGTCTACAACGGGCATAGCCACGAGGTCATATTTCTCGAAGTCAAGGGCAACGTCCTCGATGTGCGTATCGGTGCGCACACTCAGCGGGTCAGGTTCCATGACGTGCTTGATTTTGGAAGCCGAGGGATTGGTGATGGTCGTCTTCAACGGGAAAATGCCCTTCAGGCGGTTATCATCGTCAACGACATAAATCTCATAGATTTCGTCAATGTCTTCGGCTTGTTGGCGCATCGCTTTGATGCAGTCGGGCATCGACATGTTCTCGTTGACGACAATCATCTCGGTTGACATATAACCACCGGCTGTATCCTCGTCATATTGCAACAGGTCAACAATGTCGCCGGCCTGCTCCACGTCATCAATGTGGCTGATGACGTCCTCACGGTCCTCCTCGTCAAGTTCCTGGATGACGTCAACGGCATCATCGGCATCCATCTGCTCCACCTGCTTAGCGATTTCCTCGTTGGGCATAATCGCCATCAGGTCATGACGCTGATCCTCGTCAAGTTCCACCAGAACATCGGCGGCGGTTTCGTCATCGAGCAGCATCATGATGAACAGCGCCTCTTCGTCATGGAGGTCGCCCACAAGTTCAGCGATGTCAGCAGGGTGCATATCCTGGATTTGAATCCTCACCTGCTCCTCATCCTTGCTGTCGATAAGTTCGTTAAGCTGATGCAGATATTCTTCGGTAAATTCTTTCATTGCAGTTCAAGTGTCTTAGTAGTTAAACGATGTGGGTTGGTTATAACGGATGTGTGCTTCATGGGAGGCATGTTTCCGTCAGGGAACCGACTGCGGCTCTTCGGTAGCGAGCCGCGTCAGGGCAATGAAGTCTTCAACGCCCAACTGTTCGGGACGTTGTCGGAACACATCACGCTCCATTACCGTCGGATTAGCGCCGAATATCGGCTTCAACGAGCTACGAAGCATCTTGCGCCGCTGTCCAAATGACGCCTTGACAATGCGCTTGAACATGCGTTCGTCAACACCCAGGTCGGTCACGTCGTTGCGTGTGAGACGGATAACACCGCTCTTGACCTTGGGAGGCGGATTGAAGACATGTTCATCGACGGTAAAAAGGTAATCGATGTCATACCACGCCTGCAACAGCACCGACAGGATGCCATAGGCTTTGCTGCCAGGCGGCTCGGCAATGCGCTGGGCCACTTCACGTTGCAGCATACCACTGCAGCACAGCACCTGGTCGCGGTATTCCAATACCTTAAAGAAAATCTGTGTCGAGATATTATAGGGGTAATTGCCGATGACGCAGAAAGGCGAGTCGCCGTACAGTTTCTTGAGGTCCATCTTCAGGAAATCCTCTCCGATGATGCGGCCGTGCAACTGCGGGAAGGCGGCTTCGAGATATTCCACGCTCTCGGTGTCTAGCTCCACTACGGTGAGGTCCAGCCCCATTTCGAGCAGGAACTGGGTGAGCACACCCATTCCCGGCCCCACCTCCAGCACCGGCAGATGCTTGAAGTCGTCCAAGGTGTGGGCAATGCGCTCAGCAATTGACAAATCTGTCAAGAAATGCTGCCCCAATGACTTTTTTGCTCTAACTTTCCGCATGTTTTGTCATTTATTGTTAACTTTGCACGCCCTAATGCGTCCATCAGCAAACTGCAATGATAGCGCAAGTCAAGAGCATGACAGACAAGTTCACTTGTTTTTGTGCCCAGATGCAGCCTATCTTCGCAATTTTATAATGCAAAGGTAACCATTTTTTGCCACTTGTGACACTCTGGGCTAATTTTTAAAGCAACTAGACAAGAAAAAACGTGAAAAAAGCGATTTCCTATCTCGTGAAATACGGTATCCCCCTCATCATCGGTGTGGGGCTCATGTATTTCCTCTACAAGAACGTTGACATCAACAGCATGATGGAAACGCTCAAGACCGATGTGAATTACTGGTGGTTTATCCCCGTGGGTATTGTGAGCATTTTCAGCCATGTGTTCAGGGCACTGCGCTGGCGCCTGCAACTCAAGGCCATCGATGTAAAGCCGTCGTTCAGCGCCGTGCTGAACAGTATCTTCGGCACCTATGTCGTCAATCTGGCATTTCCCCGTCTGGGCGAAGTGTGGCGCTGCGGCTACATTGCCAACAGGCAGAAAGCCTCGGTTACCCAAGTCATGGGCTCGATGGTCGCCGACCGTCTCTCGGACACCTTCACCGTGCTCCTGTTGACGCTGGTGACTTTCCTGCTGGCTCAAAGTGCCTTCGGCAAATTCTTTGACGCCTATCCACAGATGAAGGAAAGCTTCCTCAACGTCGCCAGCGACGCCCGCATCTGGGCGGGTACTGCGCTCGCCATCATCGCTATCGGCTGGCTGCTGTTGATGAAGACCGAGAACGCAATCATCAAGAAAATCCAGCTCATGGCCCGCAACCTGTGGGAAGGTTTCGCTTCCATCGGACGCATGAAGGGCAAGTGGTGGTTCGTGCTGCTGACCATCCTCATTTGGGGCTGCTACTTCCTGCAACTCTACCTGGCATGCCAGGCCTTCTCTTTCACCATCAACCTGAGCGTGCTGGCGGTGCTGGTGATGTTTGTGCTGAGCAGCATCGGCATGGGCATCCCCACCAACGGCGGTCTGGGCTCATGGCATGTCGCCATCATCTTCGGTCTCTCACTCTATGGTGTGGGAGTATTCTCACCTTCCAACTTTGATCCCCGCGCATCGGCATTTGCCATGCTCGTGTGGGGTTTCCAGACTGTCCTGCTCATCGTGCTGGGTATTTATGCCTTCACCAGCATGGCGATTGACCGCAACCGCATCGAGAGCGGCAAGACCAAGGTCGATACCACCAACGACGAAATCAAACTCTAACAAGTATATATTTCCCAACAACAGTCAACATCCACATTCAACTGAAAAGCTATGGACGATAATTTTGACGACCACTTCACCGAAGTACACGACCCTGACGAGCAGGCGCCAGTCCATTACGAGACCGAGCAGGAACGCGAGGAACGCGAGATTAAGGAAGCGACAATCGAACGACGGGGCAACTCGGTAAAAATGATGCTCATGCTCATCATCCTGGCCATGGTATTGTTCCTGGGCTGGTGGGTGTGGCAATACTATTTCCACCCTTACCGCGTGAGCCAGGAGAAAGGCTGGATTATGAAGGTGAGCAACGAGGGCTCGCTGTTCAAGACCTTTGAGGGAGAGATGGTGAGCGAAGGCTACGTCGATGAGTCGATTCCTGCCATAACCACCAATTTCGAGTTCTCCATTCCCAACGACACCCTGGCCCGTGAAGCCATGCGGTGGTCACAGGACGGTAAGCGCATCATCTTGACCTATAACGAATATAAAGGTAATGTGGCATGGCGCGGCAACTCCAAGCGTGTCGTCACCAAAATCGAGTTGGACAGCATGCGCCCCACCGACAACCCGCACCGGGAAGCCAAGAAATCTGAAGAAGTTAAGGAATAACGATACCCGCCCTAGCCAACACGTGGCGGACTGACGCTTCGGGTGATACCCACTCGTTGAAGTAATCCCAGGCGTTGCGCTTTAATCTGTTCACCAAATCGGCATCATCGCGCAGACGCACGATGGCCTCTTCCATTTCCTGGGTGTCTTTGACCTCAAGATAGTGAACGCCGTTTTCAAAGTTGCCCGGCATCACATTATTCAAGGGCGTAGATATGATGGCCTTACCTTCACACAAGTACTCACCCAGTTTCCAGCCGAGGCACCCGATGACCGATGGTGTGCTGAACACAAACCACGACTTCCTGTTGCGTTTGTCATATTCCGTCATAGACAGACGGCTCTTGTAAATCATATCATGGTATTCCTCCAGGTATCGGGAATACACCTTGCTCTCCTTTTCGGCATTAGAGACATAGTAGAACCCACCTTCAAAGACGTCCATGTGCTGTTTACACAGTCGCATGAAATCACCACGATAACGGTTTGTCGTGTTGATGGACAATTCGCCCCACCACAGCGTGCTCAAGGAAAAAATATACCCCGGCTGTTCCTCATCGGTAAAACGATGATAATAGCCATAACGCTTGCGGCGGATAAACATATAAGCATAATTCCGAATAAATGACTTCAACGGCTGCTTAAAGTTGCCGCCACTGTGACGCTTGATGATGCGATGATGCTTGACTCCCTTGAGAATCGAGGTCACGGGATTCCACAATCCGATACCGAAGTTTGGTCCCATCGGCACAATCTTGTCGCGATGTGCATCATCATGACGAAGGTTGACCTTGCCATAGGCATCGGCCCATTGGTACATATTCTCGTTGATGTTGTTGCCGTCCCAACAGTCAAAGAACACACATTTCTCGACGCCATCGACAACAATCTTGACCGCCATCCCGCCAGATGGCTCAGTGTCTATATCCTGAAGACACCTGAATTCTATCATCCGCGAGCCGAACAGGCTCTTCAAGCCCTCAATATAATAGGACGAGTAGTTGATGCGGCACCTGGGATCTACTATTATCTTCTTGATATTTGAAGTCATTGTTCTCAATTCTCAATATTGTGTGTAGCGTAAGCGGTAACCCGCAACGGCTTGCTACTACTTGATGCTACAACCTGCAAATTTCGGCAATTTCCAGAATGTGTGCAACATTTCATCACATTTTCTATAAATAGCAGACCCTTCAATAACCTCAGAGGAACATCATGAGAATCGAAATTCCTGCCAAAATGTCACATTTTAACACTTTTTTGTGTCAGTAGCAGAAAAATGTTTGTACCTTTGCAGCCGATTTTAAAAACACGATTATGAACGAAAACAAGATACAACAAGACGAGCCCCAGCAGCACAAGCCTATCAAGCCCGATATTCTGGATTATGACGACATCCGCAAGATGGTGCCGTTCTTTGACGGTAAGCCAAAGTTAGTCAAGTGGTTATTCCACCTGTTCGACATGGACGACGCCAACTGGATTCACGGCCACAATTGCCACACGCCGGGCGTGCCCTTCTGCACAGGTGTGCTCAAGGACCTGAATGCCACTATCACCTATGATAACGGCGAGGTGCTCGACAATCTGCCCGAGGGCGCCTTTATCACAGTGACCAACCACCCCTTTGGAGCCGTTGATGGTGTGATGATGATTCACATCATCGGCACCCATCGTCCTGACTACAAGTTCATGGTCAACATGATGCTGAGCAAGATAGGCGGCATGATGCCCAACTTCATCACCGTCGATGCGCTTGCCAGCGACGACCCCGCCAAGAAAGCCGTGTCGATGCAGGGCATCAGTGACACGATAAAACACGTCAAGGCCGGCCACCCGATGGGATTCTTCCCCGCTGGCGCCGTGAGCAAATTGACGTGGAAACTGCGTGTCGAGGACCGCGAGTGGCAACCCGTCATCATGCGTCTGATCCAGAAACTCAAGGTGCCCGTCATCCCCATCTACATCCACGGTCACAACAGTTGGATTTCGCTCGTGATGGGTGCCATCAGCTGGAAACTGAGGACACTGAGGCTGCCCTCCGAGATGTTCCGCCGCAAGAGCTACGATTTCCGCGTCAGCGTGCATGACCCCATCATGCCAGAGCAGTACGCACAGTATGAAACGCCCGAAGAACTGGGCAGATTCCTGAAAAACGAAACTTATAAAATGAAGAAATGGCAACAATAAGTGACAATAGCATTCGCGCTATTAAGCAGCGCTTTGGCATCGTGGGCGAATCGCCTGCGCTGATTGCCGCAATCCGTCGTGCCATGCTCGTCGCACCCATCGACCTGAGCGTGCTCATTATCGGCGAGAGCGGTTCGGGTAAGGAACACTTCCCCAAAATCATCCATGAGAGTGGAAGCCGCAAGCATAAGAAATACATTGCTGTGAACTGCGGTGCTATCCCCGAAGGCACAATCGACAGTGAACTCTTCGGTCACGTCAAAGGCTCGTTCACCGGCGCCATAGCAGACCACAAGGGCTACTTTGAGGAAGCCGATGGCGGTGTCATCTTCCTCGACGAGGTGGCCGAGATGCCCATGAGCACCCAGGCACGCCTGCTGCGCGTGCTTGAGAATGGCGAGTACCTGCGCGTGGGCGACAGCACCGTACGCAAGACCAACATCCGCGTGGTAGCTGCCACCAACAAGGACATGCTCAAAGCCGTGAAGGAGGGCAAGTTCCGCGAAGACCTGTACTACCGACTCTCTACTGTGCAAATCAACGTGCCGCCCCTGCGAGACCGTGGCGATGACATCGTGCTGTTGTCCAGGCTGTTCCTGCGCAATTTCATCAACGAGAACCGCACCAGCGAGGTCACTCTCACCGACGACGCCCAGCGCATGCTCAAGGCCTATCACTGGCCCGGCAACGTGCGTCAGCTCAAGAGCGTCATCGAGCAGGTGGCCCTGTTCGAGGCAGGCAACACGGTTGATGCCGCTACGCTCAGCCAGTATATGCCCAGTAACCGCGAAACGGCACTGACTGTTCAGTCCCAGCCAAACTTTGACTATAATGCCGAACGTGAGCAGCTGTTCACCCTCATCCTCTCGATGCGGGCCGAAATCGAGGCACTCAAGAAGCGGATGGACGGTGTTGGTACCACTTCACACGTCTCATCGAGCGTCCACGAGCTCAAGCGTGAGAGCAATCCCCTGCTCGAGCTTGGCGGCAACGCTGGTGAGATGAACATGGCATCGCCCTACCGCAACATGCAGCGCGAGACCCAGGAGCTGGGACATGTTGATGAGGTATCGGCTATGGATGTGGAGGGCGAGACCGTCAAGACCCTTGACGAGACCGAACGCGAGACGATTGAGAATGCCCTGCGCCGCAACCACGGCCGCCGCAAACTCACCGCCCAGGAACTCAACATCTCGGAGCGCACCCTCTACCGCAAAATCAAACAATACAACCTGGAACGGCAGTGAGACGGTTTTTCATCATCTTGACACTTGCTGTCACCGCCCTGGGGTGGGAGGCGTGCATTCCCAGATATACGCTCAATGGCGCGTCTATCGACTACAACATCTACAAGACCATCTCTTTCGGTGAGTTCCCCATACGTGCCGCGCTGGTCTATCCGCCACTGCAGTCGTTGTTTGAGAACCGCATGACCGACATGATTGCCCAGCAGACACGCCTGCGCGTTGTGGACGGCCGCAACACCGACCTGCACATGGAGGGCGAAATCACCAACTACCAGCTTTCGCCCCAAGCCGTTGGCGAGGACGCCTATGCCAGCCAGACGCGTTTGACCATCACTGTGCGCGTGCGCTACACCAACAATAAGAACCAGGCGTTGTCCAAGGATTTATCCTTCAGCGCCTATCGTGATTTCTCAAGCAGTGAGCTCTTGACCGATGTGCAAGACGAACTCTGCAACCAGATCTGCAAAGACTTGGCTGACCTGATTTTCAACGCCACGCTGGGTGATTGGTAAACGCTACATTTGGCAGGTTGGCACACATTTTGCTGAAAAGTAATACGCATGGCTACTACGACGACATGGATTGAGGACATCAAGCAATCGGTTACCGACGGCAAGCTGTCCAGACAATGGCTCGAACACAGCAGGGAGCAAGCGCCCTACTGTGTGTTGCCTGCATTGCTCTACCTCAAGCGCTGCGGCGTGAAGGGAAACGAGGACGTGCTGGCACAACTAGCCATCATCTATCCTGACCGCCGTGAACTTGCGCTCATGCTAGGTGAAGACGCCAGCGCCTTTGCCAGCTTCAACCAGCCCGAGGAACTGCCCGAGAAGTTGGACACCATCACGACCATCGACCGTTTTCTGGACAACTACGGCAAGACCAGCCCCGATGAAGTCGAGGCTATCAGCCGTGCCATTTTCAACCCACAACCCGATTATGCCGACGTGCTGGCAGCTCAGGAAAAGGAAGAAGGCGGCATGAAGTTCACTAACGGCGACTCCCAGGACGAACTCATCAACCAGTTCATCGCCGAACAGATGCAACTGGGTGAGCAAGCCGCCCAGACACCCATCGCCAACCCCGTGGGCGAGGAAGAAAAGGCAGAAATAGCCGAGGAAACCATCGAAAATCCTACCAATAATGATGACTCGATGCTGAGTGAAAGTTTAGCCAAAATGTACATCGCCAGACACAAATATTCACAGGCTCTTGAAATTATTGAGCGATTAAGTTTGAAGTTTCCAGAAAAAAGTATTTACTTTGCAGACCAAATTCGATTTTTACAGAAATTGGTCTTAAATGAGACACTAAATTACAAAAAATAAGAAAAAATGTACATTGCTTTAGCTATTCTGATCGCGATTGCATCGTTATTGCTTATCGGTGTAATCCTCATTCAAAAATCCAAAGGTGGCGGCCTTGCTGCCAACGTAAACAACTATAACCAGTTTATGGGTGTGCGCAAGACCACCGATTTCGTGGAAAAAGCAACTTGGACCTTAGCAGCAGTCATCTGTGTGCTGAGCATTGCTTGCGCTTTTGTTAGTGCTCCCACCATCATCGAGGGTGCACCCCAAATCAAGAAGTTGCCCGCCAGTGAGACTCAGGCTCCCAACTTCGGTACTCAGACCGAAGAGGCTGCTCCCGCTGCCAGCAACGCTTCGTCTGCTACGGTAACCGTTCCTGCCAAGGGTGAGGCTCCCGCAGCTGCTAAGGAAGAGGCTCCTGCCAAGGAAGCCAAGTAATTCCAATCGCATCTAGAACCCAACTTTAAAGGATGCGGTATGTCGTATCCGCATCACAGCGGAACAAGACATACCGCATCTTTTTTGTTTTACGATATGAAAATGACATTATTATATATAGTACTGGCAGCCATAATGACCGCATGTGGCAGCACGGGAAGTTCAACCACCGACTCTAGTGCGTCAGATGACGATGCGACGGCAGCAACAGCCACGCGCAAGCCGTTTGACGGTCAAGCCGCTTTCACGCTCACACAGCAGCAATGCGACTTTGGAGAGCGCGTTCCCGGCACACAGGCCCACTCCAAGTGTGCCGACTGGCTCATGGCAACGCTGCAAGAGGCCTGTGATACTGTCATTCTGCAGACAGGTACTGTCCAGACGGCCAAATCGGGTGCCATGGGCATCAAGAACATTATCGGTGTCATCAACCCTGATGCCAGCCAACGTCTGTTGCTGCTCGCACATTGGGACACACGACCCTGGGCAGACAACGACCCCGACCCTGCCAATCACAACAAGGCCGTTATGGGTGCTAACGACGGTGCCAGCGGTGTGGGCGTGCTGCTCCAACTGGCGCGCCAGCTCAAGACCGACAAGACCGAACTGGGCGTGGATATCCTGCTCGTTGACGTCGAGGACATGGGCGAGAACGACAATGAGGAGTCTTGGGGACTGGGCACACAGTACTGGGCTGCACATTCCCATGTGGCAGGCTATAAGCCTCTGTTCGGCATCCTGCTCGACATGGTAGGCGCCAGCGATGCCACGTTCTCGCGCGAGTACTACTCGACACAATATGCAGGCGGCTTTGTTGACCTCGTCTGGAAATGCGCTGCAGGCAACCACTTCGTCAATTCTCAAGGCGGTGCCGTGACCGATGACCATGTCTTTGTCAACCAGGCAGGCATTCCCTGTGTCGACATCATCGATATGCGCAGCAACAGCGACACCGGTTTCTGCCCCGTGTGGCATACCGTCAACGACACGATGAGCGGCATCGACCCCGCCACCCTGGGCGAGGTCGGCCAGACGCTGCTCAACGTCATCGCCAACCTCGAGCAGTAACCCCTTCATCGTGGGCCGAGAGATTCAATCATTTGATATTTCCTATTCAAGTTTTTTTTTATAACTCATATCAACTGATTTGGATATAACAAGAGATAATGTCAGACTATGGGCAGGGTTTGCACTACTGCCCTACTGCGTGTTTGGAACCGGTATTTGCCTTTTGATTGTGCCCCTCGGGTGGAATAATCTAGATATGGCGTGGCGGGTCTTTTTCGTTGTCATCGCGCTGCTGTCGTTTTACGGGCTCTACAAAACCGTCAGATTCTTGGTCGGGGATACCGCCGATGAGGTCGAATTTGACAAAAAAAAGAAGAGCCACCACATGGATTTGGACATCAGAAAAATCAAAAAACTGATAGCAGCGAGAGTGCTGATTTCCTGCATGTTTGTCGGCGATATTGTCCTCCTGTATTTTTGGTATCAGCAAGGCGACCCGGACAAGCCGATGTTGGACGCGCCGTTGACGATATGGATAGAGTTCATAGCAATACTTGTCTTGATCTTCGTGCTGGCTTCCGCAATGGACAAAAACGAAGAGGAATTCGAGAAACTCGTGCCCTTGCCCAAGAATACCGACGATGAGTTCAGATTAGACAAAAAAAAGGTGCGTCACTACATGGAGTTGCTCAAGTCCTTCAGCCGCAATGCCATTCAGATCTCATTGGTGGGAAACGGTAACGTCCCATTGACTGCCGGTTGCTCCAAATTTGGCGGGCGCCCTGATGTTGCCGATGATTTTCAGTGGCCACATGACAATAGCGGCTACCCCCTGTCGTTGCTGCTACAAATAGATTGTGCTGACCTCGCGTTCCTCGACCGCGAGGGTTTATTGCCCACGAGCGGACAACTGTATTTCTTCTACGAACTCAGCGAGATGAGACGGGACGGCAAGAAGAACAGTGTCCGAGTCATTTATAACGACAAGCCTTCATCACAACTGCATCCACTCGATTATCCTGTGAATCTCGGCAAACATTACCAGTTACAGGAATGCCGCTTGCAATTTTCCCAAAGAACGAGTTTCCCGTGTCTTAAAGAAGTTGGCCACTTGGCACATAAGCGAGTCAAAACCAAAGATAATATTGAATTAGAAGTGGCATCTGACCGATTGGAGGAGAAATACTGGACTGGAAGTGAAGGCATCGGCAATATGCTCGGTTATGCCTTCCTCATTGAGAAGCCCATTGTCAAAGACCTGTCTGATTATGTGCTCCTGTTGCAACTCGATTCCAGCGAGTATTGGCAAGAGGAAGACAAGACGCCTCACGACCTGCAGTTCGGCAACGGCGGCTGCATTTACTTCTACATCAAGCGTGAAGACCTGCTGGCACGACGCTTTGACAGCATAACATTTGCCCTGCAATGCTTTTAACCCATTATCGCACCGATATGACAATCCAATCAACCAATAACCATAAACAATAAATTAACAATCTAACAATGAAGAAAGAAAGGATTTTACTCATGAGCGCATTGATTACAGCATCGGCTGTGACGACACAGGCTCGCATCAACTACCCTGACACGCGCCGCGTGGACACGGTTGACACTTACTTCGGCACTCAGGTTCCCGACCCCTACCGTTGGCTCGAGGATGACAACAGTCCCGAAACCGAGGCATGGGTAGCCGCCCAGAACAAAGTGACGCAGAATTACCTGTCCAAAATCCCCTTCCGCAAGGACGTGAAGAAGCGCATCACCGAGCTCGCCAACTACGAGAAGATGGGCGTCCCCTTCAAAATCAAGGACAAATTTTATTTCTTCAAGAACAACGGTCTGCAGAACCAGAGCGTCCTCTACGAGTATGACAAGAACGGCAACCACAAGATGGTGCTCGACCCCAACACGCTGAGCGAAGACGGCACCGTGGCACTGCAGCAGCTGAACTTTTCCAACGACGGCCGCTACCTCGCCTATGTCATCACCCGCAGCGGCAGTGACTGGAACGAAATCTTCGTGAAAGACCTCAAGGAGGACCGTGTACTCGACGACCACATCGTTTGGGCCAAGTTCACCGATGCCCAATGGCTGGGTGACGGCTTCTTCTACAGTGGCTATGACGCCCCCGAGGATGCCAAGTCGTCCAAGAACGAGTTCCAAAAGGTGTATTACCACAAGCTGGGCACACCCCAAAGCGAGGACTACATCGAGTATCAGGACAAGGGTGAGCCCTTGCATTTCCACCAGGTGAGCGTGAGCGATGATGAGCGTTACGTTATCCTGTGGAAGAGCGACGCCGAGGGCAACGACATCTACGTCAAGGACCTCAAGGACCGCAACCCGCACTATGTGCAGCTGATTGGCGGCATGAAGTATGAGCGTGGCATCATCGGCATCGACAACGGCAAAATCTATGTGATGACCAACGAGAATGCCCCCAAGGGCAAGATTGTCACCTACGATGCCGAGACGCTGTCTTCCGCCAGCTGCGCCGAGTTCATTCCTGAACAGGAATCGGTATTGACGGGCGCTACTATGGCCGACCACAAGTTCATCCTCACCTACGACAAGGATGCTTCAAACCACCCCTACCTGTATGACAAAAACGGCAAACTCATCCGTGAAATCAAGCTGCCGACCTACGGCTCAGTAGGCTTCTCCTGCAAGAAGGATGCTAAGGAGGTCTTCTACAGCTTCGCGAGCTACACCTTCCCCGGTGCCATCTACAAGTATGACCTGGAGACCGGTAACAGCGAACTCTTCTTCCAGCCCAAGGTAAACCTCAAGAGCGATGACTATGTCACCGAGCAGGTCTTCTTCCCCAGCAAGGACGGCACGCGCATTCCCATGTTCCTCGTCTATAAGAAGGGCTTGAAACGCGACGGCCAGCGTCCCACCTTCCTCTACGGTTACGGTGGCTTCAACGTGGGCCTCAACCCCGCCTTCACCTACACCCGCACCCTGTTTGCCATGCTCGACTGCGGCGGCATCTGCGCCTATGTCAACCTGCGTGGCGGTAGCGAGTACGGCGAGGAGTGGCACCAGGCTGGTACCAAGATGAACAAGCAGAACGTGTTTGACGACTTCATCGCCGCTGCCGAGTGGCTCATCGCCAACAACTACACCAATCCCAAGAAGCTTGCCTGCAACGGTGCCAGCAATGGCGGTCTGCTCGTCGGCGCTGTCGTTAACCAGCGTCCCGACCTGTTTGCCGCTGCAGTGCCCCAGGTGGGTGTGATGGACATGCTGCGCTACCACGAGTTCACCATCGGCTGGAACTGGGCTCCCGATTACGGCCGCAGTGACGACAGCCCCGAGATGTTCCGGTACCTGCGCAACTACTCGCCCCTGCACAACATCAAGAACGACGGCACCCCCTACCCCGCCATCATGGTGACCACCGGTGACCACGATGACCGCGTGGTGCCCGCCCACAGCTTCAAGTATGCTGCCGAGCTGCAGCATTGCAACACCGGCGACCAGCCCAAGCTCATCCGCATCGACAGCAAGGCTGGCCACGGCCACAGCAAGCCCATCAGCAAGATTATCGACGAGTACACCGACATCCAGTCCTTCATCATGTACAACCTGGGCGTCAAGTACAAATACAAAAAGTAACCGTCAATTTATTGCTCTTGACAATAACAAGGAGGCAGGCCTCAAGGCTCGCCTCCTTGCTCATTTAACGACCTTAAGGACCTTAAAGTCTTTAAAGACCTTAAAGACCACAGAAAAAATCACTACCTTTGCAGGCATGAAAGGCGATACCATTATCATTAAGGGAGCGAGAGAGAACAACCTCAAAGATATCTCGCTCGAGATTCCCAAGCATCAAATCACTGTGTTCACGGGCGTGTCGGGCTCCGGCAAGAGTTCGCTTGTGCTCGATACCATCGCGGCTAAGTCGCGTCGGGAACTGAACGACACGTTCCCGTCGTTTGTGCAGCAGTACCTGCCCAAGTACGGCCGTCCCCACGTGGATGCTATCGAGAATCTACCTATCGCCATCGTCATCGACCAGAAGAAACCCGCCCAGAACTCGCGTTCGACCGTGGCGACCTATACCGACATCGCCGCCCTGTTGCGCCTGCTGTTCTCGCGCGTGGGCCAGCCCTTTGTGGGCTATGCCGAGTCATTCAGCTTCAACCACCCCGAAGGCAGCTGTCCGCGCTGCTCGGGCCTGGGTGAAATCCGCGAGTTGGACATCCACAAACTGGTCGATTTCAACAAGAGCCTCAACGACGAGGACACGATTCACTACATCGCCTTCGGCAAGGGTGGCTGGCGCTGGATACGCTATGCCCACAGCGGCCTGTTCGACCTGGACAAGAAAATCAAGGACTACAGCCCCGAGGAACTTGACCTGTTCCTTAACAGCCCGCAAATCAGGCTCAAAAATCCGCCCGCCAATTGGCCCAAGTCGGCGAAATATGAGGGCATCATCCCGCGCATGTATCGCAGCATCATCAACAGCGAGGAGGGTCTGCTGCACGCCGCCGTGCTCAACCCCATGCTCAACATGGGCGTATGCCCCGACTGCCACGGTACCCGCTTGAGCCCCCGCGTGCTCTCGTGCAAGATTGACGGTATCAATATCGCCGATGCCTGTGCCATGTCCATCACCCGCCTCAACGAGTGGGTCAAGGCACTCACGGCGCCGCTGGCTGTGGACATCAAGCAGGCCATCAGCGCACGACTCACAGCGCTAGAGGAAATCGGGCTGGGCTACCTCAGTCTGGAACGTGCCGTGGGAACCTTGTCAGGCGGTGAGGCTCAGCGCTGCAAGATTGCCAAGTACATCAATTCGTCGCTCGCCGACGTGCTCTACATCCTGGACGAGCCCAGCACGGGCCTGCACGACCACGACATCGAAAAGATGAAGCACTCGGTGCGCCGCCTGCGTGATGCGGGCAATACCGTACTGCTCGTCGAGCACCATCGCGAAATGATTGGTATTGCCGACCACATCGTGGACCTGGGACCCGGACCGGGCAGCCAGGGCGGCAACATCATTTTCGAGGGCAACTATCAGGAACTACTGCACAGCGGCACGAGCACAGGACAGATGCTCAGCCAGCATGGCGACTTCAAGGCCCAGCCGCGAGAGGTAAAGGAGACCTTCCCGCTGCGCCACGCCACCTTGCACAACCTCAAGGATATCTCCATCGACCTGCCCATGGGCATCTTCGCCGCTGTGGCTGGTGTGGCGGGTTCAGGCAAGAGTTCGCTGATGGAGTGTTTCCGTCGTGAGCACGGCAATGTGGTGTATGTCAGCCAGAAGAATATCGGCGTGAGTCTGCGCTCCACTCCGGCGACCTATATGGACGTCGCCCCCGACATCCGCAAGCGCTTTGCCAAGGCCTATAAAATCAAGGAACAGTACTTCACCTTCAATGGTAAGGGCGGTTGCCCCGTGTGCGGCGGCAAGGGCGTGGTCATCTCCGAGATGGCGTTCATGGACAACATCGAGACGACCTGCGAGGCTTGTCACGGCCTGCGCTACTCGCGTGAAGCGCTGGAATATACCATCGACGGCAAGAATATCGCCGAGGTCATGGACCTGTCGGTGCGCCGTGCCAGCGAATTTTTCAAGGGCACTGTCATTGAGGAAAAATTGAAACCCATGATGGATGTCGGTCTGCACTATCTGCACCTCAACCAGGCACTAAGCACCCTCTCGGGCGGCGAGTTGCAACGCCTCAAAATTGCATCCTACCTCCAGCAATACACCATGCCCCTCGAAGCAGGAGGCACGCGTGGCGTGTTCGTCATTGACGAGCCCACCGACGGTCTTCACCTCAAGGACGTACGCCACCTCATCGACCTGTTCGAGCAGATGGTGGAAATGGGCAACACCGTGTATGTCATCGAACACAACACCGACGTCATCAAGGCTGCCGACCACGTCATCGAACTCGGTCCCGGCGCCGGCGACCAGGGCGGCACCATCGTCTTCCAAGGCCCCCCCCGCGCCATGCTCACCTGCCCCACCAGCATCACCGCCCCCTACCTGTAAGAAATAATAATAGTAAGGACCTTAAGGACATTAAAGTCTTTAAGGACCTTATGAAGCTTGGCTGCTAAATGATTAATAGCCTCGATTGTTCTTTCTCATGCGGCTCATCTTCTCGGCGAAGCCACCATTACTGAGGAAATCCTGCTCAAGGCGTTCCAATTGCTTGTACAACAGATAGTCGGCTTGATGAATTAGGATAATAACCATGTTGGCAATGGTCTCGGGTGGTCGTGTCTCACTCAGCTTAATAAAGTACTCGGCATCATTGTGTGTTCTTCCCAATTCTCTCATTGCAGTCCATTCAACAGAGCCTTCTTCCCACTGCCTGTGTCCACGGGTTCGCAGATAGTCCATATAGTCCTCTAGCAACTCCTGGAGGCTCGCTTTAGCGACATTAATGAGTTTAATCTCTGTCTTGGCCGACGTCGCTGATGCGGCACATCCCTCGATGATGTTCTGTTTGCCTGACCTTGCCGCTTGGACCATCTGATCGATGGTACGATCTTTACCGCTCAGATACTTGTGGCAGAAGTAGTAAGTCATCTCGTAGATGACTTCAGTCTTCTGGTAAGAGAGCAACTTGCGGTAATTGCCGCTGTGACGAATCAGTTTCTCGTCGTCCATAACAGTAAATGTATTAGTTTAAATTAATTAATGGAGCTGTTAAGGTCCTTAAGGACTTTAAGGTCTTTAAGGACCTTTGAGACTGCAAATTTAGGGAAAAATGAGGGCTCTACAAAAAGTTTATAGTATCTTTGCAGCAGTATGGAGGAATTTGATATCAGGAGAGAGTCGTTAAAGACCGATCAGGATTTTGAGCGGGCTTTGAGGCCTGTGAGGTTTGAGGACTTTGCCGGGCAGGACAAGATTATCGAGAACCTGCGCGTGTTTGTCGCTGCAGCAAAGCTGCGTGGCGAGTCGCTGGACCATGTGCTGTTCCACGGTCCCCCGGGCCTGGGCAAAACGACGTTGAGCAACATCATCGCCAACGAACTGGGCGTGGGCTTCAAGGTCACGTCTGGTCCCGTGCTGGACAAGCCTGGCGACCTGGCCGGTCTGCTCACCTCACTCGATGAGAACGATGTGCTGTTCATCGACGAGATTCACCGCCTGAGCCCCATCGTCGAGGAGTACCTCTACAGCGCGATGGAGGACTACCGCATCGACATCATGATTGACAAGGGTCCCGGTGCACGCTCGGTACAGCTCACGCTCGCTCCGTTCACCCTCATCGGCGCCACTACACGCAGCGGTCTGCTGACCTCGCCGCTTAGGGCGCGTTTCGGCATCAACTGCCACCTGGAATATTACGACCACAAGGTGCTGGAGGGCATCATCCGCCGCTCAGCACGCCTGCTGTCTGTTCCCATCGATGACAAAGCCGCCATCGAGATAGCCCTGCGTAGCCGTGGCACGCCCCGTATCGCCAATTCGCTGCTGCGCCGCGTACGCGACTTCGCCCAGGTGAAGGGCAGCGGCCGCATCGACCTGGAGATTGCCCGCTATGCCCTCGAGGCGCTGAACATCGACAAATACGGCCTCGACGAAATCGACAACAAGATTCTGCTGACCATCATCGACAAATTTAATGGCGGTCCCGTGGGCCTGAATACCATTGCCACAGCGATGAACGAGGACGCAGGCACCATCGAGGAGGTCTATGAGCCTTACCTCATCAAGGAAGGCTTCATCAATCGCACCCCTCGCGGCCGCGAAGCGACCATGCTCGCCTATAAGCACCTCAAACGTCAGCACCCCGGCGAAGTGGGAAGCATTTTTTAATCAAGTTGTCAGCTTTCAGTTGTCAGTTTTCAGCGGCATCCGCCAACTGGCATCTGATATCTGACAACTGAAAACTGAAAACTGAAAACTGAAACTATGGCTAACCTGAAATCACTGGCAAAAGACACCGCCATCTATGGCCTGAGCAGCATCATCGGGCGTTTCCTGAACTACCTGCTCGTGCCTCTATATACCGCCAAAATGACCGCTGCTTCGGGCGGCTATGGCGTCATCACCAACGTGTATGCCTACACGGCGCTGCTGCTCGTCATCCTCACCTATGGTATGGAGACGACCTTCTTCCGCTTTTCCAACAAGAGCGAAGAGAACCCCAAGACCGTCTATAGCACGACGCTCATGACAGTGGCAAGCACCTCGTTGCTGTTTGTGCTGCTGGTATTCGCCTTCTTGCCAGGCATCTCGGGCTGGATGGGCTACAGCGCCCATCCCGAGTACGTCTGGACAATGGCAATCGTGGTAGCGCTGGACGCCTTCCAGTGCATCCCGTTTGCCTACCTGCGCTACCAGCGCAAACCGTGGAAGTTTGCCGCGCTCAAGATGTTGTTCATCTTCCTGAACATCGGCCTGAACCTGCTCTACTTCGTTGCCCTGCCAGCGCTCTACAAGCATTACCCCGATGCCGTGGGTAAGATTTACGACCCCACGGTCGGCGTGGGCTACGCGTTCTACATCAACCTGTTCTGCACGGGCTTGATTACCTTCTTCTTCTGGAAGGAGCTGACGGGTATCAAGTACAAGTTTGATGCATCGCTGTTGAAGCGTATGCTCGGCTACAGTTGGCCCATCCTGGTGCTGGGTATTGCGGGCATTTTGAACCAGACGTTCGACAAGATGTTCTTCCCCAAGATTTACAAGCAGGCCGACATGCAGACGCAGCTCGCCATCTATGGCGCTGTCGTGAAAATCGCGATGATTATGGCACTGATAACCCAAGCCTTCCGCTACGCCTACGAGCCCTTTGTGTTCGGCAAGAGCAAGGAGAAGGATAGCCGTGAAACTTATGCCCAGGCGATGCGCTACTTCATCATTTTCACGCTGCTGGCGTTCCTGGCGGTGATTGCGTGGATTGACATCTTCAAGATTCTGTTCCTGCGCAACGAGGACTACTGGGTGGGCCTCAAGGTCGTGCCTATCGTCATGGCAGCCGAAATCATGATGGGCATCTATTTCAACCTGTCATTCTGGTACAAACTGATTGACAAGACCATTTGGGGCGCGTGGTTCTCGGGCATTGGCTGCGCCGTGCTCATCCTGGTCAATTTCCTGTTCGTGCCCAAGTTCGGCTATATGGCCTGCGCCTGGGGTGGTGTTGCCGGCTACGGCACTGCAATGGTGCTGAGCTACCTGGTGGGTCAGAAGTACTACCCCATCCGTTACCCGTTGCGCGACATCGCCCTGTACACCGTTGTGGCTGGCATCCTGTTTGCTGCCATGATACTGCCTATCGAGAACATGTGGCTCAGGCTGACTTTCCGTACCGTGCTGCTGTTGCTCTTTATGGGCTTCATCTTCCGCAAAGAGCGCCTCGGCGATATGCTCGCCAAGGCGCCCGTTATTGGCCGCTTCTTCAAGTAAGCGTCAATCGTTGTTCACTCCCAAAATATAGTTGATGAGGACGTTGAGGTCGGCGACAGTCAGTTCGCCGTCATTGTTCAGGTCACCAACGAGTATTTGGTATCCGCCATGATGCTTAATCACGGCAGGGAGTATCTCCATCTCGTCATGAAAACCGTACACGAAGCCCGTCACATCACAGGTGTTGTCACCGCCTACCCATTCATATGACGTTTCGCCCGACACAATGCGGCTAATCAGTTCATTGACATCAGCTATGCCAACCTCCGCGTCCCAGTTCAAGTCATACCAGTTCAAGTCATAGAGTTCCTCGATGACCGAGATGTTGAACTGATTGTACAATTTAATCTCATTATTGCCATCGCTCATGGTCCATGAGCGTGTTTGCTCATCATAATCAGAGACCTCCACGCCCTTGAATTGCAGCAAGTGGTGCATCTTGTTCTTGTCAACACTAGCGATAGTAGCCTCGGCCGGTTGGACAGCGGGACCGTGTCCCGAAGACACAAACGAGGAAGGAACTGCAGGACGTATCTCTTCTATGCCGGCATAGGGTAAGGGCTTAGCCACTGCATCCTGAATGATGTCACCGTTGACAAATGCGCCATCGACATAACCAAAGACCAATCCGAAGTCGCCATAGACATCCCGGACATACAAGTAGTTGTTATGCTGATAGACCGCTGTGAGCGGCGTAGTGAAATGGCCACTCAGGTTGAAATATTCGCCCAGCATGTCGTCATCCAGTTTGTAAAGTGTCTTGAAGCGTTTTATATCAGCGATATCATCATATCCGCAATTTTGATGAATGCCCGTGATGCGTACCCGATAACCACTGCTTCCAAATTCGCTGTACTCCTCAACCGTGCCATATATGTCATAGCTCCAGCAAAGGACTGCAGGCAAATAGGGATGAAAAGTGAGAAGCGCTGCACAGGACTCTCCGTCAAGGTTCCAAATAGAATAGGACGAGTAATCCACCTGTCTGAGCACGACGTCGTAACCGCAAGTCGCTGGTCCGACCTGGCTAGGAGTGATTACAAGAAGCTCCGTTGGACACGGCACCAATTTCACCGGCAGGAGCTGGTAGATTGTGTTTTCACGACCATAGGAGCCCACAATGGCCCACACGTTGTAGTGACCATTCTCCAGATTGTTTGATGGCGTCACTCCCATGGAACCGAAGTAAACAGGATACTCATGGCCATTGGCATCAATCATTACATAAGTGTATCCACTCACATGCCTGAAAGTCACATTCTCGAAATAAAGGTAATGGGCAAAGAGTTCCGGCCCCAAGACATCCCCTTCGAACATTTCGGGTTCAATGGAGACATTGCCTAAGGCTGGGCTGAAACCCGAAAGGTTGTTAAACTCCCGCTCTCCGCTATAGGTAGTGATTGTCATCGAGAAGCCTGGAGGAATCACGTCACCGCTCTGATAAGTCTGTCCCGTGTTGCCATAGAAGTAGGCATAACCGCCACACTGGTCCTTCACATACAGATTGTAATTATATTGTGCCAGCACATAGACGGGAGCGGTCATGGTCACACGAGTGCCATCGGGCAAGTCCATCAGGCCGTCAAAACAGCTTGAACCAGGAAGTTCCTGGAAATCATAGTTGGCAGTGACGACATCGCTCACTTCACCATCCAGACAGGATATTGCCTTGACCGTCATGGGCTCAGTAATCACAAACGGAGCGGTATAACGGGTCGAAGAGGTCGTCGGGATCGTTCCGTCAAGTGTGTAGTAAATCTCAGCGTCCGGCGTGCTGCAGTGCATTGTCACCTCAATGGGACCATAATAGGTATCACTGGCAGGGCTAATGGCGGGCGGCATCAGCGTAGTGGTGCCGTCATCGAGCGTGACAACAATCTTGGTGATGCGCACCTGATTTTTGTAGGCGGTAAACACGACACGGTAAGCCGAACCAGTCCATTCGCCAATTTTGCCTTCAATCTGATAGTCCCCTGGCTCGACCATAAAGCCACCTGGGCCATACTGATTGTCACCCTCGCCAACACAGTAAAGCACAATCCGTGACATGGGACCACAAGAAGAGGTAATCACCATTTGCTGACCCTTATAAACACGAATCATCTGGCCATTGTCAAGACCATTGCTGATTTCAATGTTGATACAGCCTTGAGTGATTGAGAAAGCCTGAGCAGTAGTCGGCCAGCCAGTAGGTAAAATCGTGACATCAGACGCCCATGCTGCACTAGCCAGCATCAACATCAACAGGGAGTAGAATACTTTTTTCATTTTGCCAATTATCCTGAATCCTAAATATGATAACACATTTCATCGCAAGGAGATTGTTGAAACGGGCAGGATTCAGTATAACCCATTTCTTCAACCTTTATATCATCGTCTGCCGCGGCATCAGGAGTGTAGTTGCCATGACAGTGTTGGCAGGGAATCAACCAATAACGCCAAGAAGGCACTTGACAGCAAATAGCAAAACGAGCAAAAGACGGCACATGGCTAGTCTCTCGCTCGCTTAACTGAGATATATGCTTGCTTGTCGCATAAAATGCAATTGATTGATAAAGTCCAAGTTACTTAAACTATTGCTACAAAATTACTATAAAAGACCGCCCAAAGCAATTTTTTAACTTTTTTTTTCGACTCGAGTTCATCCCCATAACTATTCAGCAAATCACAGTGATGCCCAACTCCACGCTAAGCCGCAAAGGCGCTAAGTTTTTTATAATCAATGTCATAAGTTTATCTATGGAAATCATCTCATGGCTTTAACACATTGGGGCTTATTTTTTTAAGCCCGTAGGGCTGTCAGGTTATAGGCAGGAGTGTAGCGAAGCGGAACTCCTGTAATTAAGTGCCACACATGAACAATAGCCCCACTAGGGGCGACAGTTTGTGTATCAAGGTTTTAGTGCCGCCCCAATGGGGCTAAGACAAGCGTGTTTACTACCGCAGGAGTTGCGTTCGGCTTCGCCTCACTACACCCCTGCCTATGCTCTGAGCGCCCCTAACGGGGCTTCTACCAGACACTAATGAAAAAAACTGGCTGCCTTTCAAATGTCGAGTCGCTGAAAAAAATCGGGGAATCCCGTCTTGGGAATCCCCGATTTGTCAGTTAGCAGTCAATCTGCTTGTTTCAGCTAGGAATCAATTGCCGTAAATAATGATTTTGATAATCTCATTGACATCGGCAATGGTGATTTCCATGTCTTCGTTGACATCGGCACGAGCGACATACTCTTCCTTCACAGGCTGACCCAAGATAATCGAGATAACGATGTTAGCGTCGGCGATGGTCACCTCACCATCACCATTCACATCACCCTTCAGGATATCAGGATCTTTGTCAATCGAGATGGGATAGAATTCTTTCTTGTCCTTGTAAAGGGTAAGGAAGCCCCAGATGTTGTGGGGTTCGTCATCCTCGGGAATTTCAATATTGAATCTGTTGAACAGAATCATGGCCTCACCATCATCCATCATGGTGTTATCACCGTCCTTGTAGATGTTGGCGTCATTAACGCGAATATACCAGTGAACCATATCCTGAGAAATCTCCTCAATGGGACAAACCACAGGCATTACGGGGCCATTATTACCTACAGCCTCATTGAAGGTTCCATTAGCAGGCTTCAACTGCTTGTTGCCATTGTATGTTGTCCAGCTAGCCGCTGCGTCCTCAATGATGTCACCGTTCTTAAACTTGCCTTCGACAGAACCATAAACCAAGGAATAGGTTCTTTCCTGGTCGATAACATACAGATTGAGACCATTCTGATAGATGGCTGTCAGCGGAGTGGTGAAAGTAGCAACCACGCCCTCGTTCTTGGCATACAATTCTTCGATGCTCTCTACATAGACAGGTTTGGGAATAAAGACAATGCGGGTAATCAATACCTGATAGTTGGTCCTGAAGGAACCCACAATACCGTAAACGGTATAGCTCGGATTCAAGTCTTCGGGGAAAGAGATACCGAAACGGTCATAGTAACCGATTTCGTGACCCTCGGCATCTCTAAGCACCTTGTTGTCGGTATCGATAAAGACATTCTCAAGCTTGATATACTGGCCCCAGATGCTATGGCCGATTTCAGGAATGCGTGTCGGTCTAGCATCCTTCTCCAACTGTTCAACGCCACCGATGTTACCCTTTGCGGGTTTGAAACCGGTGAGAGTCTTCAACTCAGGCTCCATGTCATAGGTGGTCTTGGTACCGCCATAGCCTGCGGGAATGATGTCACCGGGCTTATAGGTCTGGCCACATGAGCCATAGGCGAGACCGTAGCCGCAGTCATCCTTGAGATACAGATAAGAGCCCTGCTGGGCCAGCACGATAGCATCATGTTCCATGGTGACAACCGTGTTGTCGGGGAGGTCACCCAGAGAGGCGAGAGTACCGTCACAGCCAGGCTCACCTGGTTTGTGAACCAAAGTAGGCAACAACTGATAAACGACATTGTCCTTGCCATAGGAACCTACAATGGCCTCGACAAGATACTTTGCGGTCAAGTCGGAGGGAGCGCTCACACCCATTGTGCCGAAATAGACAGCGCAAGTATTGCCGTCCTCATCGGTGAGGGTATAGTTCTTGTTGTCCTCGGTGCTGATGGTAACATTCTCTAAACGTACATACCATCCAAACGTCGGGTGACCGACAATATCGGCGCTTATGTCAACAGGTTCAATGGGGCTGTTGCCAGATGCAGGCTGGAAACCAACCAAATCCTTCAACTCAGGTTCACCATTGTAGGTGATCTTGGTACCCACAAAGCCAGCGGGAATCACATCACCGTTCTTATAAGTCTGTCCACAGTTGCCATAGAACAAAGCATAGCCCGAGTCATCCTTTACAAAGAGGTAACCCTTATTCTGCGCAAGCACGTTGACAGGATTGGTGAACTTCACTACCGTTTCGTCAGCAACCTGCTGATAAGCCTTGATGTTGGGCACAGGGGTTGCACTAGCGAACACATACTCGGCAGTTGCCACAGCAGTCACGTCACCATCCTTAGCGGCAATGGCCTTGACAGTGGTGTTGCTGCTCACGGTAAAGGGAGCAGTGTACTGTGTCGAGCTGGTAGTGGGGTCGCTGCCATTGGTGGTGTAGTAAATCTTGGCACCAGCGGTCATGCAAGTGATGGACACAGTGATGGGATCGTAATAGGTGCCACCTTCGGGACTGATGACGGGAATTGACAAGCCACCGTCGGGCACGGTTACGATAATCTTGGTGCAACGAACCTGATTGGCCGATGCAGTGAGCACAACACTGGAAGCAGCGCCGGTCCAAGTGCCGATTGCGCCTTCATAGGTGTAGGTGCCTGCAGCTGCGGTGAAGCAGCCAGGACCATACTGGGCATCGCCCTCAGCAGTACACTCAAACACAATCTTGCTGATATCACCCACCAGAGAGGTGAAAGTAGCAGTCTGGCTCTTGTAGATGCGATACTGGTTTGAGTTGGCAAGACCATTGGAGATGTCAATCTTGACGCCGCCTTTCTCAATGGAAAAAGCCTGTGCGGTACCGGGGCTGTTGCCATTGTCAACACCAGCCACGAACTCAATGTCAAGAGCCCAAGCGGCAGATGCCAGCAAACACATGGTTAATAAAGTAAATAATTTCCTCATTGCAATGAAAATTTATTAAATGGTTAATAATGATAAGTTCGACATCTATATATTTGGGCAAAGGTACTATTTTTTTCATTATCACTTAACCTGTTGACATCATTTTTTTTAATATTTTTCCTTATCATCGTCAAAAACAGTGTTTTTGGAAAAAAGGGCCCTTTCGAGACCTCATTATTGGCAAATTTTCCTATCTTTGTAGTTTGGTTTCATCTATTAGAAGAGTATTAATGTCAATATCAGGTTTTACATCAAGAATTGTCCTGTTGGTGTTGGTCCTCAGTACCCCATTCTTGGCGTCGGCTCAAGGAATTCGCATCGGCGACTATAAAGCGGTGCAAGACAAAGCCAGTGACCAATGGCTGTGCTGCGTGCCACGGCAAGTGTTCGGCACCGACTGGACTGTAACAGTCCTGCCCGACAGCACTTGGAGCCACCTTACCTTCCTGGCTAACGCCACCTCCAGTGGTGAGACGACCACATTCCATCATATCGAGGGCGGGAAACTGTTCCCGTTCACGGCAACCGTCGGTGACAGTGCCATTAACGGTAACGTCACTTTCACCTGGCTTCCCATTATGGAACTGGATGGGGACATCGGATTCGACTATTCCGAGGGCTCGGTGAGCGTGAATACCGCCGACAGCACAAGCAAGGATAACATGCGCGCGAAACTCAAATGGCGTGGCAATCACAGCAATGACTCCAGTAAGCACAAGCGCAATTACAGCATCAAGTTCCTGGACAAGAACGGCGGTAAGAAGAACCGCAGCCTCCTTGGAATGCGCAAGGATAACCACTGGAAACTGGATGGTGGACAGTCTGACCCGCTGCGCGTGCGCAACCGCGTCATTACCGACCTGTGGCTTGATATGGCACGCGCACCGTGGCACCAAGACTTGGATAGCAGTGCTGTTAACGGCTCACATGGCAAAATCACCGAAGTATTCCTCAACGGCTACTACATCGGTATTTACAATCTGATGGAACCCATCGACCGCAAACAACTGGCGCTGGTCAAGTATGACACCGTGCGCAACGAGTTCCATGGCCAAATGTGGTGCGTCAAGACTTGGTGCCGCACTGGGACGATGTCCCAACCCATTGAGTGGAGCAACGACAGTGAGACGTGGGACGGTATCGAGGTTTCATACCCAGACTTTGAGGAAGTCTGCCCCACCGACTGGAGCACGCTCGCTAATGCGGTCACCTTTATCAAGCAGACCGATGTTGATGACAAATGGATAGAACATGACGACTCGCTGGACGTTTATTTTGACATGCCGGTGATGCAGGACTACTTTATCCTTATAGCCACCATGCAGTTGATTGACAACGAGTCCAAGAATCTGTATTACAGCGTGTTTGACAAGACGATTGACCATCGCCTCACCATGACACCTTGGGACTTGAACGTGGGTGCCGGAGCACGCTCCATTCCATACATGACACCACCGATGATTAGCCCGGAACGCCCCTTGAACTGGATATCGCACATTCCCATGTATGCCATGTTCAATATTTCCAATCGCCTTCGACAACAGGTGATTGACCGCTATTGGGAGTTGAGGAAAACATGGTTGGACACCGACAGCCTGGTGAACCGCTTCCAGAGAGCGGTTGACGAGCTCCAGCTATGTGGTGCGGTGGCTCGTGAAGAGGCCCGATGGAAGGGAGACAGCGACCTGGGCAACCAGGAACTGGACTTCAATGCCGAGATGGAATATATTGCCGACTGGATTAGGCGGCGCATGGCATACCTCGACACCAATGTGTTTAATCGACCGATTGTCATCACTGGAGACGTTAACGGAGATCACGAGGTGAGCGTTGCCGATATCAACTGGGTTATCAACGACATCGTGACAGGCGCCAATTCCTCCAATTGTGACGTAGATGGTGACGGCGAAGTCAGCATCAACGACGTTAACCGCATTATCAGCATCATCGTCAAGCATTGATTTGCGGGATAACAAAAAAATCATTATCTTTGCCACTCAATACAAACACAAACTAGACATTTTACAACAATAATCATTATGGCAGAAGAAATCATCAACCAAGAAGGAACAAACCAGCCGCAGCGCAAGGAGGTTTCTCCCGAGAAACTCAAAGCCCTGCAGGTGGCTATGGACAAGATAGACAAGACATTCGGCAGTGGTTCAATCATGAAGCTGGGCGATGACCACATCGAGGACATCGAAGTCATCCCCACGGGCTCCATCGGTCTGGACAATGCCCTGGGCGTGGGCGGTTATCCCCGCGGCCGCATCATCGAGATTTACGGTCCCGAGTCATCGGGTAAGACGACGCTGGCAATCCATGCCATTGCCGAGGCGCAGAAGATGGGTGGCATCGCCGCCATCATCGACGCCGAGCATGCCTTCGACCGCTTCTATGCCGAGTCGCTGGGAGTGGACGTGAACAACTTGTGGATTGCACAGCCCGACAGCGGTGAACAGGCTCTAGAGATTGCCGACCAGCTCATCCGCAGCAGCGCCATCGACATCATCGTCATCGACAGCGTCGCCGCCTTGACACCCAAGGCCGAAATCGAGGGCGAGATGGGTGAGAGCAAGATGGGTCTGCAGGCCCGTCTGATGAGCCAGGCTCTGAGAAAGCTCACCGCCACCATCAGCCGCACCAACACATGCTGCATCTTCATCAACCAGCTGCGCGAGAAACTTGGCGTGATGTTCGGCAATCCCGAGACCACGACTGGCGGCAACGCACTGAAGTTCTACAGCAGCGTGCGCCTCGACATCCGCCGCATCGGCCAGATTAAGGATGGCGACCAGGTGACCGGCAGTCTCACCAGAGTGAAAGTCGTTAAGAACAAGGTGGCGCCTCCCTTCCGCAAAGCTGAGTTTGAAATCCGCTTCGGCGAAGGCATCAGCAAGGTGGGCGAAATCATCGACCTGGGTGTCGAGTTCGGTATCGTCAAGAAGAGCGGAGCCTGGTTCTCCTACGAGGGCACCAAGCTGGGCCAGGGACGTGACGCCGCCAAGCAGATGGTGACCGACAACCCCGAACTGGCAGAGGAAATCGAAGCCAAAATCAAAGAGGCCATGAAGGCTCCCAAATAACCACCGTCACCCCTCCCGCAAAACAGAATCCCGGGATAAAAGAGAAGACAATAAATGCAATGAAATACAATCTGGCGCCAGGTTGTATTTCATTGCATTTATTGTCGTTATCCCTCCTATTTTAAGTGAGGAAGTAACGATTATTAATGTCCACTCAGGATCCTGGTGATAAGAGTTGTGACATCTTCGATATTGACACCACCATCACCGTTGACATCTCCGGCCTCCTCGCTGAACACGACAACAAGTTTTGCGCCTTCATGGAGTCGACTCACCAGTGTCGAATCCTCGACCGATGCAGTAACATCAAGGCCATCGACGAGTACCTGATACAGTACATAGCCGCTCCTGGGAGTGAAGACAAACGTGTTGTTGGCATCGCTGCTGATTTGCACCTCAACAATGTCACCGGCAGTTACCTCCGCACCGTTCACTGTGATTGTACCCTTGTTGTTGCTGGCAATAGTCACGATGTTATGTGTCAAGGCGGTAATCGTGGGAATCACATTCCATCCGGCAGTGTTCTTGTAGGTGTTGACCAGATCTCTAGGCACATAGAGCGTGGCATTGGTAGCGCTGCTGAAGGTGCTAGTACTAATCTCAAAGACCCTGGTAATGTAGCAATAGATGCTTTCGAGGTTAGAACAACCTGAGAATGCATTATATGCGATGCTGGTGATACTTTCAGGGAGATTGATCGTCGTCAGATTGGTTCTGCCCATGAATGCATATTCGCCGATGCTCACGACGCCATCAGGAATGACGGTGGAAATACCACCAATAACCAACCCATTGGTAGCCGTGTTAATAATGGCATTGCAATTGTTACGGGAATCATATACCGTGTTCGCCGGGTCCACAGTGATTTCACTCAACATCGGGCAGTTCATAAAGGCCTGAAATGATACCCATGCAACCGAAGCCGGAATTTCTATACCGCTCAGTGATTTGCAATAATAGAAAGCAAGTCCACTGATTTTCTCTAAAGATTCTGACAATTTAATTTGCTGCAGATTTTCACACCATGCAAAAGCATAGGAATACATCATTGTCACAGAATTAGGCATCTCAAAATGTGTAAGGCCGTTGCAGTAAGCAAAAGCCGCTTCACCAATTTTAGTCACAGTTGTCGGCAGGGTTACCGATGTGACTGTGGTATAGGCTCTGAAGCTCATCGGGATCGAATCGCCATCATAGTATTCGATGTTGGTAATGTAGCCAAACGCGCCACTACCCACCTCGGTGACCATATAGGTGGTTCCATTGTGTGTTACCGATTCAGGCACGACAATATCGCCTGTATAAGACGTATACATGGCCTTATAAGTCACCCTAACAGTGACACTGTCACTATTGATTTTATAGGCAAGCCCGCCTTCCATAAAATCATAAGCATGAAGTGATGACACACAACACAACAGAGCAAAAATTGAAAGTAGTCTAAATGTCCTCATAACCGTTCTTTATTTTAGTTAAACATATTACTTAATTTCAAATTGATGGTGTCAGTAAATCAAGCCCCTGATTGTCTGGCTTGGATTGTCCTCAATGAATGAGCGCCAGTATTCCTTGCCAAGGCAGGTAACTGGATAAGCGAGCACGTCGCAAAATTAGAAAAACGCATTCAAATTTGCAAGCCTGTGACATTAAAAATCATCACTACTATGAGAGAAAAACAGCCACCACCAAATCAATAAAGGGAATGAGCTCCGTGACGGAGCTCATTCCCTTCATTACGTTTTCAGTCAAGTCCTTAGTGTCGATTGCACCGACATGACATGACAACATCACCCCGGGTATCGACAGGAGCAGCGTACGTCGCTCAAAGAGACCCCTTGCCTATTCTTTAGTTGAGGCCGAAGGCGGCACGCAGCGCTTCGGTACGGTTGAGTTTTTCCCAGGTGAAGAGTTCTACCTCTACCTCCTTGGTCTCGTTGTAGAGCGACTCAAAGCGTTTCACCTTGAGTTCATATTTGCGACCCATGTGACCATAGGCTGCGGTCTCGGTGTAGATGGGATTGAGCAGCTTCAGGTCCCTGATGATGGCTGCGGGTCGCAGGTCGAACATGCTCCGCAGGATGTCAGCAATCTCGGCGTCGCTCATGTTTACATGGCTGGTGCCATAGGTGTTGATGTTGAAGCTCACAGGTTCGGCAACACCGATGGCGTAAGCCACCTGTACCAGCACCTCGTCGGCAATACCGGCAGCAACGACATTCTTGGCAATGTGACGGCAGGCATAGGCGGCACTGCGGTCCACCTTGCTGGGGTCTTTACCCGAGAAAGCGCCACCGCCGTGGGCTCCGCGTCCACCGTAGGTATCGACGATGATTTTGCGGCCTGTCAAGCCCGTGTCACCATGAGGACCGCCAATGACGAACTTGCCCGTGGGATTGACCTTATACTGTGTATCGCCGTCAACCATGTCGCGGATTTCCTGGCTGTAGTGTTCGAGTGTCCTGGGGATGAGAATCTCCTTCACATCCTTCTGGATGCGCTCCCTGTCCACATTGTCGTCGTGCTGAGTGCTCACCACGATGGTATCGACGTGTACAGGACGTCGTGTTTCTCCGTCATACTCGACGGTTACCTGGGCCTTGGCATCAGGGCGCAGATAGGGCATCAGTTCAAGGTGATTGTGGCGGATGTCTGCCAGCTCACGCATCAGGGCATGTGCCAAGTCCAGCGTCAGCGGCATGTAGTTAGGAGTCTCGTTGCAAGCAAAGCCAAACATCATGCCCTGGTCGCCAGCTCCCTGGTCGTCCTGGTTGTCATCGGCCTTGTCCACACCCTGCTTGATGTCGCCGCTCTGCTCATGCACGCTGTTGAGAATGCCGCATGAATTGGCATCAAACTGGTATTCGCTCTTGGTATAGCCGATTTTGGCAATCATCTCACGCGCAGTGCGCTGCAGATCGATGTAAACATTGGTTGTTACCTCACCCGAAATAATCACCTGGCCCGTGGTCACGAGTGTTTCGCATGCCACATGTGCCTGAGGGTCAAAGGCGAGGAATTTGTCAAGGATGGCGTCGCTAATCTGGTCAGCGACTTTGTCGGGGTGCCCTTCGGACACGCTCTCGGACGTGAAAAGAAAATTGTTCTTACTGTTCATTGTACCATAAATTAAAAATCCTTGTGGAACAAGAACGCTAAAAGAAACCGATAAAGTGATTGATTATCGCAGTTTTAGCATTTTTTCAAGTGGTTGCAAGCAGCCAAATTTGTCCACTGTTACTATAAGTTGTTATTAAATGTGGCTGCAAAGGTACAACAAAGTTTTCACTTGGCACCCAAGAAATAGAATTTTATTTTTTACTCAATTCTTGAATTGCTTTTTTGTTGCCAGCTTCAGCTGCTATCTTAATCCATTTGTTTGCTTCGTTAGGTTCTTTTTCAGTACCAAGTCCTCTCCTATAAAAATCTCCAATCTGGTAAGCACAATCACCAATTTCAGATCCTTTTAGCTCTTTGGTGGTATCTGAGGCGCTCTCGTGAGACTGGTATGCGCTGTTATAATACATGAAGGCTTTTTCGTAATCACGCTTGTTATACTGGTAATATAAAGCAAGCTCATACAAGCTCCTGGCGTATCCAGCATTCCCACTTTCCGTTAACAGAGAGTCGGCTTTAAAATAACGAGCTTTATCTTTATTTTTCCCAGGATATCCACCGTGCATATAAGCATGTCCCATATAATACTTTGCATAGTTGGAACCATTATTGATGGCTTCGTTGAACCAATATGTCGATGAGTCGTAATCAACCCGATGGCCTTGTTTGCCAAAATAATAATAGAAGCCCAGCGTCGTCTGAGCGTCTGCATAGCCGCTTCTTGCCGCACGTTCCACTAGTTGAGCTGCAATAGACGGTGTCATACCCACATATCTGTCCTTTTCAAGTTTTTTGCCAAGCGCATAGGTTGAATAGAGGTCATTCTTAAGAAATCCATTATAGTATTTCAATAAAGACGTATCAACATCATCCATGTTTGTGATGATGCTGTGGACTGTGTCCATTAATGGATCTAAATTTGGGATATAGCTTGCAGTTTCGAATGTAGTAGTATCCGTATCGCTTTTTTGCGTGCTGCTGACAATATTGCGAATTACAGATCGATGTTGCCATCCATAGTATGAAGCAGAAACTATAAAAAGGGCTACGATAATCCAAATTAATGACCTGAGGTATGTGCCTTTCTCTCGTTGCTTAAAAGCGGACAAACAGTTTCCCAAGTATTTACCAATGTTGTTGAGAGTGTTTTGCGCACCCTTCATTCCTTTTGCTATTCCTGACTGCAGTAGAGATATGAAATGCTGTATAGATGACTTGGCGTTTTTTAAAATTGATTTGGTGTTGAAGCCTATGTGACCAACCAACTTTGAAATCTTTTTTATCACATCAGCAATGCGGTCATAGATTGTGGGGTCATCCTCCTCTTTGAGCCCATTGATCTCATTCAGATGTTTAGCACGTATTGGGCTACTATCTTTAATAACGGACTGTATTTTTACTCTTTCGATTTTATCTTTGATAGCCTTAGATGCAGATAGGAGTTTATCTCTCTGTTGCTCTATGTTTGATTCCTCTTGGTTTAGCTTTTGACATTTCACCTTCAATTCGGCAATTAGTTTCTCGTCATTCTCTTTGGTACGAAGATGTGATTTAATTGACTCAACCAAATCATTCAGACCCTTTTGGGGGTTGGAATAGAAAACCAAATAACTGACATCGGCTAACCAAAAGTTCACCTTGGTGCTATATTTCGATTGATCTATGAGGACGGGGATAATGTATTTTCTTTGTTGAGCGGCATATGCAATCTCTTTTGGTGTATATAGGGATTTATTTGAGTTTTCTGAAGATATAAAAATCAGGATATCTGCCTGATCAATGCTATTGACAATTTTATCAGCAAATGTTTCTCCAACGTAGATGCCTTCTTCGTCAAACCAGTAGGTAATGCCTTCTCTTTTTAGGGTTTCCTTAATTACAGAAACAGCATTGTTGGGTATCACGTTTTCTTTTTCGTCCACGTAATCCTTCCTGGAATAGCTGATAAAAACGTCGTAATGCATATCTGTATTGAAAACTTGATTTAATTTGCAAATATAGTGTTTATTTTGGTTTGATTCATTATCATTTCGAAAAAGTTGAATAAGATATTGCCGGCTGATTACAAATTGTGAACTGACGATATTCTGTGGCGCTTGTTAGTATGGACATTATTAGCTGGTAGCTAAACTCATTAAAATCAAAGTAATATGAGATGGTGCCATAATTATTGATTCAATTCGACTTCAGCTCGTATATGATATTGTCTTAGCTCGGTAATCAGTTTTTGTGCAGCAGCACGATCTTTTACTTTCATTCGCCATACACCACTAGATATCTGCGCATTGGATAGTGATAACGAATTATTTGTGAGAACATATGATAGATCATTCATGGCACTTACTGAATTCTTTTTGATGAGGACAATTACTTCTTTTGATTTTTTAGGGTTTATTCCCAATACATCTAAGAGATTAGCTGTTGAGCTTATTTGTCCAGTAGGTGATTTAATTGTTTTTTTAACTTCAGTCAGTTCCTTTATTTTTGTAGTTGCATCTTGTAGGCTTTTCTTGAGTTTTTTGATTTCGTCATTCTTTGATGTGATGATACTCATAAGACGTTTTTTATCATCCTGTGCCTCCATTATTTCATCATCCTTTATTTTTATGATGCCCTCAAGGCGTTTTATTTCTTTCTGTGCCTCTTTAAGTTTGGCGGTCAACAGGCTATTGTCATCCTTTAAATATGACAAAATATGTTGTTTATAGGTGTCCAGCCAAAAAGACTGCTGATGCCTAAGACTGGCTGGAAGTTTTCTTAGTTCAATATCATGAGAAAGAATGGTGATGAGATTACCTGTGCGATAACCGCTTTTAAGGTCATTACTGAATGTGTTCCATTCATATTTAACCCATTTAGAGTTAATGTTTTCGACTGAAGTAGCAACAACTATCATATGAGTGGTATTATCAATTGCATCATCTATTGCTAAAGAATATTCCGACTCGCCCAGCCGATCGAGTTCTCTACTTGCCAAAAAGACGTCAAGCCCACTTTCGATAAGGAAATCATAGACCTTTTCAGCAAGACCGTAATCTTCGCTTTTTGATGATATGAACACATCGTACTTCATTGTTGTATGTTTTATATTTACAAGCCAAAATGTAGCCCATCATAGGTGAACATATTACTTACGACAAATGCTTGGCCTGCCCTTGAATTACTTATGAAATATCATATTCTATCAAGCGCAAAGGTAGCAATTACGGGCAAAATCACAAAACAATTTTTCACTTTTGTCGCGCTTATTCTGTAAAAAACGACCATGATATCCCCGAACTGAAATCTTTTTGCTAACTTTGCAATCCATTTGAAATGTCACAAGCAATGATTGAGGCAAGAAACATAGTGAAACGGTATGGCGACCTGGAGGTGCTGCGGGGCGTGAACCTCGACATCGCCCAAGGCGAAATCGTGTCGATTGTGGGACCGAGCGGCGCTGGCAAGACCACTTTGCTCCAGATTATCGGCACGCTGGACACGCCACAGCAGGGCGAGGTGTGCTACGAGGGCCGAAATGTGCTCACACTCAAGGGGCGCGAACTTGCCCGCTATCGTAATCGCAACATCGGTTTTGTGTTCCAGTTCCACCAGCTGCTGCCTGAGTTCACCATGCTCGAGAATGTCGCTATCCCGGCATTGCTGGGCGGCGACAAGCGTCATGACGCCATGGAACGTGCCCGCCACCTGCTGGAGCGCATGCATCTGGCTGACCGACTCGACCACAAGCCGTCGCAGTTGAGCGGCGGCGAATGCCAGCGCGTAGCCGTTGCCCGTGCCCTCATCAACAGCCCCAAAGTCATTCTTGCCGATGAGCCGTCGGGCAGTCTTGACAGCCAGAACAAGCAGGAGCTTCACCGCCTGTTCTTTGAGCTGCGCGAAGAACTGGACCAGACGTTTATCATCGTGACGCACGACGAGAGCCTTGCCGCCCAAGCCGACCGCACGCTGCACATGCGCGACGGCATGATTGTTGAACAAACCACCCGCCTCGCCCAATGAAACGACTGCCAGCCTTGACCATATTGCTGCTGACAGCGCTCATCGCCCTTGTCTCATGTAACAAACATGAAGACATTGACCGTGCCTATACCGACTACCGCTACGATATCGTCACCTATCTGGGGCAGAACGGCACGGGTGCAGTGTTTGAGTACTTGGGGCATGGCGATTCGGCATCAGTCACGTTGCAGTCACGCGTGATTGTGAACGAGGTCAAAGTCCACCAGCGGGTGTTGCTGCGCTATGACTTCGCCGACAAAGCCACGACGGCAGCAACGCGCAACATCGACGTGTATGGCTGCAACGGTATCTTCAGCGACTCGCTGCGCATGTTCATGGAGTCTCCCGACAGCTTGCCACGCCACCGCGTGAAACTGCGCAGCCTGTGGCGCACGGGGGAATTCATCAACCTGCATTGTCAAGTGGAGTTCACCGGCAAGTCCCGCACATTTATGCTCGTTGCTGACGGCAACACGCTCACCAACGACACCGTGCACTGCTACCTGACTCACGGCTTGAGGGGAGAGACAGGCACCTTCTGGCGCGACTGCTATGCTTCATTCAATGTGGGCGCCCTGTGGCACAAGGACTCTTTCAAGTGCCTGCGCATCCACCTCAACGATGTGACATTTCCCGACACCGAGTATTACGATTTTAACAAATAATCATTTATTAAAGTATTCATAATTAATTCATTATGGCAAACGAAAATCAGAACCAGAACCAAATTAAGATTGAAATTCCCAAGGAAGAGCTGCAAGGACGTTACGCTAACATGGCAATGATTGCCCATGGTCCCAACGACTTCTTTATCGATATGATCCTGCGCGGTCCCAACATGCCGCAGGCACGCGTACAGAGCCGCATCATCATGGCTCCCCAGCACGCCAAGGAACTGATGCTCGCCCTTCAGGACAATATCCGCCGCTATGAGAGCAACTTCGGCGAAATCAAGATTAACCGTCCCGCTGGCGGCAACAGCAACATCATGGACTTCCCCCTGCCCAAGGGCCAGGCGTAAACAGTTAATAGTTAATAGTTAACAGTTAATAGTTGACATCAACTGACAACTGAAAACAGACAACTGAAAACAGACAATGGAACATCCATTATTTATATACAACACGCTGACGAGGCGCAAGGAGCATTTCGTGCCCCTGAATGAGCCGATGGTGGGCATGTATGTGTGCGGTCCCACGGTCTATGGCGACCCTCATCTGGGCCACACCCGTCCCGCCATCACGTTTGACGTGCTGTTCCGTTACCTGCAGCAGTTGGGTTACAAGGTGCGCTACGTGCGCAATATCACCGATGTGGGGCACCTTGAGCACGATGCCGATGAGGGCGAGGACAAGATTGCCAAGAAGGCCCGCCTCGAGCAACTCGAGCCCATGGAAGTGGCACAGTACTACACCAACCGCTACCACGCTGCCATGCAGGCGCTCAACGTGCTGCCGCCCAGCATCGAGCCTCATGCCACGGGTCACATCATCGAGCAGGAGGAACTGGTCAAGCAGATCATGGAGAACGGCTATGCCTATGAGAGCAACGGCAGTATCTACTTTGACATCGATGCCTACAACCGCGACCACCGTTACGGTGTGCTCTCGGGACGCAACCTCGATGACATTCTCGACGCCAGCCGCGAACTTTCAGGTGTCGGCGAGAAACACAATCAGGCTGATTTCGCCCTGTGGAAGAAGGCCCAGCCCGAGCACATCATGCGCTGGCCGTCGCCCTGGAGTGACGGTTTCCCCGGTTGGCACTGCGAGTGCACCGCCATGGGCCGCAAGTACCTGGGTAAGCACTTCGACATCCACGGCGGCGGTATGGACCTTGTGTTCCCGCACCACGAGTGTGAAATCGCTCAGGCTGTTGCCAGCCAGGGCGACCAGATGGTGCGCTACTGGATGCACAACAATATGATTACCATCAACGGCCAGAAGATGGGTAAGTCATTGGGCAACTTCATCACCCTGGAGCAGTTCTTCACGGGCGACCATCCCGCATTGACCCAGGCCTATTCGCCCATGACCATCCGCTTCTTCATCCTGCAGGCCCACTATCGTGGCACCGTTGATTTCAGCAACGAAGCCCTGCAGGCTGCCGAGAAGGCCCTTGAGCGCATCCTTGACGGATGGCACCGCCTAAACGCCCTCACAGCGTCAGCCCAATCGTCACTCACGCTGGACAACTATCGCCAGCGCTGCGCCGATGCGATGAATGACGACTTGAACACGCCGACCGTCATCGCTACCCTGTTTGACGCCTGCAAGGTCATCAACCAAGCCAATGACGGCAATGCCACCCTGAGCCAGGCCGACATTGACGAGTTGAAGAGCGTCTTCCAGATTTACCTGTTCGACGTGCTGGGCATCCGCGACGATGCTGCTGGCGGCGACAGCGTGAACCTGGAGCCGTATCGCCAAGCCGTTGACCTGCTGCTGGAGATGCGCCGCAATGCCAAAGCTGCCAAGGACTGGGCAACCAGTGACCTCATCCGCGACAAGCTCTCTGAGTTTGGCTTTGAGGTCAAAGACACCAAGGACGGCTTTGAGTGGAAAGTGAAGTAAACAAATTTATCGTTGACAGTTAATAGTGAACACTTGTTCGCTTTTAACTGTCAACTTTTATTATCAACTATCGATTAAAAAAGTGGAGCCGCTCATATCAGTCATCGTTCCCGTCTATAATGTGGAGGACTATCTGGACCAGTGCATGGAAAGCATTGTAAGTCAGTCCTATCCTCATCTGGAAATCCTCATGGTAGACGACGGCAGCACCGATAGCTGCGGCACCCTGTGTGACCAGTGGGCGGAACGTGACACGCGTGTCCGAGCCATCCATCAGAAGAATGGTGGACTGTCGGCAGCACGCAACACGGCACTGGACTCCATGACAGGCGAGTTGGTCATCATGGTGGACAGCGACGACGTGCTGCATCCTGACGCTGTCAGCATTCTGCTACACATCCTGCAAGAGCATCATGCCGACGTCGCCATCGGCAGCTACGTCTTTTTTGATGGCAAGGATGTCAACTGGCCCCCAATATCCAGAGAAAAAACCGTCAGGCATTATGACGGGCAAGAAGCCTTGAAAGCGATATATTACCAGGACAAGCTGACCAACTCGTCATGCTGGCGGTTGTTTAAAGCATCGCTTTTTGATGGCGTACGCTATCCTGTGGGGTTGTATTACGAGGATTTGGCAATCGTTTATCCCTTGTACAAGAAGTGCAGCCTCGTTGTCGGCACCGATGATGTGGTTTATGGCTATCGCCAGCGCAATGACAGCATCCTGGGCCGGTTCTCACTCAAGCGTGCCGATGTGCTCGACATCTGTGAGAATTTGGAGAAACAAGTGCTGACCGAAAACAGTGAACTGGCGCCTCCTGTGCGCAGCAGGCTCCTTAGTGCCTATTTCAATATCCTGCTGCTCAGCTATCAGGATAAAACCCAAGATTTCAAGGAATTACAAGACCGCTGCTGGCAAGGCATCAAACGCCTGCGTTACAACTGTATGGTTGATAACAATGTCAGATTGAAGAACAAAGTAGGCATTATCGCATCCTATCTGGGCCGCATCTTCTTGTGTGACATTATAGGGCGAAAATACCATCCAAAACGGTAGGCTTCGCTCTTCGTGTGCTTAATAGGGTAATTACACTGAACAAATCATCCTTTTTATAGATTTTTTTTGGAAATCTCCGTTTTTTTCGCTTATTTTGCAACACAAACATAAAAGATTTCATTTTTATCTTTAAATCTAATAACCACTACATTTGGGTTTAGTTAAAAGTTTTTTAGGCTTCAGAACACTAAAAAAAGACCAGATGTGAATCTGGTCTTTTAAATTTTCTATTGGATAATGGTACAGAAGGCTAACGCAGCATGTCGGCAACCCGACGTGTAGCAGCGACAAAGGCGGCGACCTCATCGAGCGTGTTATAGACAGCAAACGAAGCTCTCACCATGCCCGTCACTCCATAGCGTGCCATCAGCGGCTGAGCGCAATGATGCCCGGTGCGCACCGCGATACCCAGTTTGTCGAGCAGCAGACCCATGTCATAACTGCTGATGTCATTCACCAGGAAGGACACTACACCGCTCTTGTTCAGTGAAGTACCAAACAAGCGCATACCTTCTATGCTCATTAGACCATCAACAGCGGCATTGAGCAGTTCACGCTCGTGAGCCGCGATATTGTCAATGCCCAACGACTGGATATAGTCGATGGCAGCGCCAAAGGCTGCAATATCGACAAAATCGGGCGTACCGGCCTCGAACTTAAACGGCAGTTCCGCAAAAGTGGTGCGCTCAAATGACACCTGGCCAATCATCTCTCCCCCACCCTGATAAGGCGGCATCTGTTCCAGCCAGTAACGCTTGCCGTAGAGGATACCCACGCCAGCAGGTCCATACATCTTGTGGCTGGAGAAAGCATAGAAATCGCAATCCAATTGCTGCACGTCCACTTGCACATGAGGAGCAGCCTGGGCACCGTCAACAAGGGCAGGCACACCATGACTATGAGCAATTTCTATCATTCGCTTGACAGGATTGATAGAACCTAACACATTGGACACATGAGCCACAGCGACAAATCGTGTGTTGTCGCTGAACAGATCCTCATAGGACTGCATATCGACCTCGCCACGCTCATTGATGGGCACAACACGCAGGGTGACGCGCTTGCGCTGACCGATGAGTTGCCATGGCACGATGTTGCTGTGGTGCTCCATCACGGAAACAATGATTTCATCACCGCTCTCAAGCATCTGGCCAAACGACGAAGCCACCAGGTTGATGCCCTCGGTCGTGCCACGGGTGAAAATCACCTCCTGGATGCTGCCAGCATTGATAAAAGCACGCACTTTCTCACGGGTGAGTTCCACCATATCGGTAGCCTCTTGAGAGAGGGTATGCACCCCACGATGCACGTTAGCCTTGTAGCGGTAGTACATCTGCTCGATGGCTTCCACCACAGGGCGAGGCGTCTGGGATGTAGCGGCATTGTCCAGATAGATAAGGGGGCGTCCCTCAATCTGGCGTTGCAGGATGGGATAATCCTCTCGTATCTTGTTGATGTCCATTGTTTTTAGTTTCTAGTCCCTAGTTTCTAGTTTCTAGTTTTTAGAAGTTCTGGATTTACTGGATTATTAAAATAAACTAATCGTTTGAGCGGCAGGCTGCCAGGCAACCGGCACAGCTGCTCAGGGTGCCTGCAAAGCGTTTCTCCACGAGATAGTGCAAGCGGTCCTTGAGAGCGTCAAGACGCACACCGTCGATAACGTCGGCGACAAAGGCCTGCATCAGCAGTCGGCGAGCCTCCTCAAGGCCGATACCGCGCGTACGCATATAGAAAAGAGCCTCTTCGTCGAGCTGACCAACTGCCGAGCCATGCGAACACATCACATCGTCGGTATAGATTTCCAGTTGGGGCTTGGTATACATCTTGGCTGTGGGTGCACTGCACAGGTTGCGGTTGCCCTGATAAGCCTCGACACGGGGACAGTTGGGCTGTACCAAAATCTTTCCCGCAAAGGCTCCCACGGCATTGTCGTTAAGCACATACTTGAACATCTCGTTGCTGTGGCAACGAGGCGCATTGTGGCTGATAAAAGTATGGCTGTCAACATGCTGCTCACCGCTGGCAATCGTCATACCCAACAGATGGGTCTCGGCATGCTCACCATTGACCTCGACATGGTAGTTGTTGCGAGTGAAACCATTGGTGAGGGTGATGCCATCGATGAGCACATTACTGCCCTCGTGCTGGTCCACATAGATAGACGAGACGCGGTTAGTCTTGGGTGTGCTTTCCTCCATATCATAATAGTCCACCGTGCTGCCTTGCATGGCGACAATCTCGATGACCTGGTTGTTAAGATACTGGTAATCGGGGCTCTGGGTATGGTCACAGGCAAGCAACTTGATAGCAGCATTCTTTCCCACAATGATGAGAATGCGGCGGTGTACCATCATGTCGAGAGCGGCATTAAAGATGTTAACCAACTGAACGGGACGCTCGGCGATGACTCCATCGGGCACATAGATGAACAGGCCATCCTGTACCAGCAGGGTATTGAGCGCAACGGTAGGGTCGTCCATGTTCGCCAGCTTGCCGTAATAGGAAGCCATCAGTTCGGGATAGTCAACTGCTGCCATGCTGAATGGCTCGACCACCACCTTGCCAATATTACGCTCGGCTGTGGCACTGCTGTGAAACGCATCGTTACTCGTGTAGTACAGGCAAGTGCTCATGTTGGGCACATCACAGTGGAAAGCCTCACTAGGATCGGCATCAAAGGGCAGACGGTTCACGTTCACGCCATAATCATGGGCAAACACCGCCTCCAAATCAGACGCTTCATAGTCCTCGCTACCCTTGCGAGGCAACCGTGCAGAAGCCAGTCGCTCACGGGCCTCGCGCCGCAATGTGTTGAGCAACGCCGGGGACTGCTGCTCGATGAACTCGCGGCTCGCGTCATACAGGTCAATATATTGCTGTAGTGCGTTCATGACGGGGATTATTGCTGTGAATCGACTTGTTCCTTAATCCAGTCATAGCCCTTCTCCTCAAGTTCCAGAGCCAGTTCAGGCCCTGCACTCATCACGATGCGGCCCTTGTAGAGCACGTGTACAAAGTCGGGCTTGATGTAGTCCAGCAATCGCTGGTAATGGGTGATGACGATTGTGGCATTGTCCTTGCTCTTGAGCGTGTTCACGCCGCTGGCAACGATGCGCAGGGCATCGATGTCCAGACCACTGTCGGTCTCGTCGAGGATGCTCAGTTTGGGCTCAAGCATCGCCATCTGGAAAATCTCATTGCGCTTCTTTTCACCGCCCGAGAAGCCCTCGTTAACGGCACGCGAGGCGAGTTTGTTGTCGAGTTGGACAATCGAGCGCTTTTCTCGCATGATTTTCAAGAAGTCGGCGGCACTCAAGGGTTCCTGGCCGAAATACTTGCGCTTCTCGTTCAAAGCGGTGCGCATGAAGTTGACCATCGATACACCGGGAATCTCAACGGGGTACTGGAAACTCAAGAACAAGCCCTCGTGGGCACGGTCCTCGGGGGATAATGCCAGCAGGTCCTTGCCGTAGAATTCGGCGCTACCGCCAGTGACGGTATAGGCGGGGTTACCCGTGAGCACAGCACTCAACGTACTCTTGCCCGAACCATTGGGCCCCATGATGGCGTGCACTTCACCGGGCTTGACGGTCAAGTTGATGCCCTTCAATATCTGCTTGTCCTCGATTGAAGCCTGTAAATCCTTAATTACTAACATGATATTATCGTTTATTTTTTCTTTCTTTTTGACTTCTAGATAATCTAGAATTTCTAGTTATTCTAGATATTCTTGAACTGATGATTATCCCACGCTGCCCTCGAGTGAGATGCTGAGCAGTTTCTGGGCCTCGACGGCAAACTCCATCGGCAACTTGGCCATCACCTCCTTAGCATAACCGTTGACAATGAGTCCGACTGCATCCTCGGTCGAGATGCCGCGCTGGTTACAGTAGAAAATCTGGTCCTCGTTGATTTTGCTCGTCGTTGCCTCGTGCTCGACCACCGATGTGTCGTTACCCACCTCAATAACGGGGAAAGTGTGGGCACCGCTGGTATCGCTCAACAGCAGGCTGTCACACTGGGTGAAATTGCGGCATCCGGTCGCCTTAGGAGCAATCTTGACCATACCGCGATAGCTGTTCTGGCTGTGTCCGGCACTGATGCCCTTGCTCACGATGGTGCTCGTGCTGTTTTTTCCCAAGTGAATCATCTTGGTACCCGTGTCGGCTTCCTGCCAGTTGTTGGTCAATGCCACACTGTAGAACTCACCCACCGAGTGGTCACCCTTGAGCACACAACTCGGGTATTTCCATGTAATGGCGCTACCCGTCTCGACCTGGGTCCACGACAGTTTGCTATGGTCGCCACGGCACAGGCCGCGCTTGGTCACCAGGTTGTAGATGCCGCCCTTGCCGTCCTTGTCACCGGGATACCAGTTCTGGACGGTACTGTACTTGACCTCAGCACGGTCCTCGACGATAATCTCGACGATAGCGGCATGCAACTGGTTCTCGTCGCGCATGGGGGCGGTGCAGCCCTCCAGATAGGAGACATAGGCATCGTCATCGGCCACGATGAGCGTGCGCTCAAACTGACCCGTCTGTGCCGCATTGATGCGGAAATAGGTGGACAGTTCCATCGGGCAACGCACACCCTTGGGGATATAGACAAACGAGCCGTCACTGAAGACTGCCGAGTTCAAGGCTGCATAGAAGTTGTCGGTATAGGGCACCACCTTACCCAGATACTTACGCACCAGGTCGGGGTAGTCCTTTACCGCCTCGCTGATGGAGCAGAAGATGACACCCAGTTCAGCCAGGCGCTCACGGTAGGTCGTCTTGACACTCACACTATCCATCACGGCGTCCACAGCCATGCCACTCAGGCGCAACTGTTCCTCAAGCGGTATGCCCAACTTGTCGAAGGTCTTCTTCAACTCAGGGTCGATGTCCTCGACACCGCCTTTCTTGAGCTGGCGCGGAGCAGCATAGTAACTGATGGCCTGGTAATCAATCTCGGGCACATGGACATGGCCCCAAGTGGGTGCTTTAAGCGTCAGCCAATGGCGATACGCCTTCAGGCGGAACTCCAGCAACCACTCGGGTTCACCCTTCAGGGCCGAGATGCGGCGCACCACATCCTCGTCAAGTCCCTTGGGGATGACCTCGGTCTCAATGTCGGTCACAAAGCCGTACTTGTACTCGGCTTGTGCCGCTTCCTCTATAATCTGATTCCCTTTTTCAGGTTTCTCGTTTTCTTTCATTGGTCAAATTAGTTACCCATTTGATTTGAGCCCACAAAGGTACAACAAATTGCTCAATGGGCAATCATTTGACTGCCCATTTCCAGCAATTATGTTTTTTCATCTTTTATTGGCCAACGATGACGCTGATGACCGAATTGATATCAGCAACAGTGACCTCGCCGTCATGGTTCACATCGGCAGCTCCGTTGACCACATCCGTCAGGATGACCTCGATGACAGCATTGACATCAGCTACACTCACCTCGCCGTCAAGATTCACATCGCCGAAAGGCGGCAATGGCGTGATGTTGTGACTGGGATAGTGGCAATAGAATGACTTCAGGTTCAGCTGATGGTCACCCACTTCGGTGTCCTTGCTGATGTTGAACTTGATGGTTTTGAGCGTGATGGGATAGGTGCCCACATAATCAGCGCCGCCCAGCGACTCCAGGTCAATCAACAGGGTGTGGTCCTCGCCCGCGGTAAATGTCGTGGCATCGTTCTCGGGCTTGAACTTGAGGTAATTGGTCGTGGTCTTGAAGCGGTTGCGTGTATCAATCTGCACATTCTCGACCAGCATTGTCGTATTGAACACAAGGGCAATAGTATCAGGCAAACCGAACAGGTTCAAATCCTTGGTCAACTGCAAATACGGAGAGCGGTTAGAGGTGTACTCACAAGTTATCTCGCCGGTTTCTTTATTGAAGTTGATGTTCTTAGGACCAGCACCTTTAACCGTCCAGCCTTCCCAAGTCTGTTCCTGGTAGGCGTCAGGGCTGATTTCCACTGTCAATTCGCTGGCACCGCTGTAAGCGCCCACGTTATAGGTATAGAACGTTGTACCGTTCTGCTTGCCGCGCACCACGCCATTGTTGATGACAGCTATTTCGCTGTTGGCAACCGACCAGTCAAAGATGGACGGGTCATAGTAATAGGTATTGTTCACAATCTGTGAGGTCAACTCGATAGGATATTCACGGTCATCAATCAAGAGGGGTGATAACACCAGATTGGGTTGGGCAGGCATGACGTGGACAGGAACAGTCGCTGTCATGCCGTTGAGCGTAGCAGTGAGTTCACCGCGCAGATCACCTCCGCCTGCGATGAAGGTAGTATCGTTGGCAATACCCAGAGCCGCGTCACACGACAAGGTAAATCCCTTGACATCCTCATCAATCAGTTCACCGATTTTGTTGTAACCCAGGACACGGGGCACTGTCATCGAGTATTCGCCGATGTCGATGCGGAACTTGTCGAACGCGATGCTCGCAATCTCGTGGTCCTCCTCGCCGATGGCCTCAATCATCCAACCCGTGGCCACACCGCGCGGATTACCCTCGGTGGTCGTGTTGACGACCTGTCCGCCTACCAGCATCTCGGCCGAACCGCCGGCATCCATATTGATGGCAACCTGGATGTCGGGCCACACCGATTTCATAATCTGGCACGCTTCGGCAGTGGGGCAGCCACGTGACAAGCCGTACTTGGGACTGGTCGAGAGGTCGATGACCATCATGTAGAGACGCTTGCCATCACCATTGGTGCCATAGATGGTACGGGAATAATTGGGCGTATTGTAGCCGTCGTTATAGTTGCGCGGCGTGAGTTCACCATCCAGCATGAGCGTTGCCTGCCCCCAGACCAGATTTTCGATGCGGGGATACAGTTCGGGCTGGCCCTCGTCAAGCGTACGGAAGCCCGAAGTCACCTCGATGGTGTCACCCACCTGCAGTACCGACATCGCTGCCTTGTTTTCGTCGCCGGTGACAGCAAGAGCGGCATTGGAATAGGTTATCGACCTACGGTCCTCACCATAGATAATATTATTTATCACAAACTTCATGGGGCTGTTGGTTTTCCACTTCTCTTTGACGCCATTCTCGTCGGTCACGAACGTGAGGTAATAATTGTCCGACTGGTTGTCACCCCTCGTGTCGTAGTTAATCCAATCATCCTCAAAGGCACGGCCAGTCTTGAATAAACGGTTATACATACAGATTTCGCCCCTGACAGCACGTCGGTTGAAGTTGTGATAAGGCAGCGGAGCAGCCAGTTTGCTCGAGGTTATGGAACCCTCCCACATGACGCGGCCCATCACCAGTCGCTTATCTATCGTGATGCCGGCGGCTCCCGTCATCCATGGTCCACCACCCCACTGGTCGTAGGTGTTATTGTCATTAACGACAGTTGTGTCGTTGCGCACCACGCCACCCATCGGGAAGAGCTTTTGCGATGCTGCCAGTGGACCGGTTGTCGATACTATCCAGAAATTGGCATTGCAAGCCACCAGCGGGCGCTTGGTGGGGGTAGTTTGACGGGCCATTGCTGTGGACAACAACTCAGTATTACCCAGGACATTTCTTGCAAAGGTTGTCTCCACACGGTTGTTGGGATTGTTCATGTCCGCCTCGATAAGATAGATATTGAGGGGGTAATCGGGCAGACGTACAATCGTGTGAATGGTTCCCGGTGCCACCTGCCGCCTGAGCAGCGTGTCGGCATGATAGGCGGTGCCGTTAATCACAATATCAGCACGCAACGGGATAATGGCAACAACAGCCATCAGCAACATCAGTAGTAGTTCTTTTTTCATCATAATTTGATTTTTAAGGACGCTGTCGCCCATGCTAACGACAGCGACACAGTTAATTGCGCAAATATACACACAAATTCTCTAACCCGCAAATTAAAATCTGCGGTTTCCTATTCTCCAATAAGGAAGGGGGTTAATGTGCTAAAACAATTTCAACTCAGTCTTTGCCGAGGAGATATTTGTGGGCGGGAAAGATGCGCAATACCAGCACAAAAAGCAGGCACACGATGAATGCCAACACACCACTCACCAGACAGTCAACAACCACAGGAGCAGAGCCAAGCCAAGATTCTGTCAGCGGCCATACAATCTGCCGCAGAACTATCATCTGGGAGAGGTAAATGCCGAAGGAGCACACGCTCAACAGAGGCCAACAGGCAGCACTAACGGAATGGCGCTGACGGTCATAACGCTCAGGGGAGAAATGTCGCACGACAACAAACAGAAGTGTAGCCATGGCGATATTGTTGATGCTGATGTCACAGGTAATGGTGTCGATATGCTGTTGCCATGAGATGCTGAAATGGCCCTGCACCAGGAATTCAAACGCGGGCATCACCACGATGCCGAAGGCAAACAGCAACGCCCAGACAACGACGTTGCCGCGCGAGAAACGGGGCAAGCCATACTGGTGCAGGTAGTAGCCCAGCAGGACATAGCCATAGTAGTTGGCAAAAGCCCCGAACATATTGTGGCTGTACTGCGACGCCTCGATAAACACGCCGTGCTGATAGGGAATGAACGAGGAGAGTACCCACAGCACCAGCAGCACCTCGACGCCACGCTTGCCGATAGCACCGATGCACTTGCTCACCAGGGGCAAGGTCACATAGATAACCAACAGCACATAAACGTACCACAACAGCCCTTCAACAGGATGAAACAACACCGAAGCCAACAGTCGCGGCGTGAAATTGTGCAGCAAGAAGGCGTGCTCCAGCAGGTAGATAACAGTCCAGATTACCAGTGGCGGCAACACGACGCTGAGACGCCGCTTGATGAAGCGACTGCCCGACTTGCTGACGGGCAACAGCAGGGCACCCGTAATCATGAAAAACAGGTTGCAGTTCACCGCCACCAGCACAGTGTAGATAGCACCTGCCAATGACGGTGTGTTGTAATAAGTGTCATATTGCCTGATGGGCGTGTGGATGAGAATGACCAGCATGCAAGCGATGACACGCAGGATGTCAAGATAAGGAATGCGGCGCTGAAGTCGGGCCTCGCTCAACATAAAGAGTCCGGAATTAGGTGTTCTCTGTTATCAGTGCCACGGCATAGGCGGCAATGCCCTCGCCACGTCCAGTGTAACCCAATTTCTCGGTCGTGGTCGCCTTGATGGAGACCTGGCCAGGGTCACACGACATACAAGCCGCCAACTCCTGCTGCATAGCAGGGATGTGCGGGTTGAGTTTGGGCTGCTCGGCACAGATGGTGATGTCGCAGTTGCCCAAACAATAGCCTCGCTCGTTGAGCAATGCCATCACATGGCGCAGCAACAGTCGGCTGTCGATGCCCTTATAACGAGGGTCAGTATCAGGAAAATGGTAGCCGATATCACGCAATGCGGCAGCTCCCAACAGTGCGTCGCACAAGGCATGGATGGCGACGTCTGCATCGCTATGACCCAAGAGTCCGCGCTCCCAGGGGATATTTACTCCTCCGAGCCACAGTTCCCGACCCTCGACGAGCCGATGGACGTCAAAACCCATTCCAATACGCGCCATTGTTCTCAATTATTAGGAAAAATAAGGTCCTTAATGAATTTAAGGACCTTATATCATGTTTAGTTGCCGCCGAAGAGACCCTTAATGCCGTCCATGTCAAACGACAAGGTGAAACGCAGCGTCTGGTCCAACGGGCTGTTCTGGGCCGTGGCAATCATGTAGCTGGCGTCAATCTTGATCACTTGAAGCGCGAAACCGGCACCCAAACCGAAGTACTGACGGTTACCGGCGTACTTGCTCTCGTAGTAGTAACCGCCACGTAAGAAGAACTTCTGGTCGTAGGCATACTCAGCACCCACCGAATAGGTGATGCGCTTGGCGAAGTTATCCTTGAAGCTATCGAAGATGCCCGCGATAGAGGACTTGTCTTTCCACTCCTGGAGGGCGTCATCGTAGGCCAAATTATCCTCAAAGTCGGCAAGACGGGGCTTGGCAGGAACGAGCAACTTGTTGGCATCAAAAGCAAATGTCAGGTTATTGGCATCGGCTATGGGGAAGGTGAACGCCGTACCCAACTTCAAGTTGGCGGGCAGATAGGCAGGGTCATTGCCCTTGTTGTAGGACACCTTGGAACCGATGTTGGACAGGTTGAAACCAATAGACCATTGACACTCGTTGCGTCCAATGATGGGATAGGTCGTATAATAACCCGAGAGGTCAGCCGAGAAAGCCGATGCGCTCGACGTCTGGTCTCCCGTGTTCATATCGCTGTAACCCAAGTCACTGTAGATGTAACGCAACGTCACACCCATCGAGAACTTCTCGCTCAACTTGCGGCTATAGCCCAAATCCACCGAGAGTTCAAACGGGTTGATGGTTGCCAGCGTGGCACCCTCACCGTCGGTCGACATCACTTCACCCAGTGAAAAATAGCGCAACGAGGTGCTCACAGCCTGGTTGTCGCTACTACCTATCTTGTAGTAACCCGACAGGTTAGCCAGATAGATGTCGTTGACAATCTTACGCAACCAAGGGGTGTAAGACAGCGAGACACCAGCACGGCTGAAAGCAAAAGCATACTTCGACGGATTCCAGAATTGCGAGTTCACGTCAGGCTCGGTAGCGGCACCCAAGTCACCCATCGACGCACCACGCGCATCAGGAGTGATGCTCAACGAGGTGACACCCGTGGTCACAGGGTTGAATTCGGTGTTCTTGATGTCATCCTGAGCCCAGGAAGTTAATGTGGTAGCCATCAGTGCAATGGCAATTATCGACTTTGTCAGTTTCATTTCTAGTCAGTAAAAAATGGTTTATCTTTACCTAATTAACTAAGAAAACCGCTTTTTATTGTATAGATGTCCACAATTATGCACTATCGGCCATCAAGGCTAATCATCGCCGCTCAGCAAGCAGTCAATCAGTTCAGTCACGTCACTGATGCCGACTGCACTGTCGCCATTCACATCGGCTGCATCAATGATAATCGCAGCGGCATTTCCTGATAGCAGATAGTCAATCAATACCGTCACATCACTGATAGAAATGCTGCCGTCACCATTTACATCACCGACGGTGACATCATTATCCAGATAAGGCAGATAATCGGCTGTCACATCACTCACCTGGTATTTGTTGGTCTGGGTCGTCACTTCAAAGAATGAAGTCTCGCGCACACCCGTCACATCCACAGTCTGGTGGCTGCCTGCCGTGCTGCCGCCCTGATTGAACACGAAGTTCACAGAGTAGGTGGTACCAGTGATGGTGAAAGTTTTGTAATAGAACTTCTCGCCGTGAACTATGCGGGTGTCGGTCACCACCTCACCCGGCCAATTGCTGCACTGCTGCACGTCGTTGCTGTCCCAGCAGTAGTACACGACCCGCGGCCAGTTGTTGGGCGCCACGGTCGGGTCCTTGAGATAGACCGTGATTTCATAGGCTTCATAGCCCTCCTCATTGATGACGGTATAATTGCGGGTGATAACCCCTTTCACCGTACCATTGACGAGCAAGCCTGCCTTGAGCGTCAGGCACTTGTTGATGCGTACACTCTCACCGCTGGCGATAACAGTACCGTTGGTGGCGCTAGGCTCGGTGCCGTCAAGGGTATAGACAATCTGAGCACTTGAGTTCTGACTGATGGCAGTCAGCGTCACATTGAACGGATCCTGGCTCACGCCGCTGGGTACACTAGCCCAAGCCGTTTCTGTCGATTTACTCAAGGCCAGACGGTAGTTAGTGCCACTGGCCACGACAACGTAGGACGAGGGCATCGTGAAAGCCGAGCCACCCATGGCCGCCATCAAGGTGCCACGCGAGCCCGTAGTGCGCTGGACATAATAGTTGTTGTTATTGCTGTAGGCATACTGGGCAGTGGCACTGGTGTTGGTAATGCCAGCCAACTGGCGGGCATAAATCATCTGCTTGATGCTCTCCTTGTAACTCATCCAGTGCTTGAGGAAAACGCACGGAGTGCCCGGCATAGCCAGCATATAGGCGTTGGCAGCCTCGACATACTGATTGATGGGATCCTGAGGATTGCTGGCATCGCGGTACTGCGTGTCGTGATTCTCGACGAAGGTTACCGCATATCGCATGTAGTTACTTTCGGTGTTCAGCCCCTTGCCGGTACCCGACAGATTGGTCCACTTGTTATTGTTCACCGCATCGCGAATGGTGTAGCGGAAGGGGAAATCGAAAGCTGCGCTCTGCACCACTCCATTGACCTTGGTACCGTCAATCCACGCCTTGACTGCGCTCAGGTTGCCGTCCCAATATTCTCCTACCGAATAAGTGGGGTTGGCATAGGCATTATACATGCCGGTAAATCTGGCGGCATAGCCCCTGGTCATATCGTAGCGGAAACCGACATAGCCCATGTCATCAAGCAGCATCTTGATATAGGCCTTAACGTTATTCTGAACATTGGTGCTGTTATGGTCCAGGTCACGCATTCCGCTCCAGTCCTCGCCAGTGTCGTTGTTGGTACTCAGCGAATAGCCATGGGAAGTCGCCCAACTCAATGCCTGTCCGCCATCGTCATCACGGCAGATGTCGGTGGACTTGAGCTGATAGGTCACGCCCTTGTAAGTCTCGGCGGGGAAATCCACCCAGTTGGAAACATTCTTGCGGTGGTTGATGACCACATCGGCTATCGTGCCGATTCCTTTACTGCTGAAGGTGTTAATCATCGACTGTAGCTGAGCCTTAGAGCCAAAGGAACTATTGTAGTTGGTAAACCAATACAAGGGGTCATAGCCCATTGAGGTATATCCGCTGCAATAGCCACTCTGTGGTATCCACACGAGGCTGAAAAACTCAGCAAACTCGTCGGCTTGAGACTCGAGGTTGGTCCACTTGCTATCGTTGTAAGAGTCCCAATAGAATCCCTGTAGCATTACACCGCCATAATTTGTGGGCCAGCCTTGTGCCATCAACAACACGGGCGTCAGCATCCACATTGCAATTAAAATCATCCGTTTCATAGTCATTGCGCTTAATTTTGATTAATAACAGCACAAATATATCACTTTTCCCGTAATCTGCCACAAAAAAAGAGCCATGATAACAAAAAATGATGCGTCACCCGACGGTGGCGCACCATTTCAATTCAATTATGTTACAATGATATTAATCAGGGATTTGAAATGATATAGTCAATCATATCTGTGACATCGGCAATCGTAATCCTACCGTCATTGTTAAAGTCGGCAGCATCAAGGTTAATGCCACTAGCATCATTGGACAGGACATAATCGATGATTGCGGTCACGTCGGTCACCGACACCTTGCCGTCTCCATCGGCGTCACCCGGGACAACAGTAACCATAGCAGGGATTTCAACGTAGTACTCAACTTCAGAATAGCCTATATAAGCATTCTCATTTGCTTGGGCGGTGGCCCACACGTTTACATATGTGGTTTCAGAACCGCGTGGTATCTCAAAGACTACGCTTCCCTCACCCGAGACGGACTCCGTGGTCATCTCACCAGTAGCATTGTCGATGAACTGGATGTAGAGCGTTACAGTACCCTCACCAACAGCAGTGAAGACCATAGAGTAATCGGTCAAGTTATAAGTCCAATCAGGAGCGGGTGTCTCATACGGTTGAGGTACGCCTGGAACAAATACAATATAATAAATATATTCACTCATCTCCCAACCATCTATCTGAGCTGTAGCAGAGAAGCCGTATTCCTCTCCATCGGGTTCATCGCTATATGGAATAAAATAATCAGCAAAGCCATAGCCTTCGGCAACAAGTATATCATCCAAGTACAGACAGATGGTGCCCTCACCGGTTACGGTGACCAAAATACCTTCTCCAGTATCCTCGTAATACAACTCGGGGCAGGGAGTAACTTGGGGAGGCATCTCTTGAGCAGGAATCTCAATGTAATACTGAACGGGTATAACCCCAGGGACAGCATCATCGTTTGCCTGTGCGCTTGCCCACACGTTAACATAGGTGGTTTCATAATCGCGCGGAACCTCTACGGTAGCAATTCCATAACCTGAGTATTGCTCGTTGGTCACCGCTCCACTCCAATTGTCAATATACTGGATGTAAAGCGTCACAGTACCCTCACCAGTAGCGGTGAAAACCATAGCATAATCAGTCAACTCATAGCTCAAAACCGGAGCAGGCGTCTCGTAGGGAACATCATCCCTAGTCTGATTCCCAGCAACACCAAGTACAGGTGCATTCTCACTCGACCACATGATGCCGACAGTCATCAACATCAAGGATAAAAATAAAAATCTCTTCATACGGTAATAGGTTTTAAAAGTTAAAGACACATCCATAGCTGGGCTACAGCCAGCAAACATCGGCAAAGGTAATGAAAAACATGGCAAAAAGCAAATCTAAAAGGCACTTTCATAGGACTATAGCACCAAAAATCGACCCCGACAGCAAAAAAAGCTATCGGGGTCGAATATGGGAATTTTCTTTTTCAGAAAAATCAGTTGCGGTTACCGAAGATGCGCAGCAAGTAGATGAACAGGTTGATGAAATCGAGGTAGAGCGTCAGGGCACCCATGGTGGCGACCTTGCCTACCATCGACGAATCGGCCTCGGCACACATGCGCTTGATAGCCTGAGTGTCCCAAGCGGTCAATCCCACAAAGATGAGCACACCGGCGAAGCTGATAAGCAACTCAAACATTGAGTTCTGCCAGAACATACTAACAAGCAGGCATGCGATAAGTCCGAAAAGTGCCATCACCAGGAAAGAGCCGATTTTGGACAAATCCTGACGGGTCACATAGCCGAAGATGGTCATCGCGCCGAACATGGCAGCCGTGATAGCAAATGTGGCGGCAATGCTCGAACTCGTGTAAACATAGAAAATTGGTGTCAAGGTGATACCGTTAAGAATGCTGTAAAGATAGAACATCACTCTTGACATCGTGGCGCTCATCTTGTTGATGCGGGCACTCAGGTAGATCACCAATCCCAACTCGGCGGCAAACAGCAACAAGAGAACAATCTTGTTGGCAAGAAACAGGCCCTTCAATGTCTCACTGGCCAGCATCAGGAAACAAGTGAGGGCTGTCAGCAGCAGTCCTAATGTCATCTGGCCATACACTCGACGCATCACGGCAGCGACGTAGCGCTGCAGCGTCATTTCGTTCTCGGCTTGAACGGCACTCTGATAGCCGTCCACGTAGTTATTATCCCAGTTGTTCATATCTTTCAGTTGTCAGTTGTCTGTTTTCAGTTGTTTACAGCAATTTCCATGCCAACTTTAACTATTAACTATTCTCTATTAACTGTTAACTACATGCGGTTGGGCATCTCGATACCCAGCAATGACATGCCGCGCTTGATAACGTCGGCTACGGTCTCGCTCAGCAGCTGGCGGAAGCAGCGCACGGCCGTGTCTTGCTCCTTGAGGATGCTGCAGTCGTGGTAGAACTGGTTGTACTCCTTAGCGAGGTCATAGACGTAGTTGGCGATGAGTGCGGGGCTGTAGTTGCGACCGGCATCGGCAACGACGGTCGTGAAATCGGCGAGTTTCTGAATCAGCGAGGTCTCCTTCTCGTTGGGAGCCACTCTGCTGATGTCCTCGGCCTTGTAGTCCTCACAGCACTTGCGCAATACCGACTGGATGCGGGCATAGGTGTACTGGATGAAGGGACCGGTGTTGCCGTTGAAGTCGATGGACTCGCTGGGGTCGAACAGCATGGTCTTCCTGGGGTCCACCTTAAGGATGAAATACTTCAAGGCACCCAAGCCAATCATGCGGAGCACGTCGTCGCGCTCGTCCTCAGGCACGCCCTGCAGGCGGCCAGGCTCGTTGGCCATATCGGTAGCGGTGGCAATCATCTCGTCCATGAGTTCGTCGGCATCGACCACAGTACCCTCGCGGGACTTCATCTTACCGTTGGGCAACTCGACCATGCCATAGGAGAAGTGTACCAAATCCTTACCCCACTTGAAGCCCAACTTGTCAAGCAACAGCGAGAGCACCTGGAAGTGGTAGTTCTGCTCATTACCCACCACATAAATCATGCGGTCGATGGGATAGTCCTTGTAACGCAACTGGGCGGTACCGATGTCCTGGGTCATATAGACCGACGTGCCGTCGCTGCGCAGCAACAACTTGTTGTCCAAGCCGTCGGCAGTGAGGTCAGCCCACACGCTATTGTCCTCCTTGCGGTAGAAAATGCCCTTCTCGAGGCCCTCGAGCACGGTGTAGCGTCCCACGAGGTAAGTGTCGCTCTCGTAGTAGATTTTGTCGAAGGAAACACCCATGCGCTTGTAGGTCTCGTCAAAGCCGGCATATACCCAGTTGTTCATCTTCTCCCACAGGGCGCGAACCTCGGGGTCACCAGCCTCCCAGCGACGCAACATGTCGTGTGCCTCCTGGATGAGAGGAGCCTGCTTCTCGGCTTCTTCAGGACTCATTCCCTTCTCGACGAGTTCCTTGATTTCGGCCTTGTAGTGCTTGTCAAATGCCACATAGAAGTCGCCAATCAGGTGGTCGCCCTTCTTGCCGGTCGATTCGGGTGTTGCGCCATTGCCCCACTTGAGCCATGCGAGCATCGACTTGCAGATGTGGATACCGCGGTCGTTGACGATATTGGTCTTGACCACCTTGTAACCGTTGGCCTCCATAATCTTGGAGAGGCTGTAGCCCAGCAGGTTGTTGCGAACGTGGCCCAGGTGCAGCGGCTTGTTGGTGTTGGGCGAGGAGTACTCAATCATCACCAGCTGGCTGTCATCATTGGCTGCCGTGAAGCCGTAGTCGGGCGTCTCGGCAACGTGCTTCAGCACACCCGTCCAGAAAGATGGCTTGATGGTGATGTTCAAGAAGCCCTTGATGACGTTGAATTTCTCTACTGCCTCGCAGTGAGCCAGCATGTGCTCACCGATTTCCTGTGCAGTCACATCTGGCGCCTTGCGGGACGCCTTCAAGAACGGGAACACCACAATCGTCTCATTGCCCTCAAATTCCTTCTTGGTCGTCTGGGGAACAATCTTCTCAGCGGGAAAGTCCACGCCATACAACTCCTTTACCGCCACCGCGGTAGCCTGTGCAAGTATATTATCAATAGACATAATCTTTTAGTTTTTAAGCCACTAATCTTTAGTCACTAGTCAATTCAAACTGCAAAGGTAGTGCAAGTCGAGCGGAATGCCAAATTAATTTGAGCATTCCCGAGGCGTAGCCTACCTTCGCCAATTAATTGGCAAAGGTACAAAAAAGTTTTGAGTTTCAAGTCCCTAGCCCCTAGTTTCTAGTCAGCATCCGCTTTTTGGCTCACTACTGAACACCCTGGACACAGTCATGCGGACCGAGGCAAAGCCTCGGTTTACTCAACAAAAGCCACTCATGCTGACCATTATTTTACCAGATTGCCGCGATGGTCGAGGATGGTGTCGTCGAGGATGTACCAGATGCGTCCGGCAATGGGGGTGTCGGGGTAAACAAGGCGCAGTTTGTCGAGGTACCGGTTCACCTGACGCAGGTAGCGCTTGTCGTCGCGCTGGCCACTCTTGTAGTCGATGACGAGCAAAGTGCCGTCGGGGCGGCGGATGATACGGTCTGGCCTCAAATTCTCGATGCCGTCCTCGTCCCAGAGCGAAGTGGATGCCGTTGTGATGGTCCGCTCACTGTAAACCTTGTTATCGGGGGCGAACCAAGCGGCAACGGGGTTACTGGAGTCAAGGATGGGACGGCAGACATGAGTCTTGACATTCTCGAGGTTGCAGGGGTCATCGGGGACATCGGTAATGACACCATGTTTGACTCCCTGGTCGATAACCCGCTCCAAGTCATTTCGGTCACGGACGCGGCTCAAGAGGCTGTGCAGCCTGAGACCCGCGTTGATATGGATGCTCGCGGCTTCTTCCACTTTGACGTTGATTTTGAGGGGTATTGGCCTGATGGTATATTGGTCAATTGTTTCTTGTTTGACGTCGCTGTCATCGGTCTTCTTGAGATGATTCCGGATATCGTCGCGCGAAGATTCCACGCCAAACTCAAACCAACCGTCAGCGCCATCGACTGGCATCATCTGCTCCTTGCTGTAAAGTTTCATGAGTTCTGACAGGTCCTTGCAAGTCGCGGACTGATCAACAGGAGCCTTTCTGGCCTTCTTGGGCTTGTCGTCGGGGTTCTCCTCCTTGGATTTGCCTTTGGGACTGCTAAAGATGTGCATCTCGCTACACGGGCGCGTGAAAGCCACATAAGTCTTATTGAGGTTCTCGACAAGCAGGTCGGTCTGCTGTTTTTCATAGAACTTTCTCAGTTCACCACCAACCAATTGATTATCAATCAATTCCTTACAATATTTCTTTCCCACATGGAGCAAAGGAGGAACAATCGCGTCCTCACAGGATGCTGCATCGAGGGGCAGTGCCGACAATGCATCAACGAAGACCTCCTTGGGCATCCAGTAACTGTTCTCCTTGCTGTTGTCGGTGAGTTCCCAGTCAGCGTAAGGAATTACCACACAGTCAAACTCCAGTCCCTTGGCAGCATGGATGGTCATGATATTGACGGCATTCTGGCTGTCGGGCATCCCGACTGAGAACTTGTTCTTCTTCTCATCCCAGTACTTGAGGAATTCCCTCACACTGCCACCGTTACGCTGCGTCGTGAACTGCATGACACAATCCTGAAATGCCATCAGGAAAGCCGTTTCGCGGTCTACATCGTTGGTGCCCATGGGGTCCTTTTTGAAATGGGCAATGATGGTCTCAACAATGTTGACCAGGGTGGTGAGTTCGCTATCTGACGGCAGCAAGTCATCCAACAACCCGGCAACGGGTTGAGGATTATCACCCTGTTCCGATGGAGTCACAGCAGCGCTGCGGCTCAAGCAATCGGCCAACATCAATCCCGTTTCCTCGTCGGTAGCGTCGGGTTGGGCCGAAATCCGCTGGATGAAGTCGTTTAACGCCACATATAGACGCTGGTCGCTCATGCGCTTGCCGATGATACGGCTCTCGATAGCGTCATTGCCAGATGCCACATTCACGTCATCGTTGTCATCACTGTCATCGTCGGTACCGTTGAACTGGCTCACATCGATAAAACGCAGCATAGCAATAATGCGGCGGATGATGGGTGAATTGTTGAGCAGCAGCGACTCTCCCGAAATGATGCTGATTTTCTCGCCCATTGTGCGTTTGTTATATTCAAGGATGCACTCTACCAGCGCGTTGCCTTGGGCATGGGTATTGACCAGTACACCGATTTGTCCCCACTCATAGCGCTCATGCAGACGCAACAGGTAGCCAGGTATCACCGACTGCACCTTGACCACGCTGGGGTCGTCATCCTCGGCAACAGGCAACAATGCTGCAGCGCCACCAATGACAGAATCATCCAGCAACTGGCCGTAATTGCCCGTAAGAACACGGACATAGCCTGGCACCTTCTTCTCGTCGATGCCCGGCGAAAGGCCCTGCCGCACGTCCCCATAGGTAGTGGTCACGACAGGATTGTCCCCATAGTGCTGACGCACGTACTCAAACAGGCTGTTGTTGAACTCGATGATGTTGCGGGAACTGCGGTAATTAACCGAACGCGGTGCACCGTCCTCGACCTGAGGCTCATAGATATACTGGCCGAAGTCCTCCTGCACACGTTCGCGGAAGACGGTAAGGTCGGCATTGCGGAAACGGTAAATCGACTGCTTGGCATCACCGATGAGCATATTGAAATGCCCGCTAGACAAACTCTCATGCAGCAGGCGGCTGAAATTCTCATACTGCTTGGCGCTAGTGTCCTGGAACTCGTCAATCATGAAATGCATGATGGTGGAGCCTACACGTTCAAACACAAAATCAGACCCGCTCTCAAGCACGGCCCCTATCAACTCGTTGGTATCGCCGATAAGGATAGTGTTGGACTCGTGGCGGTACTCCTCCAGGTAACGGTCTATCATCGCCAGCAGTCCCAGAGAGCCCAAGTCGTCCTCAATGCTCCTGAAAAACGCCATCCACGGCCATAGCCCGAAATAGTGCGTCACCAGTTCGAGCAAGCGGGCTGTCAAGGCTTCATCGGGCTGTGAATTCTTGAGGAATTGCCCCCGAATGACATCTTCATCGGCATTAGCCAGCGTGCTTGACAAGGGACTCATCTCGCCCTTGACGAGCCATTTCTTGAACGATTTATTACCGCTCAAGCCGTCACTCACAGCGTCCAACTCCCTCGCGAGCGTCTCCAGGTAGTTCTTGACAGCCGTCTCCAATGACTCTGCCAAGTAATGAAGATATTTCTTGAAAGCATTGATTCGCGTGAAATCACTCCACTGGCGCCCATCGGCATCGGTCTTGCTCAGGTAGGCGCGAATCTCATCCATGCGGCTACGGAACAGTTCGCTCTTAATCTGCTTGGCAAACGCAAAAAGATTGCCGCCATCGTTAAAGAATCGCCAATCCTTGGTAGCGGCATCGCTGCGTATCATGTGACGCTGGTAGTCCTTTACCCACAAGTCCACCTGCGTGGGCTCACCCTCACGGCCCAGTGACAGCAGGAAATTGTGAACCGCCACGCGCACGGCATAGTCCTCCTCGAGCTGGATATCATAATTGAAGTCACGGTCAAGTTCACGGGCGAAGTTGCGCAGGATGCTCTGGAAAAACGAGTCAATCGTGCTCACGTTGAAATTGCTGTAATCAAACAGCAACTCATTCAAGGCCAAGCGCGCCAGTTCACGTATTCTCGATTCAGAGAGGCCGCTGCCGTCGATGAACAGTTGCAGGTAGTCGCTCTTGGCGCCAGGCTGCGAGAGGAAATAAAGCTCGTTGACAATGCGCTCCTTCATCTCGTTAGTTGCCTTATTGGTAAACGTGATGGCCAGCAGCAAGCGGTGGGCGTTGAGTGGACGCGTCTCACCCGATGCACGCCTCGGCAAAAATCGGCCACCGTCCTCGCTGGTGGTGAATAACAGATGCGTGATATATTGCAAGGCCAAGTTATAGGTCTTACCTGAACCCGCCGATGCCTTGATGACAAGCAGATGTCTATTGTCAGTATTGTCGCTCATATTGACCGTTGTCAATTGTCAGTAAAACCCTTAACTAGATGATGCGTGCCTTGAAGCCCATTGAGGTGAGCACATCCAACACGCGTTGACGGAAGTCGCCCTGGACGAGAATCTCGCCCCCACGGGCACTACCCCCCACCCCAAGCGTGCGCTTGAGTTGCGAGGCCACCTGCTTGAGCGCCTCGTCATCACAGATGAAACCCGTGACGATGGTCGCCTGCTTGCCGGCACGTCCCTTGCGCTCCAGCAGGATGTCAAGGCGCGTTTTACCTTGCTGCTGCAGGGCATCGCCCTTGTCTTGCTGCTGTTCCTCTTCGGGAGCGGACTGTTCCTCGGAAACGGGCAGATTGAACGCCTTGCCCAACGCGTCTTTCCAGTCGGTAGTATTCATGACAAATAAAAAATCACATCGAATTTAAACTTTTTTGTTTCCCGTTCATCAAAGGTACAAAAAAAACGTGAGAAAAAGGCAGACGATTAAAAAAAACGCACTAGTCAAGAGAAATTTTGGCTAAAAGTGCATACCGATTCAAATAAAAGCAGTACATTTGCAACACTGTTTACTTTTACATTATTAACTATTTCACTTTTAAATTTACATCACTATGGCTTACGTAATTTCTGATAGCTGTGTAGCATGTGGAACATGCCAGTCAGTATGTCCCGCCGACGCCATCAAGGAAGGCGACATCTATTCGATTGATCCCGACACCTGCTTGGACTGCGGCACATGCGCCGACGCTTGCCCCACCGGTGCAATTGCTCCCGGCGAATAATCAAGACAAAAAACAAAACAATTGTTGCGGCTACACCACCACGGTGCGGCCGCAATACTTTTTTACCCCCCTATAAACGCGACACGCGGGAGAAGCAACGAATGCCCTCCCGCGTGATGCGTTACTGATTAGGACTAAGCCCTGTCTTTACTTGGCAGCGGTCTTCACCGGGTCAACCACAATAAGTCTGTTGATGGGTGTGCCACCATAGTTGGTGCCGTCGCTGTAGGTACCGAAGTAGCGGTACAGACCGGCGGGAACCTTATTGCCTTGCATATCCCTCAAGTCCCAACTCATGGGGAAGCTGCTGGTTGCAGACTTCCAAACGAGTTTACCGGTAGCATCGGTAACACTGACTACCACCTCGGGCATACGGGGCAGTTCGGTCTCCACGTCAAAGTTCACCTCCTGGTTGGTGTAAGCAGGCAACTTGTCGGCATTAATGGTCACCATACCACTCTGACCCACCATGAAGGAGATGGTGCGCGAGGCGCTGTTGCCGAGCATATCACAGACGGTATAGGTGAGTGTGTGCAGACCTTCAGCCACGTTACTCAACGGGAATTTGATATTGATGATTTTGCCCATTTCACTAATGGTTACATAGCCATCAATGTCACCGTAAGATGACTTACCGCCGTCGAGGACAAGCGACATACCATTCTCGAGCGAATTGTCCTGCATACTGATACCCTGGTCATCGGTTGCTGTAATGTAGAGCATCGAGTTGGAAGCGACAGTAGCACCCTCGACAAAAGCGTCCTCATCATTGATATACATACTGGTGATAACGGGAGCCTCGGTATCCTTGATAGCCACATTATCATTATAAGGCAACATCTTGACATTCTTGGTGAAGCCATTGACCATATAGTCGGAGTTGTCCTTGTGGGCATACAGACGAATCAGCACATTCTCGTTGACAGCGCTTACCTTCTTGGGAACAATCAATGAGCCAGTGAATACACCGTTGACAACGCGACCCGAAACCTCACCCAGTTTATCACGGTTGAAGTAAATCTTGCGATCGACACCCGATTGGGTCAAGGTGGTGAATCTCACTTCCTTATCATAGAGCGTCATTGTAGCATCGCCATTGAAGCTGGTATCCAGATTGCCATCGGCATCAACAACGTGAGCAACGATGTCATAGCTCTGGAGCGGCCTAATGGTTGCCACCTCGTTGGTATCAGTCATATCATATCCGTTCAGGTCAATCACCTTGATGCGGGTGATAGGATAGTTGATCTTCATTCCAGGGTCACCCAGCAGGAAGAATGACAGCTTATTGGTATTGGCTGAGACAAATCCTAATTTAGACTTCATGTAAGCCTCGCCCAAAGTCGGCATTTTACCGGTAGCGGCATAGCTGAACATGGCCTCAATGAAGTATCTGTTGAGCATGTCATTACCTGAAGCATAAACCATGCGCGAGGAGGTGAGCAAAGCAATAGCGCCACCGTCAGGCTTGTGGAACATCAGCTCGGCAATGCCACGGGTGTCACCGTCAAAGTGGGCAACGTCGCAGCAAGCGGTTGACATGATGGGCCAGCGAGAATAAGAGGTGCGCGACACGTCACCGGTCGTCCACATGCTGTTCATCTTGGTGAATCCCACCTTACCGGCATGACCCACATAGGTAACAAAGTACATACCCTGCTTGAGCATATCACTCAACAGGTGATTAGCCTCGGTAGCCTTCTTGCGGTCAACATCGGTTGCGAACTCGACCGTTGAACGCGGGTACATGATATTGTGAACAGTGGTTACATTCATACCCGTTTCCAGCTCGTTGTCAATCATTTCCTTATAACCCTCGCCCTGGAAGGTGTAGAGTGTGGCATCAGTACCACGCGGCTGGTCACTGAAGACGAGCGTGTTATTGCGCCAAACACCGTAGTCGGGGTTAAGGTAGTATTCCATCAGCTTATTGACGTCGCTTTCGGCCTCCTCAACATCACCACATGTAATGCGGCCGACACCAATCCTCAACTTATCGGCAGAGAGGTTGGAACCCGAATTGTCATCAAGCATACCGAAGAAGTCATCACTGGTGTAGGAGAAGTCCTTATAGTTACTGTTGTCGCTCTGGTAGGTCAGCAGGTGGTTAGGATGCTCACCCATTGCGCCACGGTTGTCAAAGGTACCGGTACCGAACAGCAGCAGGTTCTTGAACTTGGTGTTGTCACGGTCATAGAACATCTTGCACATCAGACGATAGGCCATCACATCCTTGGTACCGCTGGAGAACTCGTTGAAAATCTGATCCTGGTCAACGACGTGAACAAGCATGCCATCGACGGCTGTATGCATATCAGCAATGCGCTGGGCCTGTTCGTGATATACCTTGTCGGTAATGATTAACATATCGGGAACAGGCAGAGCATGCAGGTTCTGATTGGCCACATCCTCATAGCGGGAAATCTTCTTGAGAGTGCGCCTCGGGTCAAAAGCGATATAGTTCGACAAACTGCTTGCCGAAGAGAAGAATGCGAGACCCGAACCGCTCTCGTCATTATAGGGAGTAGTGACAATCTCAAGAGGAAGAGTGGTGGTGTTGATACCCCATACAACTGTAGTTCCTGAAGCGTTGGGTAACTTGAAACGTTCGTTGCCTGAAGTCATCGCATAACCCATCATCACCTGATTGTCGGTTTCTTCCTTGAGGACGTTCTTATGCTTGTAAGTCAGCACAAAGTAGTCCAGACGAGCAATCTGAACAGAGGCTTCGGCCGATGCAAACTTCAAGATAGGCTCAAACTTGCCATGCTCGGCAGGATGTGACAACTTGACCTCTCCAAATGGTGAAGCATAGTTGTAAATCACACTCTCGGACGGAACATAGATGCGCGATGACGACACGGAATAAACCGTAGTGTCTGTGCCACCGGCACTGTGCAGCACGCCATTAGCATAGCTGACTGAATTGCTCACATTGGCGGCAATTACCGACTGTACTACGACAGTGCTGTCGGCAATCTCAGGCAGATAATAGTCCACCAAAATCTTGCTGTTGGTGAAATCTTCACCCAGCATTTCTTTACCTGAGCCTGCCATCGAGAGCAAATCCCTCTCATGCAAGAAATAACCCATACTGATATCGGAGTCCACATAATCGTTAACCACGATTGATGATTTCTTGGCAGGTGTTGTATCGGCTTCAGTGTTTTCGGTCAGGAAATAGCACCCTTCCAGAGAATAGGGGTTAAACTGACGTGTGTAGTGGGGAGTCGTGTTGTAATCGGCCAACTTTACGCTGATGGGACCGTTGCCATAGAAGCAAATCTTGTTGTTGGGGATACGCAGGATAGGCACAGGGGTGAGGTCATCATCAAAAGAACTGCTCAGCACCTCACTGATACGGTTTCCACCATGACCATAAATCTTAACCTGAGCGGGATTGTTGAAACCCATTTCACGAAGCTCTTCATAGGTGATTTCATACATACCACTCTCGGGTATCATCACCTTTACCCACTTGCCCGTGGCAAGCCTTGAATTGGTAGCAAAATAAGACGGGTTGAATGCGCTGGCATTACTGGAGCAGAACACTGCCAGTATCACCGCACAAGCGAGTTTGAATGTCGTTAATTTACTCATATTTAATCGTTTTAGTTTTATTTATTTCGTCGTTTCGTCAGTATCGGTTATTCTCACAACTTCACGTTCACGTCCAGCACTTGCCGCCCGTCGATGGTTGCCCTCAAGCGGTCGCCAGGAACCAACGTGTGGCCCTCGCCGGCATCGCCGGTAAACAGCAGGTCGCCCATCTTGATGCTGCAACGGGTACTCACTGCCGACAAAAGCTCGGCAAGAGGCGTACACATTTCAGCGAGGCAACAGCGTGCCACCGTTTCCTCATTGACCGTCACCTCGACGACAGCGTGGAGCGGGTCTTCAATAGCCGAGGTCTCCACCCAGTCACCAACGATGGCGGCTCCGTCAAAGGCCCTGTCCAATGCCACAAGACGCTCGTCATCGCCCTGCAGGGCCTGAACACTGAATCCTGCGGTGAACGCATCCCAGTAACGGTGGGCAAACTTTGGAGCGATGCACTTGCCCAGCCTGCCAGTGCGCACCACGATTGTGGGCGTTGCCAAGAAGCGCTGTGCATAGTCAGGCACAAAAAACGGTCTGCCGGTGTACAGGATTGAAGAATCGGCCATGAGATAGCTGTGAGGCATTTCCTCATGCTTGCCATAATTTCCTGTAAAGCCAATAACCTTCATTTCCGCAACCGTATCGCTCTATTGCTGTTTGTTGGTGTCAATGATCGTGTTATGCATCCTGTTATAGATGATGGCCAAATGGGCATAGATGGACGTGTTGGCAATCACCACGTCCTCGGGAGCTTTGATGCGGTAAGGCGTAAAGTTCCACAATGCCGTCATGCCGCTGGCGATGGCAAGGTCAGCGACATCCTGAGCCCGTTCAACCGGGACGGTGAGAATGGCAATTGAGACGCCATGCTCGCGCTGCCAAGCCTCCAGATGACTGATGTCATAAACCGGGAGACCGCCAACAGTTTGTCCAATCACCTCGCCGCGCACATCAAAACCCGCCACGATGTTCAGACCATAGTTTACCAGACCGTGATCCTGCATGAGGGCGGTTCCCAGGCTACCGGTGCCGATGACTACTGCATCATGCTGCCTGTTGAACCCGAGGAAGTCCTCAAGTTCCATTACCAGGCTGTGCACCTCATAGCCAATGCGCGTTTTACCGCGAATGTTCAGGTAAGACAAATCCTTAGCAATCTGAGACGACTGCACATTCAACTCATTGGAAATCTGTGTCGATGACACATACTCGATGTTCATGTTATCGAGCATACGCACATAGGACAGATACCACGGTAAACGCCTGATAGTCGGCTCCGGAAGGATTGTCCGTTCCTCAGTATGATTGGTTTTATTCATCGAATAATGATGCAATTAACCGACAAATTTACCTCAAATTTTTGAACGCCAAGCAATCCGCGCTCCATTTTATTGAAAAATGAGCACTTTTTTAACATATCTTATGTCTTACACGTGGATATTGACGCTCTGGTATCGTCATTCGCCAGTAACGGCCAGTTTTTTGGCCTTGGTGGCTTCCTTGATGCCATCGGTTGAGATGGTAGCACGATAAACGTAGATGCCACGCGGCACACGGCGTCCACCGCCATCGGTCAAATCCCAAGTGACCGGAGTGGAGGTGTACATGTCGCTACGCCCAGCCTGGGTGGTACTCCACACCCTACGTCCCATCAGGTCATACACCTCGATGGTCACGCTCACCACAGCATCAGGACGATTGTGTTTCACATAGAACGATGTCTCGACGCTGGCAGGATTGGAAGCACAATATACATCGGCAATCTCGGGCGCCAAACCATTGATGACGTTGAATGAGATAGTCTTCTCGCTCACGTTGTTGTACACGTCCCAAACTCGCAGACGCAACGTGTGTTTACCGGGTGTGAGGTCAGTCAACTGGTAATTGATGCTGCCCAGCGTTCCCTCTTGAGTAAACATGGGAGTATAGTAGCTCACCAGGTCATTATAGCTGGTAGTGCCATCCAGGGTGAGCGTCATGCTGTGGCCGATACCTGCCGTAGAGAAATTAACACCACTCTCATCGCTCACGGTAGCGAGCACCAGCGGAGACTCATTGACGTTATCACCGTCGTTAAAATGCACATCGTTCAGACCCAGGGTGATAATCTTGGGGCCGATGGTATCGGTCACCTGCTCATCCTCATATCCGTAAATAAAGAAGTCGCTGTTGGCTCCCTTTGCCTCGATGGAGTCACGACTGTCATAGGCATACATGTTAATCAACGACGGACGGTAGTTGTCATACTCGTTGTTCACCTCGCTGGGGATGATGATGCGCACTTTGAATTTTCCGCCCACTACAGTATCGATATTAATAGCCAAGCGGTTGGTGCGGTCTTCATAGGAGACTTGCTTTCCTTCTTTTCCATAGCCGTGGGTCGTTACCGACTGTTCAGGGCCAAAAAGCGTCGAGACAATGGAACCATTGAAATTGGTTGCAAGTTCCCCCTTATTATCCACAATCTTGCCACTGAACTCCACTTGTTGACGCGCTTTGAAGATGGGCATATCCTCGCTGTCAACAGGCTCTCCGTTGATAGTCTCGACCTGTACCCTGTAAGGAGCCCACGCCATTCTCATAGCCGGGTCACCGAAGACAATAAACCTACGGTGATTGTTCTCGGAGGCAGCTATGGCATTTTTGGATAACCGCAGGATGTCACCGATGCGACGCGGTTTCCCGTCTTTGTCAAGCGAGAAGGCATAACGAGCCACCAAAGAGCTCAGCGCGCCGTTTTCAGAAATATAAGCCAGACGAGCCGGACACAGCAGTGCTATAGCGCCGCCATTGGCATTCAGGAAAATGCGCTCACCACTTGAGAGCACCGAGTTGTCAAAACGACAGTATTCACACGTTGCTGCATAGAGCACCGGCAGGTGGCGGTAATAGAGTTGCGTTTCCACGTCAGAGCGCATCATCAGTCCCTCGCCAGTCCAGTTTTGGGTGCTGGCATGGCCGATGTAGTTCCACCACAAGACGCCTTCGCGCAACGTAGTGAACATCTTGGCACGGGCTTCAGGATAGGTGCGGGCACCGCCTTCGCTCACGGCATTGAAAGCATCGGTAAAGACATAATTATATACCATATCCTCACCGCCATTTTCACGGGCAACTTCAATCATTTTCTTGGACTGTTCCATGTGGATGCCGCTATTCTCGTCATCGGCAACCATCAGGACCTGGTTCTTCCAGGCACCATAGTAAGGCTTATCCACATATTTGATGAGTTTATTGACCGCGGTACGGGCTTCGGCAACACTTTTAACAATCATACGGCCTACAGAGATGTTCATTTCATCCAAGTTATCAATGCCGGATTCATCGTCAAGGATGCCGAAGTAGTCATCGGTGGTGATGGAATTGTCGTCCTCATTGCTGATATCGCTTTGCCATGTGAGCAGTCTCGGATAATTCAAAGCTTCGGAATTCTGGCCAACCAGTCGATTGTCATAGCTACCGCAACCCAGCAGCAGCAGATAGCCCAACTTGTGGCCATCCTCGGTGGCTCCGCGGTCATAGAACATCTTGCACAGGCGACGATAGGCCATGGCATCCTGATTACCACTAGAGAATTCATTGAACACTTTTTCGTGGTCAAGTACCAGCACGTTGAAGCGGTCATGTTTCTGGTGCAATTCAGCAACACGCCTTGCCTGATCCATATAAGCGCTGGGACACAAAATAATCATGTCGGGCGTAGTTTCACCATGGATGTCCTGGTTGTTGACTTCGCCGATAAACTCAGGATCGGAATAAGTGCCTGACTCGTCAAACGCCACAAATTCCCGACGTCCATCGGCAACGGGGCTAAAGGTGACGGTGCCGTCGCCTGCCTGGGTATTGAGCTGCAACGGGGCAAAGGGCAACGTCACGTCCCACACACGGGTAGAACTGCTGCAACCGCTCACCCTATAACTGTTGTTGGGATTAGCCGTTTTCATACCGAAGACAAGGCTGCCGTTTCTCAATGCCAATGTACGTGGATAGTTAACAGTAATGTAATCCAAGCGTGCCAGATACACCGAGCCACGACTCGAGAGTTCAATGGTGTACTCGAGCGAGGTGCCTCCGTTGTCAAGTGTAAAGTCCTTGATTGATCGATTAGTCTTGTAGTGGACATGAGAATTGATATCCTTGACGGTATCAAGCGTCTCGTTATTGGTAACCGGCAGTTCGGTCCCGTTATAACTGAATTTCAACGAGGCCGGCACCAGTGTTTTGTGGCCGAACATTGTCATCACCCTCACGGTTCCACCGTCTACCAGTCCGTTAAGGTCAAACTTGAAAGACTGTTTCTTGCTAGAGGTAAAGCTCTCACCCAAATACCTGCGGCCCGTCTCACCTGGATTGACCAAGTCCTGTTCATGATACAATCGTTCGATATAGGTAGTAACGACAGTTCCATGTGGTTCGTTCGTTGCCTTTTTTATTTCAACATCATTGAAACGGCTATCATTGGTCACAAAATAGAAACCCGAGTTGGAATAGGGATTATGAACCTGAACCTGCTCAAAAGTGCTGAAATGATGCCAAGTCACAGGACCCTGCGCATAAAACAGGATGCGGTCCCCCGTGCGCACTATAGGCATCTGAGGCAGGTCGTCAGCATAGTTGTCGCCAAGCATTGTCTCGCTCAAGGGCGCGCCACCGTAACCAAAGACATGGATTTGGGACAAATCACTGCCCAAACCCCACTTGCGGATGTCGTCGGCAGTAATTTGATAGATACCACTTTCCTTAACTGCAATCTTCACCCACTTGCCACTGGCGAGTTTGCTCGTTTCAGCATAGTAACTCTTGTCCAGGGCATTTGCGGTAACTGCACAATTTGCCATCAACAACAGGCATAAAGTCCAACGGATAACATATTTCATCTTTACTCTCATCGCTGTATCACTATAGTGTTCTCGGAACATTTGTAAAGAAACCATACGGCATCTCCAAATGCTCTCATTCATTATCCTTATAACGATTATTTTACGGCTTTATTGCCCTTAAGTCGGGTTTACTGGATTTCGAGTGTTGCCAGCGTGATGAAATGGTCAGCATGGAGCCTGGAAATCAAATGGTAGCTCCTGCCGGAAGTACAGTTTGCTGTCAGCGACGTTTCCACTGGATGGAAAATGAAAGGGTTCAAACGGATGCCTTCGGTCCAGTCGATGGCACTGTTACGCTCCGCTTTGATAATGGCTTCCTTGGCTGTCCAAGCAATTACGTGTGCCTCTAGGTCATTAGGATTGATGAATTGCTGTTCACTGGTATTGAGGAACTTATCGCGCACACGCAGCACTTGCCGACGTTCTTTCTGCTCAGCATCCACACCGATGACTTGTTTATCATCGACCGCCAATGCCACCAGATGCGGCGTATGGGTGATACTGATGTTTACCTTCTCACACTCGACCGCTGGTGCTCCCTGCTTGTCATGTCCCAACTTAACAGGCCGCCCCAGAGCATGGCACAGCAACAACAATTCTGCCGCTTTTTCCCGTTGACGTTTTACTGGCAGTCCCGCCAAATCCTCAACTGGAATTCCCGACTCACGACACAATGACAATAATTGTGGCGCATCTTCTTCAAGACGCCACACCAGCACCCTCGCGCCAAAAGGATATGTCATTTCCTGATCAATCATCGGAGGGAACAGAAATAGAATGGTTATTGAAGATAGGGTAGATGACTATCCGACTCCATTTTTAGCCAGGTCAATACGGGTGAGAATGCGGGGATTGTCCTCACTGGCCGCAATCCAGGAACGGTAACGGCGACGATTGATGAAACGCTCGACAACATAGGCCAATATAAACATCACAGGAAGTTGCAGCCACAACATCCAGTATTGATGCTGCACTTGATAAAGGGTGGCGCCGTTGCTTTGCATCAGCACATAGCCGTTACTCATCCAAGTGGCTGGCACACAGTCGCCAACGAGCCACCACAGTCTAGACATCAGATATCGCGGCCATGAAACACCCGTCAGGAATACAAAAATCACTGACGAGAACACAAAGAGCAAGAATACGCTCTCGCGCTCGTTGACAACAGCCGACAACGTCTGTCCCATGAACGAAACAGCAATGACAAAGGGAATAGCCAAACAGATGATGTGCAAGAAGTTTCCATATTGGGGGAATCCGAACATCAGCGGCACATAGTGCAACACATAAATGACGGGGATGACGTAGATAATCTGATGGCACATCATCTTGCCAATGATGGTTGCCCCAGGGCTAGCTTCAATCGCCATCGGGTCATGGCCGCCATTGCGACGACGGCGTTCGATGCCGCCGCCATGCAACATAGCAATACCCAATATCATACTCTGTTGCAGTACCAGCGGCAGAATAAACAGCAGAACTGCGCTGGCAATACCCATCGCTGGATTACCCACAGGCACCTGATGGTTCTCGATGACAGAGCCACTGGTGTTAAGCACGGGTTCAACGATAGCCGTAAGCCGTTCATTACCCATAGTTTGGGTGACATTAGTCAAAGCCGAGAACATCGCCTTGTAACGCATCATCACGCTCATGTCGCAGTAGAGCGATACATGGCCCTGCTCGCCACGGGTAACACTCTGACTGAAATCGCGCGGCACATACAGGATCCCATAGCACGCCTTGCTGTGCATCGCCTCCTGGGCCTCCTGCATATTGGCAGCATACCCCACGATCGCGACCTCCTGAGTGGCATCCATGCGACGAATAAGGTCACGGCTCATGGCGGTGCGGTTGTCGTCAACGACAACTACAGCCTCGTCACGCACCACCTCGGGATTATAGATGAGTGCATAGAGCACAGGGTAAATCGCATTGAGCACGAGGAAGAAAATCACTACACCCTCGTCACGGAACACAAGCAACAACTCGCGTCCACATACCCTCAGAACCTGCACAAACCACAGGAACAGTCTGCTATGTTTTACTTTCTCGGTCATATCATCAGGGCACATACACGGGATTCATGCACTCTTTCTTCAAGCGCCACGACAATAGCATGGGCAGGATGGTGAATCCGATGAGTGCAGCATAATAAACTCTTGAATAGTACAGGTCGATGCCGTTTAGGGCCTGATCAACCATGATGAGGAAATAATACTTGATGGGCACTGTAAAGCCCAGTGCCTCTACCCAGGGGTACATAGCCTCCTGAGGCAATGAGAAACCAGTAAACGAGAACGACACCATGCCCAGCAGGGTACACAACATCGTGCCGAAACGGAAGTTGGGCGTAAAACAGTACATCAGCACGGCAAAACTCTGGTTGGCGACAACAAGCAGGAACATCGCCAAGAGCATGTTCCAAGGATTACAGTTCAGCGGGAAGTCATAACAACGGTACATCATCCACTGGATGAACCAACCCACAATGGTGAACAGGACGGTCTGCGGCACGAGTTTGCCAACCAGGGCAAGGAACATGCTGTTGCCTGAAGTCCTCAGCCACTGGCGGCTCAAGCCAGACTTCAACTCCAGTCCCAGCGAAAACGCCGTCACTAGCAGGATGAACAGTGACAGGAAACAGGGCACAAAGGTCGAGTTCAAGTAATAATCATAGTTGATGAACGGGTTGCCTGGCATGTGGATGTGGGTTTGGTAGGGTTGCAGGGTGGCTGCAATCTTCTCGTTGGGGACACCCACAGTGCGCAAGGCTGTCTGCACAATGGCACCGTTGGCGAGCAGTGACATGGTCTTGAAACCCTTGTACTGCATCGATGCGGGCGCATAGTACGCATAGTTCACATAGTAGCTCACCACGGGGCGACGACCACCCAGAGCCTCCTCTTCCAAATATTCGGGAAGAAGGAAGAAGCCCATCACCTCGCCACGCTGCACAGCATCGCGTGCCTCGGCAAAATTGCTATAGCGGTGGCTGATGTTCACCTGCTGCAATCCGTTGAGCGTGCGCAACACCTGTCTTGACATGATGCTGTTATCCAGGTCAACAATGCCTACAGGTACATTCTGTACCGAGCCGCCCTTAATGAGGTCCATCAGGAACCACGAGCACAGCAGCGGCATGATGACAATCAGCAGGAAATACATGGGTCGCCGCACGAGTTGGACACACCCGCGCTTAAACGAATTCCCTATATATTTCAATATCATGACTTCTAGATGCTATAGACTATATTGATAGGCTGTTACTTTTAGCTAATCACTTCTCAAGAATTACCGACATACCAGGGCGCAGGTTGGGCACCTTGCTCACGGGGCGCATCTTCACCTCAAAGGTCTTACTGTCATACTGGCCTTGAGCCTTGGCAGCCTGCCAAACGGCATAACTACCCATATCGTGAATATAATAGACAGACATCTTGGTTTTCATGTTATTCAAAGCAGGAATCGTCACGTTCACCTCCTTGCCCATAGGCAAGTCGTTGAGTACCTCCTCGCGTACGCTGAAACTAACCCACATGTCATCCAATTTGGCAATCGACATAATGGGAGAACCCATGGCCACGAGTTCACCCTCCTGAGGGTAAATCTCGCTCACCTCACCGTCACAAGGCGCTACGAGCACCTGGTCCTCGAGCAAGCTTTCCACCTCCATAACCGTACCGCGGGCGGCATTGGCCATGCTCCTGGAGGCATTCTTGTCCTCCTGCTGGGCTCCCCTCACTGCCATGTCATACTGTGCCTTGGCAGCCTTGACCTGGGCCGTAGCGGCATCATATGCAGCCTTGGCTTCGTCACGTTTCTGCTGGGTAGCCACGCCCTGCTTGAAGAGATTCTCCACGCGCTGATAAGTCTTCTCGGCAATGGTTTGTGCGGCAATTGCCTGCTGCCACATGTTGTAGGCGCCTTGCTTCAATTCCTCGCGGGTACCCTTTTCGGCCTTCTGGTTTTGGGAAGCGGCGGCTTCCTGCATCTGTTTGGCCTGATAGTACTTGGCATCAACGGTGCTGGAGTAGATGCTCACCAGTTTGTCACCTTTGTGAACGGTGTCACCCTCGTGCACATAGAAGCGCACGATGCGGCCTGGCAACTTGCCGCTCACGCGCACGGCATCACAGTCGGCCTGTCCTTGAATGACCGTGTCGGCAGGATGGATGAGCAATATACCCACGATAGCGATACATGCCATCACTAGAGCAAACACTGCCAGGGCTGCCAGCAATGCCTTATCCTTCTTGCGTACCACAGTTCTCTGTTCGTCTTTTTCCATATTATTAAGTTTTGTGTTGTTAGTTGCTAGTTAATGTGGATGGTTTGGATTTCCTGGATTTTCTAGATTATCTGGACTATCTATTGGACTAATAATTCATTGTGCCCATCACCTTGTTCAAGTACTCATGAGTGAGCTGAACATTGATTTCGGCATCAATCTTCTCACTATTAGCTTTGAGCCATGCTGTCTGGGCAGCCAGGACCTCATCGATGGTGCCCATGCCCTCCTTAAATGCAATATTAGCAATGCGCAAGTTCTCATCAGCCTGGGCAAGATTGGCTCTTGTGGCCTCGAAGGTCTTGAAGGCTTCCTGATAGCTGAAAGCCGCCTGGCTAATCTGCAAAGCGATTTTCTCCTTGGCATCGTCGAGTTCCAGCCGCTTGACATTGGCATCGACCTGTGCGGCCTTTACCTTGTTGCTCAGGCCACCCCAGTGCCACAAGGGCACCCTTAATGTTGCGCCCACGCTGAAGGCGGCGCCGAAACGGTTCTCAAAACCATCATAGCTGTTAGGGTTTGTGGCGTGGAGTGCAGCAACAGCGGCCAGTTTGGGCATCATTTCGCTGCGGGCCACCTTGACCTGCTGGTCATAGATTTTGGTAGCCAGCACCAGTGAGCGGACGTCGTGGCGATTGTCATACACCTCATTTAGATTGAAGTTGGACGGAGCAAGGGAGAGGTTCAGTTCGTCATGTCCCTCATCAGCCAGTGTCATCATGGTGTTCACGGGCAGTCCGCACAACTGTGCGAGCAACATGCGCGACAGGGTTACACCGTTATCCACCTTGGTCAAATCAACGTTCGCCTCATTGAGTTTCACGTCAACGGCCAATTGGTTGGCACGCGTTGCGACACCCTCACCAACCATCGCCTTGACATCATCATCGAGATGCTGAACCAGTTCAACGTAGCTGCGGGCCAGTTTCTGCTTGGCACACAGCGAGACGACCTGCCAGTAGGCAGCGTCCACGTTATAAATAACATCCTCGACCTTACTCTCGCGCATCTCATGGGCAAGTTGCTGTGCTAGGTCGGTAATCTGGTTCATGGCGGTAATTTTGCCACCCATGTAGATGGGCTGGGTTACCGTGAGGGCGCCACCCATCAGATTGTGAATGTTATAGGTGAGACCGCTCTTGGGCAGCAGGGCGATTGTAGCGGGTACATATTGGCCATTCTCGAGCTGCAGCGGTGCACCCGTGCGCGGGTCAACGACCAAATTGTAGTCATAGGCACCGGTCTGCAAATTGAACGACTTTGTAGGCAGCATTTGGTCCTCCTTGATGAGCGAGACCTTGCGCGAGTTGTAAATATAGCCTGCAGTGAGATCGAACTGGGGCAGATAGGCGGCGGCAGCCTCCTTGCGCTGATAGCCTGCCTTTTCTATGGCAAGCGAAGCCTGCTGGATTTCCTTGTTATTGCGCAAAGCCATGTGGCGGCATGAGTCCAGAGTCACAACCTGTGACGAAGCCACCATCGACATGGCGCAAAGCACTATAAAAACGATGTTTCGCATATTATCCTAAATTCTAGAGATATCGGTCTGTTTTAATAATGCAAAATTACTACAATAATTTATAAACATAAAAGCAACTGCCCCAAATTATCCACAATTCGTGAAATTTGGGACAGTATCATCATCTATCCATATTGATTGGGATCACAACCGGTGAGTCATTTCTTATAATAGCATTTCACCTCACCGACGGGCAGCTTGCCCACGAGAAGCAACGGGATGCGGTCGGCTTCAGTTGACATCCATGCAGTGAGGTTGTCACTGGATTTTTTCCCACCTTTCTGGGTGAAGCTGAAGTTGATGCAGTGAGCCTTGCGCTTGGTACCATCGCGCATTTTGATGGTCTCTATACCCTTGTAATTGATGGTGAGGTATTCCTTTTCCTTACCAGAGAAAATCACGGTCGTATAATTCTTGTTGCGGCTCAGTTCGTCATAGTCCAGATTGCGTAACATATAGAACACACTCACCATGTCATAGGCCTGTGACTTGGCGCTCAAGTCGATACTCGTTGTCCCACTCTTGCGGTAACGCGTGCAGTGGGCCGAGGTGTGGCTATAATTGTAATTAAACTTGATGACGTCACGGGCATAGTAGTCCTTCTCATGGGTCAACTTCTCGTATCGCAACGGCTTGAGGTTGCTGTTCATGGTGCACTTGAGGGTGTCGCGCACAGGATAAACCTTGTCGGCCCAGGAGCGGGTCTTGCCTGTAAGCTGAGCAAAATAGCCGTCCTTGGTCTTGCGAGTCGTCAGCGTTGCATCAGCAGCATGTTTCCATATCATGCCCCAATGATAGACAATCTCATAGTTGAGGGTCTCGTTGCTGAAATCCCTTGCCATCGTTTGCTGAGGCACTGCTATTGCCACCACCAGCATCATTATTGTGAGTAATTTTTTCATCGTTTAAAATCATTAGTGTCTCCCCTTAGACCTCGATTCCAAAAATTGGTTTAATCACTCACCCGTCATTGCCGTGACTTCAATGTAAACCGCTATCGATATCCGTGGGCGACCCATATAGGATTATAGAAACGCATCACAACAAACAACTGCCACTGAATCAGCATAAGAGAATCAGTGGCAGTTGATATCACAATCTTGCATAGTTATTTTTTAATGCGCTTATTTTCGGTGGGTTTCTGAGAAACCTTGCCAGCCGACGTGCTGACTTCAGGGCGCATATCTGAGTCAAAGAACTGTTCTTTTTCTTTCTTCTTGTCGATGGGGACACCAACGAGTGAACGCTCGGGAACACTAACACGAGTTGTCGCATCGCTCAAAATGAGCCCAGTGTTATCAGTCCTCGCTCCACGGCATTTCCACAGCGAAACCTCTCCACCCTTAAAATCGGCATCCGCCTTGAATTTGATTGTCAACACTTCAATCGTGTCGGGAACGCAATATGCCAGCTGCATGGAATAAATCATCACCACAGAACTGCCATTCCTCTCGTGGTATTCCAGTTTCATTCCCAAATCCCTGATTCTATCAGTCATGCTGACTTTCTCCACCTCAAGACCATCCGGCAGGGTCATGTTAAACTGGAAACCGCACGTGGTATCTTGATTGGCCAGGATTACCGGCACCAAAACACTCGAGTCAGGAATAATTTCAAAATCCTCGATATAGATACGGTTGTTCTGAGCCACGGCATTAAACGCCAAGGCAGCCATTAAAATTATCAAATAACGTCTCATTTTCAATCATTTATTTATTCACCAACCGCAAAAGTACATTATCTTTTTCAAATGTACAAGTCATCCCACAAAAACTCTCAATGAAAACCCATAATATGCCACTTGAAAACAATGAGCGCTCCCCAAATCAATGGTAGAGCGCACATCGTCGTAATTTTCATAATTTATTACTCGATGGAAAGCATTTGGTCAATCAATGTCGTCACGTCGTTGATAGTGATTTCGCCATTACCATCCACATCAGCATTATCCTTGATGATGAAGATGTGACTCCCAGACAGCATGTAATCAATCAGCACGGTAATATCCGTTATCGACACTACACCGTTGCCGTTCACGTCGCCCGGCAACACAATCTCATTCTTCAATTGCTCATAAATGAGATTGGCACGCTGAGTGAACCAGTTCTGGGCTTTTTCTACCTGTTTCCCATAGTCGGTTATATCAAATCCAGCATTATCATTGCTAGTGATGGACGGGGCGGCATAATCATAATAATCCTGGCAATACTCACAAAGTTCATCAAGCCCGTCTGCAAGAAACTCCTGACACAATTTATAAAGACTATATTTAACACGATTATCCTTAAACAGGTCATTAAAAAACTCATTACTAACAGAAAAGAAGTCTAAAGTGGTATTTCTATTGAAATATGTGTAGGCGTGGGTACCATTATAGCCGAAAGCCCAATCAAAATCCCACACGGGTCCAAATATAAACTTAGAACTATCATTGAGAATGTTCTCATTATAGCAGAAAGTACTCTTGGGATGAAATATCTCACGGTTGAGCACTAAATCATTGGCTAACAGAAAACGAGCAAGTGCATCGATATCCACATGGTCAGCGATATCACCATCGCCCCTCATCGCTGCTTCCAAGCTGTTATATCGGTCCTGTATCAAAGCTAATGAGAGAAGCGTTTCGTCTTCACCAAATTCCGGGTCTTTTACATTGACAGGAGTATTATAATAAGTTGATCTGAATTTTTGAGTTTCTGGTTCATCGAAATATGTATCCAGTTCCAGCAGAGCGGCTTTGGTCTCATCGTCCAGGTCGACACTGTTACCAGCCATGCCCACCTTCTCAGTGAAATTATAACTGCCCTTATACTTACCATTAATATACAAATCTACGGGAATAATGTGACTAGGAGCGACCGTCCCAACCAAACTTGCGGCTTTCATACCGAAGGCATTGGTCAGCAGCGAGCCCGGCCTTTTATTGGACAATAAAACCCAGTTTTTACCCTTGGTAAGACCGAATGGCTTTACTTTGTTGGCAAACTTGAGACGATAGGGGTTCTTAGAATTAGGGTTACTGGACCATGAGTCATTACCACGTCCTTTAATTTGCACAGAGTCGGTCATCGAGGGAAACACCCTAGCCCCGTTAATGATGATTTCAGCATTCACATAGTAATCCTTGCTGGAAATGTTCACCCCGCCCTCCGTATTGATGTCGATACGGGGGACAGAAGTGCTATAGTCCGTCAAGAAATAAACATTCACGCTATATGTATTGCCAAACGGCATCATCGCGTATTTTCCCTCTTCAATTTCGGTAAGAATCAGGTCGCCAGGGTAGCCCACGACATAGGTGCGGTTGTTCTCGAAACGCAGTCGACTCACCTTACTCTCTTGCTCCTTACCGTCAACATAGGCGCGGGCATTCTCGTCAGACAAAGCAAATGAAGCCGTCAACCGTTTACCGATTCCGGCAACTTTGACGCTAACTCTATCATCAGTAATAGTTCCAACGGCATCGGTGAACACCTGATAGTTGTACTTGTTGCTAAATTTATAGGACGTGAGTATGGGCAACTCCTTGGGCAATTGATGATCAATCGACTTGATATCACTCAACAAGTAGGAATAAACTACATCATCGTTTGCTATAAAGGTAATCTCTTCGGCACCCTTTGAGAACTTCTTGTAACACTTGCTGGGAAACACATAGAGACGTCCATCCATGAATGTAAGATAGTAGTCTGCTTTAGCCGTATGGGACGGGAATACCACTCCTATCATCAGTATTGAAATAACGAGTAGGAACCTTTTGGGGGCACTCTTTGAAAAAAACTGTACATTCATATTTATCACTTTTAAAAGATTTTGATTAGCATTTTATGACGAGGGCATCCATCATCAACATGTCATCGCTGTCAAAGTTGGCAAACAAGTGACACTCACTTCTTAGGCGTTCAAAGGCATTGATAACCGTTAACGGAACCATTCCAACGTCTTTTGGGTTTAGCTGCTTCATTGGCAATTTCGGGATAAGAGATCCTGCTATTTGAGGGCTTGGGCCAGCATAATGACCACACAAACGAACATCAACAGACAGGGACTTCGTTCTGACTCATAGAGAAACGTATTGTAATAACGGTTTCTTCATTGTTCAACGATAAGTTTATCGCACGAACAAAATGCATTTGATGGTTTAGTTTTAGTCTGTTGGGACCATCTTGCCTATCAATGCCGTTACATCATTGACCGTTATTTCTTTATCCTCATTCACATCGGCACGGATAATGACTTCTTCACTGGGTTGTGAACCTAGTATAATACTGATGATGACGTTGATATCGGCTATACTGATTTCGCCATCACCATTCACATCACCTATAACCGAATTTTCACGAACTACTTGCTCAAAAATGTAATCCGAACGTTGCCTTATCCAATTGATAGCCTGTAGAACCTGTTTGCCATAATCTGTAGCATCCAGATTGGCTGCCTTATTTTTGTTAATGGATGGTTTAGCATAATCGTAATAATCCTGACAGAATTCACACAGTTCTTCAAGGGGTTCACCCTTAAACTCTTTCCAGAGCCCATAATACCGTTCTCCCATATCAGAACCATAGCGCAAAGCGGCGAAAAATTCTTGCTGAGTCGACGGGAAACTGAAAAAATCAGTGTTGATATACTTCACGAAATAGCCGTTATATCCGAACGCCCAATCCAAATCCCAGAGCGGTCCAAAGACAAATTTACTATTTTCATCAAGAAGATTCTCATTATAGCAAAAAACGCTCTTGGGATGCAACGCCTCAAAATTGCAAATCAGGTCAGTGACCATCAGATAACGCGCTAAATAATCCATGTCAACATGGCTGGAATAGTCCTTGCCGTCATATACATCGCTCAAAAAACTGTTGAAGCGTTCTCTAATTATATCTAAATCAAGAACGGTGCTGTCTTCTTTAAAGTCGGGGTGTTTGATGTTTACCGGCAAGCTATATGGTGTTGACATGAATTTCTGTTTTCTCGTCTCATCATAATACTTATCCAGCTCCAATAATGCGGCTGCGGCTTCATCATCCAGGTCAACACTGTTATTGGCCAGACCCACTTTTTCAGTGAAATTATAACTGCCTTTATAAGTGCCATTGATATACAGGTCAACTGGAATGATGTGGTTGACAGCCACAGTGCCTATCAGACTTGCCGCTTTCATACCGATGGCATTGGTCAGCAGTGTACCCTTTCTTTTGTTGGCCAGCAATACCCAGTTTTTACCATTGGTCAAGCCGAACGGTTTTACTTTGCTGGCAAACTTCAAGCGGTAGGGGTTCTTGGACGTCGGATCGGTGGACCAAGACTCATTACCGCGCCCCTTAATCTGCACCGAGTCGGTCATAGAGGGGAATACACCTGCTCCGTCAATGATGATTTCAGCATCGACATAATAATCCTTGCTGGTAATGTTCACACTGTCCACCGTGTTGATGTCGATGCGGGGGACAGAAGTGCTGTGGTCAGTCAGGAAATCAACATTCACGCCATAGGTGCGGCCAAAAGGCATCATCGCATATTTTCCCGCTTCAACCTCGGTGAGAATCAGGTCACCCGGATAGCCCACGACATAGGAACGACTGTTCTCAAAACGCAGGCGGCTCACCTTGCTCTCCTGCTCATTGCCGTCAACGTAGGCACGGGCAATCTCGTCAGACAAAGTAAATGAAGCGGTAGCGGTCAGCCTCTTACCTATTCCTGCAACCTCGATACTGACCTCATCATCGGTGATAGTTCCGACAGCATCGGTGTACACCTGATAGTTATACTTGTTATTGAACTTATAGGAGGTGAATACGGGCAATTCCTTGGTAAGCGTCTCTTCGATAGACGCTATTTCTTCCAGAGCATAGGAATATACCGAACCATCGGGCGCGGTAAATGAAAGACGACCATCCTCTTGAGTTTGTGACTGGACACACGTATCAGGGAACACAAACAGGCGACCATCAGAAAAAGTCACATAAGTGTTGGCATAAGCTTGATGAACCGCACACTCACTCAATATGAGTAGCAACACAAAAAGCGCTCTTTTCGTGTGCTCATGGATGCTATGCAAAAATGCCTCTTTCATATCCTATACAAGACAGGCAATACGCTTCTCAGTTATTGGAAAAATTATCAATCATCAACGACAGATCTTCGATTGTAATCTCGCCGTCACCGTCAACGTCGGAATTGTCTTCCCGAATTATAGTAGTACTATCTAACAACAGGTAATCAACAAGTTTAACCATATCGTCTATATCTACGATACCATCGTCGTTGACATCGCCAGGCAGCCAATTCTCCAGCTTCAGCCTATCAAAAATGTAATCAGCACGTTGTCTGAACCATTTGATTGCCAGAGCTGTCTGGGCTGCATAATCAGTGTCATCAGCATGGAGAGACCTATTCTTGTCCAACGAAGGTCTGGCATACTTGTAGTAATCCTGGCAAAATTCACATAATTCGTCCAATTTCTCCCCATAGAATTCCTTCCACAACTCATAGAGGCGGCGGCTAACACCAGCCCCATTACGCAATGCGACAAAAAAGTCATATTGCTCCAGGTCAGAATAGATAGTGTAGTAATCTGATGTCGTGAAATAGTTGAAATAATTTTCAGGTCTTGCACGATAATAGCCGAAAGCCCAATCCAAATCCCAAAGCGGTCCGAAAACCAACTTGCTGCTGTCATCAAGAAGATTCTCATAATAACAGAAGACACTCTTGGGATGGAACATTTCGATATTGCAAATAAACTCACTGACCATCAGATAACGCGCCAACTGGTCAATATCGACATGTTCTGAAAAATCATCTCCATTATATACGTCAGACACAAAACTATTGAACCGTTCCTGAATCATGTCCAAGGTGAGTACTGTTTCATCATCTCCGAAATCAGGATGTTTGATGTTAACAGGAAGATTGTATGGCATCGATTCGAATTTCTGACCATCAATCTCGTCATAATACAAGTCCAACTCCAGCAGGGCGGCTATGGTTTCGTCATCCAGGTCAACGCTGTTATTGGAAAGACCAACCTTTTCGGTGAAATTATAACTGCCCTTGTACCTACCATTCAAATACAAATCAACAGGAATAATGTGATTGGGCGCCACGGTTTCTATCAAACTCGTCGCTTTCATACCGAAGGCATTGGTCAGCATTGAGCCTTTTCGAGTGTTGGACAATAACACCCAATTCTTGCCCTTAGTCAGACCGAATGGCTTCACTTTTTCGGCAAACTTGAGGCGATAGGGGTTCTTGGCATTAGGTTCAGTGGACCAGGCATCATTTCCTCGACCTCTAATCTGGACTGAGTCGGTCATCGACGGAAAAACACCGGCACCGTCAATGATGATTTCGGCATCCACATAATCTTCCTTATTGAGTATATTCACGCCACCCACCGTGTTGATGTCAATACGGGGGACAGAAGTGCTATGGTCCGTCAAGAAATGAACATTCACACTATATGTATGGCCAAACGGCATCATCCCATATTTTCCTACTTCAATCTGTGTAAGAATCAGGTCGCCAGGGTAACCCACGACGTAGGTGCGGCTGTTCTCGAAACGCAGGCGGCTCACCTTGCTCTCCTAGCGGTCAGCCTCTTACCTATTCCTGCAACCTCGATACTGACCTCATCATCGGTGATAGTTCCGACAGCATCGGTGTACACCTGATAGTTATACTTGTTGTTGAACTTGAAGGATGTGAAGTCGGGCAACTCCTTGGGCAATTGCACATCAATCGACTTGATATCCCTCAACGAGTAGGTATAAACCACATCATCTTTGGCTGTAAAAGAAATCTCATTGGCATTCCTAATTAACCTCTTGTAACATGCGCTGGGGAATACATAGAGACGGCCATCCCTGAATGTAAGGTAGTAGTCTGCCTTAGCAGTATGGGATGGGAGCACCACTCCTAACATCAGTATTGAAATAATTAATAGTAACCTTTTTTTGGTGCTCTCTGAAAAAAACTGAAAATTAAAATTCATCACTATAATAAAAAATTCACATCGACAAGCGTCTTATGTCGATAACAACATGTCTATCAAAGCTGACAAATCATCAATGTCTATTACACCATCGCCATTCACGTCGGTATTCTCCTCGATAATTTCAACCTCTTCATCCAGCAGATAATCAATTAAAGCGACAAGGTCATCCACCATTAATTCGCCATCATCATTAATATCGCCAATCAAGACATTTTCACCGACGAGGCGATTGAGAATGTTGTTGAACCGTTCACGGAACCACACCGAAGCCTTTTGGGATTGAGCGGCATAATCGGTACTATCGGGATAAGCATTCATGCTATAGATAAGGGAGGGCTCAGCATACTGATAATACTCTGCACAGAAGTCACACAACTCATCGAGACCATTTTCTTTAAATTCCTTGGCCAACTCATACATGCGCCGCGAAACTTTCCTGTTAACGCCCAGTTTTCTCATGAACTCATACTGAGCACCATTATAATTGCTGTTAAAGAAGTCATAATCGACGAGATTCTCAAAGTAGGTGTTCACGGGATCATAGTAATAGCCACATGCCCAGTCGAGATCCCACATTGGGCCGAAAACCAATTTACTGGAACCGTCAAGAGCATTCTCATAGTAGCAGAATGTGCTCTTGGGGTGGAAAATTTCCTTGTTGCAAATCAAGTCAGTAGCCAACATATACCGAGCCAAGTTATCGATATCCACATAATTTGCAAGGTCCTTGCCGTTCTCGACACCTTTTACAAAGGAGTTAAACCGTGCTTTAAGGCCAAGGAATGTGAGTACCGTTGTCCCCTCGGCAAATTCCGGTTCCTTGATATTAACTGGTATATTGAGAGGAGTTGAAAAAAACTTCTGTCCAAACCCTTCATCAAAATAACTGTCCAATTCAAGCAAAGCTGCCGCACTCTCGTCATCAAGGTCAATACTATTGTTGGAGAATCCCACTTTTTCAGTAAAGTTGTAACTTCCCCTATACTTTCCATTGATGTACAGGTCCACTGGAATCATGTGGTTAGCAGCGACAGTACCTATCAGGCTTGATGCCTTCATGCCGTAAGCGTTACTCAGCATCGATGCTTCCATATTATTGGCGAGCAACACCCAGCTTTTGCCCTTGGTCAACCCCAGGGGTTTCACCTTTTCAGCAAACTTAAGACGATATGGGTTCTTGGCATTGGCATCATGGGTCCACGACGTATTTCCACGTCCTTTAATCTGCACAGAGTCTGTCATCGAGGGGAAGACACCGGCACCATCAATAATGATTTCGGCATCAACATAAACAGACCGGCTAAGAATATCCACACCGCCAACGGTATTGATGTCGATGCGAGGAACCGTGGTGCTGTGGTCAGTCAGGAAATCCACATCAACGACATACTCCTGCCCAAACGGCACAAAAGCATATTGAGCCTCACCAACCTGGGAAAGTATCATGTCACCAGGATAGCCAACAGTATAAGTCACTGCTGTATCAAAGTGCAGACGGCTCTCTTTAGTCGTCTGTTTCTTGCCGTCAACATAGGCGCAGGCATTCTCGTCAGACAAGTTGAACGATGCCGTAAGCCACTTGCCGATACCAATCACTTCAACACTGATATGGTTCAAATCAATAGTTCCGACAGCATCTGTAACGACCTGATAGTTGTATTTGTTATTGAACTTGTAAGACGTGATTGTAGGCAATTCCTTAGTCAATTGCGTGTCTATAGAAGCTACATCAGACTTGGCATAAGAATAAACCGTACCGTCAACTGCCGTAAACTCAACAACATCGGCGCTGTCTTGCATTTCACTAATGCTGCTGGACGGGAACACCAGCAGATGACCATCGGCGAAATTCACATAGTAGTCGGCATGGGCAATGTTAGAACAGCAGGCAAAAAAAACCAACAACAAAAACAGTCCGCGACTCTTTAATAAAGTCATGTCACGAAACATCAAACAATCCTTTTTACTCATGAGAGTCATCATAAAATATATTTTCAAGCTGCAAAGGTAATACTTTTTTGACAAAAAAGGCATATTAAGACATGAAAAACTTATGATTCAAAGAATTAAGCAACTAAATAGGCATTATTTTAAGCACAAAATGTTACTATTTCCAGTAATAAAACTAAATTAATTATTGACGCCCTTATTGTGAAATAATGTTAATCATATTGACAAACCACCAATTTAGTTGTAATTTTGCAATCGAAATTATTGTTTTACCATTTAACACCAATTTTACCATGAATCACATGAATAAAGAACGAGAACATCGCGAACTGTGCATGCAGCGCGACAAGGAATTCCTGGCGCTGTACCACCCCACCCTTGACGCCCTCATTGAGCAGGGCACGCCATTGTGCAAGGCACGCCGTGCCGCCGCAGAGTTTACCATAGCCAACGGTCATCCCCATTACCACGTGAACTATGAGCGGGCTTACCGCTGTGTGACTCGACTGTTGAGCGCTGACGAGAAGAAGTCCTGCAACGCCCGAGACTACAAGAAAGACGAAATCGACCTTGTAGAAACGCGCCTGCGCATCCAGATGTGGAACGAAATCACTAACCGTGTGCGGATACTGCGACAACAGGGCATGAGCATTGAACGCGCCATCAATCATGTGCTGGAACACTGCCGCGCCTCGCGTTTCTTCATCACACCGACAACTGCACTGACCAAAATCTGCCCGCAGTCCCGCAACCGTGCCATACGATAGACATGAATCAAATAGCCAATAACCACTTAAACCCACATTACCATGAAATACCGTTTTGATTTGACAATCGATCTCGATGAAATCCAGCAAGCCATTTACACCGAAGGGACCTGGCATCCCGCAGAAAACGCCACTGCCTGGGGCGTGAACCCGAGTAACGAACCTATTGTTGACCGCCGAGTCCGCGAGGGTCTGGACGACCTGCTGGCTCGCATGAGCGGCTATATCGTGAGGAAAAACATCAATTTCAACCTTGACAGTCAAAATATCGTGTTGAGCCTTGAAGTGAAGAAACGCCCGCTGCTCTCGCTCGCCAGCGACCTGAAAAGTGCCATCATCAACGCCCTTGCCAACTACACGCTGATGTCGCTTTACGGTGACGAGGACAGCATCTACGGCACGGCATGGCGCCTGCACCGTGCCCGCGCCTTGTTGCTGCTGTGCCGTCCATAAGTCCAGAAACGACATGACACAAAAACAATTTGATGAAATGAGACAAAAATGTTACCTTTGCATGACAGTTGATGGCGGCAAGTGCCGCAACTTGAACAGAATGCTTCTAAATACTATTATATTAATTTTTAATCCAACTGTTTTATGAATAGAATTAGACAATGCATGGTAATGATGTGCCTCATCGCCATCTTCACCACGATGGCTAATCCCATCACCGAGAGTCAAGCGAGCGCTATCGCCTCACGTTTCATGGCCAGCAAGAGCAAGCCGTCCACATCGTTGCGAATGGTGCAGAAAGGTCCCAGGCTGAACGCCACCGGCACAGTTGACAAGGCAGCCTACTATGTATTCAACAGCGGTCAGAGCGGCTATGTCATCGTTTCGGGCGATGACCAGGCGCCCGCTGTGCTGGGCTACAGCGACAAGGGCACATTCGACAGCAACCAGGTTCCTGAGGCCATGCAAGAACTGCTGGACAGCTATGCCGAGCAAATGATAGCCTTGAGTCAGGGCGGCAAAGCCGAACGCCTGCTGTCTGCTGGACCTGCCATAGCACCACTGCTCACCTGCGAGTGGTCACAGAACAATCCTTACAACATTATGCTGCCCTATGTCAACGGCAGGCATTCTGTAGCAGGCTGTGTAGCCACCGCGATGGCCCAAGTCATGTACTACTACAAATGGCCAGAGCGCCCAACGGCTCCCATTCCCGCCTATACCACTACGTCGGTACACATTAACATGCCCGAGTTGCCCATCGTGAATTTCGACTGGAATTTGATGCAAGACACTTACATGTCCGACGATACGACAAGTGCCGCCGCCCTGGCTGCAGCGAGACTCACGCTCTACTGCGCCCAGTCGGTTGAGATGGATTACCTGGGGGGTGCAGCGGGTGCCACCTCGACACGCATACCGATGATGCTGTCCACCTATTTTGACTACGAGCCCAGTGCTCACAGCATCGGCCGTGACAACTACAGCAGCCAGGAATGGGCAGAGGCGCTCTACAATGAGTTGGCTTCCGGTCGTCCCGTCATTTACAGCGGCAGCAAGAAGACTGGCGCACACGCCTTTATCTGTGACGGCTATGACGGTAACGGCATGTACCATATCAATTGGGGTTGGAACGGATTGAGCAACGGATACTTCCTGCTCAATGTGCTCAACCCTGACGAGCAAGGCACCGGCAGTGCCAGCGGCACCTATGGCTACATCCTCTCACAGGCCGCCATCATTGGCATCGAACCGGGACATGACGGCAGCAACACGTTTGAACTCACGTCAAGCAACGTAACCCTCGACAGCTACACCACGACACGTTCAGGCAACAATTTCCCGTTCTCGGTCGTCGTGTCGGGACGTTATTACAACTACACGTCCGAAGTGATGGCCGTCAGTCTAGGTTGGGGACTCTACCAGGACGACACCTTTATCAAAGTGCTCTATCAGACCTATAGCCCTTCGCTCAGACCCGGTTTCTTTGTGTCAACCAACTCCAGGTCATTGAGTTTCGGCCAAAACATCACCAGCGGCACTTATCGCATTGTTCCCATCTACAGTGAATACGGTGCCGGAAACTGGCGTCCGTGTGTCGGTTCCGATATGAACTATATCGAAGTGACCATCGACAACAACACCTGCGCCTATTCATGCTATGGCACTACCGGAAGCAAGGAATACACCGTCAACGACATCACCTTCGAGGGCAAGATGCATAACGGCCGTCCTGTTGACATCTACGTCAATATGACCAACAACGGCCAGACAAACGGAGCATTGCTCAACATGTTTGCCGACGGTGCGTTCATTGCAGCCGGCTATGTGGGTCTAGAGCCAGGCGAGACCGGTGACATTCCTTTCAAGTATGTGCCAGCAACGCCAGGTGACCATACCCTCACCTTCTCGTGGAACGAGGACGGCAGCAATCCCATTGCGTCCCGCTCCATCACCATCGCAGAGATGCCTGCAGCCAGGCTATACGGCTCGATTAACGTGCTCAATGTAACCAACAGCGCTGACGGAATCATCACCGACAACAAGTTCAGTGTTGAAATCAGTGTCATCAACAATGGTTCTACCACCTATGATGAGGACATCTCGCTGAAGCTTTACAAAAAAACACAAGGTAACTATGGCAGTGAAATCCAGGGTAAGAACATAGCTATCGAGCTTGCTCCAGGCGAGCGTAAAACGGTACAGTTCGACATGGAGAATGTGACTGACGGGTGGACATACTTTGCCAGTGCTTTATATTACAGTAGCGGCTCACAAGTGACACTCGATATCACCTCGCCCTACACCATCGTCTTCCCCGATGAGCCCGAGCCCGGTTTCATCACAGGCGACGTGAACGATGATGGTTCGGTAAACATCTCGGACGTGACGGCACTGATTGACTACCTGTTGGGCGGCGATGACGAAATCAACGCTCAAGCCGCTGACCTCACCGAGGACAACGACATATCTATCGCCGACATCACAGCTCTCATTGATTTCCTGCTGTCATCCAACTAACTGAAGATTCCAGTATTGACAACTATTAGTGTTCGGAAAAGATATTCAACATCGGCATAATTCACTAAATATGAGTCAATAAGCATTTCTACTGTATTATGAGCTTGGTTTTTGCCTCATAGAGGCAGGTCGGGTCGAAGACTCGACTTTTATGGAAATCACCATGCAAGCTCATCGAAGATGAGCGCAGCTTGGTGGCTGCCAAATCAAGTGGAAAGTGCGTCGTAGACGAACTTCTACATCTGCCAAAAACCTGTCAATCACAAAGTTCCTCTTCGAGGCACCTGCAATGTTCAGCTCATGAACCAAGCTGCGAACCTCTCCGAGGTTCTTGCATGGTCTTTCTCATTGAAATCGGTTCTTCGAACCGCTAACATCTGCGATGTTTCCCTAGACACTAATCATTGACAACAAATTCGCGCGGCCCTGCTTCCGGGTCGCGCGAATTTATTGAATTGGCGCTCAAAGTGAGCGAAGTGTCTGAGTTGTTACTTGAGAATCTTCTTTGAGATGAAGCTGCCGTCCTTGTAACGGATTACCATAATGTTGATGCCGTCGAAGGGCGTCATGCTCTCCTGACCCATGATGTTGTAGTAGCGGATATCCACAATCGTAGTCGCATCACGCGAGGCAACTTCCTTCACACCGGTGTAAGTCTCGTCGGGCGACGTCATGTCGAGCGGATAAACGTTAAAGAACCCGGGGTCGTCATTAGCAGCCATTGGAGCCTTGCTCGGAACCTTCTTATCGGGTTCTGACGGGTTGTAAGGAGTATACTGGATGGCGGCATGGAAGGTGTAGTCAAAGTCCTTGCGCAATTCTCCCGTGGGAGGACCATAGCCGGTGGGCTTGCCCGAATCATCCGTCTGGTTGATGTTATAATCCCAACTTCCGACACGGAACGCACCACCAATGGCTAGTGAATTATAGCCTTCATCGGGATCCCATTCATAAACCACAAAGACGCTATCTGTTCTCTCCTCATCGCTAAACTCATCATAATAATCCTTTTCACCAAGCCATACAGCCCAAACCTGAACAACCTCTTGATCCTTAGGTCTCATGAAGAACCAATGATCTGATACTAAATAGCCATCATCACCTTCATGAGAAAACTCTCCACTAGTATCAAAACCTTCAACACCATCAGGAGTCAAGTTCAAAATCAGGAAGTTGGCAGGACTATAGTGGTTGTAGGCATAGTTGGCAACAGGATTAGCATAGTATTTGCCGGCCGTCTCCAGCGGGTCATTCTGGAAGCCAGGATAACCCAAAGTGTTGTTCGGACCAATCGTTGCGGGATCCTTCACATACTGGGGCAGCTCTGAGAGCTCAATGACATGTTGAACCTTGATTGATTGATCTTGGTAAACACCAAACGGATCTTGATTAGATGTTACACACCTGTAGGAACCCTTGATAGAGCCAGCAACAATCTTGTTGTCCACATAGTTGTTCATCACAGCCATGAGTTGCTGTCGCGAGTAGCCAGCCAGTTCGGGAATCGTGCTGAAGTCAAGCATTACCCAGTTGCTCTGGTCCCAGTCGCGATGCTGCAACTTGAAGTACTCACGGTGATAATCGTGAATAATATATTCAGATTCAGGATTAATCTCACTGTAGAAGTTGGAGACATAGGGAGCCTGATCCTTGGCCCACAGATACTTCTGAGCCACCCAAGTGCCGATAAGCTCGTCGGTCACCTCCACTTCGTCACCATCCTCATAGGTACCAGGGCGCTCAATGTAGGACAGCGGCGAGTTCAGCTGGAGATAAGCAGTAACCGTGACATTAGACGCCGGCATAATGAAGTCACTCAAATACATTATGCCATCGTCGTCTAATCCACCCTCCAGATCTACAGTTTCTCCCGTTGATTCATTGGTCAAAGTTAACTTGACCACCTCATAACCTACAATGGGGAGCACATCAACCCAGATATCAGTGCCTTCGGCATACTCAGTGACATAGGCATGGTCCGCCCAGTAAGCCTTCAAATCAGCGGTACCATCGGGAACGACAGCTGTATGGATCGTGTAACCAGGCTCAAAGTTTGCCGTGATGGTCACATCGGCGGCAGGCATGGTGAAGCTGTAGGTGCCGTCGTAGTTGAAGGCTTCGTCTTGGTTTTCTACGAACGATACTTCATTACCCTGAGCATCAAGAATTGTGATTCCGGTGAGAGCATATCCCGCATTGGGAGTCACCGCAAACGGGATGTCCAGTCCTTCACAACCCACTGAAACCACATCGATTTTACCACCTTGATCGGGAATACATTCGGTGAAAATATTATAGCCCGTATCAAAAGTGACGGTAACAGTAGCGTCGGCCGACGGCATGAAGAAGCTATAAGAGCCATCAATACTCTGTGGTGAAACAGGTACAGTCTCGCTGGTGCCATCGATGGTAACCACAACACTTGAGACAGCATATCCAGCCGAAGGCGTCGGAGTAATAGTTACAGGCATACCCTCAAGAGCAGTACTACCTACTACGCCTTCGGTCTGCTCAATGGTGATCGAACCAACGTTCTCATCAGGCAGGGCTACAGTGGTGATGTTGTAAGGCTCGGCAAGCTTGTACAGCCAAGTAGTAGAATAGTGATTTTGATCAGTATATTGGGACACAAAGCCTTCACCATCTTTGTAGTAGATGCTCCAAACAAGATTGTGAGTGTCTCCGCTATAATCGTAAAACGAAACTGCACGATATTCGGAGGGGTCGGTAGTATAAATGTCATGAATACGTGATGCGATTTTTTTCGTATCGTCCTTAGACGCTTCCAAGGTGACATGGGTTATTCCCCCTTCTTCAGGAGATGCAGGTACATCAATACCTAAATAGCCACCTGGGGTCTTCAGATATGCATTTCTATATCTTCTATGACTACTACTATTATCGATAAGCTCAGTAACATCCTCCATTGTGAAGAAACCAGCGTTACCGTCAAGTCTCACAACTTGCTTATCCTCAGTTACCCACTCAACAATATCGGTCGATGAGTAGTAATTGGGGGTAGCGTTTGGGGCGAGGTTGTTCAGCACCTTGCCTAAATATTGGGACACATAGGTGTAAATCTTGCCCTCCTGAATCTGTTCGGTTTTGGTTACCTGTCTGAAGATTTCGCCCTTCAGACCGAAGTTAGCCGTGATGGTCACATCAGCGTCAGGCATCTCGAAGCTGTAAGTGCCGTCACCATTGTCGGTCACTTCAACCGTCTGAGTGTTACCATCACCATAGGTCACAGTCACCGAACTGATGGCAAATCCTGTATTGGCATCAACAGTGAAGTTCACAGTCTCTCCACCCAAAGCTTGACTTTGCACATTGATTGTTCCGCCATTATCCGGGGTCACAATCGTGTGGATATCATAGCTAGGCAGCTCTGCGAAAATAGCCGTGATGGTCACATTACCTGTGGGCATGGTAAAGGTGTATTCGTTGCTGTTACCCGTTGGTGCGGGAGTGATTTCCTGTCCTGTTACCGTATTCGTCACAGTCATTGAAACCAATTCATAACCCGCATCAGGTGCAACGCCGAATACTACTTGATCAGCATTGGGCACCGAGATAGTTTGAGGTGTATTGACACCATTCAGCCAAATGGCACCACCCTTGCTGGGCGACCAACTGGTTGTCACATCATACTTGGTGCGCTCATAGTCGGCATGAATCGTCACGTCATCACTGGGCATCGTGAAGCTGTAGTTGCCGTCTGCACTGGGTTCGAAACTTGCCACGATTCCATTATTGCTGTCAACCACCTCAACACCAGTGAGGGTATAGACAGCGGGATCAGCATCCGTCACAGTGAAGTTCACCGTTACATCGGCTTCAGAGCCAGTGGGAGCAGTAATGGTACCAGCGTTGGAACCCTCGGGATTGACTTGCGTCGTGATGTCGTAAACCGTGGGAGCCGGGGTGGTATAAGTCGCTGTTCCGGGTACAATGATGTAGTCAATCCAAGCCTCGGCATTGACAGTTGTAGTAGCACCGGCAGCAGTAATGGCAGCGGTGTTGTCAGGATCCCAAGTCGTTCCGCCATCGGTGCTGTTCTTGAAGGAAGCATTGACTTCGTTGGGATTGATATTGTGTACCAGCTGGTCAAGATTGCTGCTGATGGTCACATTATCACCGACAACTACGGTTGAGCCGCTGACGGGGTCAAAGGTGAGCGAGAGCGGATACTCGGTAATCGTCATCGTGTTCATCGCCTTGTTGACCGTGATGCGGTAAACGCCGGCTGGAATCTTGAAGGCATAGTCGGTAGTCGTCTGGAAACAATTAGTGGCTACGGTGCCATCCTCTACCATATAATCAAGTTGAGTAGCAAACAGACGATATCCATTGATTTCTCCCCATCCGTCGTCGGATGCCGAAATCTTGGTAGTGAGGCTGAAATGGCCATAGGGGTCACCCTGATTGTTGTTATAGGTGGGATCTCCCTTGAAGTAAACATCAATGTAGTACTCCTGATTAACCTCATCAAAGTTGAACTGGGGACCATGCGGGTACCAAACGGTATTACCATTGGCAGTACCGAGCAAGTAGAGGTTGCCAGGAATCTCATAAGTGGCTGCACCATTCACAATGAGGTAGTCACCAAGAGCGGCAGAACCCGTGACGGTTGTTTCACCGATGTTGGAAATCACACGGGTGTTGTCATTCTCTTGAGTTGCCCAGTTGTCAATCGTGTTATAGAACATAACTGGATCCTCATCGGGATTGATGGCATGTACCAAGTCCTGGAGATTGCTGCTGATAGTCACTTCGGTGTTGGGCTCGACAATCGTGCCATTGCCAGGCACACCGCCAGCCGGATCAAAGGTGAGCGTGAGCGGATACTCGATAATGCTCATCTCGGTCATCTCTTTGTTAACCTCAATACGGTAAACGCCGGGCTTGATCTTGAAGGAATTGTTGGGGCGGTCACCATAGAGAGGAACACCAGTATAACCATCAGCTACCCATGTCTGATTGTTTTCGGCAGCCAGGCGGTAACCAGCGATGTTGTCCCAATTGCCGCCTTCATCAATCTTCTTGGTCAGACTGAAGTAGCCGTAAGCGGGATCGGTATTGGGGTCATCATTATAGCCCTTGAAGTAAACGTCGATGTAATACTTCTCGTTGACACCGTCAAAGGTGAACTTGGGTCCATAAGGTACCCAACCAGTCCTGCCATTAGCCGTACCAAGTAGGTAAAGGTCATGGGCAGCCTCAAAATTGGCTGTCAAAGTGACGCTGTTGCCCGGCATGACGAAGGAGTAAACGCCATTGGCATCGGGCGTCATGGTTGTTGTTACGCCATTATTGGTGATGGTAACCGATTGGAAGATGTAACCATCGGCGGCTGAGGGCTTGAAGGTCACCGTCTTGCCCTCGTTGGAGTAATACTGTCCGTTAAAGTTGGTATACCCATTGATGAAGTTAAACTGGCCGCCATCAGCAGGATTACAAATCGTGTCGATATTATAAGGCGCCAGGAAGTTGGCCGTAACATTGACGTTGGCACCGGGCATCGGGAATTGGTAATCATTACCGAAGTCGCTGCTAGCCGTCGGGGTCAATGTCGTCACCTCGTTAGTAGAAAGATTGGTCACAGTAACCGCGCCAATACCCCATCCGTCAGTCGGTCCGACAAAGAAGAACACATTGTCATATTGCTGTGAAGTGTAATTGCCGTTGCCGTCACTCAGAACACCCTCACCCAGCGTGATATAACCGCTATTATCGTCGGGCAGGCAATTGGTAGTGACATAATATGTCTGCGCCGGCTTATACAGGTAAACACGCTGATTATTTGCGTATTGATTATGACTTGTGTTGTAGTCAATTACCCTAAACAGGTCGCCACCATTATAGTGACGGATGGCAAAGGTCTCATTTCCAAGTGGTGTCTCGGAAGAGAACATCTGGAACCTGATTAACGCGTTGCTATTGTTACCAATCGAAATATGGGTACGGAAATACTGTGCCCTATCACTTGGCACACTGGACTCTGTATATAAGTTGTATCCTTGGCCATTCTCAGCGCCACCAGAGCCGGATAATGTACCAGTGCGGCGACGCATGTAATTGTCGCCGATCTTAATGTACCACGGACGGTCACTGTTGCCTGAAGACTGCAACTTCATCAATGCCACCTCATCAGTGACTTTGACCTTCATATAATTATTTAGAGTTTCGTCAAAGTTCAATAAGGTGACAGACGTAGAGCTGAATGTAGTGTAAGCATCACTGCCATGATACTCCTCTTTACCGAGGGCTCGGGAGTCATATTTGCTCACCAAGGCATAAGTCTGACCTGCTGCAATCTCAGAGCTTTGAGTCACGAGGTCATAGATGTCACCGAACTCCTTGTCGATGGTAATCTCAACCGAGCCAAAACGCACAGGCTTGCCCTCGGTAACAAACTTAACATACTTCGACGGGGTGGAGCCACCAACCCAAGTGCCAATGTAGCCACTCCATGTGTATGTACCTGTGGGCACATATGTGGCGACAGCACCAAGTTCACTGATGGTCGAGGGACCCCAGTAGAAGCAGTCCAGATTGTCATCGGTGGTGTTGTCCAGACAATTGAACTTAATCTTCTTGATGACATAGTTGGTCGAGAAGATGTCAAATACCACCTGCTGGTGCTCCACCAGGTAGTTGACATTGTTCAGACCGCTCGAGAAGGTCATCGTGATGCCACCCTTGGTGCAATAATACACCCCGGTGCCATCCTCATAGATTCCCTCGTTGCGATTGATGACAATCGTCTTTTCGCCCGCTATTGCAGCTGGTAGTGCAAAAGCGAGCATCATAAGGAATAAAAGTAGTTTTTTCATCATTGTAATTGTTTTTTAACCGGGCCCTTAATTCATCATCAACAGCAGACATCGTGAACCCGAACTTCTGTCCGCCATCATCATTATTCATTAATTTAATTCATTTTCATTCACAAAGATAGCAAGAAAAACACAAACACCAATTATTTTCACTGGTTTTAATCATTTTTCTTGTTGCATTGAGCCGCCATCAGTCACCCCCCAATATCATGTCAATGAGGATGGCAACGTCGGCAATCGAGATGGACTGATTCTCGTCAACATCCGCAGCATTGTTGTCAATCTGCACATCAGAACCCAACAGATAATCAATCAGAGTGGCTATATCGGCGATACTGGCAATGCCGTCGGCGTTCACGTCTCCAAGAACGAACTCGGGGCCAGCAGGCTGCTCCATCGTCACACTGATAGTGATATCACTATCGGGCATCATGAAGCTATAGAGCCCACTCTCGTCATCCAATACAGGAACAATCGTGTCACCTGCCACTGTGATGACCTCCACCTTGCCCACTGTGAAATCGGTTGCAGGCGTCAAGGCAAACACCACGTTTTCTCCCGCCTGGGCTTTACCATCCACAATACCGCAGACGAGCGTGACAGTACCGCCTTCATCGGGCACGCACATGGTATTCACCTGATAGGCGTCAACCAGTTTATAGAGCCACACGCGTGAAACCTCGGCACCAGTGACGTTCCAGTTCATCATTTTGAAATTATCGGCATCGGGGTCATAGCGCACAATCCAGTTGGCATTGGAGCCGCTGGAGGTATCCTTAAAGCGGATAAGGCAATTTGAGGCATTGCCGATATACATCCAAGCACGGCTCTCGGCCGAAATCTCGTCATTGAGGAATACATTGTAATTGCCGGTGCGCATGAAGCCGTTACCGTTGGTCAGATAGGCTGCGGTACGAGCGTTACCAGAAACAGTAGTATCGGCTACCTGAGTCATCGTGAACATGCAGGCATCGTCGCTTACCCTGACAACGGATTGGCTCTCGTCCATCCATTGTGCCACATCAACCGCCTGGAAGGTCTCGTCCATGTCACCCATTTGCTTCATCACCTTATTGTAGTTGCGGCTCAGGAGCACATAGGTATCACCCTCGGCAATCTCGCTTCTAGAATCCACCAGTTTAAAGAGACTGCCCGAATCGCGTGTGAAGATGACATCGACAGTTGCATCGTCATCGGGCATGGCAAAGGTGAACACGCCATCGCCGCTGTCGGTGCTTGCAACGGGTGAGCCGTAAGCCGTAACAGTGACGCCGTCACAATGCCATCCCACATTAGGAGTTACAGTAACAGTGACCATTTCTCCAGCAGTTGCCTGGGTAGCACTCAAAACCACGCGTCCACCAGCGGCATTGTTAAGCGCAGTGGTGATGTCGTGAATGGCAATTGCCGTAGCTGTGACAGCCACATCGCTTGAAGGCATCACAAAACTGTAGTTGCCGCTGTTGGCATTATGGTTGAGAGCCAACGTATCGCCATCAGCAGTAACAGCCATTATGTTGTTAATGACATAACCCTCGCTCGGCATCACGGCAAACGACACCGTCTTGCCGACCTGGGCCTCGCCGTCAGCCACACCGCTCATGAAGGTAATCACGCCGCCCTCGACAGGATTGACCGCTGCCGTCACGCTGTGGGTCTCGACGGGTCCGGTGGGGAAGTTCAGGGTGTACCATCTGGTCCCGGTGCCTACCGTCTGGCCGGCACTATAGTAATACAGGTAGCAGAAATACCTCCAGCCGTCAATCAAGTCATGGTCGAAGTCAAATTGCAGACTTGCCGACTCGCCAGGAGCAAGTTGCAAGGGCTGGCTTTGGTTCAACAACTCGGTGCCTACATTGGTCTCGTTGTTGTTGATGCGGTAGAGGCGTACCGAGAAGTCCTCATCATAGGGGGTCGAGCCCGTGTTGGTGACATCGGCAATGATGGTATAGTGGTCGGCAGTGATGACACGTCCCTCCTCATCGGTGATGCCCAGGATGCGGTAAGACACATCGAGCGAAGCGCTGGGCATGGTGTTGATGGTCACCTTCTTGGTATAGAACGGAGATGAGCCGTTTTCGTTCAATGAGAAGGTCAAGGTCTTGCTGCCAGCCGTAGTGGGCGTGAAACGGTAAACCAGGTCATCGGCTTGTCCAGGCTCGATACTGGCTAGGCCTGTCGCGGTGAACGTCCCGTCAACAAACATGTAAATCAAGTCATTCTGGGAGGTACCGGCATTGGTCAGATTCAGAGTGGTTGTCACCGGTTTGCCATGGTTGAGCGTACCCTGGAAATCACAGGAATTCACCGTGTATTTAGTTGTGGAGCCCGCCGTGCCATAACCCTTGATGGTACAGGAATAAGTGCCGTCAAACTTCACTTCGATATAGTTCACATCAGCACCGATACACGGCTTGTAGAGCGTATCAGGATAAATCGAATAGATGGGCATGATGCGGTAAGTGCCACTGGTGATTCCAGCGCCGAAACTCAGAGACCTGGCATTGACCGAGACAGTCTCGCCGTTGCTAATGGGACTGGTAGTATAACGGATAAACAGCACATCCACCAACTCGCCATCCTTGTACAGTCCCCATCCCTGGCGGAACTGGGTCGTCACGTTGCTGTTGTTGACGAATTTGCCCGATACCGTGACCGAGAAATTGGCGGTTGAGGCGCTACGGGTATTGTTGTAACTGTTAATCGCCAAATCCTCGAACGTGAATTCAGCGCATTCGCCACTCACGCCATCATCGGGCTCAACACCGAGGCAGGCACCCTGGCTATAGACATAGCCATAGGCTCCAGCGGCGCTCCCGATACCCTCTTCGCTGGGATTGAGTAGGTTGAGCAGGAAATAACCGTTGCTCTTACCAGCCCAGCCCCAGTTGATGTGGAAGCGGCCCTCGCCATCATAGCCGTCACAGACGAACGCATGACCGCCAGAAGCCTTGTTGCCACTATATACAACGGGGCGGCCTGCGGCCAGCTCGGCATAGATGATTTCCTCCCAATTGCGGGTGGTATAGTTGTTGCGCCTGACAAAACGGCCACTGTCCTTGTAGCCAAAGTAATCAATCAGTGTGCCGGGCACATTGCGCGCATAGGCGCCCGTAGAGGTCAGACCGAAGTTGGATTTCAGCGCCGAGGAACAGTACAACATGAGCGTCGTTACAGCATCAGCGGCTGCGCTCAAGGTATCATTAGTATAATAGGTGTCCTGCATCTCGTCCCATGCGAAGTTGACAGGCGACAAAGACGGCATGTTGACCGCATAGGTCTTGCCACTACTGGATGTGTATCCGGGAATGGTGATTGTGGGACGGGCAGGATACTGGTAGTAAGCCATCACCTGTGCCATCGCTGTGGCGACACAGCCCGTGTAGGCGTGGGCATTGCTACTGCCACTGATGTGGGGAAAACGCACGTTGTACGGGCTACCCTGACCCCAATGCACATTGAGCATCGGCTCAATGGCAGCACCCACCGAGGTACGCACCTCGGCCGCACCACCGGCAGCCACGACTTGAATCTGGCTGTTATAGCCATCGAGCCATTCCTGCAAAACGGGTGGCACATCGGTCGCGTCAAAAGAGCCCTGGTCACTATATCCCAGAATTGCAGGGACACGGTCGTCACCGGCAACAATCACAAAGCCTTGTCCAGCCCGTGCCAGATTAAATACATAGTAGGCGTTTCGCCCTGAGGGCGCCTCACTGCCCAACAGCGGTGCACGATGAGCGATTTTCAGGCCCGTTGCATTCATCGAGCGTGATGCCAAAAAGCGGGCTGCAATATCACCTGCTTGTTTCTCACTGATGACAGCGCTCAATGCCGTACCATAGACCGCGCAGCACACCAACAAGAAAAAAAGACGAATTTTAGACATATTATAATGAATTTGGCGGTATGAGTATAATTAGATTAGCGTGCAAAGATAACAAATAATCATTAAAACACCGCAATTTACTCATTATTTTCATTCATAATGCATTTTAATGAAACAATCAGAACTTTGTTTAAAAAACACGATGAAATATCCAAGAAAATGGTGAAATCAAGAAAAAAGAAGTAAATTTGCGATGATAAAAACAAGGAACTCATGAACAGACGAGAAATGATTAAGATGACGGGCGCCGCAGCAATGGGTGCCACGGTCCTGGGACTGCCCATTGAGGCAAATGCCCAGGAAAACGATAAAGGCAACGGTAGCAACCCAAAGAAACGCCGCCTCAAGGTGCTCGCCATCGGAGCGCATCCCGATGACCCCGAGACGTGCTGTGGCGGCACCATGTGCCTGTTCACCGAGGCGGGACACGAGGTGGTGTGTGTCTATCTCACGCGCGGCGAGGCGGGCATAGCAGGCAAGAGCCACAGTGAGGCTGCCGCCATACGCGTGGTCGAGAGCGAGAATGCGTGCAAGGTGACCGGCGCACGCCACATCTTCATGAGCCAAGTGGACGGCAATACCGAGGTGAATCTGGAGCGTTACAAGGAGATGCGCGAACTCATCGACCGCGAGAATCCCGACATCGTGATGACACACTGGCCGCTTGACGGACACCGCGACCACGCCTGCTGCGGTATCCTCGTGATGGACGCTTGGCGACGACTGGACCGCCGCTTCAAGTTATTCTATTTTGAAGCCATGTCGGGCACCCAGAGCCAGATGTTCCATCCCACCCATTGGGTCAACATCGAGAGCGTGCTGGAACGCAAACACGAGGCCTGCAACTGCCACGTGAGCCAGCACATGGATGAGGTGTACCACTGGCACGCAACGATGGAACACTTCCGTGGTCTCGAGTGCCGCTGCGAAGCCGCCGAAGCCTTCGCCCAGCACAGCGACGCCCTCCCCACCCTGCCGTAACAGATTTCCATACCAAATAAACAGCGTGACATGAGGAACAAACCTCATGCCACGCTGATTTTTCTTGTGTGGTTATTAATCAGAAGGTGAAGCCGGCGCCGACCATGAAGCCGATGCGCTGGGCACCCATGCCGTAGAGGATGTCATAACGGCGGTTCAACAGGTTGTGTGCCTGAAGCCACAGGTTGACGCTGCTGTTGAGGCGGTAATTGGCCCCGGCCTTCAGGTTGACGGCATCTTTCATCTTGACAAACTCATACAGACGGTCTCCGTCGGCATCCCATTTGTCGCCGAACAGTGCCATGCGGCCGCCACGGTATTCCAGGCCTGCATTGATTGTCAAAGGACGCCATGGGGTCACCTTGAGGTCAATGTTGGCAACCGTGGAAGCGCGGTCAACACCCAGTTTGTAGCCGTTGTAGTGATTGTCGGCTTCAAACAGTTCGTTGTCGTGAGGCGCATACTTGACGGATGCTGATGCCTCGATGAGTGAACGGTACTTGTAATTGACCTCGGCATTCAAGTAGTAGCCGCGACTATCCAGCACCATATAGGTGGACATCATGCCGAGCATCAGGGCCTGACTTGGATAATCGGTGCGGTAGAGGATACTCGGCTGCTTCTTGACAATAGCATAGCCCAGCGACACCTTGGCACTCAGTCCCTGGAAAGGTCCCACCTTGATACCGCCCTCGGCTTCGAGCGGTGTGTAGATGCTACCGTACATGAGCAAAGGCAGGTCGTAGCGGTAGTTGTAGAAATGGGTGGGGACACGGTAACCCAAGTTCTTGCCGCCGAGGACGTTGGCAAATACCGAGAAACCGTCAACCAACGACAGGTTGGCACGCACGTTAGGCGAAAGGCGGAACGCCGCACCGTCGCTGAAACTGATGTGTGCATTCAGTCCCAGTTGCAGCTTGAACATGTCGCCACGGATGGTATAGGTGGGTGAGAGGGTAATCATGCCGACCTCGTCGAACAGGTCAAGGTCGCTGCCTGATTTGGCCTTGGTGCCACGGCGCAGGTACTCGCCTCGGATGTTTAAGGCGGCAGTGGTCAACTCGGTGAGTTCATAGGAGCCACCCAGTGTCAAGATGCCCCAATTGTCATGGGCACCATGTTTATACAGGGTATTGAACGACTTGTCGTAGGCCGCATGGCCGTACTGCAAACCGACATTATATTTCAGCGGATTGTCACGCAACATGAACTGGCTCTTCCAGCCCGCATTCAGGTTGAAGTCAAAGAAGGTCTGCTTCTCGGAACTCCAATCATAGGCGGGGGTCATGATTGACATTTCACCGGGAAGGACTCCTGCTGTGTTTTGGGAGACTTCAAATTTGTTCCAGCCACCATACAAGTTGTAGATATCCACATGGGCCTTGGTGCCCAACATGAAGGTGCCTTTGCCCAAGTCCCTGCTGTAATCCACGGCGAAGACGTTGTCGTTGTACTTCTGCCTATTGCGGTTCTCGTCAAGGGTAATCATCTTGGTGGGGTTCTTGCTATTCCACGTGCTGTTGTGGTTGAGCCACAGACCCAATTTCTCGCGTTCCTCATTGATGAGACGGTAGCCGAAGTCCACACGGAAGTTGCCTTGCGTACCGCCGCCCACGTCGAGATAGCCACGCTTGTCACTGAAATTATGGGCCGTGCGATAGCCGTAGGGCAGCAGCGTGGGGATACTGGTCGGCACCTCGATGGGAGAGGTCAGGTCACTGTAACCCAGCTGGGTCTTCTTTCCCGTCACTGTAGGCTTTTTCACCTTGGGAAGTTCATTTTTCTTGACCGCCTTCTTCTCGAGTGGCGCTACATCCTTTTCGAGTGTGATTTCCTTGCTCAGGTTCTTGTTATCCTGGGCGTAAGCCCCGTTGAGGGCAAAGGCCGCCATCAACATGGCGATATATATCTTTCTCATCTTCATAATAAATGTATGATGCTTGACGGGTTAATTCTTGCTTTTGGTACTCTTTGCACCCTTTTTCTTGCCGTTGTCGGTGCTGGAGTTGGTCGTTGACGAGGCATTGCTGCCTTTCCACTTGTTCAGACGGCTTTCCACCTCGTTAAAGATGTCTTTCTCCTTGCCTGGGTAGTTGTTCTTAACGCTCTGCAGGTATTCGCGTGCCTGAGCCACATTACCCTGCTTGTAATAGACATCGGCGAGGGTGATGAAACTCTTGGCCAGCCAATAGTTGTGGTTTGTGCCGGCATCGATAAGCGCGTTGACCGTCTGCTCGGCGCCCTTGTAGTTGCCCATCTCATACTGCATGCGCGACAACTCATAGGAAGCCTGGGCACCGCACTCGTGGTTGGGATCCTTGGCCAGTTTCCTGAAGACTGTCTCGGCGTCCTTGGTATTGCCCACCTGAGCCAGCGAAAGACCCTGGTCGAGCATGACTTCTTTCTCCTCGTTGACGGTGAGACCGCCGCGATCAAGCAGCGCACCGGCGATATTCTTCACCTCGTTCCAGTTGCCCATCTGCTTGGCAACACGCAGGGCGCCCAATTGTGCCAGCGTGCGATTGTCGTCACTGGAAGCACGTTCGGCGAGTTCCTTATAGCTGCGCAGGGCTTCATCATACTTGCCCTGACGAGCCAGGATGTCGCTGCGCATGGCGAGAGCATCTTGGGCATAAGAAGCATCTCCACCGCCCTTCAAAGCCTCGTCGATAGCGGCCATCGCGTCATTGTAATTGCCTTTTCCGTAGTGATAGCGGGCAATGTAGTATTTAGCCTTGGCGGTATAGGCGCCATCAGGATAATCCTTGAGATACTGCTGCATCTTGTCGATGCTGGGACGCGTGTCGATGGCGGCTTTCTCGGCGGCCTCAAAGGTGAGTCTCTCCACCTCGTTCACGTCAATCTTGGGCGCATTGGGCACGCTGTTCAGGAACTTGCCGAACTCAGCCAACTGACCACGGTCGGCATAGATGACTTTCAAGTCCTCGGCAGCCGCCTGGGCCTCGTCACTGGTGGGATACTGGCGAATGACCTTCTTATAGGCCTCGATAGCGGCATCCTCCTTGTCCATGCTCTTATTGACCAATGCGGTCTGCAGGAGACCCTTGCGGGCTTCAGCACTCTTGGGATAGTTCTTTAACAACGTGGAATAAGTATCCAGTGCATCACCGTTCTTGCCGAGCAATGCCTGAGCATTACCCTTCTCGAGCATAGCCTGTGGAGCAAGGTCACTCTTGGGATAAGCCTTGATGAGCGCATCCATCTGGGCGATTTCGTCGGCATACTGGTGGCCCAGCCCCATCATGATGCCCTTCTGGTACATCGAGTAGTCACCGCTCGTGTTCTTGTCGAGCTTTAATGCCTGGTCATAAGAAGCCTGTGCGCCGCTGAAGTCCTTCAAGTAGTACTGCGCCTGACCGATGCCCTGATAAGCGCTTGCAGCCAAGTCATTGGTCAGCTGTTTACTGTTGATGGCATTCTGGAAGGCGGTCTTGGCCTCGGAATAGCGGTTCTGGTTCAACAGGCTATAGCCCAGATTGTACTGCGCCAAGCCGTAGTTCTCATCGCCCTTGTTAACTGATTTCACATACTCCTGCTGCTGCTTGGCAGCCTCCTTGTAGTTGCCCGTACGGTACTGCGTCTCGGCAAGCCACAGGCGGCTCTCATTAAGGGCGGTCTTGTCATAATTGCCCACGTCAATGGCCTGCTTGAAGTAGTTGGCGGCATCCTGAGTGCGATTGGCGGCCAATGCCTGGACACCAAGATTGTACAGCACGTTCTGCTTGGCAGCAAGCACCTTGGCGCCCGGCTTCTTGATACGGTTGATGCTGGTGAGCGCCCTCTGGTAATCGGTAGTTCCCATATAGGCATCCACCAGATAGCCTTCCACATTATCTTTATAGCGGGAGTTTGGATACTCGTTGAGGAAGTCCTCAAACAGGTCGATGCTCTTGTCGAACGGTGTGCGTGCGCCCTTGCTCAGACCCACGGCATAGTTATAGTAGGCCGTTTCTTTGACATTGCGGTCACAGTCCATCATCGCCGCCTGCTGGAAAGCCATGTTAGCTCCATTCAGGTCACCCAACTGGCGCTTGGCCTGTCCCATATAGAGATAAGCGCTCTGGGAAAGGGCATCGCTACCCTCGAGCACATAGAGCATGTCGTTGACCACAGCCTGATAGTTCCCGTCACGATAGTCGAGCACGCCCATTGTATAGGCTGCCGTGCGGTAAGGCTCGCCCTCGGGATTGTCCATGTAGCGGCGCAGGTAGGTGCGGGCCTCCACGTCATTGTTCTGATGGTAGTAGCTCTCGCCCACAAGGCGGTTGAGCTCAGCATCAAAATAGTCGTTCTGATGCTGGGCGAGCAGGGATTTACCCTTCTCAATGACATCACGGTAACGCTTCTTGTTATAATCTATCTGAGTGAGGTAATACTGGGACTGGAAACCTAACTCGCTGTCCTGAGGCAGACGGCTGAACTTGGCCTGGGCCTCGTCATAGTTACCCTGGGCATAATCCAGATAAGCCTTGTAGAACTCGCTGGCACCTCCATATCGGGCGGTATGCTCCAACTCGTAATACTGACGCTCGGCTTCACGATAGTTACCCAAGCGCAGGTTACAGTAAGCACGGCGATACTCCAGGTCCTCGTCGCTGTCCAGGTCGAGGGAACGGTTACGCACCAGGGAGTAGGCATTCAGGGCGCTCTCCCACTGTCCGCGATAGAAGAAATAGTTACCCGCCTTGAGCAGAGCCTGCATGCCAAGCGGTGACGCAGGGTACTGGTTATAGAACTGCAGCAGTGCGCCAAGGCTCGATTCCTCGCCACGCTCAAACTTGCTCAGCGCGATGTAGTAGTCGGCCTGTTCACGCATGGATGGGGTGCTGGGCAGCTGTTTCATGTGCTCCAGCTGGTCGATGGCGCCCACATAGTTGTGCGATTCATACATCTGTCGTCCACGCTCGAGATAGCCAGCAGCATCGCTGGACATGATGGCAGGCTGGCCCACGGCGATAGCGGGAGCCACTACCAGCGCTGACAATAGGACTTTCTTGATTGTTTTCATATTGTTGTATTTCTTGTTGATTGCACGCTCTTCACGCCACACCGTCGAGGCATGGCGCACCGTTCACATTAATATTAACTGCAAATGTAGCGATAAATTGCCAAATAACAGCCACTCGACATCTAAAATAATCCTAAAAAAGCAAGATAAATGTTGCACAGTGCCCAAAACGCTGTCCCAGGAGCCCACAATGAAGAAAAAACAAGAAAAAACGATTTGTTTTTTGGTATAATGCAAAAAATAACTACCTTTGCGTGGTTTTTTGGCGAGAAGCCCTAAAAATGAATGAAATAACTTAATATAAACAACTGTAAATGGCTACATTAGAGAAAATTAGGCAAAGGAAGAAAGTCCTTGCCCTCGTAATCGGCGCCGCCTTGCTCGCATTCATTATTGAGGAAGGTGTTCGCGCTCTCGGCCTGTTAGGGTCAAGTACTACTGTCGCAAAAGTCGGCAATGAGAAAATTGAAATTCACTCTTTCCAGAAGCGTATGGAAATGGAAGCAAATGCTGATCAGAACAATGCTCAGCAGACCGACCCCGAAGTACGCCGCCAGCAAGTTCTGGATGAGATGATTCATGAGGAACTTCTTAACCAAGAGTATGAGAAGGTGGGCATCGAGGTTCACAGCGATGAAATCACCCAACTGATGACCGGTAAGAACGCAGCTCCCGCTGCCGTTCAATTTGCCGAGCAGGTAGGTGCCAAGTCTCCCCTCGAACTCTATGAATTCATCACTAACCCCGGCAAACAGGGCGTTCAGGAGTCCCAGATTGCTGAGCTCAAGATGGAGTGGCAGAAGCTCACCGAAGACATCTATAAACAATACCGTTTCGCCAAGCTGCAGTACCTGATTGGCGGTTGCTTCCCTGCCAACGACCTGGATCTCGCCCAGCTCGCTGAGGAGCAGTCCATCACCAACGTAGTGACGTTTGCCAAGAAGGAATACTCCAGCATTCCCGATGATAAGTATCCCGTGAGCGATGCTGAGCTGCAGGCTGAATGGGAGAAGATGAAACCCGTCTTCAAGAAAGATGAGGAGTTCCGCAACATCCACTACATCGCCGTCAATATCGTTCCCAGCGTGGAAGATATCGCTGCTGCCCAGAAGATTGCTGACGCTGCTTACATCGCCCTGCAGAAGGGTCGTGGCGTTGATTCGGTTCGCCTGCTGGGTACCGTACAGATTGACACTGCCAAGGTCATCCAGAAGGATCTGCCTGCCAAGGTGCGTGACTTCTTCACTAGCGCCGAGGTGGGTGCCACCCGTCGTGACAGTGCCATCAACAACCACCACGTGATGTATAAGCTGATTAACAAGCAGTTAAGCATTGACTCTGTACAACTGTCCTATGTCACCATCCAGGGCGACACCAAGACACAGAATGCCGTTCTCCAACAGCTCAACGCTGGCAAGACCCTTGATGAACTGAAAAAGGCTTATCCCCAGAAGGTAGAAGGCAAGCTCAACGAATGGCAGCGTGCTTACAACGCTCACGATACCCTGAAGGCTAAGATTGTCAATGCCGGCAACGAATACATTGTGTTCAACCGTAACAATGAGGGTGCCGTGCTGATGAAGGTGAACGAAAAGAAGGCTCCGAAGATGTTCTATACCCTGGCTACCGTTACCTACGATGCATATGCCAGCACCAAGACCAGCGAGGAGTTGCGCGACAAGTTCCAGGACTTCCTGAACAAGAACAAGACCATCAAGGCCTTTGAGGAGAACGCAGCCAAGGCTGGTTACAACGCCACCGAGATGCTCATCAGCCCCAGCTCAGCACAAATTGGCCAAATGAAGGATACCCGCAAAGTCATTAAGTGGGCGTTCGATAACAAGAAGGGTGATGTGTCACCTATCTTCAGCGACAACAATGACGTACTCATCGCCGCCGCTATCGACGACATCTACGACCAGGAGTATCTGCCCTACAACTTCCCCCAGGGTAAGGAAATGCTCACCAAGCGCATCCGCAACAGCAAGAAGGGTGACGACCTGATGAAGCAGTATCAGGGCAAGGCTAAGGATGTGGAATCCTACGCTATGATGATGGGCAACAAAGTTGATACCGCCAACGTGGTATTCTTCAACGGTGATCCCAAGATTGAGCCCATGATTGTGGGTCGCATCAGTGCCGCCAAGCCTGGTGTCATGCAAGGCCCCTTCAAGGGTGAGGATGCAGTCTATGTTTACAAGGTGGTTAAGCAGGAGAAGGCCGAGCGCCAGCCCACTAAGGAAGAACTCGAGCGTACCTACGCTCAGCGTCGTGGTGTGCAGGTTATGGGTAACCCCACCTTCATCAACAAGCTTCTGGCTGGTTCCACCAAGGTGAAGAAGAACATCATCAAGTTCTTCTGATGAACACCGACACGCCTTTCTAAGGCAATCATACCAAGTCCCGCAGCAAGATGCTTGCGGGACTTGTTTTATTATTTTTTGGCTGGTTTGAGCTTTTTTACCGCCCAAATTGGCCATATCTCAAAAAAAAAGTCTAATTTTGAAGGTTAAAACCAAAACGTCAACTTTTTAATGTCAACAGTAAACCAACGACAAGACGAAATCATTGAGGAATTTGAGGGTCTGGACGACTGGATGGACCGCTATAGCGTCATCATCGACATGGGCAATGCCATGCCAGCGCTGGACGAACAGTATAAGACGGCCGACAACCTGATTGACGGCTGCCAGAGCCGCGTATGGCTGCAGGCCGACTGCATCGACGGCAAGATGCGCCTGCAGGCCGACAGCGACGCCATCATCGTCAAGGGCATCATCTCGATGCTCGTGCGCGTGCTCGACGGCGCCACTCCCCAGGAGGTACTTGATGCCGACCTGTACTTCATCGAGCGCATCGGGCTGCGCGAGCACCTGTCGCCCACGCGCAGCAACGGCCTGCTGGCCATGATCAAGCAAATCCGCGCCTATGCCATCGCCTATCAGGCACGCGAGCATTCCGGCTGTTGAAAACGACAACAACATTATTAATATATTAATTAATCAAAACGCTAACAATTATGTTTGAAAACCAACCAAAAGGACTTTTCGCGTTGGCATTGGCCAACACTGGCGAGCGCTTTGGCTACTACACGATGATTGCCGTGTTCGCCCTGTTCCTGAGGTCGAACTTCGGTTTTGACCCCAAGTGGGCCGGAGAAATCTATGGAGATTTCCTCATGCTCGTGTACTTCCTCCCGATTCTGGGTGGCTATCTTGCCGACAAGTTCGGCTTTGGCAAAATGGTGACCACCGGTATCATCATCATGTTCATCGGCTATCTGTTGCTGTCCATCCCATTGGGCGGCGCCACAGCAGGTATTGTTGCGATGCTGGCTGCCTTGTTGCTCATCAGTTTGGGTACAGGTCTGTTCAAGGGTAACCTTCAGGTGATGGTAGGTAACCTCTATGACGACCCACGTTATGCAAACCAGCGCGATGCCGGTTTCTCGTTGTTCTACATGGCCATCAACATCGGTGCGCTGTTCGCCCCGACTGCTGCCGTCAAGATCACCGAGTATGCCCAGACGCATCTGGGTTACACCGCTCCTGGTGAGGCCTATCACTTTGCATTCATGGTCGCTTGCGCGTCACTGGTGCTCTCAATTGCCATTTATTATGCCTTCCGTGGCACCTTCCGCCACACCGAGGACACCGGCAAGAAGGGCGGTAAAGCCGCTGCTGCCGCAGCCGAGCCCGAGTTGACCAAGGAAGAGACCAAACAGCGCATCGTGGCCCTGTTGCTCGTGTTCGCCGTGGTTATCTTCTTCTGGATGGCCTTCCACCAGAACGGTCTGTCGTTGACCTACTTTGCCGACGAGTTCACTGCCAAGAGCGCTTCGGGCGTGCACACCATGCCGTTCGACGTGATCAACCTGGTGATGCTCATCCTGATTGTTTATGCCGGATTCTCGCTCTTCCAGAGCAAGACGGGCAAGGGTAAGGGCATCTCGGCCGCCATCATCGTGGCAGCCCTGGCCGTGCTGGGTTACAAATTCACCCGCGCCACCGGCTCCGTCGATATCTCGGCCCCGATTTTCCAGCAGTTCAACCCGTTCTATGTAGTAGCCCTGACACCCGTGTCGATGGCCATCTTCACCTATCTGGCCAACAAGGGCAAAGAGCCCTCGGCTCCCCGTAAGATTGCCTACGGTATGCTCGTGGCCGGTGCAGCGTTCTTCATCATGCTGTTCGCTTCACAAGGGCTGCTCACGCCTAACGAACAGGCCGCACTTGCCGACAGTGGCCAGCTCGGCCCGTTGGTATCCCCCTATTGGCTGATTTCGACCTACCTGGTGCTGACCTTCGGTGAGCTGCTGCTCTCGCCCATGGGCATCTCGTTTGTCAGCAAGGTGGCTCCTCCCAAGTACAAGGGCCTGATGATGGGTGGCTGGTTTGGTGCCACCGCCATCGGCAACAAGTTGGTGAGCGTCGGCGGTTACCTGTGGGGTGACCTGCCCCTGTGGGTAGTATGGACCGTGTTCATCGCCGTCTGCCTCGCCGCAGCCGTCTTCATGTTCGTCATGATGAAGCGCCTCGAGAAAGTCGCCAAGTAATCCCCCTTAACAACGAGCCACAGGCTCGCAATACCCCGACAAACCGCGACTGCTACAACAAGCAGCCAGTTGGAGTATTGCGAGCCTGCGGCTCGCTTAAAAATTGAAAGAAATGGATGACAAGCGCAACGAGGGACGCAAGCAATGGTCCCAGAAACATCCTGACGTCCCCGCCACAGCGTCGATGAAACGGCGAATGGTTAGTCATGACTACCAGGGAAGGTCCATCTACATGATTACCCTGTGTGTAGAAGGACGCACACCACGGCTCGGGAGCCTATGCGGGCCCGATGACAGCCACCCGCTGCCGTGGGTAAACCTCACACCGCTAGGCGAGAGCGTGAAGGACGAATGGCTTGGCATCCCTCGCTACTACCCACAAATCAGAGTGCTAGCCTTGACCGTCATGCCCGACCACTTGCATGGCATTCTGTTTGTCACCGAACCGCTGCCTGTCCATTTGGGAAAAGTCATCAATGGGTTTAAAACCGGTTGCAACAGGACGGCTCGGGAATTGGGCCTATCAGTACCAGTGTGGGAACAGGGTTATACCGACGGGGTGTTACAAGGTAAGGGTCAACTCGACCGCTGGAAAGCCTACCTTAGTGACAACCCTCGACGGCTATGGCTCAAGCGACAGCATCAAGACTTTTTCACAGTATCTCTTCATCTAACCATTGCAGGGTCAACAGTGAGCGCAATGGGCAACCATCAACTCCTACAACACCCGTCAATCATGCAGGTTTACTGTTCACGACGAATGAGCAAAGAGGAAATAGCACTTGAAGGAGACTGGATTCTCGCCCAAGGAGCCGTACTTGTTTCCCCTGCCATCAGTCCTGGAGAAAGAACCATCATGAACAGAGCCCTCGAGGCGGGAATCCCCGTGATTTTCATCTGCAACAACGGCTTCGCCGAGCTATCCAAGCCAGGCGGTCGGCTCTTTGATGCCTGCGCTGCTGGCAAGGTGCTGCTCATCTCCCCATTCACTCACCACAATGATTACCACCCGCTAACCGCCGAATGCTGCCGCCAGATGAACGCCCTGGCTCGAGCCATCGCCACACTGCAGTGACACGGCACAAAACGAGCCACAGGTTCGCAATACCCCGACGGCCTGACGGCCTTGCGGTCGCAACGGCCTCCCGTTCGGGTATTGCGAGCCTGCGGCTCGCTTATTTTTTCCTCTTCCTTGAAAAAACTGAGACCCCAAAACCGATAACTGAAAACTTCTTTGTACCTTTGTGCTTTAATTCTGTAGACAAATGGAAGAAGTAACTTACCAGGGTCTGACGTTTGAGCCCTACATCAGACGTGAAGAGATTGCCAAGCAGGTGTACCGCCTTGCCCAGGAAATCAAGCGTGACTACGCCAATGAGAATCCCCTGTTCCTGTGTGTCCTCAATGGTTCCTTTATTTTTGCTGCAGACTTGTTCCGTGCCTGCAACCTGCATGACTCCGAAATCACATTTATCCGCTTCAAGTCCTACGAGGGAATGTCATCAACAGGCAACGTGAAAGAAATCATGGGTTTGACTGAAGACATTACGGGTCGCAACGTGCTCATCGTTGAGGACATCATCGACAGTGGCGTCACTGCTGCCCAACTGCGCAAGGAACTTGCAAAGCAAAATCCCAAGAGCGTAAAGATGGTGTCGCTGCTGTTCAAGCCTGACGCCCTCACCGTGGGCAAAGCGCCCGAGTATGTAGGCTTTGAGATTCCATCTAAGTTCATCCTCGGTTACGGCCTCGATCTTGACGGTCTGGCTCGCAATCTGCCCGACATCTACGTCCTGAAAGAGAAATAAGTTCAGAGATAATACACATTACATATAAATAATAGAACACTTAATAAGATAATTCAAGATTATGTTGAACATTGTTATTTTTGGTGCACCCGGATCGGGAAAAGGCACCCAGAGCGATAAACTCATCGACCACTACAAACTGTTCCACATTTCAACCGGCGATGTGCTGCGTGACCATATCAAGCGCGGTACCGACCTGGGCAAAACCGCCAAGGGCTACATCGACCAAGGACAACTCGTGCCCGACGAACTCATCATCGACATCCTGGCACAGGTGCTTGACGACAATAAAGACAACGTCAAGGAAGGCGTTATCTTCGATGGATTCCCCCGCACCATCCCTCAGGCCGTTGCCCTGGAAAAGTTGCTTGCCGACCGCGGAACCAAGATTGATGCCGTTGTAGGTCTCGAGGTTCCTGAAGAGGATCTCATCAAGCGCATCCTGCTGCGCGGCCAATTGAGTGGTCGTTCTGACGACAACGAGGAGACAGCCCGCAAACGTCTGGAAACCTATCATAACCAGACTTCACCCTTGAAGGCCTATTATGAGGAGCAGGGCAAGTACCACGCCATCAACGGTATGGGTGATATCGATGCCATCTTTGGGCTCATCAAGGATTCTCTTGACAACCTGTAATTGAATGATTCACGGGAACGTGCGCCAACAAAGGCACGTTCCCGTTTTTTCCTTGGAATAAGATGGGCGAGAATTACAAGGCCAGCCTGTGGCAACGCATCATGCAGAATGTCAAGTACTGCATCAGTGGGGTGTGGAATGACAGGAGGACTCTTCTTTCGGTCAAAATCCTGAAGGTCATCAATCTGAGTGTACGCTCGTTTATGGATAGAGACCTGCAGATGCGCTCTTGCGCCTTGACTTACAACACGGTGCTCGCCATCATCCCAGCGCTTGCCATGCTGTTTGCCATAGCGCGTGGCTTCGGGTTCCAGAATCTGATGCAGAGCGAGCTGTTCCGCTACTTCCCTGCCCAAAGACAAGCGCTGGAAACCGCTCTGACCTATGTGGACAATTACCTGGCTCAGGCTTCCCAAGGCATCTTCATCGGTATCGGTCTGATTTTCCTGTTGTGGACGTTAGTCTCGCTAATGAGTAATGTGGAAGACACTTTCAACCACGTCTGGGGTGTGACCACGATGCGTTCAATTCAGCGCAAATTTACCGATTACACAGCTCTGTTCATGCTGTTACCAGTGCTGATGGTATGCTCGGCTGGCATTTCCATCTTCATGAGTGACGCCGTGCAACGTGTGTTTGAGGGCAACCCGATTTCGCCCATGATGCACCGTCTACTGGCCTTCATGCCAACGGTCATCTCATGGCTCATCTTCACAGCTGCCTATTACTTTGTGCCGAACACCAAAGTCAAGTTCAAAGGAGCGCTGTTTGCTGGCATCCTGTGCGGCACCCTGTTCCAGATTATCCAATGGCTGTTCGTCACCGGACAGGTGTATGTGTCAAAGTATAATGCCATCTACGGCAGTTTTGCTTTCCTGCCTCTGTTACTGGTATGGATACAACTGTCGTGGCTCATCACTCTTGCCGGAGTAGGGCTGACCTACGCATGGCAGAACTTCGACAGTTTTGCCCACAATGATAAGGTCAAGGGCATTTCACAGACCTACTCTAACAACATGGCAATTGCCATCCTTGCCCTTGCCGCTAAAAAATTCAAGAATCACGAACCCGCATTGACACGTGCCACACTCATAACAGAGTATGATATACCGATGCAACTCGCCGACAAGCTACTGAACAACCTGTGCCAAGCCGGCCTGCTTCAAACCATCAGTCAACAGTCAGCAGACGATGAAAAGGCATTCCAACCCGCCTTCGACCCCGATGAACTCACCATAAACTCAACCATCAATGCGCTGATTGACCAAGGCGAGAGCGACTTTATTGTCGAGGCCGACAAGCGCTTCGCAAAGCTGCTGGAACACATCGCAAAACAACGCAGAGACCAGCAAAAAGCTATCGACGACACCCCGTTGCTGGATCTTATATAAACATTATTACCCCTCTATAAGCTGATGGCAAGATGCCGACAGGATAGAGCCAATCAGAAAAAAAACACATAAAAGGCGTGCATATCAACAAAATGTTGTATCTTTGCGCCCGAAAATAGACCGGATGCCTGAATGGTGGAATCGGTAGACACGAGGGACTTAAAATCCCTTGGCCATTGCGGCCGTGTGGGTTCAAGTCCCACTTCAGGTACTAGAGCGAAGCGGTTGATAATCAATGATTATCAACCGCTTCGATTGTTAAATGCAGCTTAAATGCCACTTATTTCATCACTTCGATAAAAGCCTTACCGATGTTATTGACAATGTCGCTTGCCACCATGCCGTAGGTGCCCTGCTCCTGCTCAGCAAGGTCACCAGCCAAACCATGCAGATATACACCGAGGACAGCCGACCAATCGGCAGGATAATCCTGTGCTATGAGGGCCGAGATGATACCGGTGAGGACATCACCACTACCTGGGGTCGCCATACCGGCATTGCCACTGCTGTTCACATACACCTTGCTGTCAGGTCGCACCGTCATGGTGTAGTGACCCTTGAGCACGATAGTGATATTATAGAGTTTGGAAACATCAATGGCCTTCTTGAGGCGCTCCTCGTCGGTAGCATGTTCGCCGAACAAGCGGTCAAATTCGATAGCATGCGGCGTAATGATAGAACGCGGAGGAATACTCTTGAGCAACATCGGGCGACGCGAGATGCAGTTGAGGGCATCGGCATCCAACAGACATGGACGCTTGAAGTTCATGATGAAATGATGCACCGCTTCGAGAGTCACATCATCAACGCCCATACCGGGACCCAAAGCGACAACGCTATAGGTGTGGCGCAAATCAATCGTGCTGGTGACGATATCGTTGCGGTCAGGCTCGAAGAGAGCCTCGGGAACCGCTGTCTGCAACACTTGATAGCCATAGCGAGGAGCATGGACAGTCACCAGTCCGGCACCTGCACGCAAAGCACCTCTTGCCGCCAGAACGGCGGCACCCATCATGCCATAGCTGCCTGCCACAAGCAAGACCGTGCCGTTGTCATACTTGTTAGCAAACGGATTGCGAGGCTTAATTACATCTTGCACATCCTCGCGCTCGATAAGATAAAAATCAGTGGGAGTGCGTGCCAGGCTCACATGATCCAGCTCCAAGTCAAGCACCCTGCACTCGCCAACAAACTCGGCATTCTCCGAGAAGTAGAACGAGAGTCGCTTGCTCTGGTAGGTGAGCGTGAGATTGGCACGGATGATGTTGCGACGGTCATTACCCATATTCCACTCACCGAACATACCCGACGGCAAATCTATCGACACCACATATGCGCCGCTGGAATTGATGTACTGCACCAACGATGTGTAACCACCCTTGAGCGGCGTGCGCAATCCGCTGCCGAACAAGCCGTCAACCACCACGTCGTTTTCATCCAGTGCAGGCGGGTTAAAGGTCTGAATCACCTCGATGAAATCAATATTCTCGCCGACAGTTTCCAGCAAACGGTCACGGTTGGTGAGACAGCAGGGAGACAATTGTGCCGACTTGATATTAAACAAGTACACTTCGGGCCTGTAACCCTGTTCATACATGATGCGAGCCACTGCAAGGGCATCGGCGCCATTATCACCAGGTCCTGCAAAGATAACAAAACGCTGGGAAGTGCGCCAACGCGAAATCAGCTCATAAGACACAGCCGAAGCCGCCCTCTCGATGAGGTCAAGCATCTGTAAATTATCTTTTTCGAGGGTGCGGTCGCCGATACGACGCAGTTCATCGTTGGTGAATATTTTCATTGTGGTTGAGTGAGTTTCAAGTGTTAAAAATCGAGCGATAAAAAATTGCAGACAAAATTACTTCTTTTTTAGCGTATGGAGGAGAAAAAAAACGAAAATCTATCGAAATAATTTCTTAAAAAATGTGTTGTGTGCAGACTGCGCAGTTTAGAAATGTGTCAGCCAAATGTTAAATCCAGTACCGTATCCCACCAATTTGTTGACATTTTTCTTGTTGCGAATCATTCATATCAACATTTTTACTATCTTTGCAGCCTTAAAATATTATAATAATCAACGTTTAACCGACAATGGGAAAGCATTTACTACTTATCATTTCACTCTTATTAACTGGGCTGACCAGCTGGGGTCAATCGCTCAACATCGGTGGCCACCACGCCGCTCTTGACACCCTTAATCACATGTGGTTGTGCAGTGTTCCGCAATCTTTCTTTGGCAATGACTACACTGCCGCAATTACCTATGGCGACGAAGTGAGCGAGTTTGCCATCAACGAAGTTGCTGTACCCAGTGGCGACGAATACACGTTCATAGGCATCAATGGCGGCACCCAGTATGCAGTAACCTGCCAGATGGGCGACAGCCTCTTCACTGGTTACATCACCTTTACATGGTTGCCCGTGTTGGAAATTTCGTGTGACATCGATCTCGTTTACCAGTATGGTACAGTTTATGTCAGCGAGCCCGACTCGGCTCTTGCCGAACCGCTGAAGATGAAGATGAAACTGCGCGGTGGAGCAACTAACACTCCTAACAAGCACAAACGCAATTTCCGCATGAATTTCGTCAATGACGACAGCACCAAGTGCAACCGTCGCTTCTTCGGTCTGCGCAAGGACAACAGTTGGATTCTGGACGCCGGCCAGATGGACTTCCTGCGCGTTCGCAATCGCGTGAGCACCGACCTGTGGCTTGACATGGCGCGCCGTCCCTGGTATGCCGACACCCTGCCCAATGCCCACAATGGTTCCCGTGGCAAGATGGTCGAGGTCATCCTTAACGGCTCATACAACGGTATCTACAACATGTGCGAGCCTATTGACCGCAAGCAGATGAAGGCCAAGAAGTATGATGAAGAGAACAAGGTGTTCCATGGACAATTATGGACTGGATACAAGTGGACCCGTACAGTCACCATGAGTGAACCCAAACCTGCACCTCGCTCTGGTGTGGAATGGGATGGTTTCGAAATCACATATCCGGATTACAAAGAGGTTAGGCCGTCGAATTGGGCACCTCTTGCCGACGCTGTGTTCTTTGCCGGACGTGCCGACGCAAACAAAACGACACTTGCTGACAGCACTCAGTATTACTTTGACATTCCTGTGATGCAGGATTATTACATCTTCATCATTGCACTGCAGGCTTTGGATAATGAAAGCAAGAACATTTATTACGCATGCCGTGACATCACCGATAATCCTCGTTTGACCATGGTTCCTTGGGATTTGGATATCTGCTTAGGTGCTAACTATGCACCCTGGGTTAATCGTCCCCAAATGATTAGGCCCGACCGTCCCGTCGATTGGATTTCCCATCTTCCCATGGTTGACATGATGAAGAAGATTAAACCCTATCGCGAAGAGGTTCTTGCACGCTATCGTGAGCTGCGTGAGACTTGGCTTGACACCGAGAATCTGGTAAAACGCTATCGTGATGCCATCACCGAGCTGCAGGAATGTGGCGCTGCCACACGTGAGGAGAACCGCTGGAGTGGCGACACCGACCTGGCAGGCAAGGAGCTCAATCTGGGCAACGAGATGGACTACGTTGAGAACTGGATTCGCCAGCGCATGGCATATCTCGATGAGTTTGTATTCATCGAGGGAGAAGAATTCCCCAAGGGTGACGTTAACGGTGACGGCGAGGTTACTATTGCCGACATCAACATTGTCATTGGAATCATCTTGGGCAGCGAATACGATGACTACACCATGGAGCGTGCCGATGTCAACAAGGACGGTGAGTACACCGTTAGCGACATCAACGAAATCATCAACGCTATCTTGCATTAAACTGTCCTAGACAATCCGATGATTCGCGTGGGGCTCGAACCCACGACCCCATCCTTAAAAGGGATGTGCTCTACCTGCTGAGCTAGCGAATCTCCCAAAAAGCGGTGCAAAGGTACTGCCTTTTTCTTTACCCGCCAAATATTTTGGCTGTTTTTTACTTTTCCGCTTTGAATTAGGACCTTAAGGCCCCTTAATGGCCATAGGAGTCTTTAGGGGCCTTGAAGTCTTTTTGGTCTTTACTGGGCGACGAGCTTGCAGATTTCGATGATGGTCATCATAGCCTTCTCCATCGAGGGGATAGGCACATACTCGAAGCGTCCGTGCATGTTCATGCCGCCGGCGAAGATGTTGGGGCAAGGCAGGTTCTTGAACGAGAGCTGGGCGCCGTCCGTACCGCCGCGGATGGGCTGCACCTTGGGCGTAACACCAGCGTTCTCCATGGCCTGCTTGGCGATGTCGATGATGTTCATCACGGGCTCAATCTTCTCGCGCATGTTGTAGTACTGGTCCTTAATCTCGCAGGTTGCACAGTCGGGGAACTCGGCATTGATTTTGTTGCACAGGTGCTCAATCTCGCGCTTGCGGCTCTCAAAGCGGGCGCGGTCGTGGTCACGGATGATATAGTTCAATGTGGTCTGCTCAACACCGCCTTCCATGCGGATGAGGTGATAGAAGCCTTCATAGCCCTCGGTGTGCTCGGGAGTCTCCCAGCGCGGCAGCATCATGGCAAACTGCATGGCGACACGCATCGAGTTAATCATTTTGTGCTTTGCTGCTCCAGGATGTACGTTCAGACCCTTGAAGGTAATCTTGGCGCTGGCGGCATTGAAGTTCTCAAACTCCAGTTCGCCCACGGCACCGCCGTCCATCGTGTAAGCCCAGTCGCAGCCGAATTTCTCCACATCGAAGTGGTGGGCGCCCAAGCCGATTTCCTCGTCGGGGTTGAAGCCCACGCGGATGTTGCCGTGCTTCACCTCGGGGTGCTCCTGCAGCCACTCGACAGCGCTCAGGATTTCGGCGATACCGGCTTTGTCGTCGGCGCCGAGCAGAGTGTCACCGCTGGTAACAATGAATTCCTTGCCCTTGTAGTCGTTCATCTCGGGGAACTGAACGGGGTCGAGCACGATGCGGGGCTCCTCGCTCAGGACGATGGGCTCGCCCTCATACTTAACGATGCGGGGCTTCACGTCGTGGCCGCTCATGTCAGGCGCGGTGTCCATGTGGGCAATAAAGCCGACGGTGGGCACGGGCTTGTCAGTGTTGGCGGGCAAAGTGGCAAACAGGTAGCCGTTGTCATCGAGCGAGATGTCACTCAAACCCATGGCATGCAATTCACGCTCCAGTTCCTTGGCAAACACCATCTGGCCCGGCGTGGAGGGAGTCAAGTTGGTGAGTTCGTCACTCTGGGTGTCGAACTTCACATACTTCAAAAATCTGTCAACTAATTTTGTCATAGTGATATTGTCTTGTTAATGGTTATTATCCAATCGGCAAAGATACAAAAAAGACTTTAGACTAAGGAACATAGACCTTAGTTTTTCTTTTATGAGTGCTTGTTCACTAAACGGACAATGCAAAAAACGAGGGGTCGGAAGTGTTAAAAAAGTGTTAAATTCGAGAAATAGTATTGACAAATCAAAAACACAAATATATCTTTGCGATATCAAAATGATATCACTTTAAAACAACGAATACTAACTTTTAAATATTTATCTATTATGGAAACGAACGAATTCAACTTCAGAGGCGTAACAGTAAACGGTTTCTTGATGCTGTTTGTAGTCATTCTGTTACCGATTCTCGCTATTTGGGGGATTTACCAGAGCATTCTCCTGTTTGATATGCCTAATGCTGGCGCTCTGCCCACTGTACTGCTCATCGTGAGCATCCTGCTCCTCATCTGCACCTTAATTATATTAGGTGGTTTCCTGATGCTTGAGCCCAACACCGCTAGGGTGACCACCTGGTTCGGCAAATACAGCGGCACATTCACCCGCACGGGCTTCTACTGGATCAATCCCTTCTACGGCACCAAGAAAGTCTCGCTGCGCGCCCGCAACCTGGACGCTGAGCCTATCAAGGTAAACGACAAGGTGGGCAACCCCGTGATGATCGGTCTGGTACTGGTGTGGAGACTGAAGGACACCTACAAAGCCCTGTTCGAGGTAGACTCACAGACGATGGCTTCGACCGACGGCACTTTGAGCGGCAACGCCAAAGGCCTGATGCGCGCCCTTGAGGACTTCGTGAGCGTGCAGAGCTACGCAGCCTTGAGGCAAGTAGCCGGACTGTATGCCTACGACGACAATGACGAGAACACAAAAGAACTGACGCTACGCTCGGGTGGCGAAGAAATCAACGAGCAACTCGAGGAAAGGCTCAACGAGCGCCTGTCACTTGCCGGCATCGAGGTGGTCGAGGCACGCATCAACTATCTGGCCTACGCTCCCGAAATCGCCGCTGTGATGCTTCGCCGCCAGCAGGCCAGCGCCATCATCACCGCCCGCGAGAAAATCGTCGAGGGTGCCGTGAGCATGGTGAAGATGGCCCTTGACAAACTCTCGAGCGAGGAAATCGTGGAGCTTGACGATGACAAGAAGGCTTCGATGGTGAGCAACCTGTTGGTTGTCCTTTGTGCCGACGAACAGGCCCAGCCTGTCGTCAATACCGGCACATTGAATATGTAACTAATCCTTGTCAGTTCTCAGTTTTCAGTTTTCAGCGGCAACCGTATTTATCTGACAACTGACAACTGAGAACTGACAACTTAATCCAGCAGACTATGGCAAAGAAAGCCACAAAGAGTTTTATCCTGCGTGTCGACAGCGACACGATGGATGCCATTGAGAAGTGGGCAGCCGACGAGTTCCGCTCGACCAACGGTCAGTTGCAGTGGATCATCACCGAGGCTCTGCGCAAGGCCCGCCGTCTGCCCAAGAAGAAGAAAAGTGAAACCGATAACCAGGAGGACAGTAGCGATGAGACCCAAGTTTAACAATAAGAAGCAGACATTATTGTGGAATGTCCTGACTTACGGCACGGCTATCGCTGCCGGCACCTCTTTGGGTGTATTCTCAAAGCAGCTCGGCACGGCAGGCATGGCAGCCGTTATTGTGGCGGCAGCGGTTATCCTGGCAGCATTATACTGGTGGGCCTACCGCACTCGCCGAATGGAAGTCGAAGACGACATCTTGCAAGAGCGCAAGAACAGGACCACGACAGGAGCCATGGACGAAACGGCTCAACCGGTGAATATCTACAGCGTCCAGGTCCACAGTTCCCCCCAAAAGGTTATCATGGAAGCGCTCACCGTGCTCCTGCTCATTGCCACGTGGAGCATATTCTGGAGCAAGCACCAGATGGACTGGGAGCACATCGGCGGGGCTGTAATCTTGACCATCGGTTCGGTAGCCGCACTTATCGGGGCACGTTTCCCGTTCATGTTGCACGATGCCGAGGAGCAAAAGGACATGAGCCAAATCAGTCTTTCGGTGAAGAAACAACAGGTCTATGCATTGATCTGTGCCATCATGGCAGTGCTCTCGCCCGTCGCAGATATCAGGGATAACTTTTTTGTAATTATCCTTGCTGCTCTTTTTGTCGAGGCGTTCTTTAACCGCAAGAAAAAATCGGCGAAAAGTTCGGAGCAAGGGACCGACAAGGCATTTGATTCCAGCAATATTCAAGTCACCCATGACAAGGAGGAGATGGCCTTTTACATCGTGACAGGCTTCATCATCCTGACGGCAATGTGTTTCCTGTTGCTATCCTTAGATGCCATCAAGGCTGACTTCATGCGCAGCTCCACGAGGCTGCTATTCATCCTCCTGACCGCTTACACCGCCTTCATCCAGCTTGCCAAGGCCGTTAAGTTTACCAAAGCCGACAAAAGCATCGAGAACATCAGGCAATTCCGCTTGAACGTCCTGGAGGAACGTGTCTTTGGCGTTGAGTTCGCCATCATCAGCCTGATTCTGGCTATTGGCATTAAGCATCATATCATTGATGCCGCCACTTTGTTAGTGGCCATAATTGCCACACTTCTAGGCACCTATTTTATCTTCAACTACCTCGTCAAAAAATCCCGTTAGTTATGAAACCTGTTACTGAACCAAAAATGAAGATGTTGCGATATGCCTATGCTATACTTCTGTGCTTGGTTATCGCAGTGCTGTTTAGTCTAAATCTCTTCAGCCATAAATGGATAATGTACGTTGTCATCGCCGTTGGTTTTGTCCTTGGGTTTGTAATCGAAGATTACCTCAAGAAGAAATTCCCTGAGACTTTCCCAAAATCCGAGAATGAGAAAAAAGCCGAGCAGCTTGTCAAAGATATTGAGGAAGGCAAACTGGACGACGATACAATCAAGTTGCCGCGCACCCTTTTCGGTACCCTGTGCGAGATTATCGCTGTTGGTATCATCGGCTATGCCCTTTACCGGGCATGGACACTGGACCAGCGCATCTGGTCAATCATTGGCCTATCGGCGATTAGCATCTTCGGCCTGTTCGGATCCTATATTACTGACATTAAGAAGAAAGATTACGATCCGAAATATATTGGAGCCTATGAGGCTATGGGCAACCGTGGCCATATAACCGCAATAATTGCTGCATTGTTAGCGCTTCTGTTGACCTACTTCACCGATCCGGAAGCCTATTACAGATGGAGGCCTCTCTTTTTCTTGTGCGGATTGTTTTTTGCGTTCAGGATACCCGTCCAACACATCCTCTACAAGCGAAGCGCTGCCCTGATGGCAAAGGTCAACAAATACAATCCTGGAAACGTGCGTGTGGCACGCACTCTTGAGGGCACAGCCTTTGAAACGGCAACTGTGCTTATGCTCATCGGCGGGTGGTGTGCAGCAGCCATCAAGCACCTGTTGACGGGCAAAGGAATCCTGGATATTCCCGTCGCCGACCTCATCGTGTGCTCGGTATTCTCCATCGGTTTCCTCATCCTTGCCTATTTCCCGACGTGGATGAGTGGCGCTGCCACCTTCAAGAGTGACGAGCAAGTCTTGTCCAGCATCAGGCGATGTCGCATTTCGGCTATTGTGCTCGCTCTATTTGCACTCATCCTTCCTTTCATCGTCCCCGACTTGGACGAGAAAACGCTGGGATACCTTTACATCGTAGTGCTCCTCATCATCTCGATTAGCAACTACTTTATTAAATCCAGCAGAGAAAACGACCCTACAAACAACGAATAAGACTATGAAACTGAGTAGTAATAGCGCATTCAATCTGCTGGGCGTCGTATGCATGCTTGTCCTCATCGGGGCTCTCATGCTGGCAGGATGGGCAGGATTGTCGACGACGGGAATCATCGTCACGGGAGTTGTTGTCGCAGCAATCGGCAATTTCGCGGCCATCATATTGCTTGCCAAGTACAGCAGCGAGCAAAACGAACCCGCCGATGGCTTCCATCTTGATGAGGTGAGAGTGCCCCGCACCGCCTTGAGTACCGGGATTGAAATCATCACAGGTGTCCTCGTGGCCATAGCATGGGCAGTATCTGTCAAAAACAGCATCTTCACCGAGGACGATGGCAGTTTCAGCTTCAGAACGCTGTTCGGCATGCTCCTTTTCACCTGCACCATCATTTTCATGCTCTGTGACACCTATAGTCCTGGTGGCATCAATAACGCGGGCATCCTGACCAATATCAAACAGGTCAAATTGGCTGTTTACATGAATCGCCTGTTTGCCGTTCTGTTTGCGGCGGGAATGCTGGTATTCTCTTTTCCTGCGCTCCGGCAGCAGAACTGGATTGTTATCGGGGTGGCTGCGGTATTGCTTCTAGCCTATATTGCTTTTCGCATCCTCATCCGCAGGGCAAGGGATTAAGCTGGTTCAGTGAAACCACATTAGTTATCAATTTCTAAAACCGAAGAGATTATGGACAGAACAAAAGCTAACAATCTGATTGCAGCCGTCTTGTTTGGAGTATTGTTTCTGATCATCGTGCTCTATATACATGGCAGAATCAGTCATCTTGTTGCCATCATTTCGGGAATCAGCATCATTTGCGGATACACTATAACACACCATTTCCTCTCTGCTGCAACGTGTGAAGAAGATAAAGAGAAAGAAAAAGTACAACGTGCTTTAAAAAAGACTAAGGTGACGCGCACTCGCGAGGGGACGATATTTGAAGTGGCAACAGCCCTGATTCTTGTCTGCTCGCTGGTCATCGGTATTGCCGATCACACGTTTGAGCAAGGCGACTCTACCCTAAGGGATTATGCATTTTGCTGCATCGCAGCCATCGCGCTCCTCATTCTGGCCTATCATCCGTTTTGGGGCTCTTCATTCGGCAACGTCACCAATGCCGAGCAGTATAGGCTCCTGATTAGAAAAAACCGAGTGGGTGCGGTTGCATCAGCCTTGCTGGCGCTAATCGTCAGCATCCGTCCAGTATGGAACACTCTGGTTATTGCCATCTTGATAGGCCTTGTCGTTGTTTGGTGGGGCATTGACTTCCTCTTTTTACTCTTATATAAAAAGAACAAATGAGGCTGGCCTCGTATTTCATTAACCACATTAAAAAAGAAAATTGGTCATGAAAAACCTGAACAGAAATATCTATCTCCTTCTTATCGGTATTATTGAAGCAATCTTCATCATCTACACGGTCGTCATGTCTAGAAGGGAAAACATTGAGACCGAGGAACTTGTGTTCGGTTGCTGCAGCATGGCAATCATGACAGCGATATGCATTGTTGTGGCCTTTATTAATAAGATTGGTAAAAAGAAAGAGGAGAGTCCTAAACTGGACTTAATCGAAGTGCCGCGCGCACGTGAGGGGGTCATCTTTGAAGTGCTCACACTACTGATTATCGCTGTCGCCTGGACAGTGGCGATTGTCACCAATCGGTTTTGGATGATGGAAGGCTCTTTCTTTTTCCTCGAGCCCGTAACCATGTTCATACTGACCATCCTTGCCATTACCGTCTTGTGGATTGTGTACATGCCAAGATTTCTTTCAATGGTAAGAAGGCATACTCATGTGAAGCAGGTGGCCCTTGAAGTGCTCATGTGCCGCGTGCTGGCCGTTGAACTTGCGTTGTTCGTCCTTGGGTATGCCCTACCATTGGGAGATTTATCAACAGGATTCTTCTACCAAACTATCATTTTCTACATTGCCGGAGCAGTTCTTCTTGTCACCATCGCCGTCTTTCGCTACCTCATCTACAAAGCTCAGAGCAATCCTGAGAACATCGAGCATGACGCTGTTGTTGACGGTTCCAACATCAATCAGGTAAGAACGCGGAACACCGTCGTAGGCATCATGATTGAAGTACTCGTCGCCGTCCTTGTAGTCCTGGCATGGGTACTGGGAGCGAAAAATGGCGTCTTTACCCAGGACTACTATCACAATAACCTCAACTACGATAGGCGACTCTCGTGCTTGGTCTTTTTCACCATCCTCATCATCTGGATGCTATGGCGTGCCCATCGCCCCGACGAAATCATAGAAAAGGGAAAGAGGCCCAAGATGACCAATCTCAAACAGGCCAAATTGGCTACTTGGGTGTTTCGCGTGTATGCCATAATTATAGCCATATTCATGTTGTTAATTCCCTTCCAGCGTTTTAACGCAATTTGGCTTACGTTAGGAATGGCGGTCGTGACGTTCATCACGGGGCTCATTTTTATCATCCTCATCCGCAAGGCAAGGGATTAATCCAGTTCACTGAAACCAGATTGGCTATTCATTTATAAAAAACCGAAGAAATCATGGACAGAAAGAAAGCAGTTTACTTATTCGCCATTATCGAGACGCTGGTTTACCTTATCATCATCGGCATCTTTCTGTTGGGATGGCTGGATTTGACAGGTTTCACCATCGCATTTGCTGTTGCCCTGTTGGTATCGATGGGCGTGGTCTTCATCATCATCCGCAAGTTCCAGTAAAGGTGCTAAAGTAGTAGCGATTGACCATTATGGCCAATTGTCTATAGCGGCTAGTCCTCCGAGAAGGCGGAACTCGCCTTGGATTTTAGCAAGTTTTTCGACTTTTTTGGCTTGGATTCTATCTTTGCATTGGATTTTAGCAAATTTCTAATATTTTTTGCCTTGGATTTTAGCAAATTTGTCTAACTTTGCAGTTCAAAGCAACAATCGAAAAAGATATGGCATACTTCAAGAGGCACATAGATGAACAGCTCATCCAATGGAAAGATGCTCCCAGGCGTAAACCATTATTGATTAGAGGTGCACGCCAGGTTGGAAAATCAACTGCAGTGCGTGAGTTCGGCAAACAGTTCAAGCATTATATTGAGATTAATCTGGAAAAGCAGACAGACCTGCAGCAATTATTTTCCGAGAATATTGATGTCAAAAAAACCTGTGAAAAACTCAGTGGTACATTGTCAATCCCCATTGTACCTGGCGAGACACTGTTGTTCATCGATGAGATACAGGTGTGCAAAGAAGCGATCATGACATTACGCTACTTTAAGGAGGACTACCCCGAGCTGCATGTGATTGCTGCAGGTTCATTATTGGAGTTTGCCCTTGAAGAACTTCCATCGTTTGGGGTAGGCCGAATCAGGTCGCTTTACATGTATCCCTTCTCATTTGATGAATACCTGATGGCTCAAGACCTTGATCTGGCTGTAGAATACAAGAGTAAGGCCACCAGTGTGGAGCCGCTATCTGACTTGGCACATAAGGAACTGATTGACCAACTACGCACATTTTACCTCGTGGGCGGTATGCCAGCGGCAGTAACGGAATGGACTGAAACACATAGTTATCTGGAGGTATCACATGTCCATCATGACATTATCGATACCTATCTTGACGATTTTTCTAAGTACAAGAAAAGGGTTTCCCCGGTACTGCTACAACAGGTTCTGCGCTCTGTCGCATTACAGGCAGGCAAGAAATTCATGTATTCTTCAGTCTACAAAGATATCCGGTCTTCACTGGTTAAGGATGCACTCCACCTGTTGACGCTTGCTGGATTGATCATGCCAGTCAAACATACTGACGGAACGGGCATTCCTCTTGGCGCTGAGGAAAATAACCGCTATGTGAAATATCTGTTTTTTGACTTAGGTGTCATGCAAACTATGCTAGATATTCCATCAGCTGAGATTTTGTTGGCTTCGGATGTGGACTTCGTGAACAAGGGTGCAGCGTCCGAGATGTTTGCTGGGTTGGAAATGGTGAAGTACCATGATTGCTTTCAGAAGCCTGAAATTCACTATTGGCAAAACATGACCAGGAACGGTAGTGCCGAGGTCGATTACCTCATTGCCCGGAACGGCAAGGTATTGCCGATTGAAGTTAAAGCAAACACGCAAGGTAGCATGCAGAGCCTTTGGATTTTCATGCGCAAGCGGTCATTGCACGAAGCGGTCAGGACATCACTTGAGAATTTCGGGCAGTTTGATTACCATGACCCCTTGGATCAATTTGAGCGACGCCATGTCGATATCGTACCTCTTTATGCGCTGAGTAATTTGCTATGAAACGGGGAGTGGAAAGGTTGTGGCAGCGATGGGGTGATACCGTGAGGTTTCTCTTGTGGGGAGCGACGGTGGCGTTGGTATGCTTTTTGCTGTATCGCGTTATGGTGAACAACAGTGCAACACATCTCGAACCCCTGAGCGGGGGCATGCGCGACAGCCTGATGACCGTTGGCGTGCCACGTTCTGTGCCCGATACGCTGGTGAGGTATAGCGCCTTTATGGTGCACTTCAACAGCCAGCGGGGCATTGCCAACAGTGCTGCCTATGAGCTCACCACCAACGAACTTAACGGGACTGTCGAGCGGGCGGGCGAGTTCATGCAGGACAGCAGTGTGAAGGGGTGCCCGTTGCCACAGGACTATGCGGGCAGCGGCATGGACCGCGGCCATCTCGTGCCTGCGGGAGACCTGAAGTGGAGCCCCGACGCCATGCGGCAATCGTTCCTGCTGACCAACGTCGCACCCATGCACAAGGCCCTGAACGAGGGCGGCTGGGCCAAGTTGGAAGAGAAAGTGCGCGAGTGGACCGTGCGTGACAGCGCGCTGCTGGTGTTCACTGGACCTGTCGTGAGCGACGGCGACACGACGCTGGCGAGTGGTCAGGTAAAGGTGCCGAGTGCTTATTTTAAGGTCATCTTGGCGCCGTGCGTGAGGCCGATGCGCGCCATTGCATTCATCTACCCTAACGGGCATAGCGGGGGACGGCTGAGCCAATATGCCGTGAGCGTTGACGAGGTAGAGCGCCGCACGGGGCTGGATTTCTTCCCTACCCTGCCCGCCACCGAGCAGCAACGGCTTGAGAGCACCGTCAATCTCAACGCTTTCACCAACTAGAAATCAGGAGAATTAGGAATGAACGATATGAAACAGTTAGCTAAGATTTGGATTCTGGTAATGGCGATGGTCATGGGCGGAGCCCTGCCGCCGCAAGTGATGGGCGACAGCAGCATAACCGTGCAATGGAGCGCTCAAGCCAAAAGCAAAAAGAAATCCAAGAAAAAATCCAGCAAGTCTAAAAAGTCTAAAAAGTCTAAAAAGTCTGGCAAATCCGACCCTACCATCGCTTCACGGCTGGCCAGTGTTCCAGCCATCGGCAAAACGACAACCAATGCAGTTGTGCCACAACAGCAGACCAACGCGCTGCTGGCGGTGAAAGTGCCCAAATCGATGGCCAACGAAGTGTTGAACTACAAGGTCATCAGGGTGAACTTCAATCCATCGTTGAGGATTCCCAACTGCGTGGCCTATGAGTTGACAGCAACGATGGTCGACATGGCTGATGCGCCTGGACACGAAATCCGTAAAAGCTACAAGTATTCCAAAGATTCCAAAGTCGCCTCATGCCCCGAGAGTTGGGAATACCGTGGCAGCGGCTACAGCCGTGGCCACATGGCGCCAGCAATGGATATGAGGTGGGACAAGACACCGATGGCTCAGTGTTTCTTCATGACCAATATGTGCCCGCAGGACACCAAACTCAACAACGACCACTGGCGTGTACTGGAAGAGAAGATTCACCGTTGGGCAAAGCGCGACAAGCGCATCCTGGTCTTCACAGGTCCCATCGTGGGCAAGAGCCCCAAGATGATTGGCAATGACAAGCAGAACATCGCCGTACCCGAGGCCTTCTTTAAAGTGTTGTACGCCCCCGAGCAGCGCCGCGCCATCGCCTTTATCTACAACAATGAGCCTTGCCCTGGAAACATCAGCAAATATGCGGTCACTGTTCAAGAGGTGGAGCGCCGCACAGGGCTCACCTTCTCCAGCGCCATCCCCAAGCGCCAATGCAACATCGCCGACTGGGACTTCTAGCCATCTTAGCCAGCAAGTCAAGATTCCAAAACCATAATGATGATGAGACGCTTTTTTCCTTTATTGATTATACTCACCCTTGCCGCTGACGCATGGGCATGGAAACCGCTGTTTGTGGGCCATCGTGGCTGCAACATCGGCGTCGAGAACACTGCCGAGGCCTTCCGCAACGGCGTCAACGTGTACGGCTACGACGGGCTGGAGTGTGACGTGCGCGTGACCAAGGACGGCTTCTATGTCATCAGCCACGACGAGACCACCAACCGCCTGGGCGGCAACCTCACTGTGGCCGATGCGACACTGGCCGAACTGCGCGCCGAGCAGTACACCCAGACGCGTGGCGGCGTGACCTACACGGGCCACATCTGCACCGTGGCCGAGTACCTGGCCATCTGTGTCGAGAAGGGCGTGTTCCCCGTCATCGAACTCAAGTGGACCACCGGTATCAACAACAACGACATGAGCAACTTCGACGGGCTGGCCCATCTGGTCATCGACCAAGGTTTGACCGACAAGGTCATCTTCCTCACCTCGATGAAGAAGTCGCAGGAGTATATCGCCACCCACTATCCCCAGTTCACACGCCAATGGCTGTGCAACGACAACTGGCAGGGCAACGAGGCCTGGTGTCAGGAATACGGCCTCAACCCCAGCATATCCATCGGCAACTTCGACGCCAATACCGTGAAGACGTTCCACGACATGGGCCTGCACGTGGCCATGTGGACCGTCGACACCAAGGCCAACTACCTAAAATACGGCAACATGGGCGTCCACATGATGACTTGCAACTCGCTTAATCCCAGCGAGATGCCCGAACTCGATGACGTCGATTGGGGCAGCGACGCCCTGGGTGAGCGCACTTGCGACGCCGTTACCGTCAATGCGACCGATTACTACACGATGACCGGCATGAGCGTGGACCACGGCAACCCCTCGGGCGGCATCTACATCAGCGTCAAGCACCTGAGCGACGGCACCACCCGGGCAGACAAGGTGATGACACCTAGATGAATGCGACGAGAATCGAGAAAAATATTATACTTTTGGTTACAAATATTCAATGTGTAAAGATATGCTAAAGAAGATTTTGGTTTTAGCGGGCATGCTGGCGCTGATGATGCCGGTATGGGCAGGCGAGCACAAGGATGACGGACCTGTCGTGGCGGCTTATGTGACAGGATGGAACGAGACCATGGGACTGCCTGACTGCTCGGTGCTGACGCACATCAACTACGCCTTTGGCAACGTGAACAAGACCTACGACGGGGTGACTATCCAGCGTCCCGAGCGGCTACGGCAATTGGTCGAATTAAAGAAGGACCACAAAATCTATATCGTGCTGAGCATTGGCGGTTGGACGGCAGGCGGCTTCAGCGAGATGGCATCGACCGAGAGGCGGCGCAAGGCGTTCGCCCGCGACTGCAAGCGCATCGTCAAGGAGTATCACCTCGATGGCATCGACATGGACTGGGAGTACCCCAGCAGCAACGAGGCCGGCATTTCGGCATCGCCAGCCGACATCGACAACTTCACGCTGCTGATGCGCGAACTGCGCAAAGCCCTGGGCAAAGATTACCTGCTGTCATGCGCCACGATTGCCGATGCCCGTTATGTCGATTTCAAGGCCATTGAGCCCTATGTTGACCTGGTGAACATCATGATGTATGACGTGGGCAACCCACCCTATCACCATGCAGCACTATACCGCAGCGAGATGTCAGGCCGAGTGACAGCACAGGAAGCCTTCCAGGCACATCTCAATGCTGGGATTCCAGCCAACAAACTGGTGCTGGGGGTGCCTTTCTATGGCCGCTCGGTCAAGGGGTTCGGTGACGCCTCCTACGGGGCGCTCGTCAAGCGCACCGATGTCACCCGCATGTGGGATGACGTGGCCAAGGTGCCCTATCTCGTCAACAGTGACGGCGAATTTGTCTGCACCTATGAGGACGCCGAGTCGCTGGCCTGGAAATGCAGGTTCGTCAAGCAGACAGGCATGCGCGGTGCCATGTATTGGGAATACCGCTGCGACGACGAGGCCGGCACACTGCGCAATGCCGTCTGGAACGGCATCATGACCGACCCCAAGTGATATTATTTTGATGATTTACAACTCGCGGGCTCCGAGTTTCTCGAGAGATTTGCGCGTGATTTTAGTCCACTTTTCGGTAGGTGCTGAATCGTCAAAGGCGTTGGACTCCTTCGTCTGGCGCTTCCACGTCAAGTAGTTCTCGCTGACTAGGGTGATTGTTCCCGTATTGCGCTGCATCTCTTCCTTATCCATGCCAATGAGGAAAAAGTCGCCGTTCTGGTAGCGATAGGCATAAGTGTCAGTTGAAACTCCATAACTGCCCGCACTGCAAAACAGCTGAATTGAAATGCGTATTACACCGCGGTCGGTAATCACCAGGCTCACGTCATTGTGGCAAGTTTCACTATCATCGCCAGGGATGACGTTGTCATAGGTTTTCCATTGATGGAACTGGCCTTGTGCCGTGCCAAAGTAGATGGCGAGGATGGGCTGGTTGAAGTTATAGACGTACCCATCGCTGCGCGTTGTGGTGTTCTCTACATCATCGGGGGTTGCCACAACGACAAGGTCAGGGATGCCGTCCTTGTTCAGGTCTCCTTGCGCTTCCTGATGCGACCAACCTGCAGGCACGATGTCCTCGACCGAAACACCCTGCGGTTTCAGTTCCACAGACTGAGCACCCAGACAGGTGCAAAGCGACAGCATCAGGCTGACAAGACTATAAAGGATATTGTACGGTTTCATCTTATTGCTGCTTGAAACGCATACCGTCCCACACGAGACGGGCTTCGGTCTTCTTGTTGCCCTGATAGACAACAACATTGATGTTCTTGCCCTGCTGCGGCAAGCTGTAGACGGCGATGGTCTCGTCAGGTACCGTCATCTCCTTTCCCGTCGTCTGGCAGTTCGCCTCATCGATGACAGGCTCGACGTATGCCCCGAGCCACTCGTCATCAACGGTCCACATCTGTCGGGTGGCGTTGTCATAGATGTAGAACATGGTGCCGCTGTACTGGCCAATCATGTACTTGCCGTCCATCATCGAAATGACGTTCTCGGCAATGAGTTTATGCTTGCCGTCAGCACAGTTCCAGTAACACATCTCGACGATGGTCTGTGCATCCATGTCCTCAAAGTCATCGCACAGTTTAGCGTCAAAGGTGTAGCACAGATAGCCGTTCTTGTCATCCACGATGAACTGGCAACACGGCTCCTGGGGCTCGTTGCGCAGATAATGATTCCAGGCAACACTGAGGCTTCCCATAATTTCACTCGTCTCATCCTGGGTGATGTATGCTGTGAGAAAGTCCCCGATTTTGGGGGCTTTACCCTGGTACTTCACCTTGTTTTCCAACTGGTAGACAAGGATATCTTTGGGATAGCTCTGCTGGGCCTGAGCGCGAAAACCATGCAGTGCAACCATGGTCACACACATCATCACAATAGTAATTATTCTCTTGTTCATAGCTTTCAATATTAAAAAATCAGTGCGTAAAGGGTATACTGCAATTATTGCGCCATTTTCAACAGAGGATTATTTCATCATTTCCTGAACGGCACGCTCGAGTTGGCGGTCGTGGCCGTTGAGGTAGTCCTCGGGGGTGTTATAGACCTCAATGTCAGGCATGAGCTGGGTGTTCTCGCAGAAGTTGCCTCGCATGTCACGGCAGCCCACCTGCGGAATGCCGAAAATGAGAGAACGGTCAATCAGCGTTTCCCACCACACCGCGGTCATCGTGCCGGGTACAGGAGTGCCGATGAGCTTGCCGATGCCCAGTTCCTTGTACACAAAGGGGAAGCCGTGGCCGTTGCTGTAGTCATCCTCACACATCAGTACACACGAGGGCTTGGTCCACTTGTTGTAGGGGTCCACACCCACCGCCTTGCCGTGGGGAACGAAGGTCTGGTACTGCTTGCCGCTGAGCAGGGTACACAGGTCATCGTGCAGCCAGCCACCGCCGTTGTGGCGCTCATCCACGATGACGGCCTTGCGGTTGCGGTTCTTGTCGCTGAGCAGTTCACGATAGACGGTGCGGAACGACTCGCTGTTCATCTCCTTGACATGGACATACGCCAACTGGCCGCCCGACAGGCTGTCCACAAGGGCGCGGTTACGGTCCACCCAGCGCTTGTAGAGCAGCTCGTTCTGCTCGCCCTTGCTGATGGCTTTGACGGTGACGTCAAAGCGCTTTTTGGTCGCCGGGTTATAGACGGTGACATGGATAGGTTTGCCGGCCTTGCCGTCAAGCATCCAGTTGTAGTCCTTGCCAGCGGCGATGCCGTTTCCATCGATTGCCTCGATGATGCAACCGGGGGTGACACCCGTCTTCTTCACGTCAAACGGGCCACGCTTGATGACCTCCTCGACACGCAGGCCGTCGCCCTGATAAGTGTCGTCAAGGAAGAGACCCAGGGCTGCCGTCTTGAGGGTGGCTCCCTCAGGATTGTAGCGGGCGCCCGTGTGGGAGCCGTTCAGCTCGCCGAGCATCTCGCTCAACATGTCGCGGAAGTCGTAATTGTTGTTGATATAGGGCAGGAAACGCTTGTAGTTGTCACGATAGCCTTCCCAGTCCACGCCGTGGATATCCTCGACGTAGAATTTGTCCTTGACCTGCTGCCAGATGTGGTTGAAGATGTATTCCCGCTCTTGATAGGGACGGTAGTTGAAACTGGCTTCAAAGTCGACGGCCTCGGGTTTACCCTTTGCCAAGTCAATCTTCTTGATGCCGCTACCCGTGCATACGAACAGGTTCTTGCCGTCCTCAGAAGCCATCATGGGGCCACTGCCCACGCCCTTGAGCACGATTTCGGTCTTGTTCTCGCGCAGGTCGTGTTTCCACAGGTCCATGCCGCCCTCGAAGGCCGCCTGATAGTACAATGTGTCACCGCCATTGGAAAGGACGGCACCACCCAGGTGTGACGAGTTCACCGTCAGTCGTGCGATGCGGTCGCGGCAGTTGTCCAGGTCAAACTGCAAGGCGGGCACGGCGGGTTTCTCCTCGGTAGCGGCGCCTTTTTTCTTCTTGTTGTCTTTCTTTTGGGCGGATTTGTCGTTCTTGCCCTTGTCGGCAGCCTCTTTCTTCTTTTCTTTTTCGGCTTCCTCAAGCAGGACCTTCTCCTCCTTGGTCATCCTGAAACGGTCATAGGCGTCCAGGTCAAAGAACATGATGTACACATCGTCCTCGGAACCCCAGCTGCCATGACTGCGATAGCCGGCACGGTCGCTGGTAAATATCATCGCCTTGCCACCGAGCACCCACTTGGCATTGCCCTCGTTGTAGCCGCTCTCGGTCAGGTTGTGCACCTCGCCGTTGCCACTGGCATTGACCAGGGCTACGTCCTGGCTGTTCCAACCTCCCTCACCGATGTAGGACGACAGCAGCCAACGGCTGTCGGGACTCCACTCATACCACACGTCGCCGTCGCTATAGGAGTAGATGTATTTGCCGTCCATCAGGGTGCGCACTGCCTTACTCTTCACGTCAACCGCCCGCAGCGTGGCTCGGTCTTCGAGGAAGGCGACGCTCTTACCGTCGGGACTGTAGGAGGGCTGGATGCTGGTCTTGCCCGTATTGGTCAGCTGTTCTTCCACCAGGTCGGTAGCATAGGTAAACTGCTTCTCGTCCTTGTTTTTGATGCTGGTCTGGTAAATCTGCCACATACCGCCGCGCTCGCTGTCATAGACGATGCTGCGGCCATCGGGCGAGAAGTCGATGGTGCGTTCCTGCTCGGGGGTGTTGGTGACCTGCTTGGTGGTCTTGTAATCGACCGAAGTGACATACACATCACCGTGCATGACAAAAGCCACTTCCTTGCCGCTGGGCGACACGCTGATGGCTGTTGCCCCGCTGGACTTAATCTGGCGCACAAGGTCCTTATCATCGACATCGGCAGCGATGGTGATATCAACCTTACGGGGTTGGCTACCCTCTTGCAGGGTGTAGATTTCACCGTTATAGCCGTAACACAGTGTGCCGTTATTGGCTACCGTGAGGAAGCGCACGGGATTCTTCTCATGGCGGGTGAGTTGCTTGGGCTGGCCACTGCCAATGGTGTTCTTATACACGTTGAAGGTGCCATCCTGCTCGCTCAGGTAATAATAGGCGTTGCCGCCGGGTGCCCAACGGGGCGTACGGTCCTCGCCGTTAAAGGAGGTCAATTTGGTGAATTTGCCGTTCTGGTTCAGCCACACGTCACGCGTGATGGATGAGGTGTGGTGCTTGCGGAAGGGGTCCTCATAACCCTTGATGTCGTGGTAGAGGATGTCACCGCGGGCGTTGATGCTCAAGTCCTGCATGGGCAGTGCCGAGAACAGACGCGCCCTGCCACCGTCAGTGCTCACCTGATAGACCTGTGGGAACGAGCGGCCAGCAAAGAGGATAGACTTGGCTGTGGGCATAATTGTGGCCTCGAACAGCACGGTGCCATCGTCCAGGAAACACAACGGGGTCTCGTTACCGCTGTCGGTGGTCAGACGCTTGGGCGTGCCACCGTCCTTATCCACGATAAACACGTCGAGGCTTCCCTCGCGGGCCGAGGCAAAGGCGATGCGCTGGCCATTGGGACTCCACACGGGATAGGCGTCATAGGCCGCATTCGACGTCAGCTGGTGGGCGGTGCCGCCCTGTGAAGAAACGGTAAAGAGGTCTCCCTTGTAGGAGAAAGCGATGGTATTTCCATCGGGCGAAATGGCACTGAAACGCATCCACAATGGGTTAGTCTGGGCCGTTGATGCAAGGGCTAGCAAGGCTACTGCAACCACGGCAAGTCTTCTCTTGATTCTCATATTTAAAATCTGTTTGGGTTATTTTTTGCAAATATACATCAAAATCTTCGGAAATCAGCGTATATTTGTCTCCTAATTGTAATCATCAGATAAGACCGCTATGGATGAGAGAAAAAAACAGTTGGCACGCATCCGCCAGATGGAGCGCCGATTCCGTGCAGTCTCGACTGCCTTGAAGCGCCTTAACGCCGCCCTCGACAAGTGGGAGGCAGTGCAGGACGATATCGCCGCGCTCAGTGGATACTATGGCAGCCAGGAGTGGCGCAAGGACTTTGAAGACGACGAGGCAGGGCTGCTGCCCGAGGACCTGAAACGCGGAGTCCTCTCGGAAGACGGCCTTTGGAACCTACTCGACAGCTGCAAGGAACTTAGAATAGAATAAGGGATGGTTCTTTTGATGTAATTGTGATATGAATCCTGTTGCCATCCGCCTTCTCAACCAGCAACTTGCCGCGCCGCAGTTCGGTAGTCCTGCCGAGGTGGTCAGCCACATGGGCGCCATGCAGGCCCAGGAATACCGCATGATGCGCTGGGCGGTAGCTATGCGCACCCGCAAACCGTCGGCAGGGGCGTTCAAGGCAGCCTTCGACAACGGACAGATTATCCGTCTGCACCTGATGCGTGGCACGTGGCAACTGGTCACAGCCGAGGATTACTGGCCTTTGATTGACCTGTGCGCCCCCAAGGCCATCGCCGTTATCCGCGGGTGGATGAGCAGCAACCGAATCACCATTCCTGAAGAGGAAATCACCGCCATCAGGGACATCCTTGCCCGCACGGCAACCGACAAGGGGAGCGTGACTAAAGAGGATTTCGTCCAGGCCCTAGCCGAGCGTGACATCCACATGGACGCCCACCGTCTGTCTTATCACATCCGCATGGCAGAATTGTCAGGAACACTCTGTAGCGGCGACCTGTTGCCCATGAAAGCCACCTATGCGCTCACTGCCAGCAAGGTGGGACCGAGAAACGCCATCGACCGCGACGAGATGCTGATGCGCTTTGCCTGCAAATATTTCCAGAGCCGACAACCAGCCACGCTTGAGGATTTCGTGTGGTGGTCGGGGATGAACATCGGCGATTGCCGCAAAGCAATAGCACTACTGGGTGACAGGATTCACACCGTGAAATGGCGAGGCCGTGAGTTTTATCTCACCGACGATTGCCGAACGCGCGGATTCCGCAAGGGCAAATACCTCTTGATTCCGCCCTACGACGAATACCTCATCGGCTACAAGAGCCGCGACATCGTCCTGCCAGCCGAGCACACCCACCGCGCCCACAACAACAGTGGCATCTTCCAGCCCATCATCGCCCATGACGGCATCATCTGCGGCAACTGGACACCCTTTAAGGCCGACTGCCTGGCTCAATTCTTTGACGGAAACCATTCTGACGAACTGCAAACCGAATGGGAAGTCTATAAAAAGTTTCTAGTTTCTAGTCCCTAGTTTTTAGTTCTTAGTTTTTTAGAAATAAAGTTCACAAAATATGACATTACAAGAAGCCATTAGTGCCCGCCACAGCGTGAGGGCTTATAAAGAGCAGCCACTGACCGATGCCGATGCCCGTGCGCTGCAAGACAAGATTGAACGACTGAATCGCGAGGGACAGCTGCACATCCAGCTCATCCGCAACGAGCCGAAAGCCTTTCTGGGCCCCTTTGCCCGCTACGGCAAGTTCCGCAACGTGACCGACTACCTCGTCATGGCTGGCGTGAAAGCCGACGACCTGGATGAGCGCATCGGCTACTACGGCGAGCAACTGGTACTGCTGGCACAGACGCTCGGGATGAATACCTGCTGGGTGGGCTTGAGTTACACCAAGATACCCGATACCTACGTCCTCGACGAGGGTGAAGTCATCAAAGCCTATATCGCCATCGGCTACGGCGAGACGCAAGGCGTTTCACACAAAATCAAGCACATCGACCAGGTGAGCAACGTGAGCGACAACACGCCCGAGTGGTTCCGCCGCGGCGTCGAGGCTGCCCTACTCGCCCCTACCGCAGTGAACCAGCAGAAGTTCTCGTTTGAACTCCTGCCCGCTAAGGACGGTCAACTGCCGCGCGTACGCGCCAAGAAAGGTTTCTCGCTGATTGGCTACACCCAGATGGACCTGGGCATCGCTAAATACCACTTCGAAATTGCCGCCGGCACAGACAACTTCAGCTGGGCATAATACAACAACAATAAAAGGAAAACAACAAATACAATAAATACAAGGGCTTCCGCACTCTTGATATTAAAAACAACTCAAACAACTTTTACAACTTTTTTATGATGTTGTTTGAGTTGTTTTTACAATAAAGATGCAAAATCTTGTGTCATTATTGCGATTCCATGAGGGCTATCCCCAAAATACTTCGTGCCTTAAGGTAAGATTTTCAGTCTTGTGTAAGGCGGCCACGCCAAGGCGAGGCCCTACAGCATGCTTGTGTTATATTTTCAAATGATGATTAATCAACATATTAACAATATAAAATGCGATTTTTACTGAACACCGATGAATCATAATAGAAACAAAGGACCGGCAGTCATAGGGCAGCCGGTCCTTCATTTACACATGACGCCAATCGACGTGTTTATCTACAAGTCATTTCTTGCGCCAAATGCGGCTCATGTCCTCGAGTGTTTTACCCTTGGTCTCGGGAACAATTTTCCAGACAAAGATGGCCGCCACGACACACAAGATGCCATACAGGCCGTAGGTGAGCAAGTGTCCCATCTGGTCACCCTCATTGAACTCAAAGTTGAACATGGGCACAAACGACGTGCTGACAATCCAGTTGAAAATCCACTGGAAGGCAACGGCAATGGCAACGGCCTTGCCACGTATGGTATTGGGGAAGATCTCGGCGATGAGTACCCAGCAGATGGGTCCCCAGCTGAACATGAAGCATGCGCTGTAGAGCATGAGCGAAATCATGCACAACATGCCCAAGTTGGGATTGTCAAACGCCAAGGCCACACCAAAGGCGCCCAAAGCCATACCCAGCGAACCGGTAACGAGCAGCGGCTTGCGGCCCAACTTCTCGACCGTGAACACGGCCAGCAGCGTGAACAGGATGTTGATCACACCCATCACCACAGTGTTGACCATGGGATTGGTCATGCCCATCTCGTCAAAGATGCGCGGGGCGTAATAGAGCACGGCATTGATGCCGACTATCTGCTGGAAGACGCTGAGCATGATGCCGATAAAGATACACACATAGCCATAGGAGAAGAGCTTCTCAGTCTTCTGGGTAATGGTGCTCTTGATGTCGGCAAGGATAATCTCGGCACGGGTCTTGCCATTGATGCGGGACAGCACATGAAATGCCATATCATTCCTACCAGCCATGACAAGGTATCGCGGCGTCTCGGGGACGAGACAGATGAGCAGGGTGAACAATCCGGCAGGAATGGCCTCGCTGCCGAACATGTAACGCCAGCCCTCCTGGGTAGCCCACATGGCACCCTCGGGGTTCATCACCTTGTTAATGCCTCCCACGATATCGATGTCGGGATTCTCGTGACTGCCCAGAATCATGAAGTTGACGAAATAGACCACCAGCTGTCCAAAGATGATGGCAAACTGGTTCCATGACACGAGCATGCCGCGAATCTTGGTGGGAGCGACCTCGCCGATGTACATGGGGCAGATAGCTGAAGCCAGACCCACACCCACACCGCCGACAATGCGGTAGAAGTTGAAGGCCATGAGCAGCTCCTTGGATGCGCCCTGCCCTTCAAAGAACAGGAACTCGGGATGCATGCTGCCCAGCGCAGACAGGAAGAACAAAACGCCGGCAAGCATCAGCGAGCGCTTACGACCGAGGTTGGTTGCCAGCAAGCCTGAAAGGGCGCTGCCGATGATGCATCCGATCAGGGCACTGGAACAGGTCAGGCCATGCCAAGCATCAGTATGGTTGTAATCGGTAGCCTGCATGAAGAATGCCTGCAAGCCCTTCTCGGCGCCCGAGATGACCGCCGTGTCATATCCGAAGAGCAGACCACCCAGCACCGCCACCAGGACGATGCTCACCAAATAGAGCCTGCTTCCGCCTTTATCAAAATAGCCCATAAACTCTTGATTGCTTAATGACTAAATTACTTGACGTGCAAAGCCACGATGGCTTCATATTTCTCCTGCTTGCCGCTGATGGTAGCGGGCTCGCCATGGGACTTGGCATAGGCAACCAGTTCCTCGAGGGACATCTGACCGTCCTCAAAGCGCTTGCCTTCGCCCGCGTCAAAGCTGGCATAGCGTTCCTTGAGCATATCAGGCAACTCGCTCTTCTCGAGGATATCGGCAGCACTCAACAGGGCACGGGCCAGGGCATCCATACCACTGATGTGAGCGATAAAGATGTCCTCGGGATCGGTGCTGTTGCGGCGCAGCTTGGCATCAAAGTTGGTACCGCCGTCCTTGAAGCCGCCACCGCGCATGATCTGCAGCATAGCATTGGTGAGTTCAAAACTGTCGATGGGGAACTGGTCAGTATCCCAACCGTTCTGGTCGTCACCGCGATTAGCATCAATGCTGCCCAGCATGCCGTTATCCACAGCTACTGCCAGCTCGTGGGCAAAGGTGTGGCCCGCCAGCGTGGCATGGTTGACCTCGATGTTGACCTTAAAGTCCTTGTCAAGGCCATTGGCACGCAAGAAGCCGATAACGGTCTCGGTATCCTGGTCATACTGGTGCTTGGTGGGTTCCATGGGCTTGGGCTCAATCAGGAAGGTGCCCTTGAAGCCCTTAGCACGGGCATAATCACGGGCTGCAGTGAGCATCTTGGCCAGGTGGTTCTTCTCGCGCTGCATCTGGGTATTGAGCAGGGTCTGATAGCCCTCACGACCACCCCAGAAGACGTAGGCGTTACCGCCCAACTTGATGGTGGCATCGAGAGCGTTCTTGATTTGCACGGCTGCACGTGCCACGACATTGAAGTCGGGATTGGTTGCGGCACCGTTCATGTAACGCTTATGGCCGAACACGTTGGCAGTACCCCACAGCAGCTTGATACCCGTTGCCTGCATCTTCTCCAGGGCATAGTCGGTAATCGCCTTCATGCGGGCTTCATATTCCTCGATAGTATCGGCCTCCTCAATGAGGTCCACATCATGGAAACAGAAATACTCGATGCCCAGCTTCTGCATGATTTCAAAACCAGCATCCATCTTGTCCTTGGCGCGCTGCAAGGGGTCCTCGGCTTTGTCCCATTCATAGGAACGGGTCTGTCCGCCAAACTGGTCAGCGCTGGCCTGCCCCAGGGTATGCCACCAGGCTATAGCGAATTTGAACCAGTCTTTCATCTTCTTGCCCATGACCACGCGTTCGGCATCATAGTAATGGAACGCCATCACATTCTTGCTCTCGGCTCCCTCATACGGGATTTTGCCAATCTCGGGAAAATACTCTTTACTCATTGTCTTTTAGTGTTATGTTGATTATTGATGGTAATATTTCTATTTTATGATAAAGCCTTCTTCAACAAGGCTTTCCAGCGCTCATAAGCGCACTTGCAAGCCTCGCGTTCCTGTTCAATCGGCTCAATGACCGACAGACATTGCAACGTGGCAAAAGCCTCCTGGGCATTCTTGTAGATTCCTGCTCCGATTCCAGCTCCACGTGCGGCACCCACGCTGCCGTCGGTATCATGCAGCTCGATGGTCGCACCGCTCACGGTAGCCAAGGTCTGGCGGAAGACGGGACTCAACATCATGTTGGCCTTTCCCGCATGGATGGTGCTGATGTCCATGCCCATCTCTCGCATGACTTCCATGCCATAGGCAAAACTGAACACGATACCCTCCTGTGACGCGCGCAGCAGGTGGGTGCGGTTGTGACGGTTGAAGTCCAGCCCGTGTACCGAGCATCCCGTCTCACGATTCTCGAGCACACGCTCAGCACCGTTGCCAAAGGGGATGACCGTCACGCCATCACTGCCGATGGGCACCGAGGCGCAGAGGTCATTGATTTCTTGATAGGAAAGACCTGAAGTCACATTGCGACGCATCCAGGCATTGAGGATGCCAGTGCCGTTAATGCACAACAGCACGCCCAGGCGGTCAAGGTCGGCCGAATAGTTCACATGGGCAAAGGTGTTGACACGGCTCAACGGGTCACGATTGACCTCGCCCAGAACACCATACACGACGCCCGAGGTGCCTGCCGTAGCAGCGACCTCGCCAGGATTGAGCACGCTCAGCGACAAGGCATTGTTGGGCTGGTCCCCGGCACGGTAGCCTATCGGTGTCCCGGCCTTGAGGCCCAACTCGTTGGCCACTTGAAGCGACACTGTGGCTTGAATGCCGAAGGTAGGCACCGTTTCGCTCAAGAGCGAGTGGTCAAAGCCGTAGTAGTCCAGCAGCTCAACGGCAGGCCGCTCAGCCTTGAAGTCCCACATGATGCCTTCGCTCAAGCCGCTGATGGTCGTTGCAGGCTTACCGCTCAGTCGCATGGCGATGTAGTCGCCCGGGAGCATCACCTTGTAGATGCGCCTGTACACATCGGGTTCATTTTCCTTGACCCACGCCAGCTTGGCTGCAGTGAAATTGCCCGGCGAATTGAGCAGATGCTCCAAGCACCAGTCCTTGCCCAATGCCTGCATCGCCCGCTCACCATAAGGCACCGCCCTGGAATCGCACCAAATGATGCTGTCGCGCACAGGCTGCAGGTCACGGTCCACACACACCAGCCCATGCATCTGGTAACTGATGCCGATGGCCTTGATATCCTCACCTGTTGCATCCGCCTGTTTTAAGCACTGAACAAGCGATTGCTTGGCATAATCCCACCATGAACGAGGGTCTTGCTCGGCCCACCCGGGTTTCACAGCCTTGATGGGAGCCTCCTGTCCCGGAGAAAAAGCCGATGCCACACAACAGCCCGTCTCCACATCGACCAACGAAGCTTTTACCGAACTGCTGCCCACATCCAGGCCTAACAAATATGCATGACTCATTTCTTTTTCTTCTGGTTCTTTTTCGGATTAATTTGATTAAATGATTCTTCACTTAGGTGTGATTCATCATGTCGCAAAGATACGAAAAATTCATGCAAGTTAAACGAAATGACAAATTAATTAATTAGCGTCCAGTAAAAAACGCATTGGTGTAGAATCCGCAGGATGTAGTGCAAATCCCATGTCATCACTTGTCCAAGTTGACATTAATGCTGTGCAAATTGTCTGAAAATTTAGCGTCTTAGCGAGGGGCATTCCACATCGCAGATTACAGCAGGGTGTGGATGAAGTCGGTCATCATCTGGTCGTGGCGGCGCACGTCGCGGTAGAGGGCCAGTTGGTTGCGGGTGCGGTCAAGGTTGTGGGTGGGATACTTGATTTTGTAGTAGGTGTCACCGTTGATGTAATCGGCGAGGAAACGCACGCACTGCATGAAGGGGAACAGCGCCACGGCATAGGGTAGCATCTCCATCTCAATAGGCATGAGGAAGTCGCGAGCCGACTCCAAATAACCTGTTGTAAAGGCCTTGAAAATTTCCTCGTTGAAACCCACACGTGACAGGTCGGGGTCGTCCTCGGCGGTGAAATTGGCACCAGTGCGCAGGAAGTCGCCGTAGTCCGAAAAAATGAACGACGGCATCACCGTGTCGAGGTCGATAACGCACAGCACCCTGCCTTGCTGGTCAAACAGCATGTTATTGACCTTGGTGTCGCAGTGGCAGATGCGTTTGGGCAACCGGCCCTCGCGGTAAAGCCGTTCGGCCAGGCACATATCGTTGGCATCGCGCTCCAGTTCGTCGACGATGTCGCGCACCTCGTCAAGGCGACCAGCAGCATTGTTAGCGACAGCCTCACGCAGCTGGCGCATGCGCAGTTCCATGTTGTGGAAGTCGGGGATAGTCTCGCCCAACGCTTCTGGCACATCGACCAGCATTTTTTCGAAGTTGCCGAAAGCCTTGCCGCAGTCATAGGCGCTCTCGGGCGTGACAGCCTCGTTGGTGACAGTATCGGGGATATATACCATCACACGCCAGTAGCGGTCGGCCTCGTCGCGGTAGTAGGTCTTGCCACTGCGGACCTTAACGAATTGCAGCACACGGCGGTCAATGTCGTCGGTATTGCAGGCTTCTAGCCTGCAGCGGATGTGTGCCGTCACCACCTCGATGTTGTGCTGCAGCAGGTCCACGTCCTGGAAGATGGCGTTGTTGATGCGCTGGAGCACATAGTCGGGCGCGGTGCCCTCGGTAATCACATGGTAGGTGTCGTTAATGAGTCCGTTGCCCAAAGGCTTGACGTCCTTGACCATACCCTTTATTTCAAATTGCGCCAGAATGCCGGCAGTGTCGATATTCTCCATTATTAGTCCCATTTTTTTTAGTTTCTAGATACTCTAGATAATCTAGAAGTTCTAGATACTCTAGAAAAACTAGAAAATTAAACTTCTTACTCCTAATTTCTAATGTTTTTCCCAATACTTGGCGCCCTTGGCTTTCAGTTGCTTGGTGAATTCCATAGCCGCGGCACGTGTCGCAGCCTCGTCCTCGGGCTTGGCCCAGGCATGACGGTAGCCACGGAACCTGCTCCACTCGCCTCGGGTGAAATCGGGCACCTGTACAGGCTTGTTGCCGTTGTCCATCGAGAGGCTGCCCAATTCTGCCAGGCAGCACCATTCGGCCAGGTCATACACGTCAATGTCGAGCGGTAACCCGTTCTGGAGGCAGTAGACCAATCGCGAGTCCATGATGAAGTCCATGCCACCATGACCACCCACTTCCTTGGCCTCCTCGCCGTAGCGTTTCACAAGCGGCGAGGTGAACCGCTGCAGGAGCGCCTCGGTATCCTCTTTGCTCAGGTAGGAATGGCCCGTATAGTCCTTGCTGACGTTGACACCGGCCTTTTTCATTACCTCGGCGGCCAGCGCAAATCCCTCGACGGGATATTTGTTGACAAAACCCTTGGTGCTCGTGAGCTGGTACATGCGGTTATAGGGCTGCGGCGTCATCACGTTGTGGTGAATCTCGATGACCTTGCCTCTCTCGGTTGAGATGAGAGTAGTGGTGTGGTCACCGTTCTTGAATTCCGGACAATACTCGCCTGTGCGAGCTTTAAACAGTTCCTGGCCATTAAAGGAGCGGGTATCCATCGCCACTAGCGTTCTCATGCGGTCGCCGCGATGAAGGTTAAGCACTTGGGCGATGGGGCCCAGGCCATGGGTGGGATAAACGTCGCCGCGGAACTTGCTGTTATAGTCGAGTCGCCATCCGAGTTTGTCATCGGCGCCACGTTTCCAGTACTCGTCCCAATAGGGTGACAGTTCGTGGCGGTAGGCTCCCTGCACATAAATCACTTCGCCCAGCAGACCCCTTTGAGCCATGTAGAGCGAGTTAAGCTCAAAGAAGTCATAGCAGCAGTTCTCGAGCATCATCACGTGCAGACGCTTGCTCTCGCTCAGGTTAATCAGCGACCAAATCTCGGTCATGTTCATCGCCGAGGGCACCTCGATTGCAACGTGATGGCCATGCTCGAGGGCTTCGCGGGCAATCAGGTAGTGGTGAAGCCAGTCGGTGGCGATATACACCAGGTCGATGTCGGTGCGTTTACATAAATCCTTATAGCCCTCTTCGCCGTAATAAATGTCGGCGGGGGGCATCGATGCCTTACGCAAGATGTCTTGGCAGGCTTCGGCACGGTCGCGCTCATGGTCACACAGGGCCTTCACCTCGATGCCCGGGATATGGGTCCAGCGCTCCACTGCGTCGGGTCCGCGCATGCCCAGCCCCACAAAGGCTACCCTCACGACAGGTATCTTCTCAACTGTAAGCCCCAGCGCCGACCGTTGGCCCGCAGGTCGCTCTGGCACCTCGGTCACAATCGTCCCGTCCTTAATGGTATAAGGCCAATTAAACTGCGCCAATGCGGTAAACGACATCAGCGAAAATAACCCCAAAACAAGTGCTATGATATATTTCTGTCTCATCATTCATTTATTTAATTTCCAACCATGATCGCCATGATAAATCATTTGGTGGGTCATGCCACCGTCAATACAGATGTTTTCGCCCGTGATGAAGGTCGCCTTGTCTGAACAGAGGAACAGCACCATGTTGGCGATATCCATGGGATTACCTACCCTGCCGACGGGCTGTTGAGTGGCGTCGGGGCCTTCATAAACGGTATAAGCTGTGTCAATCCAGCCTGGAGAAATGGAGTTGACCCTGACACGGCCAGCAAGACTGACCGCCAGCGCATGGGTCAGTGCTGCAATACCGCCCTTGGCAGCGGTGTAGCTCTCGGTCTGAGGTTGGCTCATTCGGTCACGTGAAGAGGAAATGTTCACAATCGCTGCCCCCTCGGCAAAGTAAGAAGAGAAGAGTTTGGAGAGGTAGAACGGAGCAGTGACGCCAACGCTCATCGCATACTGGAACTCCTCATAGCTGCACTCATCAATCCCCTTCATCAGTGGCAGGGCATTGTTGATGAGATAGTCCACCCGACCATATTTCTGGATGACCTCGCGGGCAAAACGCTCCAGCACTTGTTTGTCAGCGATATCACCCACGAAGTGATTTCCAGGCTGCTTGTCAATCACGCAGACGTGCGCACCTGCCTTGAGGAACTCCTCGGCTATGCAGCGCCCTATGCCCTGTGCGCCGCCTGTTACGACCGCTATTTTATCTTTAAAATTCATTCCCATTATGGCATTTGATAATCAATTTACGGGAACAAATATAGCAACAATTCAGCAGTTTAGCCCACTGAACTGAAAATTTTTAGAAGAAAAACTGCTGAGATGATAAACACCAACTAAACGCAGCACAGTTGGATGAACTATTCCTCCTTATTTTCGTTAAGACCAGTCCCTGTGATGTCGTTTTTTTCTATCAACTGGTTTTCTTGACTCTTGGTTGATGACAACCGTGACAGCCAATGAGAGAGAAAACCGAAGGGAATCATCAGAACAATAGCCAATAGGAACACTCCTCCAAACCAAATGATGTGTATCACCACCAGAGGATAAGCCTCAATGTCTTGGTAGAAATGTGAAGAAATCAACATCATAATCAAAAAGAGTGCAGTTATCATCCCACAAAAAAGGAGCACCATCTTCATCGCCAATAACATCCAGTGGCTATTTTTCCATTGGGCAAAAGCCAAACGGATACTCAACCATGATAATCCCGCTACGATCAACGAATCGATAATCATCCCAATCACACCTTCATAAACAACTAACTTCATCTGTAGTGCAACAAAGGCTGTGACTCCCACCCCCAACAGTAGTGAGAAAATCAACGTGACTATCTGATATTTCTTTTTCTTTTCTTGAGATAATTTCATTGAACAAAAAATTGAGACGTTTGTATTGGTATTATTGGTTCTGAGTTGATATTGTCGCAAAGATACGACTATTTCCTAATAATCGTATTCGAAATGCGGTAAAACAGGAAAAAGCACCGAAAATCCAATCAACTTGATGACAAAAAAATATCGTGTGCGATATATTGTTAAACTATCTTAAAGTTAGGAATAAATCGCTTGCGATATAAATTATTTGGTGTAACTTTGCATCGTAAACGATATAAACAGCAATTAAAAGAGACAAAAATGGAAAAGATTTATGATTTTAAGGCTCTGACGAGCAAAGGTAAAGAGATTGACTTCAAGGATTTTGAGGGCAAGGTATTGTTGATTGTGAACACCGCCAGCAAGTGCGGTTTTACGCCCCAATTCGCAGGGCTGGAGGAACTCAACCAGAAGTACAAAGATAAGGGACTGGTCATCATCGGCTTCCCTTGCAACCAGTTCAAGGAGCAAGATCCCGGCTCAGACGGAGAGATTGAGGAATTCTGCCAGTTGAACTACGGCGTAACCTTCCAGATTATGAAGAAAATCGATGTGAACGGCCCTGCCGCTGAACCCATCTTCGAGTATCTGAAGGCTCAGGCTCCTACCGAGGAGTACCACGGCATTAAGGCCAAAGGTGCCTCACTGCTCTTCAAGACCCTCAGCAACAGTGTGGAGAAGGACAGTGACATCAAGTGGAATTTCACCAAATTCCTGATTTCGAAGGACGGCGAGACCATCAAGCGTTATGCGCCCACCACCGAGCCCAAGGATTTTGAGAAAGACGTCGAGGCCATGTTGGCTTAAAACATTGACATGCACGCAGAGTTACAATTAGATAATCAAGTCTGCTTCCGCCTCTATACGGCAGCAAGATTGGTCACACAGGCCTATACGCCAATGCTGACGGAACTGGGTATTACCTATCCGCAGTATCTGGTGCTGATGGTGCTATGGGAGAAAGATTGCCAGCCCGTGAACGACATCGCCCATAGGCTGATGCTGGAAACCAACACCGTCACGCCTCTGCTCCAACGCATGGAGAAACTGGGAATCATCAGCCGCAAAAGAGGGGAGCAAGACAAACGTCAACACATCGTCAGCCTTACCGCAAAAGGTCGTGAGATGGAACAGAAAGCCTATGACCTCATCCCAACCGGCATGAGTGAACAACTCGCTTCATGCCCACTGAAACTTGAGGATTACCAGCGCCTTGTTCAAGAACTTGACTCAATTATTAACACGTTTAAAAAATAAAGGAATTATGGCACATCAATGCGAAAACTGCAAATTCCGTGCACACTACGACCAGAAGCCCAATTCCCTGCTGGGTCGCTTCTGGCGGTGGCACATCAACTTCTGCCCAGGCTGGAAAGGCTATTTTACCAGCCTGAGCGACGAGCAAAAGGATGAACTCCGCAAGAAATATCAATTCACCAAATATCAGTAACGAATATGAAAAAAGTGATTTTAGGCGTTATGGCTATCATGAGCGTACTGGGTGTATCGGCCCAAAGTATCTATGACTTTAAAGTGAAAGATGACATGGGCAATGACGTGTCACTTGCCGACTACAAGGGCAAGGTGCTGCTGATTGTGAACACCGCCACCCGTTGCGGCTTCACACCCCAATATGATGAGCTGGAGGCACTCTACGAGAAATACCATGCCGATGGCTTTGAAATTCTCGATTTCCCCTGCAACCAGTTCGGCGAGCAGGCTCCCGGCACGATTGAGGAGATACACCAGTTCTGCACCGCCAATTTCAACATCCAGTTCCCGCAGTTTGACAAGATTGACGTGAACGGCGCCAATGAGTCGCCCCTTTTCACCTATCTGAAAGCACAGAAGGGCTTCGGCGGTTTTGACCTCAACGACCAGCGTGGCAAGTTCATGGACGAGATGCTGCGCAAGCAGGATGCCGACTATGACAAGAAGAGTGACATCAAGTGGAACTTCACCAAGTTCCTGGTATCGCGCGATGGACGTGTCGTGAAGCGTTATGAGCCCACAGACAAGATGACTGACATTGATGCCGCCATTGAGATTGAAATGAACCCAGTCCTGAGCAGCATCATGGCCCGTCGCTCTATCCGCAAGTATTTGGACAAGCCTGTCGAGCATGAGAAACTGGAGATGGTGGTATGTGCAGGCATCAATGCCCCGAGCGGCATGAACCGCCAGCCGTGGATTGTCCGCGTTGTGGAAGACCAGCAGCTGATTGCCGACGTGACAGAGGTCTATAAACGCAATAATCCCGAGCAGGTGAAGCGTGACAAGGACTTCAAGAACATGTTCCGCAATGCCCCTAACCTCATCTGCGTCTGCACGCCCGCCGAAGGTGGCGGTGAACTCGATGCCGGCTTGCTGGGCGAGAACATGATGCTGGCGGCTCAGTCGATGGGCCTCGGCACCTGCTGCCTGGGCGGTCCCGTGCGTTTCCTGAACGCGAATGCCGACGCCAAATTCTTCCTTGACCGTCTCGACATTCCCGAGGGCTACAAACTGAACTACATCCTCGCCATCGGCTATCCTGACGAGCAGCCTGATGCGAAGCCCCGCGATGCGTCTAAAGTAAAGTATATCAAGTAATATAAGTATTGCAATGAAAAGTTTCAATTCTAATGCGTGGATGCTTCCACAACCCGTACTGATTATCGGCACTTATGACAAGGACGGCAAGCCCAACGCCATGAACGCGGCATGGGGCGGCCAGTGGGACATGAAAGAAATCATGATTTCGCTCGGTTCACATGCCACGACCGATAACCTCAAGGACAATGCCGACTTCACTGTTACCTTTGCCACTGTCGGCACTATGGTAGCCGCTGACTTTGTGGGCATCGTGAGCGGTCGCAACACACCCGACAAGATGGAGAAGACGGGCTGGACTGCCGAGAAAGCGCCCAATGTGAATGCTCCTGTATTTAAAGAGTTCCCGATGACCCTGGAATGCCGCTTGAAGGAAAAGCTCGATGAGTCGGAAGCGGGATACAATCTTGTGGCCGAAATCGTCAACATCCTCTGCGATGAGAAATTCCTGGCTGCCGACGGCAAACCCGATGTGGAGAAGATGGAACTCATCACTTTTGACCCCGTTCACAACACTTACATCCAGTTGGGCAAGACGGTAGGCAAAGCGTTCGCCGATGGCGCTCAATTAAAGTGAGAACCACAAACTGGGACAACTGTTTTTTACTGGGATGAACAAAATTGTCAGCCTTCTCAAGCCCCTGATGCCGATACTCGCGGCGACATACGGCACTGCACTCATCGTTGTCACTGCAATGCCGATAGACGGTAACTCGCCAGGTTTTGGCGGCGAGTTACTGTCGTGGCTGCTCACTTTGACGGGAATCGGGCTGACACTATTTCTCGTTCAACGGGTAGAGCCGAAGTTGTTCCCTGATGCCAAACAATTTCAGTTCAAACGACCAATGGCACTTGTCATTGTCGGGTTGTTGTTAATCGCTCCACTCTGGTTTGTCGCGAAGGAATATATCATATACGGTCTCATGAGGCTCGTACATTCAGTGCAGATGGAGCCAATCACCTACACGACTCCAGAACTGCGTGAGGACCTGTTGTCCAGTGTTCATGCCGTGCTGCTTGCCCCAATACTCGAAGAACTGTGCTTCAGGCAAATGGCCATATCTCCCTTCCGCAGCCGTCGCGCACAAGTGATGGTCTGTGTGGTGATGGCCATATTGTTTGGCATGCTCCACGTGAGGAATTTCCTTGGTGCATTCATTGATGCTATGTTCTACGGGATGATATTTATCTGGTCGCGAAACATCTGGAATAGCGTGGCACTCCATGCTGGCAGCAATCTGACGGTAACACTGCTTGCTGTTTATTGCTGGCTAGGTCTCGGCGACTTGCAGATGTCGAAAACACCGCTTATCATTCTAACCGACGCCAAAGTTGTTGTCGGCAGCATTGTCTTGTTTCTAGTAGGAATTCTGCTGATAACCATAAAGAGAAAACAACTAAATAACGAACAAAAAACTATACCATCATGAAGAAGATTATCATTATCGATGGAGGTCCGAGAAAGATTTTCAATACAGCCTCGATGCTGAAGAAATTTGCCGAGGGCGCAAGCTCGGTGAACAGTGAGATTGAAGTCAAGACCGTGCGCCTGTATGACCTCGATTACAAGGGCTGCATGTCGTGCATGGCATGTAAAATCAAGGGCAGGGCGTCCAACGTCTGCAAGTTCAAGGATGCGCTGACTCCTATCCTGGAAGAGATTGCTCAGGCCGACGGTCTGGTGCTCGGCTCGCCGATATACTTTGGCGACGTGACGGGCCAAATGAGGACATTCTTGGAGCGCTTGGCTTTCCCCTGGCTTTCCTATAACGACTACAGCATGACGGCCCCCAAGCGCATGCCCGTAGTGCTGTTGGAAACCATGAACGGATCGCCCGAGCGGAATAACAGTCAGGGCTACGGCTCGATGGAGTATTGCATCAAGGCTGCCCTTGGCGAGCCCGAACGCCTCTACGCCTACAACACCTATCAGGTGAAGAATTACGATAACTTTGAACTGGCAGGCTTCTCCGAGGAAGCCAAGCGCAACTATCGCGACGAGCATTGGGAGCAAGACCTGCAGGCAGCCTACGATGCCGGCAAACGAATGGCTGAGAAGATTATATAATGCCCTCCCGTCCACCTAAACAAGCAGTTCTGCACGTGTGGCACAAGTTGAAGTCCTGGCTGCAGTCACTCTCTTTCAGGACCGGTGTCATCGTGTTGTTGTGCTGCATCCCGTTCTATATACTGTCCTTTGCCCAAATGCTGCTGCCCATCAGCGTTTCGGCAAAGGGCATATTATGGACCATCCTTTTCGGACTGGCAAAAACTTGCCAATACGGAGGCCTGACCATCCTCGGCGTTGAGGGCTACAAACGCCTAAAAAACAAACTCAAACGCAAAACTTCCTAACCTCCGAATTAGTCACTTGACTTGTTTGTGCTATAGAATCACACAAACCTTTGACAATAACAAGGCCTATTCGGGCGAAATATAACCAAAAACAGATAGATTTCGCACGAATAGAAATAATCATCATTGATGATTCTATCTAAAAATATGCGTTTTTTTAGGGGGGAGTTCTTCAATAAAGATGACGCATCGAAAGTCACTTACCACTGGCTCCGTATAGTATGCCTCTTTCAAGGATTGCAACTTGCCAGCAAACTCGAGCTAGAGGTCAGAAGTATACTATATCTTCATGGCTTTTCTAAAGCAAATAAGCTTACAATAATTTGGTGATTTCATCAAAAAAGCATATCTTTGTAAACAGATTACGTTATACAAAAAATCGACTCACTTTGGATGGTATTTATTTGATCATTGATGACAGTAATTCCCATTGTGGCATTACCGACAGGCTGAAAACAGCCATTGGGTTATGTTATGTCGCCCAACAAAACGGTATAAATTTCAAGTTCATACATCATGCCGGATTTGACATGAGGGATTTCCTGTTGCCCAATAAAATTGACTGGGCGGCTGATTTTTCAGATATCACCCGCCTCCCCTGGAAAAAAAGGCACATCACCTACTTCCCGCCATTTACTGACTTTCCTAAGTTCAAGAAAGGTATTCAATATATCTGTAAAGAATATATCGGGAAAAACCTTATAGAAATGACAGGTGTCCAGGATTGGCAAAGGGTGTGGAGAGAACTGTTTTGGGATATGTTCAAGCCAAGCCCCAAAGTATTGGATGCACTGTCACAAATTGTTGTTCCTGAACAATATGCCGTCGTGAATGTCCGTTTTATCAATGCATTGGGCCAAATGGAAGATGCTGATTATAACGCGCCATTCCCCAAAGAGGTTCAGGAACACATCATTCAGTCTGTTCTCGATAAGATTGCTGAATGTGAAAGTGATTCGGATGTGCCGACTATCGTGTATTCAGATAGCGTCAGGTTCCTCAGAATCGCTGAAGAAAAAGGGTATCAGATATGCGACCCTGACGGTGTTGGACATATTATGAATGCAGAGATAGGAGACAAAGTAAATCTGATGACATTCGTCTACATGCTGCAGATGTCGAAGGCAGAGAAGATTTATTCGATTCTGAATCTTGAAGGACTGCCATCTAACAGCTTGTATAAATCTCAGTATCCCCGATATGCTGCAATTATAGGAGACAAACCCTTTATTAGGCTGTAATTACAGAGAGCAAAAAACAATAATCACTTAATCCACTTTCTATAGTGGATTTTTTTAATTCTGTCTGACTTATTCCTAAGACCTCACTTGCCGATGCAGAAGATTTTGGAACATTGATTATGGTATTAAGTACTTATTTTAAAAAGTCCTCAAAATTAAGAATGAATTCTTTTTGTTCTGTCTTAGACTAACACTATCTTTGCAAAAAACTCTATAATACTGCAACATGGAAAAGAAATTATTGTCATTAATGCTGCTGGCAGTATTCAGTTTGATTGCCGCTGCTGCGCCAAGAGAAGAAACAGTCATCTCCCCTAATGGAAACATCAGAATTGAAGTCACCATCGGTGACCGATTGCTGTATAGTGTCTATTATGGTGAGGAGCAGGTGTTGAAGGACAATGTCCTGACCTTGCAAGTGGGCAAGGAGCGGTTTGGCCAAAGCCCTGTTCTCAAGGGCCTCAAGCGCTCTAAGGTTGATGAGGTCATCAAACCTGTAGTGCCCATGAAGTATGCCACGGTACCCAACAGGGCTAATCAATTGTCATTGACCTTCAAGGGTGGTATCGGCGTGGATTTCCGTGCTTATGACAACGGCATCGCCTACCGTTTCAATATCAACAAGGGTAAGGGAAAGGTGGATGTGGTGGACGAAGGCGTGGAACTGAATTTTCCAGAGCCCTTCATTGCCCATATCTCGAAGACAAACACCTATGCCATGTCGTGCGAGAAGCCTTACACTCACATCTCCACGTCCGAACTGGAGGTCGGGGACGAAATGACCTATCTGCCCATCCTGCTTGAAAGTCCACGGGGAACCAAAATACTCTTTTCTGAGAGTGATGTCCGCGATTATCCCCATATCTTTCTGGCACCTAATGGCAAGAATGGTTTTTCATCAATTTTCCCCAAATCACCCGAGGCATGGGAGCCCAGTGGTGACCGCAGCTGGAAGATTACCAAGGAACGCGACTGCATCGCTGCCAGCGTTGACGGGCGACGCACGTTACCCTGGCGCTTTGCTGTCATCGGCGACGATGCTACGATAGCAGGGAACCAGATGGAAGTCGTGCTGGGTGGCAAATGTGAACTCGATGACGTGTCATGGATTAAGCCCGGTCAAGTGAACTGGGACTGGTGGAACCACTGGACCGTGTGGGGCGTAGACTTTGAAACGGGCATCAACAACGATACCTACAAATACATCATTGATGTGGCATCGGATTTAGGTGTGGAGTATATTTTGCTTGATGAGGGATGGACCAAGAGCGTGAAAGACCCCTTTACCACACGTGACGAGATTGACGTGCAGGAACTGGTGGACTATGGTCGCCAGAAGGGTGTGGGTGTATGGCTGTGGCTGTCGTGGCTCACGGTAGAGCATCACATGGACTTGATTCCTTATTATGCACAAATGGGTGTTAAAGGACTGAAAATCGACTTCATGGATCACAGCAACCAGTGGATGGTCAATTATTATGAGCGCATAGTCCGCGAGTGTGCCAAGTACAAACTGATGGTGGATTTCCATGGCGCATTCAAACCCTCGGGACTGGAGCAGCGATTGCCCAACCTGTTGTCCTATGAAGGTGTGCTTGGACTGGAGCAATGTGCTGGCTGTGAGCCCAAGAACAGCATTTGGTTACCGTTTATGCGTAACGCCGTGGGGGCTATGGACTTTACACCGGGCGCAATGCAGAATGCCCAACCCGAGGACAATTGGGGAACTGGTTCCCTGCCGATGGGCGGTGGCACGCGCGCCTATCAGATGGCACTCTACGTCTGCTTCGAAAGCGGCTTGCAGATGCTCGCCGACAGTCCTACCCGGTATCTGCGTGAAGAGGAGTGTGCGAGGTTTATTTCTTCGGTGCCCACGACCTGGGACGACACCCGCATACTTGCTGCAAAGGCTGGCGACTACTATGTTGTTGCCAAACGAAAGGGTGACCAGTGGTTCATCGGTGCCATCACAGGAGAGCGAAAGCAGCCCCTTGACTTGACCATCTCACTTGACTTCTTGACTAAACCTGGTCACTTAACCTATTTCCAGGACGGTCGAAATGCCCATCGCATCGCTGTGGACTATAAGAAGGGTGAGCAGACAGTAACCCCGCAGACCCAGTTACATCTTCACCTCGTCCGTAATGGCGGTTGGTGTGGCGTAATCAAATAGCATGTTGTTTGCAACGATACAAGAAACTGAAGAATTATGAAAACATACATCATGAGATGGAACCCGGAAATCAGCAGCAGCAAGATTGAGGATTTCCGTATGGCCTTAAAGAAGTGGCCAATGGGGTTTCGAGGCAATTGGAGCATATATGAATGGGAACACGCCGAGAATGGAGACGAATACTATATGATTCGCGTTGGTGATGGCCCTAACGGTGTGGTGTTCCTTGGGCATTTCCTAAGCGATCCATACGAGGATGACGATTGGGCTGGAACAGACAAGAAACGCCACTATGTGGATATCAGCATTGAGCATCCCTGCGACCCTGACTACCCCTATATCACTATCGAGCAACTGAGTTCCGTTCTTCCTGAAATAGAATGGGGAAAAGGACATTCAGGTCAGTTGCTAACAGACGAACAAGCGAAGAAACTGCATGAATCATTCATGTTTGAGTGATTTTATAGAAGAGAACAATCAGTACAGTTCCAACGATGGCTATCGGTAGAAGAATTATTATAACGCTTTCATTCATGCTGCTTGCCCTTGTCTCTTGGGGACAGCCGTTACCACTTGCAACCAGTGACGTGAAGGTGGATACACCAGTCTATGAGGTCGTCGTTGTTGGCGGTGGTCCTGCCGGCATCGGAGCTGCACTAGCAGCGGCCAAAGTCGGAGCGCGAACAGCGCTCGTAGAACGCGATTCAAGAATAGGCGGAACGACAGTTCAGGCCGAGGTGTGCGACATAGGGCTTTTCTATGCATGGCGGCGACAAATCATCTCGGGCCCGGTATGGGACTTGGTAACCGAGGCGGTTGCCGCAGCCCATGGTAGCCTGCCCGATTTTTCCAAGCAGGAACCGGACAAATGGATGGAGAGTTGTGTCCATGTTGACCCCGATATTTATTCCCGCGTAGCCGAGGAAACTTTACGCAAAGCGGGTGTGGACCTCATTTTGAATGTTGAGGTGACCACTGTCGAACGTGTTGACTGTGGATGGCGGGTCGGACCAGTCATGGGACGGCAGGTAGTGGACGCAACAGGCAATGCGACGGTGGCTGCATTGGCGGGTGCTGAGCGCGTTAAGCCCTCAGACGACATCCGTCAACCTGGCTCCTATTTCTTTTGGATTTCCTCACAGGGCTTGGAATTTGACGCCGAGGCCGTGAATAGAGCACACAAACAGGCGATTGCCGATGGCGAACTGCTACCGACGGATGTCTATGTTGGTATGCCGTTTTTCATTCGCAAGGGAGGAGGCTCCGGGTGCTACATTCCGCTGGCTGATAATTCCACACCAGAGGCACGCGCTGAAACGAACCGCAGGGGTATAGAGGCGCGGGATCGTGTCTTGACATTTATCCGACGACAGAAAGGACTGGAAAATGTCGAACTTGTGGCCTGCGCGAGCGAAGTCGGCGTGCGCGAGACCTATCGTGTCGTCGGCGAGAAGACAATAACCGAGAGCGAATATCTTGAAGGCTACGTGCCTGACGATGCACTCTCATGGTCATACTGGATGGTGGACGAGCACAATGCAGGGAGTAGTGGCGCCCGTCTTGTCTTCCATGAGAATGGCCGAGTCGGTGCGGTGCCGCTTGGTGCCATGCTGCCTAAGGGTGTTCCTGACATGCTTGTTGCTGGACGCGCAGTCTCGAGCGACCACGGCGCTAATTCTGCCTTGCGTGTCCAAGCGTCATGCATGGCGATGGGGCAGGCTGCCGGGGTTGTCGCCGCCCTCGCTGCTGCCAACAAGGTCGATCCCCGTGAGGTCCCTCTTGACCTCGTACGCCAGCGCCTGACAGATATCGGGCATATTGTCCCAGATAAGGGCCATTAACCGACGTTCATGTTTTCACCACACGAAAAGAAATCCCATAACTAAAATACAGTTAGATGCTATTTTTCCAACGAAATAGCAATATCAGACTATAATATCGCCTGAATCTAAACTTGCTCTTTGCATGATTCCAACTTGCAGTAGAATGCCAAATCTTCATTTGCTACATTATCATTCGATTATTTGGCTTGTTTCTGCGGTGAAGTCACAACAAACCTTTGACAATAACAAGACCTTTTCGGGCGAAATCTAACCAAAAACAGATAGATTTCGCCTGAGGTGATAAATAAATAACACCATCAATAGAAACTGTTGACTGATATTTCTGACTCTAAATATTATAAATAACTCTTTGCGAAATCTTCGCAAGTTTTAACAAAAGATGTTTGCTCGTTTGATTGATTTTTTTGACCTTTGCGGTTGAAGGTAAACGATTATAATATATTGAATTTTAAATGATTAGTAATTTTGAGACAAATAAAGTTTATATAGCACAGGGATTAAATTCGCGTGCATATTGTCAAGTTCTCGAATCTCTTCTCACGACGTTAGATCAACAGCATGTAGAGTGGGCTCAACTACCATGCACAAGTTCCCCACTACACATTTGGGCACGTGACTATATGCCAGTGCAGGTGAGTGAGAACAAGTATGTAAGTTTTAACTATAGTCCCGACTATTTACGGGATTATCCTAAATATAAGCCTGACACTAATGCTATCCTTTCTGAACTTGGATTAACGGTAATTGATACTGATTTGGTCGTAGATGGTGGCAACATTATTAGTTGTGGAGATAAGGCAATTATGACTGACAAAATATTCAGGGAGAACCCCCATGTCCCACAAGCAACACTTGTTGATTCTTTAAGCCAATTGCTCGAGACAGAAATTGTGCTGATCCCTGAAGATGTGTTTGAAGAATACGGGCATGCCGACGGTATGGTGCGGTATATGGGAGACGACAACGTGCTGCTCAACAATTACTGCGATTTTGACAAGTCATTACATAAGAAACTGCTGACAGCGCTTAATCCTCATTTCAACATCACAGAACTGCATTATGACACCTATACTGACAAGAGTTGGGCCTACCTCAATTTCTTGCATGTGGGCCAGCACATATTTGTCCCGATGATAAATGACAAATTAGGCGAAATGGCATTCAGGCAGATAATCGAAGCATATCCAAAAAGCCAATGCCACCCCGTGCTGAATTGTGAACGTATCGTCAATGAAGGCGGCGCACTAAATTGCTCCACCTGGAATATCCTAACGAGTTAGACGGTCTTTACTTTGATTTCACCCAGCAATAACGATATTTGCATTTGCTGAAATAGTCCAGTTGATTCTCTAATTCACTCTTATCTGATTCGGAATAGCCGGCAAAAGAAGCTTTAAGGTTATTATCAGCTTTTGCTTTGGCCTTTTCCTTGTCACTACCTTTGTAGCTACCCAATAAATTGCATCTTTCCTTGGGCTCCATAAAGGCTATTGGATTTAACAATTCAATCTCTAAAATGGGATTGCTCTGCACTTGGGATGCCGCATCGATTACTCGAAACAGCTCTTCCACCTTCCAAGGACCATCATAAATCATTTTATCCTTTGTATTCTGAATCTGACGAATAAGGATGCCACCAAAGTAGGAATCTTCAGTGAGTTTGTATTTCAAAGAATTCTCAGCTTCCTTTTCAATTTCGCTCTTAAAGTTTAAATCTATTCCGCCAAAATCATTAAAATACCAACATAATGCCTCAGACTTTCTAGGGTGAACCGAAATGTCCCGATGATTTTTGTTATAGAAATAGAATTCAAAATCAAGGATACGATACTTCTCGTGCTTGTATTTAATAACACAACAATTCTTTATGATTTCTGCAATTTGCACAAATCTATCTTCGATGATCTCTTTACTGGCATCAGCCGAGATACACATAAGGCTCCTAAGGTTCTCTATAGTCATAAAAACAAAAGAATTGTATAAAGTCTGGCATGCGAAATTAGGCAATTGCAAGACAAGAATTAATTACATTATTTTCCGATACAGAAAATGTAAATTATTGAACATCAGGTATTTATATATTAAACGGTACAAATATGGTAGAGTTTTGAAGTACAACTTTCAAAGCCTTCACATTTAACA